>NZ_JARWKU010000015.1:0-39485 GCF_029846435.1 Cobetia sp. 1AS1
TCACCGCTGGTAACGCCATGCGTCCCCGGCAGCGGATGCGTACTTTACGCACGAACCGCCGTGAGGGCAAGGGCTTTTTGGCAGCAATGTCCAAAAGAGTGCAAAGCGGGCCCATGCGTTTCTCTAGCGCCATCAGGACGACATCTCGAAGAACACCACATGAAGAGCTCTCTATACAGCCACTTCATTTACCGGCGCTTTCAGTACCACTCCATCAAGCGCACCTCCCCCCTCTCAACACGCTTCTTCAAAAACTTCCCTGCAAGACATGTGAGCCGCTGCATGCGCGACGGCATCGGCCAATGCACTTTCTCTCCCCGCCGCCATCTGGCAGACACTGCCCACGATGATCAGGCACGGTGTCGGCAATGGATGCTCGGCCAGACGACTCACCATATTGCCGAGCGAGCCGTGCAGAGTCTGCTGCTCGGGAAGGCTGGCATTGGCGACCAGCATCATCGGCCAGTCCGCCGGCAGTCCATGACGCTGCAGCTCATCGCAGATCACCTCAAGACGATTGAGCCCCATATAGAAGAGAAGCGTTTCATCGCGACGCGCCAGCTGCTGCCATTCAGGCTGCTCACTCTTGCTGCAGAGCTGAGCGGTCACGAAACGCAGACGCTGTGCATGCGCCCTGTCCGTCAATGGCATCCCCAGGGCAGCGGCCGCACCGGAAGCCGCGGTGATGCCCGGCACGATATGACGCGTGATGGCGGCATCATCGAGGGCCGCGAGCTCTTCCCCCATGCGGCCAAAGACACCGGGGTCACCGCCCTTGAGACGCACGACCCGCATGCCTTCCCCCGCCAGGCGAACCATCAGCGCACCGATCTCATCCTGCGGCACACTATGATTGCCGCAGGCCTTGCCGACGTAATAGCGCTCACAGTGAACCGGTAGCTGAGCGAGAATCTCATCGCCGACCAGTCGGTCATAGACCACCGCATCCGCAGCATTCAGCATTCGCCAAGCCTTGAGCGTCATCAGGTCCGGATCCCCCGGCCCCGCGCCCACCAGCGCGACCTGGCCCGGAAGAAACGCCTCCCAGGCGGGAGAAATCCCGTTGGCATCGCTGCGCGCTGGCACATGCCGATTCTCGCCACTCCACTCGCGCCGCGACATCAGGCCATCGGTCAGCCGCGACATGAGAATCCCGAGAGACTCTGCACTGCTGGATACCGACATCAGGTCACGCCATTTCCAACGAATCAGTCCGCTCATCGGATCGCTCCTCTTCCACAAGACGTTTGAGTTCAGGCAGGCAGGAACCACAGCGAGTACCGCAGGCCAGTCGCGCGCCCAGGGCTTCCACGGAACCGTCACCGGACTGGATGGCCTGACGAATGGTCAGTTCGCCGACCTGATGACAGGCGCAGACCATCGCCCCGACATCCGCCTGCCCGGAGAGACGGCCGGCCAGCAGGCTGCGCCGCTCATGCGCGGAGAGCTGCTCTGATGCGAAGCACTCGCCCAGCCAGGCGATATTGGGCTGGCGATCGAGGTGTGCGTCACCCGGCATCACCTTCAGCCACCAGACAAGACGCCCATCACGAAAGCCCGCTGCGCTGATGCCACCCTGGGCGGCGTCCTGTGCCCAGAGTCCCGCCGGGACACCCAGATGGCTTTCGCACCAATGCTGCCAATCCGGCTGCCCCTGACCTGCCAGCTGGTAGCGCACCAATGCCGATTGCGGAATACGCGCCCAGTAGCGCCCGTCGAGCTGGGCCACGGCATCTGCCAGATCCTCACGCCCGGCCAGAATGGAGGGGGCGATCAACAAGGTGGCCTGCCACTCGCACGGCAATGACTCGACCTCGACCGCGCCATGCTTGGATTCCGGCTGTCCGGAGAAGGGATCGACGAGACCCGCCAGCAGCGCACCGGCCCGAGCGTGACTCGCGAAGTGGTCGCTCCAGTGCATCGGAATGAATACCTCCCCGCGACGCTGACCACTGCTGATGCGGACGCGAGCCCGATAATCTCCACGCAGCCCGCCCTGCTCATCACGCCCCTTGAGCTGCGCGAGACCGCCATCCTGCAAATCACGAGCCGCCGCATCCTGCGGATGAAGCTCCACGAAAGGCTCGGCACGATGATTCATCAGGCGAGCACTGCGCGCGGTGCGCGTCATGGTGTGCCACTGATCACGGATACGCCCGGTATTGAGGCGCAGCGGCGCCGCATCGCTCAGCGCCTGTTGCGGCAATTGCGGTACCACGGGCACCAGGCGGGCGCGCCCATTGGGGGTGTTGAAGGTGGCATCCTCGAACAGGCGCGGCGTGCCGATCAGCTCGCCCTTGTCCCCGCGGCGTACCGGCCACTGGATCGGC
Source organism: Cobetia sp. 1AS1 (assembly GCF_029846435.1). Taxonomy (NCBI): domain Bacteria; kingdom Pseudomonadati; phylum Pseudomonadota; class Gammaproteobacteria; order Oceanospirillales; family Halomonadaceae; genus Cobetia; species Cobetia sp. 1AS1. The sequence goes on from NZ_JARWKU010000015.1 coordinate 2,331, forward strand.
TTGAGCGCGTCGTAACCCGCGCGATCCAGCTCCGCCAGCGGCGCGATGTTGAACAGCCGCTTGACCGAGGAAGTCGCCGATGGCTTGCGACCGGCCTTGAGACGCGGCGCAGAATTGCGAAACCCCGAGAGGCGGGCGTGCTCACGAAAGATCGCGTGGGGCCCCGAGTAGTCGAAAGCCTCCTGAAAGCCCATGCGCTTGCCGACCTCCGCCAGCTGCCACCAGTCATGACGCGCCTCGCCCGGCGGAGTTAGCAGGCCACGCTGGCGCGAGATGCAGCGCTCGGAGTTGGTGACGGTGCCATCCTTCTCGCTCCAGCTGCTGGCCGGCAGCACCACATCGGCGTACGCCAGGGTGTCACTGTCCGCCATGCATTCGGAGACGATCACCATCGGGCAGGCCGCCAGCGCCGCACGCACTCGTGCGCTATCCGGCAGGCTCACCGCCGGGTTGGTCGCCATGATCCACAGCGCCTTGATCTCGCCACGCCCCAGCGCCGCGAAGAGCTCAACCGCCTTGTGACCAGGCCCCTCAGGCAGATTCGGCGCCTGCCAGAACTCGCTGACCAGCGCCCGCGCGCCCGGCGTGTCGTAATCCATATGTGCCGCCAGCTGGTTCGCCAGGCCACCGACTTCGCGGCCGCCCATCGCATTGGGCTGCCCGGTGATGGAGAACGGCCCCGCGCCCGGCAGCCCGATCTTGCCGCCTGCCAGATGGCAATTGATGATCGCATTGCCCTTGTCGGTACCACTGGTCGATTGATTCACGCCCTGGGAGAACAGCGTCACCACGTGCAACTGGGTGGCGAACCAGTAATAGAAGGTCTCGAGACGCTCCACATCGATATCACAATCCCGCGCAATCGCGGAAAGCGAGCAGTCGTCACACTTCGACTGCTTGAGTGCCGCATCGAAACCCTGGGTGTGGGCCTCCAGATAGAGGCGATCGGTGCGTCCGCGCTCGGCCATATAGGCCAGCAGGCCATTGAAGAGGCGCGCATCGCTGCCGGGGCGAATGCCCAGATACAGGTCCGCGATCTCGCAGCTGTCGGTCAGGCGCGGGTCGATCACCACGATACGCAGCAGCGGATTGTCGATACGCGCCTGCTTGAGGCGCTGGAACAGCACCGGGTGATTCCAGGCCAGATTGCTGCCGACCAGCACCACCAGCTCGGCACGCTCGAGATCCTCGTAGCTGCAAGGCACGGCGTCTGCCCCGAAGGCACGCTTGTGCGCCACGACCGCCGAGGCCATGCACAGCCGCGAATTGGTATCCAGGTGCGGCGTACCGATGAAGCCCTTGAACAGCTTGTTGGCGAGGTAATAGTCCTCGGTCAACAGCTGCCCCGACAGATAGGCGGCGATGCTGTCCCCACCATGGGTGCTGCGCAGCTCACCGAAGCGAGCGGCGATCAGATCCAGCGCCGTATCCCAGCTCACCTCTCGCAGCACGCCTGCGGCGTCGCGTATCTGAGGCTGCGTCAGGCGGCCGCTGGATGACAGTGTCTCGGCAAGCGCAGACCCCTTGACGCACAGACGCCCGTAATTGGCCGGATGGTCGTTGTCGCCGCTGACGGCGGTGATCCTGCGCTTGAGCTCACCGCCCTCCTGCGCCCGGGTTTCCAGCTCAAGCGATACGCCACACCCGACACCGCAATACGGGCAGGTCGTCGAGGCGCTGCAGGGGGAAGACTCACTTATGCTCTGGGGCTTGCTGGCCTGCATCGACATCACTCCCTGGTGCAGTAAGCATGAAAAAAGGCGCCTGATGACCCGCCACGTAATGTGCGGTCATCAGGCGCCTTTGCCTGTCGTTGTCAGTCCTGGTCTGCCCTGCAGACTGACAATGGAAACTGACGGTGGATACGGTCTCGTCATGCCGATGAGTGCGCAATCTCGTCTTCGAGACGCCGACATGGCGTGCATGATTGAAGAGCCGCCGTTGGCCGGTTCGCGAGCCTCGCAACAGTGAAGCTTGCGGAGACGCGAACCCTCAATCAGGTATCACACCCATGACCTGACAGACGCACTTAACAGACCAACCCTGACCAATCATCATAAATAACAATCACTTGGCTGTCATAAGCTACCGATGCAGGAGGCGAACAGCGCGAGACGGCCAGCGCCAGGCACCGCTGACGCACCAGCCATGTGCATCAGCGCATGCGACTGCACCAATCCCTGCCTTGATGTCTCCCGCAACCGCGACCGACTCTGCCATGGCAGGACCTCGCCTCAAGCATCTGCAACTGCAAGTGAATGAAAAATAGCGACTTTCTCTGAAGCGGCACCGAATTCGCCTGAGTATCGGCAGGTTGGGTCAATGACGACCCCGAATCGCAGGTCCCGCAGCGCATCACTCCGATGAGTGACATGCAGCAGCCAACGGTCCGCCAGACCTGTCGCAGTTGCGGGTGACAGCGACATCGTCACCTGACGCTGCAACTCGCTATCCAATGCTTAGCCCTCATCTTCCAGGCAAAGGCGCCTGCTTGACGTCGTGATCATCACGGCGGCAAGCAGGCGCTTTTTTTATGCGTCCAGAACGTCAGCGCAAGGAGGCAGAATGCATCCGTCATCTACCACCCGCGAGCCTACGCCAGCACTGGTCATCATCGGCCACGGCATGGCGGCGCAGAAGCTGTTGGAGCAGCTGGTCTCGCTGAGCCCTGATCAGCAGCTGCCCTGGCCGGTCACGGTGATCGGCGAGGAGCCCCACCTCCCCTACAACCGCATTCAGCTCTCGCCGCTATTGGCCGGCGAGACACGAACCGAAGGCCTGATCAGCCAGCAGGCCGACTGGTTCTCGCGGCACGGCATCACACGAATCAGCGGCGACCCCGTCAGCCAGATCGATCGCACCGCCCGCTGTGTCGAGACCGCCAGCGGTGGCCGCATCCCCTATCAGCGGCTGGTGATCGCGACCGGCTCACGTCCAGCGCTGCCCCTGCCTCTGCCCGCTCACCTGCCAAAGGCGTCGTCCGCCAATGACTGGCCGCCGGGACTGATGGGCTTTCGCGATCTGAAGGATGTCGAGCAGATGCAGGCCGCCTGTCTTGCCGGACGTCAGGAGGGCGCCGGCGCACTGGTCATCGGTGGCGGGCTGCTCGGGCTCGAGGCCGCCGAGGGCCTGCGCAAGGGTGGCCTTGAGGTGACGCTGCTGCAGCGCAGCGAGCGCCTGATGAACCGTCAACTGGATCAGGTCGCGGCCGGACTGCTGGAGCAGGAACTTCGCGAGCGTGGCCTCGACATCATCACTGGCGCGCACCTCGAAGAGTGGCTCGAGTCCCCGGCGGGCGGCATCAGCGGCGTGCGCCTCACGGATGGCCGCGAACTTCACGCCGGACTGACCATCGCCGCCACCGGCATCCGCCCCGAAATCGAGCTTGCGCGTGCTGCAGGACTGGCCTGTCAGCGCGCCATCCAGGTCGATGGCCACCTGCTCACGAGCGATCCGCACATTCACGCGTTGGGCGAATGCTGTGAGGTGGCTGGCGAGACCTTCGGCCTGATCGAGCCCATCTGGGCGCAGATCGAAGTGCTCGCCCGCCAGCTTCTCGTGCAATCGACCCCGCCCTATCGCAATGCGCCACTGGCGACGCGTCTCAAGGTCAGCGGCATCGACCTTTACAGCTGCGGCGAGCTTGCCCCCCGGCCGAATGACGAGGTGCTGGTCTATCAGGACCACGCCCTGGGCGACTACCGCCGACTGCTGCTGCGCGAGGAGCGCCTGGTCGGCGTGGTGCTCTACGGCGACGTCAGTGCCGGCAACGCCCTGTTCGAAGCGCTCAAGGCCGGTACGCCACTGACCAGGATTCGCGAAGACCTCCTGCTGATGCCGGCAGAAGCCCTCGCACGTCTGACCCAGGACGGCCCGCCGACGGCGCCCGATGACCCCAGCGGCAAGCCGGGCACTCAAGACATGACAGACCAGCATCGTGATCGCGACACCACAGACAAAAACGACAACACCCCTGACACCTTCGAGGAGGCCGCATGAAACACCTGATCATCATCGGCAATGGCATGGTTGGCCATCACTGCGTCGAGCAGCTGATCGCACTGGGCGCCACCGCGCACTACCAGATTCATGTCTTCGGCGAAGAACGCCACATCGCCTACGACCGCGTGCATCTCTCGGAGTATTTCACCGGACGTGATGCCGAATCTCTCGCGCTCGGCACCGCCGACGACTACCGCAAGGCGGGCGTCACCCTGCACCTCGACGAGTGTGTCACCGCCATCGACCGCGATGGCGGCCATGTCATCACCACGCGCGGGCGCTACCCCTACGACAGCCTGGTGCTGGCGACCGGCTCGACCCCCTTCGTGCCGCCCATCCAGGGCCTCGGTGAGCCGGGAAGCGAGGCCGCCGCCAGCAATCGTCTGGTCTACCGCACCCTGGAAGATCTTGATCAAATTCGCGCTGCCGCCGATGGCAAGACACATGGCGTGGTGGTCGGCGGTGGCCTGCTCGGGCTGGAAGCCGCCAATGCCCTCAAGTCACTCGGCCTGGAAGCGCATGTCGTCGAATTCGCGCCACGCCTGATGCCGGTGCAGCTGGATGAGGATGGCGGCCTTGCGCTCAAGCAACACATCACTGCGCTGGGCGTGGGGGTGCACCTCAATCGCGCCACCACCGACATCGTGCCCGGCGAGCACCATCAGTGGCGGATGAACTTCGCCGATGGCGAGTATCTGGAGACCGACCTGATCGTGTTCTCCGCCGGCATCCGTCCTCAGGATGCGCTGGCACGCAGCGCCAGCCTCGAGATCGGCGAGCGCGGCGGCATCATCATCGATGACGAATGCCGCACCTCGGACCCGGAAATCTTCGCCATCGGCGAGTGCGCTCTGTGGCAATCGCGCATCTTCGGACTGGTCGCGCCGGGCTATCAGATGGCACGCGGCGTGGCGTCCCTGCTGGCCGCCAGCGCTGGCGATGCCGCAAGCGCCTCTCAGGAGAGCTTCCGCTTCCAGGGCGCCGACATGTCCACCAAGCTCAAGCTGCTGGGCGTGGATGTCGGCTCCATCGGTGACGCCCACGGCAAGACCGAGGGCGCGATCAGCTATCGCTACTGTGACGAGGCCGACGGCGTCTATCGCCGCCTGATCGTCTCGCAGGACCGCAAGCAGGTGCTGGGCGCGGTGCTGATCGGCGACAACTCACGCTACGACACCCTGCTGCAGTACGTCACCAATGGCATCGCGGCGCCCAAGGACCCGGCGGCACTCATCCTGCCGGATGCCAGTGGCGAAGCCATCACGCTGGGCGCGGATGCCCTGCCCGACAGCGCCACGCTGTGCTCCTGCCACAACGTCTCCAAGGGCGATGTCTGCAGCGCCATCGATGCCGGCAACAGTGATCTGGGCGCCATCAAGGCCTGCACCAAGGCCAGCACCGGTTGCGGAGGCTGTGCGGCGCTGCTCAAGAAGGTGGTGGATGCCGAGCTGGAAAGTCGTGGCGTCGAGGTCGATCGCTCACTGTGCGAGCACTTCGCGCACACGCGTCAGGAGCTCTACTCGCTGGTGCGCGTCGAAGGCATCGAGACCTTCGCCGAGCTGATGGCCAGCCACGGCCGCCATCCGGATGCCCTGGGCTGCGAGATCTGCAAGCCGGCGGTGGGCTCGATTCTGGCCTCGTGCTGGAACGCGCCGATCACCGAGTCCTCGCACATTCCGCTGCAGGACACCAACGACACCTTCATGGCCAACATGCAGAAGAACGGCACCTATTCCGTGGTGCCGCGCATCCCCGGCGGCGAAATCACGCCGGACAAGCTGATCGCCATCGGCGAGATCGGCAAGCGTTACAACCTCTATACCAAGATCACCGGCGGTCAGCGCATCGACCTCTTCGGTGCCCAGCTGCATGAATTGCCGGATATCTGGAGCGAGCTGATCGCCGCCGGCTTCGAGACCGGCCACGCCTACGGCAAGTCCACCCGCACGGTGAAATCCTGCATCGGCAGCACCTGGTGTCGCTATGGCGTGCAGGACAGCATGGCGATGGCGCTGACGCTGGAAGACCGCTACAAGGGCCTGCGTTCACCGCACAAGCTCAAGTTCGCCGTCTCTGGCTGTACCCGTGAATGCGCCGAGGCCCAGAGCAAGGATGTCGGCGTGATCGCCACCGAGAACGGCTGGAACCTCTATGTCTGCGGCAACGGCGGCATGCGCCCGCGTCATGCCGAGCTGTTCGCGACCGATCTGGATGACGAGAGCCTGATCCGCACCATCGACCGCTTCCTGATGTTCTACATCCGCACCGCCGACCGCCTGCAGCGCACCTCCGTCTGGCGCGAGGGCCTCGAGGGCGGCCTCGACTATCTGAAAGAGGTGATTCTCGAGGACAGTCTGGGGCTTGGTGAGACGCTCGAAGAACAGATGCAGCAGGTGGTGGACCGCTACGAATGCGAATGGGCCAATGCGCTCAAGAGCCCCGAGAAGCTCAAGCGCTTCCGCAGCTATGTGAATGACCAGCGCCCGGACCCTGACGTGGTCAATATCGTCGAGCGCGACCAGATTCGCCCCGCCAGCCGCGATGAACTGGCCAGTGGCAATCTGATCATCAGCGACGGTGGCGCCCGCGAAGCAGTGGCAGAACATCAACCTCAGTCAACGACCCACCTGGCCACGGAGGTACGCTCATGACATCGCCTGCACTCGCCACAGCATCTACCGATCCGCTCTCCAGCCCGTCCTCTGCAACACAGGACACCTCTGCCGCGGCACAGACGCCGCTACGCTGGGTGACACTCTGCCAGCGCGAGGACCTGGTGCCGGGCTCCGGCGTGGCCGCCTGGCTTGAGGCAGACGGCCAGGCCCGCCAGATCGCCCTGTTCACGCTGCCGGCCACAGCCGATAGCGACGACCTCACGCTGTTCGCCATCGACCATCATGACCCGGTGTCAGGCGCCAACGTGATTGCCCGCGGCCTGCTGGGTGATCACGCCGGAGAGCCACTGGTGATCTCGCCACTCTACAAGCAGCGCTATCGACTCAGTGATGGCCAATGCCTGGACGACGACACACTCGCATTGACGGTGTGGCCTGTGCGTCTGGCAGGCGGCGAGGTACAGATACAGTGCCAGCGGGCAGACGATGCCTGCTAGCCACACCCGCTATCCACACCCGCAAGCCACATAAGTTATTGATGACGTACGCATATGCTCGAAAAACGGCACATATTTGGTGCACAACCATGCTGCAACGCACCATGAATCGCCCAACAGCGCGCACGCCTCGAGCCATCTGACCGGCACCTGGCAGCCCGCAAACAGGCATCAACATCTCAAACCATTGTTTTTATTGAGGATACTGAAAAACTGGCATCGAGCATGCAATCTATACAGCGAGATGGCAAATGGCGGCTATCTCGCATGGCGTGCTCATTGCTGAGTCGAGGATCCGGGACCGGCGTATCCCCCTCGATATACAATGGCATTTAAGTCCACCCTATTTGGGGTGGACTTTTTTTATGTCTGAAATCGTCGGTAAGTCATTGATTCTCTTTGCTTCAGAGCACGATGGGCCGCTCACTCCTTCTTGCTGATCTCCCTTCGTGCTTCTCGCTTTTCCTTCTCGCCGCCTCGCCACTCATTTTTCTTCCCGCTGCTGACGACGCGCGATCCAGCGCTGACATTCCCCGATGATGCCGCTGCGGAAGCTGAGCACGCAGACCACGAAGATGGCGCCCAGAATCACGCTGACCCAATCGCCCAGCGCGGATTGCGCCAACTGGTGCTGCAGCCCGATGACCAGCCCGGAGCCCACCAGTGGCCCGAGCAGCGTGCCGACGCCGCCCAGCAATGTCATCAGGATCACCTCCCCCGACATGTGCCAGCTGGCATCACCCAGCGAGGCGAGCTGGAACACCAGCGTCTTGGTCGCTCCCGCCAGGCCTGCCAGCCCCGCCGACAGCACGAAGGCCACCAGTTTGTAGGCATCGGTGTGATAGCCCAGCGAGATGGCGCGCGGTTCATTCTCGCGGATGGCCTTCAGCACCTGACCGAAGGGGGAATGCACCACGCGCCGGATCAGGGCAAAGGCCGCCACGAAGATCGCGAACACGAAGTAATAGAGGGTGTGATTGTTCGCCAGGTCGAACACGCCGAACAGCTCACCGCGCGGCACGCCATGCAGGCCATCTTCGCCGTGGGTGAACGGCGCCTGGATAAAGAAGAAGAACATCATCTGGGCCAGGGCCAGCGTGATCATCGCGAAGTAGATGCCCTGCCGCCGGATGGCCAGCGCCCCGAACAGCGTCCCCAGCACTACCGCGCCGAGCGTACCGGCCACGATGCCCAGCGCCGGACTCAGGCCCGGATATTCCGCGAGCAAGAAGCCGGTGATATAGGCGCCCGTGGCCAGGAAGGCGGCATGCCCGAAGGACAGCAGCCCCACGAAGCCGAGCAGCAGATTGAAGGCGCTGGCGAACAGCGCAAAGCACAGAATCTTCATCAGAAAGACGGGATAGGCGACCCAGGGTGCCAGCAACCCGAGCAGGAACAGCACGAGATACAGCACGCCCAGCGGGGTGATTCTGCGCGGCGCGCTGCCTGCACGCGCGGCCTGGTGATCCTGTTGCAGTACGGCCATGTCAGGCCTCCTTTCCGAACAGCCCGGCAGGGCGAAGCATCAACACCATCACCATCACCACGAAGATCACGGTATTGGCGGCCTCGGGATAGAACACCTTGGTCAGCCCCTCGATCAGCCCCATCGCGAGCCCGGTAAGAATGGCGCCGAGAATCGAGCCCATCCCGCCGATGACCACCACCGCGAACACCACGATCAGCAGGCTCGAGCCCATGGTCGGCGAGACGGGATACAAGGGCGCGGCCAGCACGCCGGCGAAGGCGGCAAGCGCCACACCGAGTCCGTAGGTCAGCGACACCATCAAGGGCACATTGATGCCGAAGGCCTGCACCAGCTCGGGATTCTCGGTTCCCGCGCGCAGATAGGCACCGAGGCGCGTGCGCTCGATCAGGAACCAGACTCCGAAGCAGACCACCAACGCCGCCACCAGCACCCAGGCGCGATAGGTGGGCAGGAACATGAAGCTCAGCTTGAAGCCGCCACTCAGCGCCTCGGGGATCGGATAGCTCGACCCCGAGACACCGAACAGATTCACCAGCGTGCCCTCGAAGATCAGCGCCAGCCCGAAGGTCAGCAACAGGCCATAGAGGTGATCAAGATGCTGGATGCGCCGCAGCAGCAGACGCTCGACCACGATGCCCAATGCTCCCACCACCAGCGGCACCACGATCAGCGCCGTCCAGTAGTTGAGCCCCAGATATTGCGCTCCCAGCAGCGCCGCGAAGGCGCCCAGCATGTACTGGGCACCATGCGCGAAGTTGATGATGCGCAACAGACCGAAGATCACCGCCAGCCCCAGGCTCAGCAATGCATAGAAGGCACCGTTGATCAGCCCCAGCATCAGCTGACCGAACAGCACCATCAGGGGTATTCCAAAAATCATGGTCATCCGCACATTCCTTTTCAGCGCCCATTCGCGTCAGCCGCTCGGCACTGCCGATCATCCGACCGGCAGCGCCATGCCATACGCCTCAGCGACTCGACTGACGTTCGGCTTCAGCCCTTGACCAGCTCGCACTGGCTGTCCGCCAGCGGTCGGTAGGCTTCAGCGCCGGGAATGGTGCGGATCACGTCATAGACATCCCACTCGCCTTGGGACTCGGAGGGCGCCTTGACCTTGACCAGATACATGTCGTGCACCATGCGCCCATCGGCACGGATGGTGCCGTTGTTGGCGAACATGTCGTTGACCGGCGTCTCGCCCATTCTGGCGCGCACGGTGGCGGTATCATCGCTGCCGGTGGCCGCGACCGCATTCAGGTAATGAAGGGTGCTGGAGTAGATACCGGCCTGCACCATGGTCGGCATGCGCTCATTGCGCTCGTGATAGCGCTGGGACCAGGCACGTGTCTCGTCATTGAGGTCCCAGTACCAGCCGGTGGTGAGCTGCAGCCCCTGCGCCACCTCAAGCCCCAGGGCATGCACGTCATTGAGGAAGATCAACAGCCCCGCCAGCGACTGCCCGGCCTGCACCACGCCGAACTGGCTCGCCGTAGTCAGCGCATTGACGGTGTCCGACCCGGCGTTGGCCAGCCCGACGATCTTGGCCCCGGAACCCTGCGCCTGCAGGATGTAGGAGGAGAAATCACTGGTCGGGAAAGGATGGCGCACCTTGCCGACGATGGTGCCGCCGTTCTCGCTCACCACCTTTTCCACATCCCCTTCCAGGGCATGACCGAAGGCGTAATCCGCGGTCAAAAGGAACCAGCTGTCGCCGCCTTCATCGACGATCGCCTTGGCCGTGCCGTGCGCCAGCGGATAGGTGTCATACACCCAGTGGACATGATTGGGCGTGCAATGCTCATTGGTGATGCTGGAAGCCGCCGAGCCGGAAACGATACCCAGCGTGTCCTGTTCGGCGAGAATCCGAGTCACCGCGATGCTCACCGATGAGGCCACCAACCCGGCGACCATGTCGACATTCTGCTGATCGATCCAGCCGCGCACCGTATTGGCACCGACATCGGCGCTGTTGCGGTCATCGGCACTCAATACCTCGATCGGCATGCCGTTGACGCTGCCGCCGAAGTCCTCGACGGCCATCTTGAGCGCATCGAGACCACCTGGGCCTGCCAAATCACGATAGGTGCCCGACATGTCGGCCAGATAGCCGATCTTGATCACGCCGTCGCTGATATCGGCCTGCGCGATTCCCGCCGACAGCAGTGACCCCATCATGAGCGCGGACAGCGGCAACAGGCGCCGGCATGTGGCCGCCGTGATGCGGCGTGACAACGGTGACGCGGCAGGGGTGGCGTTGGATGAAACGGTGGCGTTGGATGTAGCAGTGGCGTTGGATGTAGCAGTGGCGTTGGATGAAGCGGTGGCGTGCATGACATCTCCAGACCGGATTACCCGGCAATATTGTGATTGTTGTGGCGAGACGTACGGACTTCAGTTTGGCGAGTGCAAGGCTGTGCATGGCGGCCAGCTCTGTGCAGCTCAGCCCGAGCGGGAGCTCAGACCCCCAGTACCTTGTGCAGATATTCGTGGCGGGCCGGCAATTCGGCCGCGCTGATCTCTTCCAGAATGGTGCCGTGCTCCATCAGGTAATGACGGTCGGCCAGCGGTGCGGCAAAGCGGAAGTTCTGCTCCACCAGCACGATGGTCATGCCGCGCGCCTTCAGCATCATCAGCACTTCGGCCAGCTTCTGGTTGATGACCGGCGCCAGCCCCTCGGTGATCTCATCCAGCAGCAACAGGTCCGCCCCTGTGCGCAGGATGCGCGCCAACGCCAGCATCTGCTGCTCGCCACCGGAGAGGCGCGTGCCCTGACTGGTGCGCCGCTCATGCAGATTGGGGAACAGCGCATAGAGCTCATCCAGCGACATGCCCCGGCTATGGCTCTGGCCCTGGCTCTGGTCATGTCCTGTACTCCTGACCAACGGTGGCAGCAGCAGATTCTCCTCGACGCTCAGACTGGCGAAGATGCCACGCTCCTCGGGGCAGAAGCCGACACCGAGATGGGCGATGCGATGCGGCGCCAGCCCCATGCTGTCCTGCCCCTTGATGAGGATGTCGCCGCTGCGCCGGCCGACCATGTTCATGATCGCGCGCAGCGTACTGCTGCGACCGGCCCCGTTGCGCCCCAGCAAGGTCACCAGTTCGCCGCGCCACACCGTCATGTTGACGCCATGCAGCACATGGGACTCGCCGTACCAGGCGTTCAGCTCGCGCAGGCAGAGCTGCTCTTCCCCCAGCGGCGAGTCGGCCGCCGAGGATTGCCTGTCCGTCGCCTGCTCCATAACCACCATCATGAAACCTCCTTGTGCTCATCCGCCGTGGACTCGGGCGCTTCACTGCCCAGATACGCTTCACGCACCTCGGGGTTGGCCGAGACGCTGGCGTAATCGCCTTCCGCCAGCACCCGCCCGCGCGCCAGCACGCTGATGCGATCGCACAGGCGGCTGACCACGCTCAGGTTGTGCTCGACCATCAGCACCGTTCGGCCCCGCGCCGCGACACGAATCAGCTCGACCACGCGGTCCACATCCTCGGCGCCCATGCCCTGGGTCGGCTCGTCCAGCAGCATCACCGTAGGCTCAAGCGCCAGCGTGGTCGCCAGCTCCAGCGCGCGCTTGCGGCCATAGGGCAGACTGGCGGTCACACGGTGGGCGTCATCGCGCAGCCCTACCTGCTCCAGCAGATGCAATGCCTGCTCGTTCAGGCTGTCGAGGCTGCGTTCCGGCTTCCAGAAATGAAACGAGGTGCCCTGGGGGCGTTGCAGGGCGACCCGCACGTTCTCGAGCACCGTCATCTGGGAAAACACTGCCGATATCTGGAAGGAGCGCACCAAGCCCAGGCGCGCGATCTCATGCGACTTCATGCGAGTGATGGATTTGCCGCGATAGAGAATCTCGCCGCGGGTGGCCGGTAGAAAGCGCGTCAGCAGATTGAAGACTGTCGTCTTGCCGGCGCCATTGGGGCCGATGAGGGCATGGATATGCCCTTCCTGCACCTGGAGATTGACGTCATCGACGGCCGTGAAACCCCGAAAATCCTTGCTCAAGCCACGCGTCTCGAGAATCGGGGCTGTCGCTGATGCGCCCCCGCTGGCACGCGGCCCCTGAATGGGCGGTGATGGCATGTCAGTACTCCGTCCTGACCGGCAAGCCGGTGGTCTGTGTCTTCCAAGAGACATGAGGGCTGTTCGTCAGCGCGGATGCCCGCAACATCGCGACTCGTCATCGGCACGCAGCATCAACAGGCGCTATCCACAGGCCCTTGATATGCGGCATCGTTGCGATCGGCGCAACTGACGTTAACGTAAACTAGAATAGCGAGAGGCGCGCTGCCAGCGGCAAGCGCGCTCACTCGACCAATAGCCGATATATCAGCGACTTCTTTACAACGCAGCCCTCCCGAGACATCTCAAGGCCGGCAGATTCCCCCACCAGCTCGAGCCGAACAGTCGAGACGAGCGCAATTCCCGCCATAAAAAAGACGCCTGTCCGTCGCGGAATACCGCGCCGAAGAGGCGTCAACGAGGGTTGCCGAGATCATGACCTCTGGCCGGAGATCATGTACCTGACAAGAGACAACGGGTTTGGCCGGAGGCGGCTGGCCTCCGGCGGAAAGTCATGGCAGTTCGACTCAGGCTCACATCACACAGGTTCACATCGCGCCGGTTCAAGTAACGCAGACTCAATTCAGTCAGACTCAATCCAGTCCAGGTCAAGGAACCTGCCAGTGGCTAGCGGTCGTATCAGCATTCGATGGCGTTGACCGCGAGACCGCCCTTGGAGGTCTCCTTGTACTTGTCCTGCATGTCGCGGCCGGTGTCGCGCATGGTGCGGATCGCCTTGTCCAGCGAGACGAAGTGATCGCCATCGCCGCACATCGCCATCTGGGCGGCATTGATCGCCTTGACCGAGGCAATCGCATTGCGCTCGATGCAGGGAATCTGCACCAGGCCGCCGATCGGGTCACAGGTCAGCCCCAGGTTGTGTTCGAGACCGATTTCCGCCGCGTTCTCGACCTGCTCCGGCGTCGCGCCCATCAGCTCGGCAAGCCCGGCGGCCGCCATCGCGCAGGCGGAGCCAACCTCGCCCTGACAGCCGACTTCCGCGCCAGAGATGGAGGCGTTCTTCTTGCACAGGATGCCCACCGAGGCTGCCGTGAGCAGGAAATCGACCACGTCCTCCTCGCGAGCATCTTCCTGGAATTTCATGTAATAGCTGAGCACCGCTGGGATGATGCCGGCCGCGCCATTGGTCGGCGCCGTCACCATGCGACCACCGGCCGCGTTCTCTTCATTGACCGCCAGCGCGAAAAGGTTGACCCAGTCCATCGCCGAGAAGGTCGAGGTGATGATCGACTTGCTGGATTCCACATCCAGCAGACGTGCATGCAGACGCTTGGCACGGCGCTTGACGTTGAGACCGCCGGGCAGCACGCCTTCGTGTGTCAGGCCGTTATCGATGCACTCGTTCATCACTTCCCAGATGCGCCATAGCCCACGACGCACCTGGGTCTCACTGCGCAGCGCGCATTCGTTGGCCATCATCAGCTCGCTGATGCGCATCTTGTGCATGCGACACAGCGCCAGCAGTTCATTGGCGGTGTTGAATTCATACGGCAGACGCAGGCTTTCGTCTTCCAGCAGCGGGTCACGCGCGGCCTCGACTTCGTCGACCACGAAACCGCCGCCCACCGAGTAATAGACATTGCGATACAGCTCATCGCGATGGCCGTAGGCGATCAGACGCATGGCATTGGGGTGATACGGCAGCGGCGCATCGTGCCACTGCATGTCACGCACCCACACGAAGGGCACCGCAATGCGGTTGTCGAGCAGCAGTGTCTGGGACTCCAGCAGCTCTTCGATGCAGGGGTCGATGATCGCAGGGTCGATCGTTTCCGGCAGCTCGCCCATCAGGCCGAGGATGGTCGCCTTGTCGGTGCCGTGGCCTACGCCGGTGGCAGACAGCGAACCATGCAATTGCACCTCGATGCGCGCCACGCGCTCCAGCTGGTCACGCGAGCGCAGGGTCTCGACGAACTGCGCGGCAGCACGCATCGGGCCGACGGTGTGCGAGCTGGAGGGGCCGACACCGACCTTGAAGAGATCAAATACACTGATGGACATGACAACACCTCATCTCGGAAACTCGCCGCGCCTGAGCGCCTGCCAGTGGATGAGGCAATGATGATGGATGGGGGCGGGACGCGACAAACCATAAAAATTGGTCGTGGGTTTAGCCTGACTAAACCCTATGTATCAAAAACGGCGTAAACTATGCTCTTCGCGCCACCTTGTGCCCTGATGCCTTTAGCTATCACTGCCATCTTCATCTGGCCATCGCGGCTTCTCCCTCACTATCTGCCTCCAGCGCTTGCATGAGACCCGCCCATGACGTCTTCCCGCGACAACACGCCTGGTACTGGCCCCGCCGCGCCGCCGACGGCGACAGGCACGCCCGCCACCACACCGAGCCTGCGCCACCTGAATGGTCAGACCCATGCCTGGCTGCAGGTATTTGCCTGCGCCGCGCGTCACGGCTCCTTCACGCGTGCGGCGGAAGAACTGCACGTCACCACCGGCGCGGTGAGTCAGCAGATCAAGCAGCTGGAGGAGCGGCTGGGCTTCAAGCTGTTTCTGCGTCGTTCACGCGGACTCGAGCTGACAGGGGAAGGCGCGCGACTGGCGCGCGTGGTGGAGCAGTCCTATAGCGCGGTGGGACTGGAGGTCAAACGGCTGCGCAGCGGCTTGATGAGCGGTGTACTCAGGTTGCGTTCGGTGCCGTCATTCCTCTCCAAATGGCTGGCTCCCAGACTGCCACGCCTGCAGGCACGCTTTCCGGATATCGAGCTGCACGTGCGCGCCGAGGACAGTGACTCTCCGCTGCGCGAGGGTGATTTCGAGCTGGCAGTCGACCTCAACGACGGCCACTACCCGGGCATGCAGGTCACCGACCTGATGGAGGAGGAGATCTTCCCCGTCTGTCATCCTGGCCTGATGCGCGGCCGCCCGCCGCTGCGCAGCGCAGAGGACCTCGCCTGGTATCCGCTGCTGCACGACATCACCGCCTGGCGCGGCAGTCACGATCACGCCGAGTGGGAATTCTATCTGGCCAGCATCGGCGCGCCCGAGATCAACGTTCAGCGTGGCTATACCTTCAACCGCAACCACCTGTCGATGGAGGCTGCCATCGCCGGCATGGGAGTCGCGATGGCAAGGCGCACGCTGATCACCGACGAGCTGTCGCGCGGCACGCTGATCGCGCCCTTCGCGCAGCGGGTGCTGACCGGCAAGCGCTATGTCATCGTCCATCCCCACGGCACCCTGGATGATGGCCGCATCCAGGCCGTGCATGACTGGATCGTCGAGGAAGCCGAGCGGGATCGGTTACGTCAGAGCTGACGAACATTTCCGCTCGGCGCAACATCGATGCTGAAATGGAATCTCACAGTTTTCTTACCAGAATATTAACTGAGCACCTTTGCATCGTTATAATGAGCAGGCAAACAACACCCTCACCCTGACAGGCAGTCCATGGACTGTCCGGAGAGTCCCTTGTCTCGCCTGACTTCGCATACCCAGCACCATAACGCTGTCCCGCTCCCCATCAGCGCCGAACAGCCGCTGTATGGGCGCAAGCCCACTTCGCTCTTCATGCAAGCCTGCCTGCGCCTGGCCATCTATGCGCCGCTGGTGGCCGCGATGATGTCGCTGGTCATGCATGATGCCCACCACTTCGGTGATGTCGGCTTCAGCGAAGCCAGCTGGACAGAACACATGCAGAGCACTCTGTTGGCCTTGAGCGCAGCCACCATGTGGCTGGTGCATTCACGCCTGCCGGACCTGCGCACCATCAGCCTGCTGCTGTTCGGCCTGTTCGCGGCGTCCCTGATCCGTGAACAGGACGCCCTGCTCGACGGCATGATCGGCGATGGCAGCTGGCAGTTCCTGGTCAGCGTGGTCGCGATCCCGGTCATCATCGGCGTATGGCGCAACCGCAGCCGCTTCATTGCCGAGTTCGAGCACTTCGGACGCAGCTTCGCGTTCGGCCTGTTCGGCGCCGGCTTCCTGGCGACCTACGTCTTCTCACGCCTCTACGGCCGCTCGGAATTCTGGGAAACCCTGATGGGGGACTCCTACCTGCGTTCGGTCAAGAATGCCGCCGAGGAAGTCACCGAACTGTTCGGCTACACCCTGATGGCCATCGCCGTGATCGAGATCGTGCTGCTGGCGATCCGCATGGGCCGCCAGCGCCGCGCCCTGCTGCGTGAGCTCAACGCCAACGACTGAGCCCGGCAGCAAAACCCTCTTGCCGAGCTGCGCGCATGACCTGTCGCATGGCCGTCACTTCGCCCTGCCCCGTGAAATAACGCGAAGTGACGTGACATGACATGAAGTGAAAGAGACAGACAGACCCGTGACTCTCCCAAAAGCCGCTGCTCACCTGAGCCGCGGCTTTTTTCGTTTCTACTCTCAACAGGCTTCGCGAGACAGTCTCTGCTCAACAGTCTTCTCTCGACAGGCTGCGCTAGACAGCCGTCTCTCGATAGCCATTGCGCGATGCGCTGACAGGAAACGGCTGGACATCAAATGAGAATGATTATATTTTACTAAGCAGTGGATACAATTCAACTATCGCCACTGCCACAGGAAAGCACCGACAGGATCTTGACCGTGTCATGCCCTCATTCTCAAGGAGCCTCACATGCGCTGGTTCAGTAGCTACCGCTTGCACGGTCATAGTCTTGCCCCCAGTCTCCCGCAGCACAGCCTCATCATCAGCATGCGCTGGCCCAGTCGCTGGCGATTGACGCCCGGCGCCACCGTCGTGGTGGAACATCCCAGGCTCGGCCAGCTGGTCAAGCGCCTGCATCGCATCGACGACAACGGCCGCCTGTGGCTACGCGGAGAGCACCCCGACGGCTTGAGCAGCGAGCAGATGGGGCCGGTCTCCCGTCAGTGCATCAAGGGCCGTGTCGTCTTCAGCGTGGCGGCAACGCCTTCGTCTCACCAGCTGCGCCACGGCGCCTGATAGCCCCACAGGGCACATCACGCAGACCTTTAACGACGCAGTTCGAAGGTGGCAAGGTCCGTAAAGACAAGCCTGAAGGCGGCACAGCCCGTAGAGAAAGACCCGTAACGTAAAGCCCACAAACGACAACGCCCGCCCCCATTCGCATGGGGGCGGGCGTTGTCTTGTCTGCGGGGCCAGCAGTTCAGGCGTGGCCCCGAGCGCTTCAGATCACTCTTCCATGAAGGAACGCAGTGACTCGGAGCGTGACGGGTGACGCAGCTTGCGCAGCGCTTTCGCTTCGATCTGACGGATACGCTCACGGGTAACATCGAACTGCTTGCCGACTTCCTCGAGGGTATGGTCGGTGTTCATGTCGATACCGAAGCGCATGCGCAGCACCTTGGCTTCACGTGCGGTCAGGCCGGACAGGATACCGCGGGTCGCTTCGATCAGACCTTCGCCGGTGGCGGAGTCGATCGGCGAGACCATGGTACCGTCCTCGATGAAGTCACCCAGGTGCGAATCATCATCGTCACCGATCGGCGTCTCCATGGAGATGGGCTCCTTGGCGATCTTGAGTACGCGACGCACCTTGTCTTCCGGCATCTCGAGACGTTCGCCCAGCTCTTCCGGCGTCGGCTCGCGACCCATTTCCTGTAGCATCTGACGCGAGACACGGTTCAGCTTGTTGATGGTCTCGATCATGTGCACCGGAATACGGATGGTGCGCGCCTGGTCCGCGATGGAGCGAGTGATCGCCTGACGGATCCACCAGGTGGCGTAGGTCGAGAACTTGTAACCACGACGGTACTCGAACTTGTCCACGGCCTTCATCAGACCGATGTTGCCTTCCTGGATGAGATCCAGGAACTGCAGACCGCGGTTGGTGTACTTCTTGGCGATGGAGATGACCAGACGCAGGTTGGCCTCGACCATTTCCTTCTTGGCACGCCGCGCCTTGGCTTCACCGATCGACAGGCGACGGTTCACTTCCTTCAGCTCGCTGACCGGCAGCTGGACCATGTCCTGCTCGAAGGCGATCTTGCGCTGGGCACGCAGCACATCGGCACGGAACGGCTCGAGCTTGTCGGCGTACTTCTTGCTGCCACCGATGAAGCTGTCGAACCAGTCCATGTCGGACTCGTGGCCCGGGAAGGCCTTGATGAAGCTCTTGCGAGGCACCTTGCCGCGCTTGACGAAGATCTGCAGGATAACCTTTTCCTGCTCGCGCACCTGCTCGACGGACACGCGAACCTGACCGACCAGACGCTCGAAGTGCTTGGGCACCAGCTTGATCGGCGAGAACAGCTCGGCAAGACGGTCCTGTTCGGCTTTCGCCTCGGCAGAGCCGGAACCGTACTTCTCGATGGCGGCCTTGGTCGCCTCGTTCTGTTCACGGATCTGCTCGAAGCGGACGCGGGCCAGCTCGGGGTCCGGGCCACCTTCAGAGGCGGAATCGTCGTCTTCGTCTTCGTCGCCTTCGGACTCTTCGCCCTCGGGAATCTCTTCGACTTCCTCGACTTCGACTTCAGCGACACCCGGCACGCCTTCGTCAGGATCGATGAAACCGGAGAAGAGATCGGACAGACGTCCGCCGTCTTCGCCCAGAGTGCCGTCGTAGGCTTCCAGGATGGAGTCGACTGCCCCCGGCAAGAATGCCAGCGACGACATCACCTCACGCGTGCCCTCCTCGATCCGCTTGGCGATCTTGATTTCGCCTTCGCGGGTCAGGAGTTCCACGGTGCCCATCTCACGCATGTACATGCGGACGGGGTCGGTGGTGCGTCCCACATCGCTTTCCACCGCGGCGAGGGCGGCAACGGCCTCTTCGGCGGCAGACTCGTCAGTGGAGGAATCAGACATCATCAAGGTATCGGCATCGGGCGCTTCTTCCGCGACCTTGATGCCCATATCGTTGATCATGCTGATGATGTCTTCCACCTGTTCGGGATCAGCGATATCCTCGGGCAGGTGATCGTTGACCTCGGCATAGGTCAGGTAACCCTGTTCCTTGCCGCGCGCGATCAACTCCTTGAGACGCGACTGCTGCTGCGCATTACCAGCCATAGAACCCCTATCTCGACGAAGAAGAATGAAGCACCTGGACGCGACGCGGCTCAGCGAGTGAGCGTGGCGCCGGTATAGGGACGAAGAGAGCATCAAGCGCACCAGTATAGCGTGCCATCAGGAGATGCTGCCAGCGGCGTATTTGCCGGACCATCCAGGTGTGTTAGCGTTATCGGTTACGTTGCGGCAGTCCGCATCGGGAGCTACCTCATTAAATAGTGGGCATGAGTGCGTCTTTCAAGGCCATGGGGCGTATTTTCCTGCGCCATCGCCTCAGCTCTCACGGCATTTCCACCATTGTCGGCCTTCCTGGCACCGAGACTGCGTCAGCGCCGTGTTGCCAGCTCCATCAGCAGGGCCATCAGCCGCTGCTTCTCTTCTGCCGACAACTTCTCGCCACGCTTTTCCTTGGCCAGCAAGGCCTGATATTCCGCTTCCGGCGTGGTGCGCGCCTGCTGATGCTGGCAATGCTCCACCAGCCCCTTCAGCTCTTCGCTGCGCACGTCACGCGGAATCAGCAATTCCCGGGCTGCCAGCTGCTCAAGTCTCGGCCCCTGTGCGGTACCGAGGAAGTGCGCCAACAGCACCTGAGGCGAACGATACTGCCCCGCCTTCAAGAGACGCACCACGTCGTTCAACAGCTGCGCATCCTCGCTGTCGGCCGGCTCGCCCGCTCCTTCGATCCACTCATTGGAGTCAGGCAGCTCGGCGACCAGCTGCGGCTCGTGCACCAGAAGATGCAACAGGCGCGTCAGCATGCTGACCGAGGTGCGCTTCTGAGACCTGGCCGGCGTCGCGCGCGCGGCTTGAGCGCCCTGGCCCGCAGGCATCTCGCCATGCGACTGCCAGTCATCCGGCTGCCAGCCATCGGGCTCGCTGTCGCCGAAGCCGGCATCTGCCATCGCCTCCAGCGACGACCACTCATCCTGCGCGTCACTCAGCGTCGCGCCGTCCTGAGGACTGGCAGCGGACGCTGAGCGCGGTGTCGAGTGTGTCGCGCCGGGCTGACGTTGTTGCGGTTGCGAACGCTGCTGTTGCTGAGGGTGCTGACGTAGCTGCTGGTGCTGACGCAGCCGTGCCTGCTGGGCTTCACGCGCCGCGGCGCGCTCCACCAGCATGGCGTCCAGCCGCTCACGCTCCAGACCACTGCGTCGCTCCAGCTCCTTGAGCAGCAGAGAGCGCAGCACCCCTTCGGGCACGCGCGAGATCCACTCCAGCGCCTGGGTCACGAACCGCTCGAGCTGCTCCATGCGCTTGAGGTCACGCCCTTCCGCGGCCTGCTCGAACAGGAACTCGGAGAGCCCGGAGGCACAGGTGACACGCTTCTCGAATGCTTCCTGACCCTCGCTGCGCACCAGGGAATCCGGGTCCTCGCCTTCCGGCAGGAACAGGAAGCGCGCCTGACGCCCATCGATCATGACCTCGAGCACGGTCTCCAGCGCGCGGCGCGCCGCCTGCCGACCGGCCTTGTCGCCGTCGAAGCAGAACACCACCTCATCGACCAGGCGATAGAGGCGCTTGAGGTGCTCCTCACTGGTCGCGGTGCCCAGGGTCGCGCAGGCATTGCGAATGCCGTACTGCGCCAGTGCCACCACGTCCATGTAGCCTTCGACGATCAGCATGCGTTCCAGCTTGCGATTCGCCTCACGGGCTTCAAACAGACCGTAGAGCTCGCGCCCCTTGTGGAAGACGGGAGTCTCGGGAGAATTCAGGTATTTGGGCTTGGCGTCGCCCATCACGCGACCGCCGAAGGCGATGGTGCGGCCTTTCCAGTCACGGATCGGGAACATCACACGATCGCGGAAGCGGTCATAGCGGCGACCACTTTCCTCGTGATGGATCAGCAGGCCGTATTCGATCTGCACATCCTCGCTGACACCCAGCTTGCTCAGGTGATGCTTGAGGTGCTCCCAGCCTTCCGGCGCGAAGCCGATGCCGAAATCACGCATGACCTCACGCGACAGACCACGGCCTTCCAGATACTCACGTGCCGGCTGCGCGGCCGGTTCCGTCAGGCGCTGACGATAGAAGTCCGCGGCCGCCTCGAGCAGATTGACGCCCTCTTCGCGGGCCTGCTCGCGACGCTGGCGCTCACGGCGCTCGTGCGGACTCTGGTTGCCGCCTTCGCGCGGCACTTCAAGCGCCAGCCGCGAGGCCAGCTGCTCCACGGCCTCGGGGAACGGCAGGCGATCGAACTCCATCAGGAACTTGAGCGCACTGCCGCTCGCCCCGCACCCGAAGCAGTGATAGAACTGCTTGTCCGGGATGACGTTGAACGAGGGAGAGTTTTCCTGATGGAACGGACAGAGGCCGACATAGCTCTTGCCGGCCTTCTTCAGCTGGACGCGCTCACCCACCACCTCGACCACGTCGGTGCGGGCCAGCAGATCGTCAATGAAGCCTTGGGGGATAAGACCAGCCATGATTCGCCAGAAGTCGTGGAAAAACGGACTGACCGCAAGATAGTGTCGGCTCAGCAAAGTGAGCGGCTACCTTCGGGTCAGGCCATTCCTCGAGTTAGCGACATGCGCCAGGCAACGGCACACGGCTCGAGAACAAACGGACCACTAGAGACAAAAACAAGCGGCCACCGTGAGGCAGCCGCTTGGTGTCCTTCCAGAGAGCAGAACATCACTCCCCAAAAGTACGGATCAGTAGAGACGCTCGAAACGCTTGCGCTCACGCTGAACCTTCTTGGCGTGGCGCTTTACAGCGGCCGCCTGCTGACGCTTGCGAACAGCTGTCGGCTTCTCGTAGTGCTCACGACGACGCACTTCGGAAAGAACACCGGCTTTTTCGCAGGAGCGCTTGAAACGGCGCAGGGCGACGTCGAACGGCTCGTTGTCACGTACTTTAACTGAAGGCATTAAACACTCACCTACCTTGAGATCATGAGTTCGGTTTGAACGCACATCCGGTGCAGCCACTCCTCAGGAGCCACCAGCCAGCGACGGTAAACCGCCACCTGCAGGTCGATCCAGCATCAATCAGTCGCCTGCGACACCACCGGTGAGGGTAGCCGTCGCTGGCTGGAATCATGATTCGGGGAGCTTTTGCGGGGTGGTCGGATGCACGACCCAGTCTTGCAGAGTGCCATATTCTAGACACCCGCCCCCGGCTTTGCAAACGCGGAAACCGGAAATCCTCTCTGCCTCAACGCCAGCTGGCGCGACACCCGTGCTCACAGCCAGTAGAATGTCGCGCATTCACGGCACACACGCCTCTCGGGCTCGCTCAGGCAGCCTCGCTGGTCGTGCCGCCCTCTACTTCTGATATTTCCTGAGAGTCAGCCATGCGTGTGCTCGGCATCGAGACTTCCTGCGACGAGACCGGCGTCGCCATCTACGACACGGACCAGGGCCTGCTTGCAGATGCCCTTTACAGCCAGATCGCCATGCACGCCGAGTTCGGCGGCGTGGTGCCGGAACTGGCGTCGCGTGATCACACTCGCAAGCTGCTGCCGCTGATCCAGCAGGTGATGGATGAGGCGCAGCTGAAGGCCGCTGACATCGATGCCATCACCTATACCGCAGGCCCGGGCCTGGTCGGCGCACTGATGGTCGGCGCGTCCACCGCACACGGGCTTGCCAAGGCATGGGGAGTGCCGGTGCTCGGCGTCCACCACATGGAAGGCCACCTGCTGGCGCCGATGCTGGAAGACGATGCACCGGAATTCCCCTTCGTGGCGCTGCTGGTCTCCGGCGGACACACCCAGCTGGTCGCGGTGCGCGGACTGGGCGAATACGAGCTGCTCGGCGAGTCCGTGGATGACGCCGCCGGCGAAGCCTTCGACAAGGCCGCCAAGATGCTGGAACTGCCCTACCCCGGTGGCCCGCAGGTCGCGAAGCTGGCCGAACAGGGCGACCCCAAACGCTATCGCTTCCCGCGCCCTATGACGGACCGCCCGGGCCTCGACTTCAGCTTCTCCGGCCTCAAGACCCACACCATGGTCACGCTCAAGAAGGCCAAGGCTGCGGATGATCTGGATGAGCAGCACTGCGCCGATATCGCACGCGCCTTCGAGGAAGCCGTGGTCGACACCCTGGTCATCAAGTGTCGTCGCGCGCTGGACCAGACCGGTCTCAAACGCCTGGTCGTCGCCGGCGGCGTGAGCGCCAACACCCGTCTGCGTGAGCGCCTGAGCCATGAGCTGACCAAGCGCAATGCCCGCGCCTACTACCCGCGTGGCCGCTTCTGCACCGACAACGGCGCGATGATCGCCTACGTGGGCGCGCAGCGCCTGAATGCCGGCGAGCAGGACACCGGCCCGATGAAGGCCGTGCCGCGCTGGCCGCTGGACAGCCTGGCGGCCCCGAGCAAAGCGCAGGACTGAGCCCTGCCAGACGCCAGCGCCCTGCCAGACGCCGGTACCCTACCAGACAACAACGCCCTGCCGATGAGAATCGGCAGGGCGTTGTTGTTGAGGGGCCAGTCACACTCACCGCCGGACACTGACACCAGCAATATGGCGCCTGATAGCGTCAGGCTGGGGCATCAGAGAGCAGTGTCAGACCGTCGCATCGGCGCGAGAGATCATCCGGCAACGCCAGCTGAAGTCCACCGGCCATAGCGGCTGCTGTTCGGCGCGCCCGGCGGCCACGAACGCCTTCCACAGCGAAGCGTAATCCTCTCCGGAGACGGGGTGGC
This sequence comes from Cobetia sp. 1AS1, assembly GCF_029846435.1. Taxonomy (NCBI): domain Bacteria; kingdom Pseudomonadati; phylum Pseudomonadota; class Gammaproteobacteria; order Oceanospirillales; family Halomonadaceae; genus Cobetia; species Cobetia sp. 1AS1. Next base: position 26,620 of record NZ_JARWKU010000015.1, read on the forward strand.
GCTCTTCGCCGAACGACTCGGCCAGCGGCAGCAGCACGAAGGCATTGCGATCGACCTCATCGCGCGGCAGCATCACGCCATCGACCTCCCCGGTCAGGGTACCGACAGTCAGCAGGTCCAGATCCAGAGTGCGTGGGCTGAACTTGGCGCTGTTCTTGAGGCGACCGTTGGCCAGCTCGAGCTGCTTGCACCAGGCCTGCAATTCGCCGACGCTCCAGTCGCTCTCGAAACCCGCGACCAGATTGAGGAAGTTGCGCCCGTCGACGAAACCCACCGGCTCGCTCTCGTAGACGGAGGACAGCGTCAGGTTGCCGAAGGTCGCCTCCAGCGCATCCAGGCAGACCCGCACATGATGCTCGCGCTCGATATTGCTACCGATGGAGATCAGTACCAGACTCATGCCGGCGCATCCGAGACGGTCTCGAGGCTACCGCGCACGATGCGCACGCCAACGGCGGCGGCTTCCGGCACGGCACCCGGCTTGCGCACCGTCATGGTCAGCCAGGGAATGCCGAACTCTTCACGCAGCAGGGCTGCCAGGCGCTCGGCGAAGGTTTCCACCAGCTCGAACTGGCTCTCTTCGGCGAAGGTCTGGATGCGCGCGCTGATGGCGGCGTAGTCCAGGGTGTGCGTCAGGTCATCGTCGGCAGCTGCGGCACGAATATCCGTGGCCATTTCCAGATCCATCACCAGACGCTGGCGAATGGTACGCTCCCAGTCATAGACACCAATCACGGTTTCCACGGCCAGAGCCTCGATCAGCACACGATCCACGGCGTTACCTCTATGCTTGTCGAATGAACGAATAAAAACGACGCCCAAGGCCCCGCCATCATGCGACTGATTCTACTGCACCCGGCCCCTGCTTGGCCAAGCTGCCTACCCCCCTCTCCCTGCCTGTGTGCGACACCTCGGGCACGCAGCGAGTCGACATCATGCTGACGGGCCTGATCGAGTGGGCCGCGCAACTGGCCAGCTGGCAACAGTTGAGCCTGCTGATGGCCGTGGCCTATGCTAGCGGTTCGGTGCTGGGCGCGGTGTGGATCTGTCAGCGACTGGGGCTGCCCGACCCACGCCTGGCGGGGTCCTTCAATCCGGGCTTCTCCAATGTGCTGCGGCTGCATGGCGCATTGCCCGCCGCCCTGGTGCTGGTCTTCGATGCCGCCAAGGGTATGCCGGCACTCTGGCTGGGGCTGGCACTCTCGCTGCCGCCCTGGGCACTGGGATTGATCGGGCTGGCCGTGCTGATCGGCCACAGCCTGCCGCTGTGGCACCGTGGCCATCGCGGTGGCAAGGCCGTGGCCGCTGCCTTTGGCGTGCTGCTGATGCTGGCGCCAGGCGTCGCCTTGAGCTGCGCCGCGCTGTGGGTCGGGCTGGCCTGGCGACTGCGCACGGCGGCCATCGCCTCGCTGGTGGCCGGACTGGCGGCGCCCCTGTTCAGCCTGTGGCTGGCGCCGCAGATGAGCGGCGTAATTCTGGTCTTCGCCAGTCTGATCGTGATTCGTCATGCGCTGAATCTGCGCCGCCTGAGCGATGGCAGCGAGCCGCGCCTGTAAGCATGCTTTGCTCACACGCTGCGCTCCGCTCATGAAAAACACGCTCTGCTCAAACGCCCGCTCCGCCTCACAAAACCCCCTTCCTGCGGCCAAGACGCAAAAGCCCCGGCGCAGGGCCGGGGCTTTTGGGGTCATATGCTCGGATCATTTGCTCAGAGCAGGTGCTCAGGCCAGGTGCTCAGCAGCGGACAGGTGATCAGTGACTGTGTCCGCAGCCGCAATGAGGCGCGTGCACTTCCGGCATGGCCTGCCATTCGCTCAGCGCCTGCTCGATGGCCTGCTGGCGCTGCTCACTGAGCGCACGCCCGATCTCCGCCCCTTTCAGGCCCTGTTCGACCAGAGACTGCGGCGACACCGCCGTCGCGGCTTGCCAGACGGCATTGCCCAACCGTGCCAGCCCCTTGTCCTCGACCGCCAGCAGGGCCACCAGCACCGACTGGCGCTCGCCACGCCGCCAGGCATCGACACCATCCAGCCAGGTCTTGAGATCGGCTGCGCTCACGCCACCTTCCCGCCGCGAGGCCTCGTTCAATTCCCGGCACAGACGTGCCTGCTGGGCGGCGTCACGCACGGCGCTGGGCAGGCGCAAGTCCTGCGCCAGGGCATCGATCTCTTCACGTGACAGGCGCTCCACCAAGCGCGCCATGCGCCAGCAGACCATCTCCGCCTCATCGACCAGCTGACGCGGCAGGCGGTCCAGACGCGCCAGTGCCGCTGTGAGCTGTTCGGCATCGCGGGTCAGCGGCGGCATCAGCACCGCCAGCGCCCCCAGTTCGTCGAGCAGCTGGAAGTAGGCCTCGGGACTGGCCTCGCCCAGCGCCTTCTCGGTCTCCTTCCAGACCCGCTCGGCCACCAGATGCGAGACCTCGCCGCTCTCGACCATGGCGACCATCATCTGCCGTGTCTCCTCCGCGACCGTGAAGCCGAGCCCCTGATAGCGCGCCAGAAAGCGTGCCACGCGCAATACGCGCAGCGGGTCTTCGCTGAAGGCGCTCGAGACATGACGCAACACGCGCGCCTCGAGATCCGCCAGGCCACCGTAAGGGTCGATTACCTCGCCCTGACCCGGCGTGCTGTCGAGTGGTTCGGCCATGGCATTGATGGTCAGATCGCGACGAATGAGGTCCTCTTCCAGCGTCACATCGGGGCTGGCATGCACGCTGAAGCCGACATACCCGTGGCCGGACTTGCGCTCGGTACGCGCCAGCGCGTACTCCTCCTGGGTCTGCGGATGCAGAAAGACCGGGAAGTCCCGCCCGACCGGTCGGAAGCCACGCGCCTGCATGTCTTCCACCGTCACGCCCACCACCACGAAGTCGCACTCGTGCCACGGCCAGCCCAGGCGCGCATCACGCACCGCGCCGCCCACGCGATAGACCTCAAGCCCGCTCAACAGGCGGTCACGCGAATCGGTCAGTGAAGAAGGCGTCGTCTGAGTCATGCGAATGTCCTTGCCCTGCGGCACGAGATACAAAGCTGAATGAGGAAAACGAGGAAGTACGGCCAGTGATGGCAGTCACGTGCAGGCGGCGTCAGCTACCGCTCTCGACGTTATCGCCATGTGTCAGTTGGTACTGGGTAAAGCCACCATCGAGGGAATAGACCTTCTCGAAGCCCTGCCCCGCCAGCCAGGCGGCGGCCTGCTGACTGGAATGGCCGTGATAGCAGACCACCACCAGCGGCTTGTCGCGCGGGGTGTCTTCCAGGATGGCAGCGGCACTGGCGTTGTCCAGATGACGGCTGCCCGGGATACGCCCCTGCGTGAAGCTGAGCGGATCGCGGATATCGAGTACCACGAGCGACGGGTCGCGTTGGCGCCAGTCACTGAGGGTTGCGAGATCAAGATGTTCGAAACTCATGCGGACTCCGCTTGTTGAGTAAGGGAAAGGCATTCGCCAGCGACGGCAGACCTGCTGTCACTGGCGACGGGAGGGCGCTCAGCGCGAGGTCAGCGCCGGCTCGAAGACGCGCTCTTCCGTCTCGAGATTGAGCGCCGTCAGGCCACCGCCCCACACGCAGCCGGTGTCCAGCGCCTCGACATCCTGACGCGCCGCCGGTGTCTCGCCTTCCAGAGCAGCCCAGTGACCGAACAGCAGGCGCGGCGAATCATCCCAGGCCCCTTCGGGACGCGGGTACTGGAACCAGGGACGGCTCCCCTCCGGCGCGCTGTCCAGTCCTTCCTTGGCCGCGAAATCCAGTCGGCCATCACTGTGCAGAAAGCGCATACGCGTGAAGACATTGACGATACAGCGCAGGCGCGGCGTGCCTTCGAGATCCTCCTGCCAGCGGTCCGGCGTATTGCCGTACATCTCGCCGAGAAAGCCTCGATAGTCGTCGCCCGCCAGCACGGCGTGCGCTTCGCGGGCATAACCGGCCGCCTGGTCCAGCGTCCAGCTCGGCAACACGCCGGCATGGCTCATCACCGTGCGGCGATTGCCGACCAGCGCATCCACCATCAGCGGCTGACGACGCAGCCAGTCCAGCAGCTCCTCACGGTCCGGCGCCTCGAGAATCGGCGTCAGCGTATCGGAGCGCTTGTGGCGGCTGAAGCCCTCAGCCACCGCCAGCAGGTGGAGGTCATGGTTGCCCAGCACCACCCGCGCATCATCGCCCAGCGACTTGACCAGACGTAGGCACTCCAGCGAGCCCGGCCCGCGATTGACCAGGTCTCCCGCCAGCCACAGCACATCGCGCCCCGGCGTGAAATCGAGGCGCTGCAACAGAAGTTCGAACTCTTGATGGCAGCCCTGCAAATCGCCAATCGCCCACTGCGTCATGCCCACTCCCTGACCGCCGTGGCGGCCTGACTTGCTGTCTTGAATACGAAACGCTGCGTCACGCGGCCACCCTAGTGAACCTGATGCGGACCGGCGAGACGGAACGGTGCGATGGCGACCTCGAAGGTGCGCGCATGGGTCGCGTCACAGAATGTATAGGCTCCCTGCATCACGCCGACCGGCATGTCGAGCACGGCGCGCGAGGTATAGCGAAAGCTCTCGCCGGGCGCGATCAGCGGCTGCTTGCCGACCACGCCCTTGCCACGTACTTCCTGCTCATCGCCGCTGCCCTGGGTGATCTTCCAGTAGCGCGCCAGCAGCTGCACGGTCTCATCCGTCCCGTTGTGCACGGTGATGGTGTAGCGGAACACGTGTCGGTTCTCGCTCGGACGACTCTCGTCGGCGCAGTACTCGGGTACGGCGTCGATACGGATGTCCGCCACGCTACTCATGCGTCGTGGTCGCTGGCGTTGCGGGCGTCGCCCTTGGCATCGCTCTCGGCATCGAGGCGCTCGCCACTGTCACTATTCCCATCACTACCACTGGCACTGTCGGCTGCCGGCGCACCGTGGCCGACATTGCTGCGCGGACGCTTCTTCGGAGCCTTGTCGGCCTTGTCCACCGTCATGCCCTGCTCACTGAGGTGGTTGCTGATCATCACCAGCTCAGCGACGGTCAGTGTCTGCGGACGACGCGAGGGATCGATGCCCAGCGCGGTCAGCTGGTCGGCATCGATGCGGCCCTTGAAGTTGTTGCGCAGCGTCTTGCGGCGCTGGGAGAAGGCTTCGCGCACGATGACGGCGAGCAGCTTCTCGTCCTTGGCCGGATGCGGCAATTCACGGTGCGGCACCAGACGCACGATGGCGGAATCCACCTTCGGCGCCGGGAAGAAGGCGCTCGGCGGCACCAGGAACAGATTTTCCACCGCACAGTAATACTGGGTCATCACCGACAGGCGGCCCCAGTCGGTGCCACCCGGCTCCGCGGCCAGACGCTCGACGACTTCCTTCTGCAGCATGAAGTGCATGTCGGAGATCGCGCCGCGTGCTTCCAGCAGGTGGAAGATCAGCGGGGTGGAGATGTTGTACGGCAGATTGCCGACCACGCGCAGTGCCGGGCCATCACCGACCAGCTCCGGGAAGTCGAAACGCAGGGCATCGCCTTCGTGGATCACGAAGTCCGGGTAGTTGAAGAACTGCACGCGCAGACCCGGGATGAGGTCACGGTCCAGCTCGATGACTTCCAGCTTGCCTGCCGCTTCCAGCAGCGGGCCGGTCAAGGCACCCTGCCCCGGACCGATCTCGACCAGGCGCTCGCCTTCCGCGGGACGAATGGCATTCACGATGCGAGAGATGACGCCAAGGTCCTGCAGAAAGTTCTGACCGAAACGCTTGCGAGCGCGATGCGCGGGGAAATGTTGGGACATGGGACTGACCTTCCTCCTGGGAATCCGTCGGGATTCCCGACAACAAGACGCCGCCATGGCCTGCAGGGACACAGGCAGACCGGGGCGGCGAGACCATCCTCGATGGTCGAATGACTGGGGTAGCGAGACGCCACGCTGTGGCGTACGCCTGACGTGCCGCCATGCGGTCACGCCCGAGTGATGCGGGGATTATCTCAGGCTCGCGCGGCGGCTGCCATCTCGATGGCGACACGCACGGCCTGCAACAGGCTACCGACGTCGGCACGTCCGCTGCCGGCGAGGTCCAGCGCCGTGCCGTGATCCACGGAGGTACGCACGATCGGCAGGCCCAGCGTGATGTTGGCGGCTTCACCGAAGCCGGCATACTTGAGCACCGGCAGGCCCTGGTCGTGGTACATCGCCAGTACCGCATCCACGCCCTCCAGATGCCGCGGCGTGAACAGGGTATCGGCCGGCAGCGGGCCATCCAGCTGCATGCCGGTCGCGCGCAGGGCGTCGAGCGTCGGGGAGATCACCTCGATCTCCTCATGCCCCAGGTGCCCGCCCTCGCCGGCATGCGGATTGAGCCCGCACACCGCGATGCGCGGTGCGGCACAGCCGAAGTAGCGCATCAGGTCCTTGGCGAGGATCTTCATCACCCGCGTCAGGCCCTCGGGCGTGATGGCATCGGCCACCTCGCGCAGCGGCAGGTGCGTGGTGGCCAGCGCCACCCGCAGCCCGGGGCACGCCAGCATCATGACCACTTCCTCGACCCCGCAGACATCGCGCAGGTATTCGGTGTGGCCGGTGAAGCCCGCATGCCCGGCCTCGATCACGGCGGCCTTGGACAGCGGCGCCGTCACCATCGCACTGGCATGACCCGCCTGGCAGGCGGCGATGGCGACATCCAGCATCGCCAGCACATGATCGCCATTGCGCGCATCGATCACGCCCGGCTCGCTGGGCACTGCCAGCGGCACCGGCCACACGGCCAGCTCACCATTGCGGGCCGGCGGCAGCGGGTCGCCCGGCGCCAGCTCATGCACCACCAGCGGCAGTCCCAGCAGGCGGGCACGACTGACCAGCAAGGCGGGGTCCGCCACGGCGACCAGCTGCGCGGGGAACGCTTCCGCCTGACCGGCCAGCATGACCAGCAGTTCCGGGCCGATGCCCGCCGGCTCGCCGGCGGTCAGGGCGATGATGTCGGGCGCAGTCTCTTCGCGACGATTCATGACGGTGTCTCGCTGCTCCACTCGGACTTACTGCTCATCGAGACGGTTGTCGACATAGGCCTCGGCACGCACCTGCTGCTGCCAGGCTTCGAGCTCATCATTGAGCTTGCGCTGGAACAGAGTCTTGCGCACCTTGTCACGCTGGCTGGAGTTGGTCACATCCTGCTGGCGACGCTCCTCGACTTCGATGATGTGGTAGCCGAAGCGGCTCTTGACCGGCTGGCTGATCTCGCCCACGTCCAGACCATTCATGGCCGTCTCGAAGGAGGAGACCGTCTGGCCTGGGCTGACCCAACCCAGCTCACCACCCTTGAGAGAGCTGCCCTTGTCGTCGCTGAATTCCTGAGCCAGCGCGGCGAAGTCCTCGCCTCCCAGCAGACGGCGGCGAATGGACTCGGCACGCTCAAGCGCCTGCTGATCACTGAGGTTCGGGTTGGGCTGGATCAGGATGTGGCGTGCGCGCGTCTGGGAAATCAACGCCTTGCCCGCGCCACGCTTCTCGATCAGCTTGACGAGGTGATAGCCGCTGGCACTGCGCAGCGGCTCGGAGACCTGACCGGCCTGCATGTTCGGGATGACATCGGCGAATACCGTCGGCAGCTCACCGCCGGAACGCCAGCCGAGATCGCCGCCGCTCAGCGCCTGACTACCGGCGGATTCGGCGGCAGCCAGCTGGGCGAAATCGGTGCCCTGCTCGATCTGCTGGCGCAGGCTGTCGGCCTTGGCGCGCGCGGCCTTGACCTGGTCCGGCGTCGGCTCCTGGGGCAGTGCCACCAGCAGGTGGGCCAGATGGTACTGGACGTCGCTGCCGACATTCTGCTGATTGAGATAGCGATCGATCTCACGATCGGAGATCCGCACCCGGCTAGCCACGCTGCGCTGCTGTATCTGCTGCACCAGCAGCTCACGACGCACCTGATCGCGCACCTGGGCCAGTGACATGCCGTCCTGCTCGAGCTTGTCCGCGAAGGCTTCCAGGCTCATGCCGTTGTCCTTGGCGATGCCACGCAGGGTGGCGTTGAGCTGGGTGTCATCGATGCTGAGGTTGGCCTGTTTTGCCAGCTGCAGCTGAATCTGCTCGTTGACCATACGATCAAGAACCTGACGCTCCAGCACGTCGCGCGGCGGCAGGTTGATGCCACGGCTCTGCAACTGCTGACTCGCCTGGGTGACGCGCTGCTCCATGTCGCTTTGCATGATGGCGTCCTTGTTGACCACGGCAACCACGCGGTCGAGCAACTCGGCGGCACCGGCCGGCAGACTCGCCAGCACAAATGCCAGCCCCAGCGGGGCAATCAGGGTCTTGCGCATCACATGTTCTCTCGGCGTAAAAATGTTGATGGCGCCGCCCTGCGGCGGCGCCTTGGCGTCATTCACGGCCTGGCGCGGCGACTCAGAAGCCCGCGTTGCGATAGCCCGGTACGGCCTGTTCCAGGTAGCTGTCAGCACTCTGGCCAACGCCTCCCAAGCCCTTGAATTCAAAGGTCAGGAAGATGCCATTCTTCTCTTCGTCATCCGAGATGGTGTTGGCGGTGTCGTTGTCATCCTGCCATTCACGCCAGGTGACCTGCACGCCGTAGCAGCAATCGTTGTACTGCACGCCCAACACCTTCTCCAGTGAACGGGAATTGGTGCTGTCATACATGTAGCGGCCCAGCAGCGACCAGCTCTCGCTCATCGGCGTCGCGAAGGAGAAATCCCACTCGTTGCGGGTATAGCCCAGCACGTCATCCTCGTCCTCATCGTCGTAAGGCACGAAGCCTTCGATCTCACGATTGAAGCCAAAGTTCAGTACCGTGCCTTGTTCCGCACGATAACGCAGCGAGGTCTGGGCACTTTCGGTCACGCCACGATCGAAATCCTGGAACACGGCCTGGGAGGCAGTCCACTGGTCGTTGAGCACCACATCGGCCTGGAAGACCACCGGCGAGCGGTCACGCGTCGCACGATAGTAGTCGGAGTAGCTGTCGAAGTCGGAGCGTGAGGTCTTGTCCGGATCACCGTCCATGTCGATGTTGCGGTCCGACAGGTAGCTCGACTGGCCGACGCCCAGCTTGAGGCGCTCACGGCCGCTTTCATCGCTGATGAAGCGTGACGACACGCCGTAGGAGACCTTGTTGGTATCACCGACGCGGTCACCCCCGCTGAAGCGGTACGGCGACCACAGCTGATTCCAGCTGAAGGCATCTTCCGAGGTGTCGAAGTCGGGCAGATCGGACTGGTCGACCTCCGGCACGTAGGCGTAATAGAGGCGCGGTTCCAGCGTCTGGGTATAGCCGTCGCCGAACCATTCGGTCTCGCGATCGAAGATCAGGCCGCTGTCCAGTGACAGTACCGGGATGGTGGCGGACGGGCTGGTGCTGCGGTCGGTCTCGCGGTCACCGTAGTCCAGGCTGTATGACAGGCTGACCAGCTGGGCGCGCGGCTCGATGAAGCTCCAGCTCTGATCGCTGCGCCAGCCCAGCGCCGGCGCCAGACGCAGGCGCGAACCATTGGCGGCCTGGTCTTCGTCGATGTCGGTATCCGTCTCATCGACATCACGCCAGAAGTAGGTCGCGTTGGAATTCCACTCTTCGTAGAAGCCGTTGGACTGACTCCAGCGGCCATCCGCGGTCAGACTCGGCAGACGGTAGAACGGCTTGTCATCGTTATCCAGCGGGTAGTCCATGCGCTGGTAGCCCTGCGCCTTGAACTGCAGGTCCCAGACATCGCCGTGGTAATCGAGCTGTGCCAGACGCTCGAGGCTATCGGTTTCCGTTTCCCCGAAGTTGCGCCCGAAGTCGTCGAAATAATTGCCATCGGAGGCGGCGCCGTACTTCAACTGATAGTCGGTACGGGCGTCATAGCGGCCAGCATGCTGGTAGTTGATGTACCAGCGGTCCTCGCCGATCAGGTCTTCCTCGTCATCGTCGGGGTCGCTGCCGCCATCGTCATCGGCGAGCCAGGCGCCCTCGATGCTGCCTTCATCGCCACGCGGCAATAGATAGCGGAACTCGCCTTCCAGCATCTCGCCACGCTCGGAGATGTAACGCGGCGTGAGGGTGGCATCGTAATTGGGGGCCAGGTTCAGGTAGATCGGCTGGGCGTAATCGAAGCCGCTGGAGCTGGTGTAGCTGAACTGCGGCCACAGTAGCCCCGTGTGGCGACGGTCATCGACCGGGAAGCGCACGTAGGGCCAGTAGAAGACCGGCACGCCGCCCATTTCCATGCGCGCATGCTTGGCCGTTCCCCAGCCGGAGTCCTGATCGATGGTGATGTCGCTGCCGACCAGACGCCACAGGCTGTTGCCCGGCTCGCAGGAGGTGAAGCTGGCATCCTTCAGGCGGTAGCGACCATCCTCGAGACGCGCCAGCTGCACCGCGTCGCCGCGCACATGCTGCTCGTGAAAGACGTAGTGGCCGTTGTCGACGCTTGCCGCATCGCTGTTGAGCGAGACCCGCGCGTCGTCGCCACGCAGCAGGACCCCGGGCTGGCGATAGGTGACAGGCCCCTTGGCGGTGGCGGTGTCACGCGCCTCGTTGACGCTGACCTCGGGCGATTCCAGCTGGGAATCGCCGCGGCGCAGCACCACCTCCCCCATCAGGGTGGCGACACCATCGTTGCCGTAGTTGGCCTTGTCGGCCGAGGTCGTGACCTGCTCCGGCGTGTCGCCCGCTTCGATACGGTAGGCCGGCGTGACATAGCGCCCGGAGCACAGCTTGCCCTGCGGCACCTCATCATAGGGCTGCCAGTCGAGCTGACTGGCTGACAGGGGCTCGGGCGGAGCGGCCTGTGCCATCAGAGGGGCGCCGGCGGCCAGTGGCGCCAGGGTCCACAGCAGACGGAAAACCAGTGGCTTGAGCTGCCAGACCGGGCGGTCATCGCCCAATCGGGCTATCGGTGCCTGCCGGGAATGAGCAGACAGAGAGGGAGTCGCGAAGCGACGCTGACGTCGCCCGGGAGCGGTCGTCGGCTTGCCCGGATGGGATGAATGGCTGCGCTGGGCCATGGCTGCTCTGTGTCCTTGGCTGGGGGAATCGGTATTATACAGGCCCAGCAACCGGCCTTCCTGCTTGCCGGTTCCGCCTGCCTCTCGTCACCACACGACAGCATGCGGGGCCGCGGCACAGGCGTCAACTGACAGCCGGCCCCGCACACGCCGACAGGAGCCCAAGCCCCATGACATCCGACGCCCGCCGCCAGGCGCTGCACGCCTGGGCCGCCGCCCGCCACGACCTCACGCCAGAGGCCGTGCGCATGAGCGCCGTGGCTGACGACGCCAGCTTCCGCCGCTATTTCCGCCTGCACCTCGAGGAACTCGACCCGGCCATGCCGGCGCGCATCCTGATGGACGCCCCGCCCGAGAAGGAAGACAGCCACGGCTTCGTCGCCATCGCCCGCCAATGGCGCGACGCCGGCCTGCCGCTGCCCGAGGTCTTCGCCTTCGACGAGACACTCGGCTTCCTGGAGCTGGAAGACCTCGGCGACACTCCGCTGATGACCGCCCTGACCAGCACCGAGCACGCCGACCACTACTATGGCGAAGCCATCGGGCTGCTCGAGCAGCTGCATCAGCTGCCGTCCGGCAACCTGCCTGCCTATGACGACGCCCGCCTGTCCGCCGAACTGGAGCTGTTTCCGGAGTGGTGTCTCGGCCAGCTTCTCGACATGCCGCATGACCGCCGCTACGCCGCCTGGGGCAAGCTGACTGACCAATTGCTCGCGGCCGCCAGCGCGCAACCGGTGGTGACCGTGCATCGCGACTTCCATGCCCAGAACCTGTTCCTGCATCAGTCGGCATCCCAGCACCAGCCCCGGCTGTGGATCATCGATTTTCAGGACGCCGTCAGCGGCCCCGAGAACTACGACCTGATCTCGCTGCTGCGCGACCGTCACTGGCGCTGGCCGGAACCCGCCATGGCGCGCTGGATCGAGCAGGCGCGTCTGGCCGCCTTGCCACGCTACGCCGCGGCCGGCCTGCCGGCACCGAGCCCGCTGGAATACCGCCAGAGCGTCGAGCGCATGGGCGTGCAGCGCAATCTCAAGATTCTCGGCATCTTCGCGCGTCTGACACTGCGGGACGCCAAGCCTCGCTACCTGACGCTGATGCCGCGCTTCCTCGGCCACCTGCGCGAAGGTCTGGCCTTCTGCCCGGAACTGATCTCCTTCACCCACTGGCTGGATGAGGTGCTGACGCCGGCGCTGTCGCTGCGGCTGGCCGAGGAATGCGAGGCGCGCGATCTGCGTCTCGCCAATGGCGAGCGCCCCGAGATCAACCTCGATGATTACGATGAGCTGGCAGCCCTCGCCGATCGCGCCGCCCGCCTGCAGCGCAATGCGGCCGCCGCTGACACCGCGAAGTGCGCTGCGCTAAGTGGGGAAAGCAAGGAAAGCGCAGCAAATGCCGACAACAAGTCAGGGAGCCACTGATGCGCGCGATGATTCTGGCGGCCGGTTTCGGCACGCGCATGCGCCCGCTGACCGACCACACTCCCAAGCCGTTGCTGGAAGTCGCCGGGCTGCCGTTGCTTGAGCACCATCTGCTGCGTCTGGAAGCGATCGATGTGGACAAGGTCGTCATCAATGTCGGCCACCTGGCCGACAGGATTCTGAGCCACTTCGCCGCGAAGCCGAATGCCCAGGGCCAGCTCGAGGCTTGCTGGCAGGGGCGCAAGCGCTCCCTGACGCTGATCTTCTCGCGCGAGGAGACGCCGCTGGAAACCGGCGGCGGCATCGCTCGCGCCCTGTCACTCTCCGATGCGCTGACGCAGGATGCAGGCGATGACACGCCCTTCCTGCTGATCAATGGCGATGTCTGGTGTGACGTCGACCTCACGCTGCTGACCATCCAGGCGCTGGCGAGCCATTCACTGGCCCCGCTTGCCGACCAGCCGCAGGCGCTGGCGGGTCTGGTGCT
>NZ_JARWKU010000016.1:0-26129 GCF_029846435.1 Cobetia sp. 1AS1
TGCCCCCGTGCCCGCCGTTGGTCCGCAAGGCGGACACGTCGATGTCTTGCGGACAGCTGCTGTGAACAGATCTTCAGAATCCGCTTGAGAGCCCGGCCTTGAGAGCGAGCCTTACAGGCGAGTGAAGATCTCGTCTGCCGGCAGACGGGACTTGGGCAGCTCGGCATTGAAGTCGTCAGCGGCGCGGTAACCCAGGCTCACGGCGACCAGGGCGTTGAAGCCTTTCTCGCGCAGGCCGAATTCCGCATCCAGCGCCACCGGGTCGATGCCTTCCAGCGGCACCGCATCGATGTTCAGGCTGGAGGCCGCATACAGCAGGCTGCCGTAGTTGAGGTAAACCTGCTTGTCCATCCAGTGCTGCAGGTCCTTGAGGTCATGACGGTGCAGGTCGATGAACAGGCGACGCGCGCCGTCCATCATCGCGCTGAACTCGTCATCCTTCTTGAAGCGGCCATCAGACGCTTCGGTGTCCAGCAGGTGGTTCAGGTAGTCGTCGTCCAGGGTTGAGCGAGTGCAGAACAGCACGACGTGAGACGCATTGGTGATCTTCGGCGAGTTGAAGGCGTACTTGTCATCGGTACCGGCACGCGCAAAGCGCTGCTTGGCATCGTCAGATTCCAGCACCAGGAAGTGCCACGGCTGGGAATTGACGCTGGAGGCGCTCAGGCGCATCACGTTTTCCAGTTCCTGCCAGTCGGCGGCGCTGATCTTGCGTGCCGGATCGAAGGCCTTGGTGGAATAACGACGTTGCATGATGGCGGTGGGAGTCATGATGATGGTCCTCGTAGTGGCAGGCCAGTCGCTGAGCGCCCATGACCTTTTGGAAGAAGATGTCGCCATCATAGCGAGTGGATTCAGCGTTGAGTATCCGCGTTGCGCGCATCTTTAAGATGAAAAAATGGCACCAATCCTGAGAATTGGTGCCATATGTCAATTACTTGTCATCGCTGTGATGCTTTCATGGCATTAATGCTGCGGCAGGCTCTCTGGATGGCGTATCAGAAGAAGCACTCAGCATCAGGCCGTGCAGCTTGCGGCACTGGCCCGCCACATGGACTTCGCGTATCACGCGGTCGTCGCCCAGCATCATCAATGCGAACAGCACCTCCTGCAGCGATACCTGGCTGGGCTGACCCCAGCGAGTGCGCCGTGCCAGCAAGGGCGTGGCGGCGGGGTCGAGCACGATGACATCGGCTTCCATGCCCGGACGCAGGTTGCCGACCTTGTCTTGCAGACGCATGGCGCGCGCATTGCCCAGCGTCAGTTGATAGAAGCCCTGCCAGGGTGTCAGCGGTTGATTGGCGCGTGACGCGAGCCCCGCCACATCATGAGCGACCGCGCCGTGAAGCTGGCCGACCTGATAGGCGGCCTTGAGGCTCTCCAGCTGACACAGGCTGGAGCCACCGCCGACATCGGTGGCGATGCTGATGTTCATGCCCAGGGCGCGGGCACTGGCGCGATCGAAGAGTCCGCTGCCGAGAAACAGGTTGGAGGTCGGGCAGAAGGCGATGCTGGCGCCCTGATCCGCGATGCGCTGGCGCATGCCATCGTCCAGGTGGATACCGTGGGCGAAGGTGGTGCGCTCATGGCTCAGGCCGACATCCTCATAGACCGCCAGATAATCCCGAGCGTCGGGGAACAGCTTGGCGACCCACTTCACCTCATCGAGATTCTCGGCGAGGTGGGTCTGCAGGTGCAGGTCCGGCTGGCTCTTGAGCAGTTGGCCGGCAGCCTTCAGCTGCTCGGGCGTGGAGGTCGGCGCGAAGCGCGGCGTCAGCACATAGCCGAGGCGGTCACGCCCGTGCCAGTCGGCGATCAGGCGCTCGTCGTCCTTGAGCGCGGTGACTCCGGAGTCCAGCAACTCGGGCGGGGCATTGCGGTCCATCATCACGCGCCCGGCGTGTACGCGCATGTCGCGAGCGCGAGCGGCCCGGAACAGGGCATCGGCACTGCTGGCATGTGAGGTGGCGAACACCTGGGCGCTGGTCGAGCCATGACACAGCAGCGCATCGAGGAAGGCATCGGCGACCTCGGCGGCATGTGCGGGGTCGGCGAAGCGCTGCTCGGCGGGGAAGGTGTAGGTGTTCAGCCAGTCGATCAGGCAGTGGCCGTAGCTTGCGATGATATCCAGCTGCGGGAAGTGCACATGGGTATCGATGAAGCCCGGCATCATCAGGCCTTCGACATTGCGCGGCGGAGACAGCCGTATCAGCTCGCCCACGGCCTCATGCCGGGCAAGCGAGCGATGATCCCCCACGGCGACCACATGGCCTGCATGCATCACCAGCAGCGCATCGGCGTAGTGTTCGACGGCGCGCGCCAGGGTCGCCGCCATGTCAGAGGCTCGGCTGTCTCTGTTTCCCTGATTGCTATCTCCCTTATCGTTGCCATCGCTCGAGGCCGCCTCACTCAGCATGGCGTCTTCAGGGTCGGCGACGAAATGCAGCAGTGCTCCACGCAGCAGGCTGACGCAGGAAGCGTCCTTGGCGGCCGCGCGCAGGGCTGCCGTCAGGCGCTGCTCATCCAGGTGGCAGGCCGCAGTGTGCGACGTGTCTTGGTCAGTCATCATTCGGCCTTCTGTGTCGTTTCTGTCTGGTGCATCGCGTCAGGAGCAAAATGGGCGCGCAGCTGGCGGGCACCCTGACGCGTCAGTCCATGGCTGTCCAGTGACGTGCCCTGGGCTGACGTGCCTTGGAGAGACGCGCCATGGCCGGTGGCCTTGTCGGGTGAGTTCACGGCCGCTTCGTCACTGCGCCGCGCCTCTATCTGCAGCAGTTCCGCGACGACGCCAATCGCGATCTCCTCAGGGCGTTTGCCGGGAATGCCGGGCACGCCGATCGGACAGCGAACGCGGGCGATCTGATGCTCCGCGAGATCGCCGCGCAGGCGCTGGCGAAAGCGCGCCCACTTGCTGCTGGAACCTATCAGCCCCAGCGAGGCCAGGTCATCTCGTGGTGCGAGCGCGGCGACCAGCGCCTGGTCCTCGACATGGTCATGGGTCAATACCAGCACATGACTGCCTGCCATCACGGGCAGTGACTCACTGGCTGGCGCGGCTTTCGCGGTCGGCAGGTCAGTCAGGATATTGAACGCCTGACGCGCTACACGACCCTCGCAACCCGCGGGGGTCGTGGCGGCCGTGAGCTGCTCGGCGCGTGAGTCCCGCCAGTCGATCTGCCAGCCCAGGGGTGCCAGCAGCGTGACGATCGCCTGCCCGACATGACCGGCGCCGAACAGGGCCAGCCGTGGCGCAAGCGCCGGGTAAAGCTCGATCAGCACCTGCACATGGCCGCCGCAGCATTGCTGGGCATGCTGCCCGAGCGCGATCTCCTCGAGCAGGCAGCCTGACTGTCCCCGGGCCAGCCTCTCACGGGCGCGCTCCACCACCAGCTGCTCCAGCCGACCGCCGCCGAGGCTGTCGTGCAGCGTATCGGGGGTGATCAGCATCTTGCTGCCGGCACCACGCGGCGCAGAGCCCGCCACCGTCACCACGGTGGCCAGTGCATGCGCCGTCAACGCTGCCTGGGCCTCGGCGAGCGCCTGATACCAGCGGCCGGTCGCGGCACTCTTTGCATTCATGACGGCACTCTTGTCGACATTCATGACGGCACCTGCGTTGGCTCTGCGCCAGCAGTGTCGTGTTGCTCCTGCCAGTCACGCTGTTCGCGCGCCGCCAGCATCACCCGCTCGGGCGTAGCCGGGGTATCCAGGCGTACCGCGCGGCGGTAGTCGGTCAGCGAGGCCAGCGCATCGCGCAGCGCCGCCCACACGCCGATGGCGAGCATGAAGGGCGGCTCGCCGACGGCCTTGGAGCGGTAGATGCTGGCGGCCGAGTTGGGATGTCCCTCCAGCAGGCGCACCTTGAGCGCGCCGGCCGGCACGTCACTGATCGCTGGAATCTTGTAGGTCGCCGGGCCATCGGTGAGCAGCCGGCCATCCTCGTTCCACTTGAGCTCCTCCGTCGTCAGCCAGCCCATGCCCTGCACGAAGCCGCCCTCGATCTGGCCGATGTCGATGGCTGGATTGAGCGAATCACCGACATCATGCAGGATCTCGGCGCTTTCCAGACGGTATTCACCACTCAGCGTATCGACGACCACTTCGCACAGCGCCGCGCCGAAGGCGTAGTAGTAGAAGGGGTGGCCGGTGCCGCTGGCGCGATCGTAATGGATATCCGGGGTGGCATAGAAGCCCTTCTCGGACAGTGAGATGCGTTCCAGGTATGCCGCCTGGATCAGCTCGCCCCAGGTCATCAGCACACCGCTCGGGCCATGCAGCTCGCCATCCGTGAGGCTCAGGCTGACGCGTGGCTGGGCGAGATGCTCGGCGGCGAAGTCGAGCAGGCGCATCTTGAGGCGCAGGCAGGCATCACGCGTCGCCATGCCGTTGAGGTCCGCCCCGGAGCTTGCCGCCGTCGGCGAGGTGTTGGGCACCTTGTCGGTGCGAGTGGCGGTGATGCGTACCTTGTCCACGCTCAGCCCCAGTTCACGGGCCGCGACCTGGGTGATCTTGGTGTGCAGGCCCTGGCCCATCTCGGTGCCGCCGTGATTCACCTGCACGCTGCCATCGGTGTAGACATGCACCAGGGCGCCTGCCTGATTGAGGTGCTTGGCGGTGAAGGAGATGCCGAACTTGACCGGTGTCAGCGCCAGCCCCTTCCTGACCACCGGATTGGCGGCATTGAAGGCGCGTATCTCGGCGCGGCGCGCCCAGTAGCGGCCACTGTCCTCGAGCTGATCGATCAGGGTCGTCAGCAGCGGGTGCTGATTGACGTGTTGGCCATAATGCGTGGTCTCACGGCCTTCGCAGTAGAGATTGCGCTTGCGGATCTCCAGCGGGTCACGCCCCAGACGCCGGGCGATATCCTCCATCGCGGATTCGACCGCCAACATGCCCTGAGGGCCGCCAAAACCGCGGAAGGCGGTATTGGACGCCACATTGGTGCGTGCGCGAATGCCGCGCACGTGGGCATTGCCCAGGTAGTAGGCGTTGTCGGCATGGAACATGGCGCGATCGACGATGGCATCCGAAAGATCCGGCGAGTGGCCGCAGTCGCCGGTCAGCTCGATGATGGCGGACTCGATGCGCCCGCTGTCATCGACGCCGAATTCATAGCGGTGGTGGAAAGGGTGGCGCTTGCCGGTCAGGCGCATGTCATCTGCGCGTGCCAGTCGCAGGCGTGCCGCGCGGCCCGTGCGCCGGGCGATCATCGCGGCCAGACAGGCCACCGGCGCGGCCTGGGTTTCCTTGCCGCCGAAGCCGCCTCCCATGCGGCGGGTCTCCACCGTGATGGCGTGGAAGGGCACGCCGAGCACTTCGGCGATCAGCTTCTGGACTTCGCTGAGGTGCTGGGAGGAGCTGTGCACCAGCATCTCGTCATCTTCGCCGGGCAAGGCCAGTGCGGCCTGACTCTCCAGATAGAAGTGTTCCTGGCCGCCGCTTTCCAGCTCACCGCTCAATTGCCAGGCGGATTTGGCGAGTTTGGTGCTGATGCTGTCGAGATCGCCGGCGCGACCATTGGCAAGCCGTGCCTGGGTGTGGGTCGGGCGCACCAGATCACCGCGGCTGGCCGCCTCGCGCGGGTCCAGGCATACCGGCAGGGGCGTGGTGGCGACCTTGGCCAGTCGCGCCGCCTGGCGTGCCGCGCGCTCGCTGTCGGCGGCGACCACGAAGAGTGCCTGACCATGATGGCTGATGATGTCACTGACCAGCAGTGGGTCGCCGGGGAAGACCGGCCCCACATCGCTGTGACCGGGGATGTCGGCGGCGCTGAGCACGCAGACCACCCCGGGGGCACGGCGCACCGCTTCGATATCCAGCGCATCCAGAGTGGCGTGCGCGACCTCACTCATGCCGATGGCCAGATGCAGCGTGCCGGTGGGCAGCGGCAGGTCATCCACATAACGCGCCGAGCCGCTGACATGGCGCTGGGCGCTTTCATGCTGACGTGACTGGAGAATGGGGGCGGCCGGCGCGGCGCTGGCGTCGGACTCAAGGCTGTGCAAGGTACGCATCGAGGCTCTCCAGTGGCGTGAGGGAGGTCGTGGGCTGGCGCTCATTCAGGATGCGCTGGGCCACGCGGGGAATCAGATGGCTGGCGGCCAGCAGGCGATATTCGCGTGAACCGCGCACGTCACTGAGCGGTGAGAAATCGGCCTGCACGGCCTGCTCGATCTGCTGGCGAGTCTGCGTCGTCAGTCTGGCGGGCGTGAGAGACTCCAGCGCTTGCAGTGTCAGCAGTGCTTCAAGGTGCGGGGCGCGGGCCGGAACGCCGGCCATGCCGCCGAAGGCCACCCGCCAGTGCTGGGCACGCCCGCTGGCATCACGCCGCCAGGCGAAGACGCCGAGCAGGGTGGAGATGTCATCGTCACGCCGCTTGGACAGCTTGTGCACCGCCAGGCGCTGGTTGGGCAGCGGGCGCGGCAGGAAGACCGAGTGGATGATCTCGTCCGGCATCAGCTGGGTACGCTTGTAGTCGAGGAAGTAGTCCTCGAGCTTCAGGATGCGTTCATTGTCCTGGCTCATCAGCTGGATATAGGCGTCCAGCGCGATCAGCAGCGGCGGCATGTCCCCGATGGGCGAGGCATTGCCGATATTGCCGCCCAGGGTGCCACGATGGCGGATCTGCTCGCTGCCCAGTCGCGTGAGCAGCTCCGCGCCATCCGGGTAATGTTCCCGCAGCAGCGGCATCAGCTGGTGATAGCTGACCGCGGCCCCGATCCACCAGCCTGTCTGACCGGCGTGCTCGCCTTCCTCTATCTTGCCAAGCGCCGCGACCTGGGTGGTGTCGATCAAGGCCGGGAAGTCGCGCAGGCGCTGGGTGTGCTCCAGCATCAGGTCCGTGCCGCCGGCGATCAGCGCGGCATCCGGGCGCTCGGCGCGCAGCGCCAGCAGGGCCTGCAAGGTGACCGGCCGATAGAAACGCCCGGTGTCTTGCTCGTCATCAGGGGCGGTGTCGTGAGTTTCCGCTGTGCTACCGCCAGAGTCCTGCAGGCTGGCTGGCCCGAATTCGCCTTGCAGCAGGCGGTGAGCGGCCTCGCGGATCGAGCGATAACCGGTGCAACGACACAGGTTGCCGCCCAGTGCATGGTCGATCATGGTGTCGCGCTGTCTGGCATCGATCACTTCGCCCTGATCGATCTGGCGCTGATGACGGGCATGCAGCACCGCAAGGCTCATGGCGATGCCCGGGGTGCAGAAACCGCATTGACTGGCATGGGTGCTGACCAATGCCTGCTGCACTGCCGAGAGGGTTGGCGCCTGGCTGGCATCCGCCAACCCCTCGACGGTGATCAAGTCACAGCCGGCCAGCTGATGGGCAGGCATCAGGCAGGCATTGGCGGTGCTCACATTGTGGCCCGGCCCCTGCAAGGCAATGGTGCAGGCGCCGCAGTCGCCGGAGGCACAGCCTTCCTTGGTGCCGTCTTGCCCAAGTGAGGTGCGCAGCACTTCGAGTACGCTCGTTCCCGGTGCAGGTGAGGGCAGTCGGCACGCGCGCCCATTCAAGGTGAAGTCGATCATGCGGGCATCCTGTCAGGTCGTATTGTCATTGTGGTGCCTTGTTGCGTACAGCGTGCTTCCAACGCTCAAGCCCTTGTTCTGCCTTGTCGACGGGCTGGGTCTGTCTTGCCAGCGGGCCTGTTCTATCTAGGCGGCGAGCGTCGGTCTGCAGGCTGTTGTCTCTATCAATGTAACAGGTCGTATTGTGATTCCTGCAAGAATCTGACCAAATGGTCAGTGCATGTTGTGGTATTTTGTTCGCCGGTGCCTCAACGGGCTGTTTTCACTGCTGTTCCAACGCCACGTGATAGTCGCTTGACCAGAGCCTCCTGCTTGCGCATATCGCCGCTGACGGGCGAGTGAGACAGACAGGGGGCTGTCGCCAAGAGACTCGAATGCTTTTTTCTGACCTGATGAGTGATGCCGATGCCCGCGGATTCTCCTTCTTCCCTTTACGCTGAAGTCCGTCGTACCCGTAGCGCGGAATTGAGCGTGCCGCCTGCCAGCTCTCCGCGTGAGCAAGCCGAGAGCCGCATTCTCGAGGCCGCCGAATGCGTATTCGCCTGTCACGGTTATCGCGGCAGCACCTTGAAGCAGATTGCGGAAGTGGCCGAGTTGCCCAAGGCCAATCTGCTCTATTATTTCGGCTCCAAGGAGAAGCTCTACGTTCATCTGCTGGAGCAGACCCTGATGCGCTGGAATGCCTCGCTCGAGGATATCTCGCCCGACGATGAGCCGCGTGAGGTGCTGGAGGCGCTGGTGCGCGTCAAGCTCAAGTTGGCACGCCAGGCACCGCAGGCCTCGCGTCTGTTCGCGGCAGAGGTGATCAGCGGGGCGCCTTTCCTGCGCGATTATCTCAGTGGCGACTTGCGTGACTGGGTGCAGGCGCGCTGCGATGTCATGAAGGCCTGGATGGCCGCGGGCAAACTGCGTGAGGCGGAGCCGATGTGGGTGATCTACCTCATCTGGTCCACCACTCAGCATTACGCGGATTTCGCCGCCCAGATCGATCAACTGGGGGGAGCGCCGCAGAGCGATGAAGACTGGGAGCAGCTGGCGGATTTCGTGGCCAGCACGCTATGTGATGGTCTGTGCCCGCGACAGTCGTGAGCGGCATGAGCGCTTGAGCGGCTGTGCGGCTGAGCGCTTGAGCCGGCGGGTTCAGCGCTCTGTCAGTCGCCTGCTGTCTGTACTCACTGCCTCGCCGCACATCAAAAAGCCCGCCCCGGATTCCGGGGCGGGCTTTTTGGTTGCTGGTTCTGGGTTTTTGGTTCTTGAGTCTAGAGTCGTTCTTGCGTCGCTCGTTCTTGCGTCATTCTGGAAATGTGAAGGATAAGGCCATCAGGCGATCAGCTTGCCATCTCCAAGGGCATGCCAGCATCGCGATCCAGCACGGCTTCTTCCTCTTGCTTGGCCCCCGACAACTCGGCTTTCTCCAATTGAGAGAGGTCACAGTGTTGATGCATCTGCCAGCCATCGCGGGCATCGTCGGCCAGGTAGATCAGCGCGGCATCGGCGCTGGCCCACAGACGCGCGAGGTCACGTTGGTGGCGGGTGCGGTTGGCCAGCGGCAGCGCATCGGCGGTGACTACCACCACTGGCGCCTTGCGTAGCCAGCGCGGCGCATGGCTCGGCCAGCTGTGATGCACGGCGTCCAGCCAGGGCGCCTGGGGATGGCCGGGCGATGACTGCCAACGCCAGCCACGCCCGACTTCGGTGATCCCGCGCGCCGTCCAGATCAGGCTGCGGCGCGGCAGCTGCGCCTCCAGGCTTTTCAGCAACGCATCGTCGCTATCCGTCAGCGGCTGGATGGCTCCTGACATCATGCTCAGATACTCACCAGCATGCTGGCCGGCGGTCAGTTCCAGCTTGATGCGAGGCGCAGGGGCGAGGGCGATGCTGTTCTCCAGCGGTATGTGCATGCCGCATTCCATGCCGATGGTATAGACGCTCATGCCAGCATTCCTCGACGCGTCATGCTCTGACGCAGCAGGGTGTGGTGGCGGTGCATCGCCTCCCAGTCAGCGTGAGCCTTGTGGTTGATGTCAGGATTGAAGACGGCTTTCTGTTGCGCGATGGGCGATGCTGTCGGAGTCGATGTCTCGGCTGAGGCCTGGGCCGCTACGGCCGAGGCGGCAATGTCGGCCTGGCTGCGCGTGTCATGGGCCGGTGAAGGCGTCGTGGGGGCCGCCGTTGCCTTCAGGCTCAGCGGCGGTGCCTCGTAGCCCATCGCCATCACGCCCAGCAATTGAGCGGACTGGGCATTGGCGACATCCTGGGTGGCGCTACCAGAGCGCGGCAAGAGGGTGAATGTCTGTGTCGTGACCTTGGCTGTCATGGCTCGGCAGGTATCGAGGAGGGCAGTCATCGTTGAGGTGGCCATGAGAATGCTCCTTGCGCATCGCGAGCGCTTTATCGGGAATATTGCAGTCCGGCAAGGGTCGTTGGCGTTACTGCGCGGCGTATGACCTGTCGGCTGGCTAGTCTTGATCAAGCGGCTTGCGTGCCGATTTGATGTGATGAACAGTAAAAACAGTCGCTTGTGTCTGTGGTGCTGTGCGGATCATTGTCGTCGTGCAGCGCTTGAGGGCGTCAGAGGTGTCCAGAATGAGGAAAAAGCGCTCATCGCGAGGGTTACGCCTTTCGTCTATGCACTGTCAGTCAGCACCTGGCCCAGGCTTTGCACTGTCTTGATGCAATCGTTGATGCAATCGTTGCTCTGCGCTCACGCAGAATCTTTTCAGGAGTGTGTCTTCATGCCACGAGCGCCCATAGATCACAGCGCGCCCCCCGAGGATGACGTGTCCGGTGAATCCCGGGCAGTGCACCCGGATGGGGAAGCGCCTGCCCCCGATGCCACTGTCAATCTTGCTACCAGTCTCGCTCGCCATACCGCAAGGCAGGGCACCAGGAGCCTGAGCCTGCATCAGCGTCTGACCCGTTCGCTTGAGGAACTCACCCCGAATGAGCAGCGCATCGCGCGCTTTCTGCTCGCGCATCAGGATGAACTGGCACTATACAACGCCGCGGAACTGTCACGTCTGACCGACGTCTCCAAGGCGACGGTCAGCCGCCTGTTCCGCCGCCTCGGCTATCAGGACTTCCGTGAGGCGCGGGATCAGGCACGCAGTCTGCGTCAATCGGGTGTCCCGGTGGCGGCAGCGCCGACGGCAGACCATCACCAGCGTCACTATGAGCAGGAGTGTCGCAACCTGCGTCAGGCGCTGGCGGCGCTGGACATGCTCGATATGGAGGCCCTGAGCAGCGCTCTGGCCAAGGCCGAGCGGCTGCAGATCATCGGCTTTCGCAATGCCTATCCTCTGGCGCTGCACCTGCGCCAGCAGTTGCTGCAGCTACGCGCGCAGGTGGCGGTGTTGCCGCAACCCGGCCAATCACTCAGCGAGGAGGTCGCACGCCTGGGCGCCGATGATGCCGTGGTGGTATTCGCCATGCGCCGGCGACCGCAGGGGCTGGCACGATTGCTTGAATGGCTGGGGCAGGCGCCCTGCACGGTGCTGCTGGTCTGCGATGACAGCCTGAGCACCATCCCCGCCGGTATCGAGCATGTCCTGCGCTGCCCGTTGGACAGCGTCAGCGCCTTCGACAGCTACGCCGCTGCCATGAGCCAGATCAACCTGCTGGCCACGCGCCTGCTGCATGACGACCTCGTCGGCGGGCGCAGTCAGATACGCCGCGTGACGGATACCTTCGATGTGCTGGAGGAACTGGGCGACGGCTGATCGTCCAGCTTGAAGTGCTCCTGCCTTTCCTTCCTTCCTTCCTCTCTATCCCCCTGTGGGCCGCCTGCCTTGCTTCTGATCTATGCGGCGGCCCGATTCGACTCGCCGCGCTCTGCGCACCCGCAGGGCGCATATGCCTCCCTGACTGCACCATCTGCTGCCATGTCGCTGATGTCGGCGCCCTGATCTCGCCGCCCGGCGAGGGCGTCATCCTCGATTTCGCCTCCCGCAGGCGTGTGTCTCTTCTTATCGTTGCTACTCATTTCTTCTCGCTGTTTTGCTTTCAGGCCTGTTCTCGATCCTGCGCTGAGGCGCGTGCTCAAGTGCGTTCGCAAGCCCATGCACAGGCGTGTGAGCCGCAGGTGACTCTGCACTGCCTGCAACTCGATCACCTTGTTGAGCACCTGACGGAAGTCTTTGGCACACCTGTTGCAAAGATTGATAAGGGAATCACTTGTTTCATTGGTCAGGTTCTGAAGACGAATGGGGCAGGGAGTCACTGGATCTGACTCGGCGAGACACTCGGCAAGAAGCACGGCGGGACGATCAACAACAACCAACAACAATCCACTGCCGCAAGGCACCAGGTGCAGACGAGTCGTCCTCGCATCAGCGCCTGGCATTGACGGATACCGGAGTCGACCGATGAGCAAGCGTCACGAGAGCA
Organism: Cobetia sp. 1AS1; assembly: GCF_029846435.1. Taxonomy (NCBI): domain Bacteria; kingdom Pseudomonadati; phylum Pseudomonadota; class Gammaproteobacteria; order Oceanospirillales; family Halomonadaceae; genus Cobetia; species Cobetia sp. 1AS1. The sequence continues at coordinate 11,908 of NZ_JARWKU010000016.1, forward strand.
AGGCCCAGCAGCGCGCCACACGGACAGGCAACAAGCAGCGTCTTGGCAACTGGGTCCGCAAGGGAATATTGCTGGCCCTGTGGGGCACGTTGGCGTCCACCGCCTTGAGCGCACACGCGGATGCACTGAGTGACATCACCGATAGCGGGGTGCTGAAAGTGGCGGTGCCACAGGACTTCCCGCCCTTCGGCTCGGTCGGCCCGGACCTCAAGCCGCGTGGCTACGATATCGACATGGCGCGCTATCTGGCAGACGAGATGGAGGTGAAGCTTGAGCTGGTGCCGGTCACCTCGGCCAATCGCATCCCTTATCTTCAGACCCGCAAGGTCGATCTGGTGATCTCGAGCCTGGGCAAGAACCCGGAGCGTGAGAAGGCGATCGATTTCTCCGATGCCTATGCGCCGTTCTTCCTCGGCGTGTTCGGCGAGAAGGGCAGTGAGGTGGACTCCGCGCAAGGACTGAGCGAGAAGACCATCGGCGTGACACGTGGCTCGGTGGAAGACATGGAGCTCAGCAAGGTGGCACCGGAATCGACCACCGTGAAGCGCTTCGAAGACAACAACACGACCTTGTCGGCCTTCCTGTCAGGGCAGGTCGAGATGATCGCCACCGGCAATCTCGTCACCGCCGCCATCGCCGAACGCAATCCTGCCCGCGTGCCGGTCAGCGTGCTGCCGCTCAAGAACTCTCCCTGCTATGTGGGCATGCGTCATGACACGCCGGCGCTCAAGGCGCGCGTGAATGAGCTGATCGCCCAGGGAATCGAGGATGGCACGCTCAATACGCTCTCCGAGACCTGGTTCAAGGCGCCGCTGCCGTCACTGGATGCCTGAATCGAGACGTCACACGTCTGATCCCTTTGCCCGTGAGGCTTGATCGATGAACTATCTCCCGGATTTCCCGCGCCTGTTGCCGTATCTGCCCGACCTGATGGCCGGGCTGATGACGACGGTCTGGCTGACGGCGCTGACCACCACGCTGGGGATACTCGGCGCGGTGCTGTGTGTCTGGCAGCGCCATCGTGCGCCGACCAGCCTCTTCAGCCGGCTGCTGGGCATGCTGGTGGAGCTGCTGCGCAATACGCCCTTCATCGTGCAGCTGTTCTTCATCTTCTTCGGTCTGCCGGCGCTGGGGCTGTCACTCAGTGCCGAGATGGCCGCGGTGATCGCGATGACACTCAACCTGGCGGCCTACAGCAGTGAAATCCTGCGTGCCGGGGTCGATGCCACCGGTCGCGGCCAGTGGGAAGCCGGGCGGGCACTGGGGCTTACCCGCTGGCAGAGCTATCGCCATGTGGTGCTGATGCCGGCGCTGGAACGCATGTATCCGGCGCTGACCAGCCAGTGCGTGATCGTGATGCTGGGCTCCGCCGTGGTCTCCCAGATCAGCGTGGCGGACCTGACCTTCGCGGCCAACTTCATCCAGTCACGTACCTTCCTGAGCTTCGAGAGCTACGTGGTGACGGCAGGCATGTACCTGCTGTTGGCCATCGCGATGCGCGCCTTGCTCAACCGCATCGGGCGTCGCCTGTTCGGCTTTCGCCACCTGACGCCCGCCCCGCGTAGCCGTCTGTCTTCCCATGTCCTGAAAGAGGCCCACTCATGATCGACTTCACGCTGTGGGACATTCTGCGCAACCTGTTGCTGGCGGCGCGCTGGACACTGGCGCTGTCCCTGATCGCCTTCATCGGCGGCAGTCTGGTGGGGCTGGCGCTGACCTTTCTGCGCCTGACCCGCTGGCCGGGGGCGGCGCTCTTCTGTCGTCTCTATACCGAGCTGTTCCAGGGCACGCCGCTGTTGATGCAGTTGTTCCTGGCCTTCTTCGGCGTGGCGGTCTTCGGGCTGGATGTCTCGGCCTGGACGGCTGCGTCCGTGGCGCTGACGCTGTTCAGCAGTGCCTTCCTGCATGACATCTGGCGCGGCTGTGTCGAGGCGGTGCCCAAGGGGCAGTGGGAAGGGGCGCGTGTGCTGGGTCTCGGCTATCTGAAGACCATGCGTCATATCATCCTGCCGCAGGCGCTGCGCATGGCCATCGCGCCGACCGTCGGCTTCTCGGTGCAGATCATCAAGGGCACCGCGCTTGCCTCGGTGATCGGCTTCGTCGAGCTGACCAAGGCCGGCACCATGCTCAACAACGCCACCCTGGAACCCTTCACCGTCTTCGCGCTGGTCGCGTTGCTGTATTTCGCCATGTGCTATCCGCTGTCGCGGCTGGCTCGCCACCTGGAGGCACGTCTCAATGTCACTGCTCGCTGAAGTTTCTGCGCTGGATAGCGCCTCATCCGACGTCTCAGTTACCGATAGCGCCCCTGTCTCCGAGAAGGCAAAGGCACCGCTGGTCAGCCTGTCGGCGCTGACCAAGTCCTTCGGTGACGTGGCGGTCCTCAAGGGGATCGATCTCGAGGTGCGTCCGGGTGAGGTGGTGTCGATCATCGGTCGCAGCGGTTCCGGCAAGAGCACATTGCTGCGCTGTATCAATCAGCTTGAACAGCATGACGGCGGCGCCATTCATGTCGCCGGCAAGCTGCTGGACGGTAGCGAGATGGACGCCGCCGCCCTGGCGCAGGATGTCGGCATGGTGTTCCAGAGCTTCAATCTGTTTCCCCACAAGCGCGTCGGCGAGAACGTGATGCTGGCACCGATGCTGGTCAAGGGCGTCGCCCGGGACGTCGCCGAGCGCGAGGCCCGCGAGATGCTGGCCAAGGTCGGGCTGGGGGAGAAATTCGATGCCTGGCCGAGTCAGCTCTCCGGTGGTCAGCAGCAGCGGGTGGCGATCGCGCGCGCTCTGGCGATGCACCCCAAGGTGCTGCTGTGCGATGAGATCACCTCGGCGCTGGACCCGGAACTGGTCGGCGATGTGCTCAAGGTGCTGGAACAGCTCAAGCGTGAGGGCATGACGCTGATTCTGGTCACCCACGAGATGAATTTCGCCCGCGATGTGGGGGACCGCGTGATCTTCATGCACCAGGGGCGCGTGCATGAGTCGGGCGACCCGGCGACGCTTTTTGCCAATCCGGTCACGGAAGAACTGCGCCAGTTCCTCGGCGCGGTGCTATGAGCACAGCGTCTTGAGCGAACAGAGGTGGACCACATCATGAGTCGAAAGGAGTCGCTCCCAGTGGACAAGCGTATCTATGTAGCGCCGGCGCGTTTCTCGGGGCCGCGGGGACAGGGGCGGCGGGAACAGGGGCCGCTTGATGGTCAGAGACTGGTGGTGAAGGATATGTTCGCGATCAAGGGCGAGTGCATCGGCCAGGGCAACCCTGACCTGCTGGCCAGCGCCCCCATCGAGCGGCAGACGGCGCCTGCTGTCCTCGCGCTTCAGCAGGCGGGGGCCGATTATCGAGCCCGCACTACCACCGATGAGCTGGCCTACAGCCTCAACGGTACCAATGCGCATTTCGGCACGCCGGAGAACCCTCGCGCGCCGCTGAGGTTGCCGGGTGGCTCGAGCGTGGGCTCTGCGGTGGCGGTGGCGCGCGGCGAGGCGGAGATCGGGCTGGGCACCGATACCGGCGGCTCCATCCGCGTGCCGTCCAGTTACTGCGGGCTTTATGGGCTGCGACCGACCCATGGTCGTATCAGCATGACCGGGCTCAAGCCGCTGGCGCCGCGCTTTGACACCGTCGGCTGGATGACGCGGGATCTGGAGACGCTGACGCAGGTCAGTGAGGTGCTGATGCCGGCAGCGACAGCCACCCGACTGCCTGCACGTATCATCCTGCTGGTGCCGGAAGGGCTGGCCGCGGGGCCTTATCAGCGCCTGCTCGGGCCGCTGTCCCGGCGTCTTGAGTCGCTCGGCTTTCAGTGCGAGCGGCTCATGTTGAGCCAGGCCTTCATGGCGCGCGCCAGTGAAGCCTTCCGGGTTCTGCAGGGCTGCGAGATTCGCCGCACTCACCAGGCGTGGTTGAGTACGCCGGAGCAGGGGCCCGAATCACGCTGGCCGCGCCTCAACCCGGATATCGCGGCGCGTCTCAAATGGTGCATGACGCTCAGCGATACTGATGAGCAGGCAGCAGAGGCCAAGGCAGATACCGTTCGCCGCTGGTATCGCCAGCAGCTGGCAGTCAGTCATCAGGAAGGCATCGAGGCGCCAGCGGAGTCCGGCAGTCGCGCGTCTCATGCCCAGGCCGAAGCCACCAGCGAGGCGGTCTTCGTGCTGCCCACCACGCCGGGCGCCTCACCGCTGCTGGGCGCAAGCCTCGAGGAGATGGAGGCCTATCGTCATCGGCTGATGGGACTCACTGCACTTGCCGGCTTGAACGGTGCGCCGCAGCTGAGTCTGCCGTGGCTTGCCGACTCGGCGGCACGCCTGCCACAGGAATCCGCGCCCCCGCCCTGGGGCGTGTCATTGCTGGGCCTGCCGGGTCGTGATGAGAGCCTGCTGGCCTTGGCCCGCATGTTGGAAAACTGACCTGCATGTTGGAAAACTGACCAGCGCTGCCTTGCATGTGCGTTTGCAGACATTGTCTGGAGTTGACCAGAAACGCCGCATCCCGAAAGGGCTGCGGCGTTTCTGGTGATGGCGCTTGAAGGGATGGTTCGTCAGCTGGCGGGGGTATAGGGATGTTCGCGCTGCCAGTGTTCGGCGATATCGATGCGTCGCGTGATCCATACCTTGTCATGCGATTGGACGTAGTCGAGGAAGCGCTTGAGTGCCGCGAAGCGTCCCGGGCGGCCGGCGATCCGACAGTGCAGCCCGACGGAGAGCATCTTGGGCGCGGTGTCGCCCTCGGCATAGAGTACATCGAAGGCATCGCGCAGGTACTGGAAGAAGTCCTCGCCGCTATTGAAGCCCTGGGCGCTGGCGAAGCGCATGTCATTGGTATCCAGGGTGTAGGGCACGACGAGATGCGGCACCTGCTCGCCATTGGCGGTAGTCACCTCCATCCACAGTGGCAGGTCATCGCCGTAGTAATCGCTGTCGTAGGTGAAGCCGCCGTGCTCCACCACCAGTCGGCGGGTATTGGGGCTGTCACGTCCGGTATACCAGCCCTGCGGCGCATGGCCGACCAGCTCGCGATAGCTTTCCACCGCGCGTTCCAGGTGGGCGCGCTCATGGGCCTCATCCATGTGCTGATAATGAATCCAGCGCCAGCCATGACTGGCGATCTCGTGACCATCCTCCAGGAAACGCGCCACCAGATCCGGATGCCGCGCCAGCGCCATGCCGACGCCGAAGACGGTCAGCGGCAACTCGCGGCGCTTGAATTCATCCAGAATCCGCCACACGCCACTGCGCGAGCCATATTCGTAGATCGACTCCATGCTCATGTGCCGCGCGGGGTAGGCCTCGGCACCGATGATCTCGGAGAGAAACTTCTCGCTCTCGCTATCGCCGTGCAGCAGGCAGTTCTCGCCACCTTCCTCGTAGTTGAGCACGAACTGGACCGCGATCTTCGCGCCACCTGGCCAGTTGGCATGCGGTGGCGTGTCGGCATAACCGATCAGGTCACGCGGATACTCATCGCCCCACAGGGCATTGTCGGTGTCTGGCATCGTGCGGCTTCCTTGCGGGTGGCTAACGAAATGAAGAGCGAAATGAATACCCCATCACTCTCCATTGATGTGCAGGCTTTGTGCCATCACGGCGCATGGTGGCGACGTCACGCTTGCAGCCCGCATCAATTCGTCGGTGTCCACCAGCGAGGCAGCAACCGTGCGACTTCCGGGCGCATGAAGCGGTCATCGATCAAGTGGATCACGCCCTGATCCTGCTCGCTGCGAATCACTCGGCCGGCAGCCTGCACCACTCTGGTGAGTCCCGGGTACAGATAGGTGCAGTCATCGGCATTCAATGGCTGGATGACCGGGCGCGGTGCGCGCGTATCGTCGTCTGGGTCGCCTTCAGCCTGTTGCGGCTGGCTACGCCGCTGTGCGTCGTTGTCCAGCCATGTGGCCAGACGCTGCTTGAGCGCTTCATTCTCGGGGCTGAAACCGGCCAGTCCCAGGGTGGCGATGAAGGCCCCGATCAGCCGCGAGCCGGGCAGATCGATCCCTTCGCCGAAGGCACCACCCAGTACCGCGAAGCCGATGCCTTGTCCCTCGGGCGTGAAGCGCTGAATGAAGCCGGTGCGCTCAGCCTCCGTCATGGCGCGGGTCTGACGCCATTGGGGAATCTCCGGCGCCAGCTGTTGCAGGGTGCTGGCGATCTGTTCCAGATAGGCGAAGCTCGAGAAGAAGGCCAGATAGTTGCCCGAGCGCTGCCGGTATTGGCGCGCCATCAACTCGGCGATCGGCCGACAGGAGGCGTCGCGATCCCGCAGGCGTGTCGAGAGCCGATGTCGACTGACCTGCACCTGGGTCGCGCTGAACGGGGAATCGACACTCAGCCAGACGGCATCGTCCGCCAGACCCAGCAGGCGCTGGTGATAGGCCGGTGGATTGAGTGTGGCCGAGAACAGCAGGGTGGCGTGACTGGCGCGCAGGCGGGGTGCCAGCCACGGCGCCGGGCTGACGCAGCGCAGTCGCGGCTGGATCTGGCGAACGCTGCGCCCGCGGGCCTTGCGTGGCCGGGCTGCTGCTTCTGATCCTTCTGCTTCTGCAGCCGATGCTGCGCCGGAACTCGAGCTTGAATCGCTGGCGAGTGATGCCTGCCGCGCAGGGGGAGTGGCGGCGAGTTCGACCTCGAACAGCGAGTGATCGCCGAAGCCTTCGGCGAGTCGCGCCAGAGTCAGTGCCGCAAAGTAGGCCTCCATCATCTCGACATCGGGCTCCACACGGCGCCTGGCCGTGGAGGAGGTCGAGCCGGAGACTGTCGTTGCAGTGCCTGTATCCTTGGTAATCGGTGCCGAAGAGGAGGCATCGCTTGCGATCAGGCCCAGCTGTTCGGGGGCTTGTGTGGCTGTGGCTCTCGCTGGCTGTTGCCTGGCCGCAGCAGGGTTTGTGGCCTTGTCAGGCTCCGCCAACCAGTCGCCCATCGCGCCGGTCCATTGGCTCAAGGCCTTGAGGAAGTCGCCGGGCAGAGCCTCCAGCGCAAGGCGCTGCGCCTTGTGGCCTTCGTCCTTGCTATCGACCTTGCTTGCCTGTGTATCGTCGTCAGTACCCAGCTCGAGCTGCTCCAGTGCTCGCCATTGCCGAGCCAGCGCGCGTGAGGCCGAGCGCAGCGGAGCCGGATGGCCCGTGCGGCTCAACTGCTTGAGCAGGAAGTGGAACTGGCGGGCGTCAAGTTCGGTGCTGTACATGCCGCGGGCGCGCTCGATGAGGTTGTGGCTCTCATCGACCAGCACCACCGTGCGCCAGTCATTGGCCTGGGTCAGGGCGAACAGCAGCGCATGACTGTCGAAGTAGTGGTTGTGGTCGCCGATGATGACATCCGCCCAGCGCGAGAGCTCCTGGGCGAGAAAGTAGGGGCAGATGTCGTGGGCCAGGGCGTGGCGGCGTGTCGTCGCCAGATTCAAGGGCCGTTGGTCGGCGAGGGCGGCGTCGCGCGCCGCGGGCAGGCGATCATAGAAGCCGCGCGCCAGCGGGCAGGACTCGCCATGACAGGCGAGGGTCGGGTGCTCGCAGGTCTTGCTGCGCGCGCCCAGTTCCAGAATGCGCAGCGGTGTCGCCGGTGTCTTTTCCTGCCCCTCGCTGTCATCAGCGGCTGGTGCCAAGGTGGCCAGCGCGTCGAGTGCCAGCGCGCGCCCCGGGGTGCGGGCGGTGAGGTAGAAGAGCCTGTCCGTGCCGCTTGCGGGCATCGCGCGCAGTGCCGGATACAGCGTCGCCAGGGTCTTGCCGGTGCCGGTCGGTGCCTCGGCAAGCAGCTCGCGGCCGGTCATCACAGCCTTGTAGGCATGCTCGGCCAGTTGGCGTTGACCGGGACGCCAGCTCGGCCACGGGAAGGCCAGGCGGCTCAGCGCGCTGTCGCGGGCACTGCGATGGGCCAGCTCATTGGCGGCGAACTCGCTGAAGCGTGCCGCCAGACGTGCCAGCTCCGCCTCCAGCGCCTCACGGCTCCACCAGGCTTCCAGGCGCTGCTCATCATGCTGTGCCTTGCGGCTTTTGGGGTCAGTCTGCTCGTCTCGATCATCCAGGGTGCCCGCGTCCTGCTCGTTCTGCTCATCCTTGCTGCCCTTGACGCCCCTGGGCGCATCCGCCGCGATATCCAGATACACCAGCGCCAGCGTGATGCCTTCGAGGTCCCGGCTGCGACACATCAGTGCGCCGTAGACGCGTGCCTGGGCCCAGTGCAGGGCGCGATGGTGTGCGGGCTGGCGGGAGAGGTCGCCGCGGTGGGTCTTGATCTCCTCGAGGCAGTTGCGCTTGGGATCATAGCCATCGGCGCGCCCACGGATGGTCAGGTTGCCGATGTCACCGCTGAGCGAGATCTCGCTTTCATAGTCCTTGCCGCGTCGGCGTACGATACGCTGATGACCACGGATGCCCTGCTGGGCGGTAGGTGATGGCGTGAAGCGCAGGTCCAGATCGCCCTCGCGCGCGGCAAAGGCGCACAGTTCACGCACCGCGATCCGGTAGCGTCCGGGCTCAGCGTGGGTCTCGTCCGCCTTGATCATGATGCAGGAGGTGCCTTGTGCCGGGAGGGTTCGTCCACTGAGGCCTCGGCCGCGCTCTGCCATTCGACGCGACACTCCAGCGCCGGAATCGCATGGCGTGCGAACAGGGCCAGCCATTGACGCTGGTTGTCCTGCAGACGGTCGGTAGGCGCCTTGACCTCGATCAGCCGATAACGGTCGCTGCTGTGCTCGGGGAAGAACTGGATCAGGTCCGGCAGGCCGGCGCGATGTTCGCGAGGGTTGGCCAGCAGGTGGCGAAAACAGGCTTCCAGATGCGCGGGCGGAATGCAGTCCAGTGCGTGATTGAGCAGTTGTTCGCTCAATAGCTCCCAGTGCACGAAGGGCGCCTGAATGCCCTGTTTCTGCTGGTGGCGTTCACGGATCACCGCCCGGTAGCTTTCATCGTTCAGACGCGCGAAGCAGGTTTCGAAAGCGGCCTGGCGACGGCTGACGAAATCAGGGCGGTAGAGGTCCGCAGGGCCGGTATGGAAGGCGTGGAAGAAGGCCCCCGGCAAGGGGGCGAACAGCGCCTCCCAACACAGCAGGGTGAAGAGCGCGGGAATCAGGCCATTCTCGACATAGAAGACCGGTGCCTCGGGCGTGGCCAACGCATGGGCGGCTGCGCGCTCGACCCCGTGGATGCCATCAGCCGCCGAGGTGGCAAGGTCGGGCACCGTGAGGGTGATCTGCGGCGTGGTCGGTGCCTTGGCGCGGCTGGGCGCGGGCAATCCGAGGCCACGGCACAGACGCGGCAGGGCGCGTTCGAGTGCCAGCTGCTCGTCCAGCGTGATCTCGGCGCGCGCCAACCGCTCGCTGGCCAGCGCGTGAGCTGCGCTGATATCGCCCGACAGCTCCAGTGCTCTCACCCGGCGCGGCATGGCACGCGGGGCATATGCGGAATCCTCGAGACAGGCGTACTGGCGGGCAGCCGCCTGATGCCAGCCCTGACGCTCGGCGTCGCGGGCCAGCGAGAAGCGCAGGCGGTCACGCCGCTGCGCCAGCCAGGCATTGGCACGATCATCAATAGCGCGCCCGTCAGTGGCATGAGCGTCAGTGAGCTGATGACTCGCGGACGGCTCACTGTGGATCGCGTTTGCCGCTGCAGACGGCGTCGCATCCAGCGCCGCGACGATGCGCTGCCAGTGCCGCTCAAGCTCATCGTTCTCCGTGCGGTCCAGCCGCTCGCTGGCTTGCTGCCAGTCCTCACGCAGTTGCTCCAGCGCCAGATAGCGATCCACCTCCCAGCGATGGGTGAAGGCGCGCGAGGCCGGCGACAGGGTGACCGTCTCGCAACGCAGCAGGCCCAGCTCGCTGAGTACGAAGTCCGACAGATTCTGGCGCAGGTTGCCGAAGAACATCAGGCTCAGGCGTCGCGACAGCTCCCCCAGCCCGACACTCAAGGTGTCGGCGGCAGGGTCGTTCAACCACTCTGGCAGTGGCCGTGGCGTGACATCGCCCAACAGCTCGCTGATGGCATCATGCATGCGGCGCTTGGGCGTGCTTCTGGGCAGCTCGGCAAAGGCAGCCCGGAGGCGTGGCAAGGTCACCAGCGCCAGCATCTCGTCCAGCGTCAGGTCAACATTGTGGCGGCACAGACCGTCGGGCGTGGCACTGTCGGCGAGCGGTGTGATCAATGGCTGGCTTGCGGCCTCGATCGCACCGATCTCGGCATAGTGCAGCTGCGAGCGCTCGAAATGATCGCCCTTGCGCATCAGCAGTCGCACCAGCAAGGCCCGCGAGGCATCCGGCAGGCGAGTGATGGCGTCCACCGTGGCACGCTCCGCCTCTGTCAGCAGATCGGCGTGACACTGGCAGACCCAGTCGATCAGGGTGTCGAAGTTGGCCAGGTAGTAGCGCGGATTGTCGAGGGGAGCGGCTTGCATGGCGACCTGTCGAAGTGGCGGGCAGGGCAGCGGTTTGCCCGAAAGCATGGGGTTATATACAGTATATCGCCATCTGTCGCACTGCAATCTCTTGCAAAGCCTGTCACGAGTCACCACCTGACTGTCATCCAGTGGTAAAATCGTTCCATCTGCATGTCTTGAAAGCTTCATGACACGACAGGTGGGCAGGCGTGACAGCGCGTCGACCGCGATTCCTCCCCTCGGAGGCATTTCCGCGATGGTTCAGGACGGGCCATCGATCATCATTCAAGCAGGGCAGGAAGGCAGTCCATGTTTCTTGATCAGTTTCACCGGGTCGAAGATGGCCGCGTGCGGATCACCGCCGAGCAGGCAAGTCGTTTCGCCAAGCAGATGGCGGGGGATTACAACCCCATTCATGACCCGGACGCGCGACGCTTCTGTGTGCCCGGCGACCTGCTGTTCTCCCTGTTGCTGGCGAAATTCGGTCTGTCGCAGTGCATGACCATCCGTTTCTGCGGCATGGTCGGCAACGATGTGCCCTTGATCTTCGAAGCGCTGGACGCCCCCGACGAGAATGGCGTGTCCCTGCTGGTGCGCGATGAAGCCGGCAAGGTCTACCTGACGGTCGAGCGCAGCGGCGATACCACCCATGACGAGGAAGTGGTCGCCAATTTCACCCGCCAGTACATCGCCTTCTCCGGGCGCAACTTCCCGCACTTCCTGCAGCCGTTGATGCTGGAGAAGGGCGTGATGTTCAACCCGGCCCGCCCGCTGGTGATCTACGACAGCATGGGCTTCTGTTTCGAGCGCCTGGATATCGCCGACCTGCACCTCGACTTCGTGGGGTCCTCGCTCGAGGTCAACGGCAAGCGTGGCGATACCCTGCTCGAGTTCAGCATCCATGATGGCGAGCAGTGCATCGGCAGTGGCTCCAAGAAGCTGGTCGTCAGTGGTCTGCGGGATTACTGTGCCGAGACCATGGATGCGTTCGTGGAGTCCTTCGAGGCGCTCAAGCGCGAAGCCGAAGCCTGAGATAGCCGGTCAGTCTGACGCTTGTCGCCAGACGCCCCGCGCATGAGTCGGCAGTCATGAAGACGCCCGCCAGAGAGTCCTCTGGCGGGCGTCTTGCCATCTGAATGTCACAACGCTTGTGAAGCATCGCTGGGAGTCGCCAGTTGTCATTCACCGCCGGCTGGCTGGCTCACCGTGTGACCCTCTAACCGTGCTCAGCGCTTGATGCTGATCGGCGCCAGTGCATCGCCCTGGGGCGTGATGCGCCCGATGATGGCGCTGGCGCGATAGCCGGCGGCCTTGAGCGCGGCCAGACAGGGCTCGGCTTCCCCGGGCGGCACACTGGCCAGCAGGCCACCGGCCGTCTGCGGATCGAACAGCAGCGGATAGCGCGGATGATCGATGATGCTGGCCTGGTCCTTCAGGGCACGCTTGAGGCGTAGATTGGCCGGTTGCAGCGAGCTGACCACGCCGCGGGCGACACAGTCCTCGGCGCCGTCGAGCACCGGCAGGGCATCGATCTCAAGCTCGGCATCCACGCCGCTGGCGCGGGTCATCTCGACCAGATGGCCGAGCAGACCGAAGCCGGTGACATCGGTGGAGGCGCTCGCCTGATGCGCGCGCAGGATATCCGCCGCGCGCTGACTGGATTGCTGCATGCTGTCCAGCGCGGCGTCGATCCAGCGGCCGCGGGCTTCCAGGCGTGCGTGCGCCGCCAACAGCGTGCCGGTGCCGATGGCCTTGGTAAGCAGCAGCACATCGCCCGGCTGCATGCCGCCCTTGCAGGTGACGCCGGCCAGACCCTCCTCTACCAGACCATTGAGCGCGAAGCCCAGCGCCAGCTCCTGACCTTCGCCGGTGTGGCCGCCGACCAGACTGCAACCTGCCTCGTTGAGCACCTCGGTCGCGCCTTGCATCAGCTCGCGCACCAGCGGTTCGACCTTGCGCTCGACCCCCTGTGGCACCGTGGCCACCGCCGTTGCCGTGTGCGGCGTCGCGCCCATGGCGTAGAGATCGCCCAGCGCGTGATTGGCGGCGATGCGCCCGAACAGATAGGGGTCATCGATGAAGGCGCGGAAGAAGTCGACGCTGTGCACCAGCGCCTGTCCTTCGGGCACGCGCACGATGGCGGCATCATCCGGGGCATGCAGCCCGACCAGCACGTCCGGGTTCTCGCGCGGGGCCAGACTCTGCAGCGCTCGCGACAGCACGCTGGCGCCGACCTTGGCCCCGCAGCCGCCGCAGCGCATCGCCAGTGCGGACAGGGCCTGATGCGCCTCCTGTTCATCCAGCTCGGCGGTCAGGCGCGGATGCAGCTTGCCATCGCTGCCCTTGAGCGCCTGCCAGGCAGCGCTGATACGCTGATGCAGCCCGGAAAGGCCGCCGGTGTCCGCGGCGTCCTGCATGCTGGGCAGTTCATTGAAGCGTGCCATGAACTGGCGGTCGATATGGTCCTTCCAGCGCCACAGCCACGGGCGCAGACGCGGCGCGACCAGCCCCAGCTTGCCGCGTGAGGCGATGGCGTCGCGATCCCCGGTGCTGATCAGCGCTAGCCAGCGCGACTGCGGGATATGGTCCTTGAGTGGCTCGCCGCGCACGGCCCGTCGCAGGTTGTCGGCCAGCGGCCGCGCCTGACGCACGGCAAACACGCCGGCCTTCTCGCGGGGATGGTTGAGCTGATGCGCGATATCGCCCGCGGCGAAGATGGCGTCATCCTCAAGCGTCTGCAGGCTGTCGCGAACCTTGAGGAAGCCATCCTCGTCCAGGCTCAGTCCGGTCTTCTCCAGCCAGCGCGCGCCACCGGCCCGTGTCACCCAGATGGCCTCATCGGCCTGATGGCAGGCACCACTGGCACTGATCAGTTGGCGCTGGGCGGTCGAGGATGCGCGTTCGACGGCCGTGATCTCCTCGCCGAAATGCACCTGGATACCGCGCTCGTGCAGGGTAGTGGCAAGCGCCTCGCTGACCGTGTGCGCATGGGTGGGCAACAGACGCTGACCACGGGTGATCAGCGTCAGGTTCGGCGCGAGCGCATCGGGCAACTCGGTGGCGAGGCGCTGCTGGATGGCCAGCAGCAGTTCGACACCGCCGGCACCGCCGCCGACCAGCACGATATCGAGCGGGCGCTCGGCGCTCCTGGCGCGCTCGAGCAGACTCAGCCAGCGCTGCTGGAAGGTGCTGATCGGCTTGACCGCCACCACGGGGGCGTCTGCGGCTTCGGGGTCACCGATACCATCGATGTGGGACAGGCGAGGCGTGGAGCCGATATTGATCGACAGCAGGTCGTAGTCCACCGCCGGGCGCTCGGCGCAGATCACGCGGCGTTCGCGGCGGTCGATGTCGATCACCTGATCGCGATAGAAGCGGGCACCGGCGAACTGACACAGCCGGCGCAGGTCGATATGCACATCGTCGAACGTATAATGACCGGCGACGTAGCCCGGCAACATGCCGGAATAGGGCGTGTCGGTGTCGCGACAGATGACGGTCAGGCGGACACCGGGCTCTGGCTGCATGGCAAAGCGCATCAGCACACCGACGTGGCTGTGCCCACCGCCGATCAGGACGATATCACGCACGATAGGCGCTTTGACTGGCATGGAGGCGGACGGCATCGTGAATCTCGATAGTCAGTAGAGTATGGAAACAGGAGCAGGGTAGGCAGAGCCAGGGCGCGCCAGATGAGACAGGCGACAGGATTCGCAAAAGCAGGAGTCTAGCAACTTGAACTTTCTCGGTCATGCACGCCTGAGTCTGGCGGGCAGCGATAACTTCCTGTTTGGCAACCTGATTGCCGATGGCGTGCGCGGCAGTGACCTGAGCGACTGGTCGCCGGAGGTAGAGGCGGG
>NZ_JARWKU010000017.1:0-23735 GCF_029846435.1 Cobetia sp. 1AS1
GCCGCCCGTGCCCGCCGCATTGCATCCCGATGGCGGACATGCCACCTTTTCGAGGCAGGCCAGCGCAGTGCATCCCCGGCGGCGATGTCCGGCTTGCGTGCCTGATTCATTTCGCCCATCTGTTACGTCCACTTCTTACGCCCACGACAGGATTCATGCCATGTCCATCAAGCTTATCGCGACACTGACCTTCCCCGCCGACCAGCAGGACAAGGCACGCGATGCTCTCGCCGAACTGGTCGAGAAGAGCCAGTCCGACAAGGGCTGCCTGCAGTACGAATTCTTCGCGATCGACAAGAACGTCGCGGAAGGTGAGCCGGTACCGGAAGGCGACTTCGTGGTACTGGAAGAATGGTGGGATGAAGACGCCATCGAAGCCCACGTGGCCACCGAACACTTCCAGGGCTTTTTGAGCACCTTCGGCGAAGGCGAGATCAGCCTCAATATCCAGCGCCTGCTGACGCCCTGAGCCGCTGGGCGTACTTTCGCTCAGACAAGGCGCCGCGAGAGCAAAGACCGATCCCCGCCGGGCATGACGCCCGGCGGGGATCTTGCGTTTTTGGCACACGGGCTTGGCCTGCTCATCCCCTGGCCTGGCCGCGGGACACGCAACAAGTGATGGAAAAATCGATACGAGCACTGAACTTGGTTCACATCTTGCTTATAATTGGCTGCCCGCGCTGAACACTCCAGTGCCCGACACCATTTCCGCCATTGCACCGCGAGCAGAACAAGGAGCGTCACATGAGCCAATCCTCTTCCGATTCCAAGGGGATCGACGAACCACTGCTCGGCCTCGAAAGCTGCCCGTCGGTCCCCATCTCGGCACTCGCCGGCGCCCAGCATCTTCTGGCCAGTCTGGCCGGTATCATTGCACCGACATTGATCATCACCAGCGCGCTGGGCCTCGATGCCTACACCGCCAGCCTGCTGTCGATGGCACTGGTGGTCTCCGGGGTCGCCACCTGGATCCAGTCCCAGCGCATCGGCCCGTTCGGCTCAGGGCTGTTAAGCATCCAGGGCACCAGTTTCAGCTTCGTGTCCGCGCTGATCACCGCCGGATTGATCGCTCGATCACAGAATGCCAGTGACGAGCAGGTACTGGCGGTGCTGTTCGGCACCTGCCTGGCGGGCAGCCTGATCGAGATGGCGCTGGGTACGGTGCTGCCGTGGCTCAAGCGGGTCATCACGCCCGTAGTCACCGGCGTGGTGGTGATGCTGATCGGCCTGAGCCTGATCCAGGTCGGCATGACGGACATCGGCGGCGGCTTCGGCGCCGAAGACTTCGGTGCACCTGCCAATCTGGCACTGGCCGGTTGTGTGCTGATCACGGTGTTGGCCTGCCAGGTCTCGCGTCATCCGTGGCTGAGAATCGCCTCCATCTTCATCGGCATGGCCGTCGGCTGCATCATCGCCGCCATCGGTGGCCTCTATGATGCGCCGCAGCTGGCCGATGCCGCCCTGCTGGCCCTGCCGCATCCGGCGACCCTTAATACCGGCTTCGATTTCTCGCTGGCCGCCTTCCTGCCGGTAGCCTTCATCTTCATGATCACCGCCATCGAGACGGTCGGTGACCTCACCGGCAGCGCACGCGCCTCGGGGCTCGCCGTGGATGATGAGCTACACCAGAAGCGTCTGCGCGGCGGCGTACTGGGCGATGGCCTGAATTCCGCACTCGGCGCGCTGGCCGGCACCTTCCCCAATACCACCTTCAGCCAGAACACCGGCGTGATCCAGCTGACCGGCATCGCCAGCCGCTATGTGGGCCGCTATGTGGCGGGCTTCCTGCTGCTGCTGGGTCTGTCGCCCTTCATCGCCACCCTGCTGACCCAGATGCCGCGCCCGGTGCTCGGTGCCACCACCACGCTGATGTTCGCGCTGATCGCGGTGTCCGGCATCCGCATCCTGATGGCGCAGCCCATCGGGCGCCGCGAGATGATGATCATCGCGCTTGCCCTGGGGCTGGGACTTGGCGTCGGCATGGTGCCGGATGTGCTGAACGCCATTCCGGGCGCCTTCGCCGATGCGCTGCGCTCGCCGATCACCATGGGCGGCCTGACCGCCATCATCGCCGAGCTGCTGCTGCCGAAGATGGAAGACGCCGAGGTGTTCAATCCCAGAGCGAGTGAGCGTGAATCCACCGACAGCATCAGCGCGGACCAGGAACACGCCTGACCCGCAGGCGCAGCAATGAGACATGAAAGAACCGGCGCATCATTGGCCGGTTTTTTCATGTCGGTCGCCCTCTTGATGCCAACCGCGCTTCTTCTGGTCAGCCGCGCTTCTTCATGCCAATCGCTGACGCTCGCAAGCGGCGCAAGGTTCGCACTTCGTGTGTCGGTCATCCAATCTCCACAGCAATGAGGCAGACTGCATGGGGTTGTTCATGCCATCCCCACCCTTCAAGCAGTTTTACCATCAACACACTTACAATCAGCACTCTTGCAATCAGTACTCTTACAATCAGCACTCACAGATTGGAACGCGCCATTGCGCCTCGGAGCCAGACACAAGGAACGTATCGCTCATGCTGAATACTCGACTCACCTCATCAAATGCGCCGGGCTTGCGCGCATCCCACCGCTCGCGCATGGCGCTGAAGGCCCTGCTGGGGGCTGCACTGCTCAGCACGCTGAGTGCCTGTGCCAGCCAGGCGGGCCATGAATGGCAGGCCGACACCACCTATCACCTGACGGTGCTGCATACCAACGATCACCACGGTCGCTTCTGGCAAAGCAGTGATGGCGAATACGGCATGTCGGCGCGCAAGACGCTGGTCGACCGCATCCGCGCCGAGGTGGAATCCGCAGGCGGCAGCGTGCTGCTGCTGTCGGGGGGCGACATCAATACCGGCGTACCGGAATCCGATCTCCAGCAGGCCGAACCCGACTTCAAGGGCATGAACCGCATCGGCTACGACGCCATGGCGGTGGGCAACCATGAATTCGACAACCCGCTGGAGGTGCTGCTCAAGCAGCGCGACTGGGCCGACTTCCCGATGCTGGCCGCCAACATCTACGACAAGACCAGCGGCGAGCGCCTGTTCGCACCCTGGAAGATCTTCGATGAGCATGGCATCCAGATCGCGGTGATCGGCCTGACCACCGAAGACACCGTGCGTATCGGCAACCCCGAATACTTCAGCAATCTCTACTTCCGTGACCCCAAGGAAGAGGCGCGCAAGGCCATCGAGGAGCTCAACGAGCATGAGCAGCCGGACCTGATCTTCGCCGTCACCCACATGGGCCACTATCAGAATGCCGAGCATGGCATCAATGCGCCGGGCGATGTCTCGCTGGCGCGCTATCTGCCCTACGGCGAACTGGACATGATCGTCGGTGGCCACTCCCAGGAGCCGGTCTGCATGGAGGGCGCCAACCGGATGGCGGACTTTACGCCCGGCGATGATTGCCAGCCGGACCGCCAGAACGGCACCTACATCGTGCAGGCGCATGAATGGGGCAAGTACGTGGGACGCGCCGATTACGAGTTCCGCAATGGCGAGCTGACCATGGTCAACTATCAGCTGATTCCGGTGAATCTCAAGAAGACCGTCGAGGAGAATGGCGAGCGCAGGAAGGTGCTGGTCGCGGAGGAAATTGCCGAGGACAGCGAACTGCGCGAATTCCTGCGCCCCTATCAGGAAAAGGGTCAGGCGCAGCTCAACGTCACGGTCGCACAGAGCAACGGCAAGCTGGAAGGTGATCGCGATGTGGTGCGCTTTGCCCAGACCAACCTGGGACGTCTGATCGCCACCGCCGCCATGCAGGCCGGCAAGGCCGACTTCGGCGTGATGAACGCAGGTGGCGTGCGCGCCTCCCTGCCCGCGGGCGAGATCACCTACAAGGATGTGCTGACCGTGCTGCCCTTCGGCAACACCGTGGGGGTCGTGACCATGTCAGGTAGCGAGGTGCTCGAGTATCTCGAGGCGGTGGCCACCCAACCGGTGGACTCCGGCGCCTATGCCCAGTTCGCCGGCGTCAGCCTGCGCGTCAATCGCGAGGAAGGCAGCGTCTCCGAGGTGATGATTCAGGGCCAGCCATTGGCCATGGACGCGCAGTATCGCTTCACCGTCCCGAGCTTCAATGCCGCCGGCGGGGATGGCTATCCGAAGGTCACTGACCTGCCGGGTTACCTGGATACCGGCTTCGTCGATGCCGATGTGCTCAAGGCCTACCTTGCCGAGCAGAGCCCGATCGACGTCGCGGCATACGCGCCCCAGGGCGAGATCGTCTATCAGTGACGCTTGAGGCTTCTGCTCTAAACATGCACATAACAACGGGACGCCTTGGCGTCCCGTTGTGGTTTCCAGAGCCGGAATATCCTCGCCAGAGGTGGAAGTCGGACTATACAAGTGCGGATCGCACAGGTTTGATAAGGCATGCGCACCACTACAACAAAGACCGTCGAGACCCTGGCCCATGAACCTCAACCGCACCGACAGTGAGCTGCTCAACCTGCTGATCAAGGACGGTCGCATGTCCTACGCCGATATCGCCCGCAAGCTCGGCATTTCGCGAGCCCATGCACGCAGCCGCGTCCAGGCGCTGGTCGAGAGCGGCGTGATCGAACAGTTCACCGCCGTCATCAACCCCGACAAGCTCGGCAAGGGCATCTCCACCTTCGTGGATCTGACCGTCGCCCCCAGTGCCATCGAACGCATCGCCGAGGAGCTTTCCGCCTGCGTCGAGGTGGTCAGCCTCTATATCATGAGCGACCTGAAAAGCCTGCACATCCACACCCTCACCGACAGCTACGAGGCCTTCGATGCCTTCGTGCGCGCGCATATCTTCAATCGCGACGAGATTCTCTCCGTCGACTGCAAGTCGCTGATGACCCGCGTGAAGCATCGGCGTGGCGGTGCGCGGCTATGACGGCTCTGCCTCTGTCTCTGCCTCTGCCTCTGCCTCTGCCTCTGTCTCTGTCTCTGTCTCTGCCTCTGACGCCGCAGCCCCGGACGGCGCCGGGGCTGTCATTTCACTCCTCACTTCAACTATCACTGCAAGTGTCACTGCAACCTTCCCAGCCCGCGCAGCAGCCGTAGCGCGACCCACAGAAAGCCCAGCGGGAACAGCACCGTCTGAGTGATGAACAGCATGGTCAGGTCGATCACCTTGTCGGTCATCGCATCAAAGCCCTGGGTGACACTGGTGATCGGCCCGCCGACCCAGCCTTCCATGCTGCCCTTGAACTGCTGCCACCAGCTGCGCTCCTCGTGCGCGCCGCCTACCTGCTTGTCGGCGACTTCCGCCAGCTGCTGCTGCGTCACGCTCAGCTGCGCCATCTGGGTATCGCGACTGTCATCGAGAAAGGCCTGACCCGCGGCGCCGCTGGCCAGCGCGACACTCAACACCGCGAAGCGCAGTGCGATGCCCCACAGGGCCACGCGCAGGATAGCCACCTGCCACCAGCGCTGGCGGGGATGCATCCCATCGACCGATTGGCGACTGCCGGCAAGTAGCCCGAGAGCCGCCAGCAGGCAGGCACCGCTGGCGAAGGCCTTGATGATCAGCGAGCCGGAGATGCCCAACAGCAGCTTCTGCAGCGCCAGCGAGCCGGTCGCCGCGAACATCACCCACGAGAAGCGCTCGATCATGTCATTGGCGGGGTCCAGCGCTTCCCCGGGCGAGACCTGAAACACCTGCAGGTCGATGGTCGAGGACTGCAGCACCGAGATGGTCGCGTTCAGGCCCTTGGCGATGGCAAAGGCGCTGAATGCCTGGCCCAGAGTGGCGTCGAGGAAATCCAGCGCCCACTGCTGCGGCATTTCCCACCAGGCAAGCACCGCCATCACCACCAGGATGGCGACCAGCAGGATGCGCGGCACCTGTGCCTCTCCTGGCGCCCCGGGCGTGACGGGCAGGCGAGGCCCGACAGCCTTCGCCACGCATGTGGATGCGGCGGCAGGCGAAGACTCCGAGCGGGCGGTAGGCTCTTCAGGCTCATGAGGTGACATCTAACGCTCCATCAGGACAAAGCCGCATGATGCCACCGACCCGTCAGACTGTCGTCTGTGGCGCCTCGCATGAAGACTAGAGGTGGTCGAACCGGCTCTGATTTGGCGACTCTGATTGACCGACGCTGATTGACCGACTCTGAGCGCCCCTATACAGGTGCACCATGATCGATCGCACGCACCATCAGGTCGCGAACATGACAATTGATCATCTCCACCCCACATTCGTGAGCCAGATGTCACCCTCCCCGTCGCTATCGGTGAACAAATGCCGCGACAGGCGTCATCTTCTGACATTTGTCAGGCCCTGAACTCTGCCAATCAGTGCTTGCACGGCCTCACTTGGGCAACGCCAAGGGCGCGATCACGCTCCATCAGCGGAACACAGCGCCCGAAATCACCATGCAATTGATTGAAAATACAGTATAAATTTCCCTGCGCGCCAAATGGCACACGCCTTGCAGAGTCATCCGTGTAGCCCACTGACAAATGGCAGCCTCCTGGCTAACAAATGACAGGCAACGCTACTCAAGAACATGCAGAAACACCTACACAACAAGATCGCCGGCCTCGATGTCGGCATGCCGTACAGGCGCCCCTTGAGACAGAAGACTCTTTCACACAGAGCATTCAAAGCAGTCTGTCGCAAGGGCATTACTGGTCATCCGTCCGCAGGAGATCCTCCCATGACATTCGATCGTCGCAAGTTCCTGGGTGCCGCACTGGCAACCTCAACCGCTGGACTCGTGATGGGTGCGCCCGCCATCGTGCGCGCGGAATCCAACAAGACCTATCAATGGAAGATGACCAATGCCTATGGTCCGGGCTCGCCCTTCTATGTCGAAGGCCCGGGCAGTCCGACCGACTTCTGCCGCAAGGTGGAGGCCATGTCCGGTGGGCGCATGAAGATCCAGCACTTCGCGGCCGGTGAGCTGATTCCGGCTCTGGAGGGCTTCAATGCCGTCTCCAGTGGCGTGGTGGAGATGAACGCCGGCAATGCCTACTTCTGGGCCGGCAAGATTCCCGCCGCCCAGTACTTCACTACTGTGCCCTTCGGCATGAATACCCAGGGCATGAACGCCTGGCTGTATCACGGTGGCGGCCTGGAGCTGTGGCATGAGCTCTACGCTCCCAAGGGGCTGATCGCCTTCCCGATGGGCAACACCGGCGTGCAGATGACCGGCTGGTTCCGCAAGCCGATCAATACGGTCGAGGACTTGAAGGGCCTGAAGATGCGTATCCCGGGGCTGGCCGGCAAGGTCTATGCCGAACTGGGCGTGGCCGTGCGTCTGTTGCCCGGCGGGGAGATCTTCCCGGCGCTGGAACGTGGCGTCATCGATGCCGCCGAGTTCGTCGGCCCCTATCAGGATCGCCGTCTGGGGCTGCAGAAGGCCGCCAAGTATTACTACACCACCGGCTGGCACGAGCCGACCAATGTCACCGAGCTGATGATCAACAAGGCGGCCTGGGAGGGCCTGCCGGAAGACCTGCAGGCCATCGTCAAGGCCGCCGCCCAGGCGTGCAACGTCGAGAGCCAGGCCTGGTGCGAGTCGGTGAATGCCGAGGCGCTCAATGACCTGGTCGACAACGAAGGCGTCACCGCCCAGCCGCTGCCGGACGCGGTGGTAGCGCGTCTCAAGGAAGTCACCGAGAAGACGCTGACCGACATGGCGGCGGCCGATCCGGATACCGCGCGCGTGCACGAGTCCTTCATGGCCTTCCGCGACCAGCACAAGGAATGGGCCGCCGTCAGCGAGAAGACCTTCCTGGCGCTCTGACGCCTGGTGTCTCGGGTCTCGCACCTGTCGACTCGCGGCTCGCGTTCAGACCCGTCGCCCGATGAACTCGCCCTTCGCTGCGCTGCGGGGGCGAACTCAAGGTACAAGCCCCGAGCGCAAACGCCTTTTTCCGTCTTTCTGCTTCCCTGTCCAACGCCACGACCTGTCCCGTCGTGGCGTTCATGAGGCCATGCCATGCTGTACGTCATCCATTTTCTCGAGGGCATCATCGAGCGACTGGGCGTCATCGCCCGTTACTCGCTGTTGGCGCTCGTATTGCTGGTCGCCGGTAACGTGTTGCTGCGTTACTTCTTCAGCATCAGCCCCGTGCCACTCCAGGAATTCGAGTGGCACCTGATTTCTCCCATCGCGCTGCTGGGCATCTCCTACGCCCTCAAGCATCGCGCCGACGTTCGCGTCGATGTCTTCTACGACCGTTTCTCCCTCAAGGGCCGCGCGCTGGTGGATCTGATCGGTGCGCTGATGACTATCGCCATCGGCGCCGCCATCGCCTGGCTGGGCCTGAGCTACACCGAGCAGTCCTGGCAGCTGATGGAAGGCTCGCCCGACCCCGGCGGCCTGCCCTATCGCTATCTGCTCAAGGCCTTCATTCCCCTCGGGTTCGCCGCGCTTGCGCTGCAGGGCGTGGCAGATTGCCTGCGCGCGCTGCTGGTGCTGTCGGGCAAGCCCGTCGACGGTGACCTGGAACGCGAGGTGACGCCATGAGCCCGAACGAGTGGATCGCGCTGGCCATGATCGGCGGTTTTCTGGTCCTGATGCTGATCGGCATTCCGGTCGCGATTTCCCTGGCCGTGGCCGGTTTCGTGGCGGGGCTGGCGGGCTTTGGCCCGCTGCTGTTCAGTCTGATGCCGGCCCGTCTGTATGGCGTGGTCACCAACTACACCCTGCTGGCAATCCCCTTGTTCGTCTTCATGGGGGTCATGCTAGAGAAATCGCGGGTCGCCGAGGATATGCTCGAGACCATCGGGCGCGCCATGGGCGGCGTGAATGGGGGCATGGGAATCGCGATCATCCTGGTCGGCGTGCTGATGGGGGCCTCTACCGGCATCGTCGGCGCGACGGTGGTCACCGTCGGCATGCTGACGCTGCCGACCCTGCTGCGTCGCGGCTATCACCCGGGCGTGGCCTCGGCCACCATCTGCGCCTCCGGCACCCTGGGGCAGATCATTCCGCCGAGCCTGGTGCTGATTCTGCTCTCGGAAATTCTCGGCGAATCCGTCGGCACCCTGTTTGCCGCCGCCTTCGTACCGGGGCTGGCCATCGCCGTCATCTATATCGTCTATCTACTGGTGCTGGGCTGGTGGAAGCCGGACCTCGTCCCGGCCATCCCGGAAGAGGAGCGCGCCGCTGCCGGTGGCATGAAGGAATTGCTGCGTGATCTGGCGCGTAGCGTGATTCCGCCGCTGATGCTGGTGTTCGCGGTGCTCGGCTCGATTCTGGGTGGCGTGGCCGCTCCCACCGAAGCGGCCTCGATGGGCGCGTTGGGCAGCATGCTGATCGCGCTGCTGGCCCGGCGTCTCAACTTCACCATGCTCAAGGCCTGTCTGCACTCGACCCTGACCATCACCGCCATGGTCTATTTCATCCTGCTGTGCGCGCAGCCCTTCTCGCTGGCCTTCCGCGGCCTTGGCGGCGAGAACATGGTGCATGATCTGTTCAACCTGCTGCCGGGCGGCGAGCTGGGCGCGCTGATCTTCCTGATGGTGATACTGTTCGTGCTCGGCTTTTTCCTCGAGTGGATCGAGATCAGCTATATCGCGCTGCCGATGTTCCTGCCGGTCTTCATCGGCTATGGCACCGACATGGTGTGGCTGGGCGTGCTGGTGGCGATGAATCTGCAGATGTCCTTCCTGACGCCGCCCTTTGGCTGGGCGCTGTTCTTCCTCAAGGGCGTCGCTCCCCCCGAAGTCACCACACGACATCTGTATCTCGGTGTGCTGCCCTTCGTGGGTCTACAGGCTGCGGCAGTCGTGCTGCTGTTCTGCTTCCCGGGGCTTGCCACCTGGCTGCCGGAGGCGATCGGTTGGTAAGCCTGCCAGCCATCTACCGGCGCGACTCGAGACACTTGAGTGGTAATTCAGCGCAAAGGCCATTGGAAAGGTAATTCAGCAACGCGTAATGTCTTGTGGCCTGCCCACCGGCTCGCCTCCCCTGGAGACAGCACAACTGCCAGCGCTCCAGGGACATGCATCGACTGCCGATGGCGTTCATCGGCAACCTTCATCAGCAATGAACCACCCCGCGCCATACGGGGACGACAAGGAAACACCATGGAACTGTTCTCAGCCTATCCACTGCACTGGATTCTCGGCCTGATCGCCGCACTGATCGTCACCGGCATGATTGCCGGCGTGATGGCCGGCCTGCTGGGGGTCGGCGGCGGCATCGTCATCGTGCCCGTGCTCTTTCACCTCTTCAGCCTGCTGGGCGTCGATGAAGCGGTGCGCATGCACCAGGCCGTCGGCACTTCACTGGCGACCATCATTCCCACCTCGATCATGTCGGCCAGGGCGCATTACGCCAAGGGCAATCTGGACCCGGCGATTCTCAAGCGCCTGCTGCCGGGCGTGATCATCGGCGTCATCATCGGCGGCCTGCTCTCCAACCTGTTCAGCGGTGCGGTACTGATGGGGCTGTTTGCCACCGTAGCCTTCCTGGTCGCGCTCAACATGTTCCGCCGTCAGTCCACCGTGCTGGGCACTGGCCTGCCGGGCCCGCTGGGCAGCGGCGCACTGGGCACCTTCATCGGTGGCGTCTCGACGCTGATGGGCATCGGCGGCGGCACCCTGAGCGTGCCGACCCTGAGCACCCTGGGCACCCCGATGCATCTGGCCGTCGGCACGGGCGCGGCGCTGGGTCTGGTCATCAGCCTGCCGGGCACCGCCAGCTTCCTGCTCAATGGCATCGGCGAACCGAACCTGCTGCCGGGCTCCATCGGCTACGTCAATCTGCTCGGCTTCGCCGCCATCGTGCCGGCGACCATGCTGTGTGCCCCGATCGGCGCAAAGCTGGCCCACGCGATGGACGCCGCCAAGCTCAAGAAGGTCTTCGCCATCTTCCTGATGTTCACGGCACTGCGCATGTTCTACGACCTGTTCACCGGTAGCTGAGCCGCACTGGACGCTCAATAACAACAACGGAATCCTCAGGAGCAAGACGCCATGATTCATACCCGACGTGGTTTTGGCGGCGCCTGCGCCGCGCCCCATCATCTGGCGGCGCAAGCGGGCCGCGATATCCTGCGCGATGGTGGCAACGCCATCGAGGCAATGGTCGCGATGGCAGCGACCATCGCGGTGGTCTACCCCCACATGAACGGCATCGGCGGTGACGGCTTCTGGCTGATCAAGCGTCCGGGGCTGGCGCCGCTGGCGATCGATGCCTGTGGCCCGGCGGCAGGGCTTGCCAGCCGCGAATTCTATGCCGAGCACGGCCATGGCTATGCGGCTGACAGTGAGGGGGCTGCTCCCCTGGCCAACGGCAGCAGCATCCCGACCCGCGGGCCGCTGTCGGCCTTGACGGTGGCCGGCACCATCGGCGGCTGGCAGGAGGCGCTGGCCTTCTCTGCCGAGACCTCGGCGGATGAGCGCTCGCCCCTGCCGCTCTCGACATTGTTGAGTCATGCCATCCGGCATGCCAATGATGGCGTGGCCGTCAGCGCCAGCCAGAAGGCACTCAGCGAAAAACACCAGGCCGTGCTCTCGCAGCAGCCCGGCTTCGCTGAGCGCTACCTGGGCCAGAGTGAGTCAGGTGAGCCGATCGCGCTGGAAGAAGGCGCGCGACTGCGTCAGCCGGCGCTAGCCGCGACGCTCTCGCGTCTGGCAGATGCCGGTCTTGAGGACTTCTATCGTGGTGAACTTGCGACCCGCATGGCACAGGAGCTGGAAGCCGCCGGCAGTCCGCTGCGCCTGACAGACCTCAACGGCTATCGCGCCCAGCGCGTCACGCCGCTCAAGGTCCGCCTGCGCGACAGTGAGGTATACAACCTGCCCGCCCCGACCCAGGGCCTCGCGACGCTGATGATTCTGGGGCTCTACGATGCATTGAGCGCGACGCATGGCATCAGCGAAGCGGACGGCAACACCCCGCGTCACCTGCATGCGCTGATCGAAGCCACCAAGCGCGCCTTCCTGGTACGCGACAGCCTGATCACCTCGCCGGAATGCATCGAGGGGGCGCTCGAGGATAGCCTCGAAGACAGCATCGCCACGCAACAGGCACAGCTTTCTCCGGAGGCCCTTGCCCGCCAGGCCGAGATGATCGACATGCAGTCCGCGCTTGGCTGGCCGCACGAGCCCGCCGAAGGCGACACCATCTGGATGGGCGCGACGGACAGTGACGGCACCACCGTCAGCTTCATCCAGAGCGTCTATTGGGAATTCGGCAGTGGCATGGTGCTGCCCAGCAGCGGCGTGATGTGGCAGAACCGTGGGCTGGCGTTCGACCTGGCGCCGGACAGACTGCGCAGCCTGGCACCGGGCCGCAAGCCCTTCCATACCCTCAATCCGTCACTGGCCTGCTTCGATGATGGCCGTGTGATGGCCTTCGGCACCATGGGCGGTGAAGGTCAGCCGCAGACTCAGGCGGCTATCTTCACGCGCATCGCCCGCCACGGCATGTCATTGCAGGCCGCGCTCAGCGCGCCGCGCTGGCTGCTCGGTCGCACCTGGGGCGATGTCAGCACCAGCCTCAAGCTCGAATCGCGCCTCGCGGGCGAAATGGCTCAGACACTCGCAGCCATGGGCCATGAAGTCGAAGTCCTCGATGAGGCCTTCAGCGACACCCTGGGGCACGCCGGTGCCGTGATGCGCCACCCGGATGGTCAGGTCGAGGCGGCCCACGACCCGCGCAGTGATGGTGGCGCGGCACTGACGTGATGAAAACCGGCCAGTGTCATGTCACGAACTGGCCGGCTTCTTGCTTGACTCGATGGGGGATGAAGCCTTTCGCCTGACTACCCGCCTCCACCCCATGCTGAGCATCAGTCGCCACACAAGATGACAAGGAGAACTGACCTCTTAAATTTAGATATTCCTTATTCATGAATAATGAAAGATTGAGACACGACCTTCATTTGCACTCATAACAACGACAGAGCGACTCACCACAATGACAACAGCTGACTTCATGACTCCCCGCCGCCTTGTAGCTGCCATCTCGATCGCCGCCTGTTCCCTGGCCTATGGCATTCAGGCCAACGCCGCGGAACACCCGGGGGTGAAGATCTATGCCACCGGCGGCACGATTGCGGGTAGCTCTGCCTCCTCCACGGACACCACCAACTACACATCCGGCAGCCTGGGGGTGCAAGCGCTGCTGGACGCCGTACCAGAACTGGCCGATGTCGCCGAGGTGACCGGTGAACAGATCGCCAATACCGGCAGCAGCAATATCGATCAGGAAATCCTGCTCAAGCTGTCAAAGGCGATCAATGAAGAGCTCGCGACGGACGCCACCCACGGCGTAGTCATCACCCACGGCACCGACACGCTGGAAGAGACCGGCTTCTTCCTGGATCTCACCGTCGACAGTGACAAGCCGGTGGTAATGG
This sequence comes from Cobetia sp. 1AS1, assembly GCF_029846435.1. Taxonomy (NCBI): domain Bacteria; kingdom Pseudomonadati; phylum Pseudomonadota; class Gammaproteobacteria; order Oceanospirillales; family Halomonadaceae; genus Cobetia; species Cobetia sp. 1AS1. The sequence continues at coordinate 13,307 of NZ_JARWKU010000017.1, forward strand.
TGGGCGCCATGCGTCCGGCGACTGCCATCAGTGCCGATGGCCCCTTCAACCTGCTGGAGGCGGTCACCCTGGCAGCCGATGAAGGCGCGGAGGGTCGTGGGGCGATGATCGTGCTCAATGACCGCATCGGCTCGGCGTATTACACCACCAAGACCAATGCCATCATGATGGACACCTTCAAGGCGACCGAGCAGGGTTACCTCGGTGCCTTCATCAGCGGCAAGCCGCACTTCTATTACACACCGGCGGCACCGACCGACAAGCCTCACTTTGACGTGACATCCCTCGATGGCCTGCCGAAGGTCGATATCATCTACGCCCACCAGGACATGGACCCGGCGCTGTTCACCGCCGCCCTCGACAACGGTGCCAAGGGCATCGTGATCGCCGGCAGCGGCAATGGCTCGATTCCGGAGACCGTCAAGCCGCTGGTCAAGCAGGCCATGGCGGATGGCATCCCGGTCGTGCGCAGCACCCGTACAGGCAATGGTATCGTCAGTGCCAAGGAAGAAGGCATCGGCAGTGGCGCCCTCAATCCTCAGAAGGCGCGCATTCTGCTCTCGCTGGCGCTGACGGAGACCGATGACATGGACAAGGTGCGTGGCTACTTCGAGTGAGCCGGCAGTCACATGACGAAACGTGACTGACTATCAATGCAAAAAGGGACTGCTCAGGCAGTCCCTTTTTGCTGCGTCACCCATTTGTCGAGGCGTGGAACGCTAGCACTCCTTCAAGGCGCGTTGCGCTGCGAGGGACTACGCGTGAAGGCGCCGGGGCGCTTCTCACCGTCTTCGCTCTCGTGATAACGCCTGGTGGCATTCGCCCACCAGGCAAGTTGTTCGAAGGCGCGTTCGAGATAGCCGCCCCATTCCCGGGCATCCTGATTCTCGGCGTAGCCGCCATCTTCATTGAGCACTTCCTGCGCTCGAGGCACGTGAATCATCGCCGAGACCGGCAAGCAGCCCAGCTCCGAAAGGAAGGTGCGCATGTTGACTGCTGCGCGTACCCCGCCCCACTGCCCTGCGGAATAGGTCGCGATCACCGAGGGCTTGTAGGAGTAAAGCGAGCTGCCGAAGTGATTCAGGAGATTGGCCAACGCCGGACTCATGGAATGGTTGTACTCGGGGCTGACCATCACGTAACCATCCGCCGCTTCGATCTGCTGGGCGAGATTGAGCAAGTCCTGGGGGGCATTGCGCTGCGCATAGGAGAACAGCGGCTTGAAGGGGTCTGCCAGATCGTAATCGAGTGGATCGATCAATACCGCCTCATGGCCACTTTCCTCGAGCTGTGCGACGCAGCACCTGGCGACCCTTTCCCCAAGACGTGCAGGTGCGGGGGGTGTGCTGGTCCGCACCGACCCCAGAAAGACCAGAATCTTCAGTGCCATTGCTCTCTCCTTGTTGCGAGCCACATGAAGTGGATTCCTGTGCTCGATATTCGCTCTAGCATTGCATCATATCCCGAACTCTGAACACCGATGCGCTGCATCGCAAGACACTGCATCAATCTTCAGTTTGCGCCTGATACAGATCATGAATGTGCATATCCAGCCATGCATGCCCTTACATGAATTTTCTGCCATGAACTTCTTGCCTGCGACTTTGCCACCTTCCCCATTCTTTCCTTGTTTGCTGCGCCAGCACCCTTCCAATCCCCGCAGAGTCATGACCTGCTGGCATGAACCATATCACCCTCAGTATCTGCAATTGGCGACTGATGCCCCTCTGCGAAGGTAGCGTGGCGGAGTCTTTGTCGTTGCGTCAGCAGCCCCGCCATTTCTCATGACAATACCGAACTCGTATCTCATGGGGCCAAGGCCTCAAGGCCATCCACAAGCCCGCCTCAGACAATGCAGTAAAGCGCAACTTAATCTCTTTTCGCCTCATGTTAGCCGCAAATATCGAGATTATCGTGACATATGGACATCATCCACCACGTCGGTTTCATTTCGTCGGTGCGCTGCCAATCATGCTATCTGGGCCATCTTCGCCATAGCCAACTCCGCGTCATGATGCTGCAACAAACATGCACTAAAACTAATTAAGTGTTAGCTTTGCCATCCCAAAAGAATGAGAAAACTAACCAACCTCATGACACGAGGAGACAGAAAGGGAATGCAAGACACTCAGGACGTTGCCGTCATCCAGCAGTTCACCGCTTCTTTCACGCATCAGACCCATCGAGAGACAGTGTCTTTCTTTGGTCGCAATCACCCGCTCTTCCGCCAGGTGCGCACGCTACGTGAAGACCACCACAGCGCCTCGAAGGCCTACCTCAAGAAGCACCGTGATCACGATGATGTGATCGACAGCAACAGCCAGCATATCTGCCTGATGGACACCCAGCACGACACCGTACTGGGCAGCATTCGCGTCACTCCCGGGAGTCTCGAGTCGCGCACGCTCTTCGATGACAGCGATGCGGTGTCCATCCCGGAGGGCGCCATCTATGAGTTCAGCCGGCTGGTAATGGCCCCGGAGGCCAAGCGATTTGCCCATGGCAATCTGCTGATGGCTGCTGCGGCACGTCATGTCAGATCCCGAAAAGGCGATGGCATCCTGGCCTTGTGCAAACGCGCCAACATGAAGATCTTCAAGCGTTTCGGCCTGACGCCACTGCACGATGCCACGCTCAGGACTGACAAGAACCTGGGAGATCTCTACATGGTGTATGCCAGCATGGAGACCATCATGCGCACGGCGAAACAGCGCTATTCCTCGCCCGAGCAAGCGCCACAGCCAGCGGAACTCTCACCAGACACCACCTCGCTCTCGCCGGGCCCGGGCCTCGCAAGCCAACCGCTCTGAACGTAGAACGCTCACTAGCACCGCGTCGCCCGCCAGTCTGTGCGCTGACAGCTAGCGTCTGATCTTGCGCGCAATACTCGGGGCCAAGCCGCCTTCCCCCTGATTTGCCATCCCCTCTTGCAGTCGCTGAGGCTTTGCACCACTATTGAATGATAATGATTATCATAATCATGGCGATTTGATTAAGAAGACGATATCCGATCACAGGAGGGCCTCATGGACGAATGGAAGCGTGAAACACAGGCAGGCAATGCGTTGTTCGAACAGGGCGACTACGCCATGGCAGAGCAGCACTATCTCAGCGCCTGCCATTTTGCCGACATCTTTCTGATGCCCTGTGCAGACCCGGATGGCGGCGTCGCGGCACTGGTCGTGAGCTACCAGAATCTGGCGGAGCTCTACCGCGCCCAGGGCCAACACCCGCAAGCGATGCGCTCCCTGCAGGCTGCCCATGCTCGCCTCTCCCATGCGCTCTCCGCCCCGGGTCTGTGCCATGCCCATCAACAGGCCTTGCTGCGCGGCAGCGGCCAGGTACGCATGGAGATCATGAACACCGTGCAATGGCTCGGCGTTACCACGCGACGGACTCACCAGACGAACCCCGCGGGACGCTCCACGACGCGGGTCCATCACTGACACTCCCCCCAACAGGAGATACGGAATGAAGAAAATCCTCACCGCGAGCGGACTGCTGTTGCTGACCGCCGCCAATACGGCCCTGGCCCACCCGGGACATGACCACAGTGACTGGAGCAGCCCGCTCGTTCACACCCTGTTCTATGGCGCCATCGCAGCCGTCATCGGTACCGCGTTCTTCGTCATTCGTCAGTCGCGTCACAAGCACCAGAACACTCAGCAAAAGGAGGATTGAGCATGATTCACGCCCTGCTTCGCGGCATTGACCGTCTGGTATCAGTCCCTGCGGCTTCCGCCCACTGTGATATTCCCTGCAAGATCTACGACCCGTCAGCTGCGCAGATCGCCGCACTCAGCGTGATTCGCTTCATGGACCTCATCAATGAGCTGGGCCAGAAGGACAGCCTGACGCTGGCAGACCAGGCCTTGTTGGCACGTCTGGTGGAGCAGAAGGAAAGCCACGCCGAGAAAGCCAAGCATGAGATTCGCATCATCTGGGGCGATTACATCAAGCAACCACAGCGGGATGCCTATCCGAATATCGATGCGCTGGTCCACAGCATCATGCTGGCCGGCTCTGCCTGCAAACAGGGTATCGAGCGGGACAAGGGGGAAAAGCTGCTGACCCTCATCAATGAATTCGCCGCGGCGTTCTGGGATACCAAGGGTGTCACGACCTTTACCGCGACCTGCCCGTATCCGCCGTCTGAAACTGTCGTCTATCCGAAGCTGGATTGAGGCAACAACATGACGCGCCAAAGAACTGATGAAGCGTGAATTGATCAAGAGTGAACGGATGCCCATCGGACTCTATCGCGTCAATGGACTCAGCATGTCTCCCGGCCTTGCGCCGGGAGATTATGTCGTGACGCTGAAACGCTGGAAATCGCGCTATCGCATCGGCGATATTGTGGTGGCACAGCACCCCATCTTCGGCCGCATCATCAAGCGCATCCGCGCGATACAACCAGACGGCATGCTATGGCTGGAAGGCACCCATCCTGTCAGTACCTCTACTGAAAAGATGGGTATTATTCCTAACAGTTCAGTTTGTGGCCGAGTTGTAGGAAAAAGCACACAGAAATTTAATTGAAAAATCTAAATTCAAGCACCCACCTTTAATACACTTAAAGGATAAAGATAAGGGGGTCGTCCCAACCCCCTAAATATCATTAGTAGCAATTACAATCAACTTATAATGACACCTAATACTCGTTTTTAGGGCATTGAAAGTCAATCACTAATAATAGAAGGAGACTCCATTTCTAAATCAGCATCTTCACTGTACGATGCGGTAGCCTCTTGTACCCCGTACTCTGAAATTTTTGATGTCACTATGGAGTAACGCTCATCAATAAACTGATTATAGTCTTCTACTGAGAATGAATCTTTACTAAGCAACCCTACGCATTTATCATTCAAAAATTGCGTGCTATATACTGCTTTAACCTTAGACTCAGTCTCAAGCGCCTTTAATGATTGAGTGTATTGAGCTGCAGGCGAGAAATTAAGCCAATCGCCATTAGTTTTAGCATGCAATAGCATAGTATTTAAAGCCAGATCTGTTTGCACACTATTCTTTGTATAATTTTTCAAGCTCTTAGGAGCCCACTTGGTGGGAATGATATGGTGAACATGGGTTTGATGTAGCTTCTCGCCAAACCCTATCTTCTCATCCTGCATCGGATCATTCGGATTTTGAGCATTTAACAAACACAGTATCAATTTACCAATCGCACCTTTAGGACTGGCATGTTTAATATTTGTTGAAATATAGGCTGAAGCAATCCATTGCGGTTTATGTGAGTCACCATGTATCATCCATGCTTTGACATCTTCCAAATCTTTAGTTTGTTTATTGTGCACTCCCTCTTGATAGCGCTGCATTAGTGAAGACACGACAAACCAAGTCCTAATTTTATTTTTTGCACTTGATACTTCAACGTGGTCACTAAAGTTAGCCTCAACAAAATCCAATGCTAGTGATAATGGAGCAAAGATCGCATCGTATGGTATTAATTTATCTGTAACATCTAACCCTACACCCATGGACTTAGTGAGGAACTCACCAGCTTTATCAAGAATTTCAGCCGCTTTTTCGCCATATTTTTCATATGACTCTTTTTGGATGTTCTTTGGAAGGTCTGATTTTTTCGGAGAGAGTCCGGAAAGCATGGCTACAACTTGGAGCAATATCTCTCCATTCTTATCCATGTTGTTATAATAACCAAACCTAGACTTTAATTCTGCAACATCTTCCTCCAAATGTATTTCAGCTGGGTAAAGTATAGCAACGACTAATTCGAAAGGTGTAAGTTGCTTGCCGGTAGTATTAATAGTAGTAAAAACACGAGCAATTGCCGGCAAATCAAAATCTTTTCCTAGTTCAATTACTGGCACCTGAATATTGACATTCGGCTTCAGATACTGCCTTACAACTTTTATAACTACTGCTTTCTCGTATTCATCAGCAATCTGATCAATAATATCATATAAATCGGATTGATAATCTTCTGTCAAATATGCGGTCCAAAGTAACTTGGACTTATCGAAATGACCTTTTCTATCTTGACGCTTCTTTTTGGGCACTAGATATCCATCGTCGGAGTCTAGATTCATACAAAAACTTTGAACTTGGTCCTTATCGCTAATATTAACTTTCTTCTCTTTCAAAAGTTCAATAACAGTTTTTACATTTATATAATACTCACTACCATCGACATCATCCAAACCATAAACAATCGATAAACCTGCCGTAATTCTCTGCTGGCCATCTAATACCAAACTCTCATGATAAGATTGTGTAGATGCTTTTTTACCAGACCCATGAAATGATCTTGGGCCTAACTTATCTCCATCATCTGATGTCAGCACTAGGAAAGAACCTATTGGATAATTTAGCCTAAGCGAATCATAGAGAGCGATAACTTGCTTATTAGTCCATTTCCATTTTCGCTGAAAGGCAGGTAACTTGTAGTCACCACTTTTTGCCTTAGAAAGAATAGATGAAAAGTTAACAGCTGTTGTTTTTGAGGCGCTCATTAATATACCTTTCACAAACTATTGAATAAAAATACTAAAAACACAAGGTAATTACAATGCAGAATAATAGTACACAAATTAGACATAATCAAGTGATATTTAAATTAGAAAAAACAAAAATCGCTTTTCAATACAAGGGGAGGAGACAAAAATCATGCTCTTCCCAAGCCAACAAACGAATAATTAGTATATATTAAACACTTACAAATTATCTCACCCCGAGATTAATTCTATAATCATTTAAAATAGTAATTTTACTCACACCACCTTCATCAGCCTCAGCGCGTCATGGATCGCCGCATGGGTATTGCGGGTCGCGACGGCGTCGCCGATGCGATAGAGCTGGAAGCTGCCCTCTTCTGCGCGCTCGGTATGTTCCGGGCTCGGGCCGTCCGCCGGTTGGGCGAGGCCTGCGATCAGGGCGTCGTAGTCCACTGCCCCGCCATTGCGTGAGTGAGGCTTGAGCCCGAAGTAGAGATCTTCCATCGGGCGGGCACCGTAGTTGACCACTACCTGATCGACGAGGCGCTGATCCGCGTAGGCACCGGTGCCCTTGCCCTGCGCCACGGCGTCATCCAGATAATCACTGCCGATATGAGCGATCAGCTGGCCATCCTCACTGCGCGTGACGCTGCCGAGGCGATAGGTCGTCGTGAAGGTGACGGCGAGACGCTGCAGGCTGCGCATGTAAGGCACCAGGTTCATGGCCATGATTTCCGGCGCGAAGGTGCGGTCTGGCGTCATCATCTCGAGCCTGGCACCGGAGTTGGCGATCATCTCGGCGGCCTGTAGCGCGGCGTGGTCTCCCGCATCATCGAACAGCAGCACGTTGCGGCCAGGCGTGACATGGCCTGAGAGAATGTCCCAACTTGAGACGACCAGCTCGCTGCCGACCTGCGGCATGTCTTCCTCGGGATAGCCACCGGTGGCCACGATGACGACATCGGGTTGCTCCGCCAGCACATCCTCGGCCTCGGCGAAGACGTTGTAGCGTATCTCGACGCCGAGCGCCTCACAGCGACTGATGCGCCAATCGATGATGCCGATCATCTCGCGTCGCCGCTCGCTCTGGGCGGTGAGGCGAATCTGGCCACCCGGCTGGTCGGCCGCTTCCAGCACCACCACCTGATGCCCACGCTCGCCGGCGACGCGAGCGGCCTCCAGCCCTGCCGGGCCCGCGCCGATGATCACGACCTTCCGGGTGACCTCGGCAGGCGTGATGTCATGCGGTTGCTCCAGCTCCCGCCCGGTCGCAGCGTTATGGATGCAGTAGGCGGAGCCGCCCTGATAGATGCGATCGAGACAATAGTTGGCCCCGACACAGGGGCGGATGGTCTCCTCCTGCCCGGCCATCAGCTTGCGCACGATGTGCGGGTCCGCCATGTGGGCGCGCGTCATGCCGACCATGTCGACCTTGCCAGTGGCGATGGCGTGACGCGCGGTGGCGATGTCCTGAATCTTGGCGCCGTGGAAGGTCGGGAAATCCATCGCCTCGCGAATCTGTCCGGCGAAGTCGAGATGCGGCGCACTGGCCATGCCCTGGATCGGGATGACATCGGTGAGGCCCGCATCGGTATCGATATGGCCGCGTACCACATTGAGAAAATCGACCTGACCGCTATCGCGCAGCAGGCGCGAGACTTCCAGGCCATCGCTGACATCCAGCCCGCCACTCAGACACTCATCTCCGGTGTAGCGCACGCCGACGATGAACTCGTTGCCCACCCGTGCGCGAATGGCGCTCAACACTTCCATGGTGAAGCGCAGTCGATTCTCGAGACTGCCGCCATAGGGGCCTTCCAGGGTATTGGTGAGCGGCGACCAGAACTGGTCCATCAGATGGCCATAGGCCTGCAGCTCGATACCGTCGAGGCCGGCTGCCTGCATGCGCTCGGCGGCGTCGGCGTAGTCCTGGATCAGCCGTGCGATATCCCAGTCCTCGACCCGCTTGGGAAAGGCGCGGTGCGCCGCCTCACGACGATGGGACGCCGAGACCGCCGGCAGCCAGTCGGCCTTGTCCCAGCGCGTTCGGCGTCCCAGATGGGTGAGCTGGATCATCACCGCGGTGCCGTGCTCATGACAGGCATCGGTCAGCTCGCTGAGCCACGGCACCACCTCATCGCGATACGCCAGGATGTTGTTGAACACCGGCGGGCTGTCCTTGGCGACCGAGGCAGAGCCCGCCGTCATGGTCAGCGCGATACCGGCACGCGCCCGCTCCTCGTGATAGGCGCGGTAACGCGCCTTGGGCATGCCATCTTCCGGATAGGCAGGCTCGTGGGAGGTCATCATCAAGCGATTCTTGAGGGTCAGATGCTTGAGCGTGAACGGCGTGAGCAGCGGGTCCTGAGCCATGTGGCCTCCTGATGAGCAGACAGCGAGAACAGGGGTGTCTTTATTGAGTACACCTGTGTACATACGCTGACTATAGTCCTAGGCTTCAGACCATGCGTCGCCGGACACGCCGTTCTCGCCCGCCTGACGCAGCCAGACTCGTCGCTGTCGCAAACAGCATGCTCACGCTGTCATCGCGCGATCGACCTCACATCAGCCCCACCATCCCCCGCCTTTCAGGAGACCGCCCATGCCAGAGTTCCCAAGCGTCCCCCCGGCAAGTGACGGCGCCCAGGCTGCCGGGCGCGGCAAGGCCGAGGACTGGCTGGAAGCCGCCTATCAGCAACTGTTGCTGGGCGGCGTGGATTCGGTGCGCGTCCTGACATTGGCCAAGACGCTGGGCCTGTCACGTACCAGCTTCTACTGGAGCTTCAAGGACCGCGACGCCCTGCTCACCGCGCTGCTCGCGCGCTGGGATGCTCACAATACCGCCGGCCTGATCGGGCGCTGCGAGCAATACGCCGCCACGGTGGTGGAAGCCATGCTCAATGTCTTCGACTGCTGGCTGGATGCGTCACTGTTCGATTCACGCTTCGAGCTGGCGATCCGCAACTGGGCCTCTCAGAACGCGGAGGTCGCCGCTGCCGTCGCCCGCGCCGATCAGGCACGCATTCAGGCGCTGACCAGCATGCTGATGCGCTACGGCCAGCCCGAGCAACTCGCCAACGTGCGGGCACGCACCACCTACCTGACCCAGATCGGCTATCTGTCGATGCGCACTCAGGAAAGCGTCAGCGAGCGCATCAGCCGCGTCGCCGAGTATGTCGAGGTCTTCGTCGGCGAGCGCTGCGAGCCTCAGGAGCTGGCACGCTTCGCGGCCCGACACCCGGCCTGAAAGGACAAAGCCCTTACCGACGGCAGTCGGCAAGGGCTTGGCAGAAACATCAACGGCTAGCTGTCACATTCAATGGCGCTCGATCAAGCTCTTGGCGCAGGGGCTAGCTCAGGGTTCAGCTTGGAGCAGAGCGCGCTCAGAAGGCTTCCCACTCCTCCTCTTCACGACGCTGAGATCCACGCGAGGCACTTGCCGGCGACGGGAAAGCCGCCTGCTCGCCATCCGCCATCGGCTGAGTGTTCATGTGCGACATGGACTGATGCGACACGGACTGGCGTGGCATGGCGTGTGTGGTCATGGTCTGTCCACCCGCCACCTTGAAACCTGCCATCAGCTGCTCCAGCGCCTGAGCCTGGGCGCTCATGCTGCGCGCCGCGCCACTGACCTGATTGACCAGGGTGGTGTTCTGCTGCGTCATCGCATCCAGCTCGCTCACCGCGGTATTCACCTGGCCGACGCCGGCACTCTGCTCACGTGCGCCGGCACTGATCTCGGCGATCATGTCGTTGACGCGCTCGACACTGGAAAGAATCTCGGCCATCGCCTGACTGGCGTCCTTCACCTGCGCCACGCCCTGCTGAGTATGCGAGATCGACTCATCGATCAGGCCGCGAATCTCGCGGGATGCATCACTGGAGCGCGTCGCCAGGGTGCGCACTTCCTGCGCGACCACCGCAAAGCCACGCCCATGCTCACCGGCTCGCGCCGCTTC
>NZ_JARWKU010000018.1:0-15393 GCF_029846435.1 Cobetia sp. 1AS1
AATCACCTGCAAACCTCTTTCACCGCTGGTAACGCCATGCGTCCCCGGCAGCGGATGCGTACTTTACGCACGAACCGCCGTGAGGGCAAGGGCTTTCTTGAGAGAATCTCGCCGCAATGATGTCAGGCGCTCACAACGCGTTCGGCCCCACCATGCCTGGTGGGGCCGAACAGGTGGCGACATACGCCAGCGTCTTCTCAATACCTTTCAGTATCCCTCAGTACCTCAGCGCGTCACGGTCACTCGTGCGTAGCGCTTCTTGCCCGCCTGGATGACGATGGCAGTATCGAAAGGTGCCATATAGGAAGGCCCGACCACTTCGCCATCCACTTTCACGCGACCATTCTTGAGCATGTCCTTGGCCTGAGCGCTGTTGTTGGCCAGGCCCGCGCGGTTGATGACCGCCGCGATCGGCGCCACCTCGGCGCCTTCCAGGCTGACGGTGACATCCGGCATGTCCGCCGGCAACTCGCCGTCGGCCAGCTGATTGCCGCTGGAAAGGTGTGCCGTCGCCGCCGCCTCTTCATCGTGGAAGCGTGCCACCAGCTCACGCGCCAGCTCCATCTTGATATCACGCGGGTTGGCACCGTCGTCGATGCTGGCCATCAGCGCCTTCACTTCATCGAGAGGACGCAGCGACAGCAGCTCGAAGTAACGCCACATCAGCGAATCCGGCATGGAGACGATCTTGTTGAACATCTCGCCCGGGCGGTCGTTGATGCCGATGTAGTTGCCCAGCGACTTGGACATCTTCTGCACGCCATCCAGGCCCTCGAGGATCGGCATGGTGATCACGACCTGCGGCTCCTGGCCGCGCTGGCGCTGCAGCTCACGCCCCATCAGCAGATTGAACTTCTGGTCGGTGCCGCCAAGCTCGATGTCCGCTTCCAGTGCCACGGAGTCATACCCTTGGATCAGCGGGTAGAGGAACTCGTGGATGGAGATCGGCTGATTGCCGGTATAGCGCTTGTCGAAATCGTCACGCTCGAGCATGCGCGCGACCGTACTGGAGGCCGCCAGCTCGATCATGTCACCCGCGGAGAGCTTGTTGATCCATTCGGAGTTGAAGGCGATGCGCGTCTTCTCCTCGTCGAGGATCTTGAAAACCTGCTCCTGATACGTCAGGGCGTTGGCCTTCACATCCTCTTCGGTCAGCGGCTTGCGCGTCACGCTCTTGCCGGTGGGGTCGCCGATGCGGCCGGTGAAATCACCGATCAGGAAGATGATCTCGTGACCGAGGTCCTGCAGCTGGCGCAGCTTGTTGATCAGCACCGTATGACCGAGGTGCAGGTCCGGCGCCGTCGGATCAAAGCCGGCCTTGACCTTGAGCTTGCGCCCGGACTCGAGCTTCTTGATCAGCTCTTCCTCGACCAGCACCTCATCGGTACCGCGCTTGATGATCTCCAGCGCTTCCACTACTGACTTGTCGCTCATCCTGCCCTCTCTGACCGTTGCTGCTCCCCTCGTAACGGGGCATGTTGGCCGAGAATGTTAGCATGACGAGCATGGCATGCACCCCCTGCCGCAGAGCGGCGTGCTCACAAGCTTCACCCCCACTGTTGCACGCCCCCAATGATCGGGAGACCCCCAATGGCGCTCTACCTTGGCTTGATGACCGGCACCAGCCTGGACGGACTCGATATCGCCTTGCTCGATATCACCCCCTCCTCGCCAGACCACGAACGGATTCGCTTCATTGATGGGCTCGACCTGCCGCTGCCCGAGACACTGCGGACTCGTCTCTGGCAGCTGATGCATTGCGATGAGGCATGCTTCGCCGATCTCGCCGCCGCCGAGCAGGCGTTGGCCGAACTGGCCGCCAGCGCAGTGACGCGCTTGCTGACCCGCCAGCAGCTGAGTGCAGATGATGTCGCAGCCATCGGCAGCCATGGCCAGACCATCGAGCATCGCCCCTACGGTTTCAGCGACCGGCCATGCCACACGCCCTACACCCTGCAGCTCGATAACCCCAGCCTGCTGGCCGAGCTGTGCGGCATTCCCGTCGTCGCTGACTTCCGGCGCCGTGATCTGGCCGCCGGCGGTCAGGCGGCCCCGCTGGCGCCCGCCTTCCACGCTGCCCTTTTCAGTCAGCCAGACCAATGGCATGGGCTGCTCAACCTGGGCGGCATCGCCAATCTGACGCTACTTCCCCCTCAGGACTCCACGGCTGACGTCATCGGCTTCGATACCGGCCCCGCCAACTGCCTGCTGGATGCCTGGCATGCCCGTCATCGTGGCACCGCGGTGGATCAGGACGGCCAATGGGCCGCCAGCGGCAAGGTGATCCCTGACTTGCTCGAGAGATTGCTGTCGGCCGATTACTTCCGCCGACCACTTCCCAAGAGCACTGGCCGAGAAGACTTCCATCTCGACTGGTTGGCACAGCACCTGAACGGCGACGAGGCACCGGCCGACGTGCAGGCCACGCTCTTGAGCCTGACCGTCGAGAGCATCGTGCAGGCACTGGAGCAGACCGGCGTGTCACTGGCTGCGCTGACACCCTGTGGTGGCGGGGCACGCAATGGCGCCCTGCTCACTCAGCTGGAGCAGCGCCTGGCGCAAGGCGAGCAAGCGACGCCTCTCGTGTCCTGCGCTGACATGGGCTGGAACGCAGACCTGCTCGAAGCCAGCGCCTTTGCCTGGCTCGCGGCGCGCAGAGTACTGGAGCGCCCCGGCAACCTGCCCAGCGTTACCGGCGCGAGCGGCCCGAGAGTGCTGGGCGGCCTCTACGCTCGCTGATCCTCAGCGGATACGAAAAAGCCGCCCTCTTCCTCACAAGAAGGGCGGCTCTTGATTGGCTGATCTCTACGCCAACATCACCGACAGCTGACATCACCGACACGCCTCAGTCGTCATCCCCTTGCAGCGAGAAGCGACTGGCGGCATTCAGGACATCCAGCTGGGCTTCCTGGGCGCTGTCGGAATCACCGAACTTGATCATCAGGCGCAGGTCATTGGCCGAATCAGCATGCGCCAAAGCCACTTCCTCGGTGATCAAGCCCTGCTGATGCAAGGCGTACAGCGATTGATCGAAGGTCATCATGCCCTGCTGCTGCGAGCGTTTCATGACGTCCTTGATCTCGACCACCGCGCCCTTGCGGATCAGGTCGACGATCAGCGGCGAACGCAGCATCACCTCAATGGCCGGCACGCGCTGGGTGGTGTTGCCACTCTTGTGAGGCAACAGCTGCTGGGCAACGATCCCCTTGAGGTTCAGCGACAGATCCATCCACACCTGCTCATGACGCTCCTCCGGGAAAAAATGGATGATGCGGTCCAGCGCCTGGTTGGCATTGTTGGCATGCAACGTCGCAAGACACAGGTGACCGGTCTCGGCGAAGGTCAGCGCGTGCTCCATGGTCTCACGCGAGCGGATCTCGCCGATCATGATCACGTCCGGCGCCTGACGCAGCGTATTGCGCAGCGCCACCTCGAAGGACTCGGTATCGATCCCCACTTCACGCTGCGTCACGATGGAGCGCTGGTGAGGGTGGATATACTCGATCGGGTCTTCGATGCAGATGATGTGCCCGCTCGAGGTCTGGTTGCGGTGCTGGATCATCGCCGCCAGCGAGGTCGACTTGCCGGCGCCGGTGCCGCCGACGAAGATCACCAGACCACGCTTGGTCTCGGAAAGCCCCTTGATGATCTCCGGCAGCCGCAACTCTTCCAGGCTGGGAATCGACAGCTGGATGCGGCGAATCACCATGCCCATCTGACTACGCTGGTAGAAGGCGCTGATCCTGAAACGCCCGACTCCCGGCAAGCTATGCGCGAAGTTGGCCTCGCGCTCTTCCTCGAAGCGCTCGCGCTGCATGTCGCTCATCGGTGCGAGCACCAGCTCTCTCACCTGATCGACACTCAGCTTCTTGTCCCCTAGCGCCACCATGCGGCCATTGACCTTCATCTGCGGCGGTGTACCGGTGGAGATGAACAGGTCCGAGCTGCCCTTGCTGACCATCAACTGCAGAAGTTCATGCAGCCATTCATGAGGAGTCATGAGTTGTATCCCGATATGCGCCTTGAGAGTCGCGCCCAAGGCATCGCGCTGAAATGCCGTCCCATGAACCTGAAAAGTTGACGTGTTCCGGCCCCTGCCCCACCTATCTGCAGCTTGATTATCGCCACCCCCGGGCGAACTCAGTTCAACGAGCCCTTGGCTTTCGCCTGGGCATCTTCATTGGTCACCAGACCTTCCGCCAACAGACGCGTCAGCGCTGAATCCAGAGTCTGCATGCCCAGGGCGCCACCGGTCTGGATGGAGGAATACATCTGCGCCACCTTGTCCTCGCGGATCAGGTTACGGATGGCAGGCGTCGCGATCATGATCTCGTGAGCCGCCACCCGGCCACCACCAATCTTCTTGAGCAGTGTCTGGGCGATGACGCCCTGCAGGGACTCGGATAGCATCGAGCGCACCATCGACTTCTCTTCGCCGGGGAAGACGTCGATGATACGGTCGACGGTCTTGGTCGCGGAGGTGGTGTGCAGGGTGCCGAACACCAGGTGGCCCGTCTCGGCCGCGGTCAGTGCCAGGCGGATGGTCTCGAGATCTCGCAGCTCGCCGACCAGAATGACATCCGGGTCTTCACGCAGCGCCGAACGCAGTGCGGGCGCGAAGCCGTGGGTATCACGGTGCACTTCACGCTGGTTGACCAGACATCGCTTGGACTGGTGCACGAATTCCACCGGGTCCTCGATGGTGAGGATGTGGTCGTACTTGTTCTCGTTGATGTAATCGACCATCGCCGCCAGCGTGGTGGATTTACCAGAGCCGGTCGGCCCGGTGACAAGAATCAGGCCGCGCGGCAGCATGCACATCTTGCGGAAGGCTTCACCGAGCCCCAGATCCTCCATCGTCAGCACTTCCGAGGGGATGGTACGGAAGACGGCCCCCGCGCCACGCCCCTGATGGAAGGCGTTGACACGAAAGCGCGAGACACCCGGCACCTCGAAGGAGAAATCGGTCTCGAGGAATTCCTCGAAGTCACGCCGCTGCTTGTCGTTCATGATCTCGTAGATCAGCGCGCGCACCTGCTTGTCATCCATTGACGGCACATTGATGCGCCGCACATCACCGTCGACACGAATCATCGGTGGCAAACCAGCGGACAGGTGAAGATCCGACGCGTTCTGTTTTGCCGAAAAAGCCAGCAGTTCGGTAATATCCATGCAGTTCCCTCGCGAAGACCGAAGCTCTTGTACCAACGAGTCTTGTGTACTCTGGTGAAAGTGTGAAGTGGCTCTTCAGTAGATAGTGCGATGGGCACCATGTCACCAGGCCTGTCACGCTCATGCTATTGATGACACGCCTGATACCGTGCCAGCCATCGCCAGGTTGTTCCGCAAATTCTGGAGCCGAGCCGCATGACCGCAGTCCCCGACGACGAAGCTTGTGTTACCCAGTGTATCCTAGAGGCCCGCGCGCGGCTGGAAAAGGCATTGCAGACAAGTAAACGCAACGCTGATTCGGCGCAAGTGCTGGCCGTCAGCAAGACCAAACCCGCCACGCTGGTGCGCGCAGCCTGGCAATCCGGCCAGCGGGCCTTCGGCGAGAACTATCTGCAGGAAGCGCTGGACAAGCAGCAGGCGCTGTCGGACCTCACCGATATCGAATGGCATTTCATCGGCCCCATCCAGTCCAACAAGACGCGCGCCATTGCCGAGCACTTCGCCTGGGTGCATACCGTGGAACGCGAGAAGATCGCACGCCGCCTGAGTGAGCAGCGCCCCGATGAGCTTGGCGCACTCGATGTCTGCCTGCAGGTCAACATCTCCGGCGAAACCTCCAAGGCTGGCGTGGCACCGCAGGAACTGCTGACGCTGGCCGAGACGGTGATCGCGCTGCCCGGACTGCGTCTGCGCGGCCTGATGGCGATTCCGGCCCCCTGCGCCGCCGATGCCAGTGAGACCGAGCGCCGTGCGCCCTTCCGCCAGCTGCGCGAGCTGCTGGAGCAACTGCAGACGCGCTTCCCTGCCGCCAGCTACCCGCAGGCCCGGCTCGATACGCTCTCGATGGGCATGAGCGCGGATCTTGAGGCCGCCGTCGCCGAAGGTGCGACACTGGTACGCCTCGGCACTGCCATCTTCGGCGCACGTGACTATTCCCACGTCCACTGAATCCAACGCTCGCTGATGCAAGCCCAACGCTCACGCAAGGCTCTCGAGCTTGCCGCCAGCCCTCCCACTGAATGATCAGGAGCACCGCATGACGCACCAGAGCACCGCTACACCGCGCACCATCGCCTTCATTGGCGCCGGCAACATGGCCAGTGCCATCTTCGGCGGCATGGTCGATGCCGGCTATCCCGCGGACCGCATCATCGCCACGGCCCGCTCGCGCGAGACACTCGATGCCCTCGAGCAGCGCTACGGCGTGAGCACGACCCAGGACAACGCCTACGCCGTCTCGCAAGCCGATGTGGTGGTGCTGGGCGTCAAGCCGCAGATGATGCATGACGTCTGCCAGGCGCTGACCCCTGCGGTGCAGAACCGCAAGCCGCTGATCGTCTCGGTCGCGGCCGGCATCACCTGCGACAGCCTCGAGCGCTGGCTGGGCGGCGACCTCGCCATCATCCGCTGCATGCCCAACACGCCGTCACTGGTCGGTGTCGGTGCCAGCGGCCTCTATGCCACCGCCCAGGTGACGGAGGAGCAACGCGGCTTGATGGATGAGATGCTGACTGCGGTCGGTATCGTCGAGTGGGTCGAGGAAGAAGGTCTGCTGGAAGCCGTCACCGGCATTTCCGGTTCCGGCCCGGCCTACTTCTTCCTGTTCATCGAGTCACTCGAAGCGGCAGGTATCGAGCTGGGACTGAACGCCGAGACCGCGCGCCGCCTGGCGATCCAGACCGCCCGCGGTGCCGCCGAGATGGCCTTCTCCAGCGAGCATGAGCCTGCCGAGCTGCGTCGCCGCGTGTGCTCGCCGAATGGCACCACGGAGCGCGCCATCAACAGCTTCGAGGAGGATGGCCTGCGCGATATCGTCGAGCGCGCCGCCAAGGCCTCCAGCGTGCGCGCCGCCGAGCTTGCCCGCGAGCTGGATCGCTGACAGCCTCTGCTCCACTGACAACTCCTGCAGGCCGCTGGCAGCCCGGGTCACAACAGGCCATCATGCGCTGTTCATCTGTTGTTGGCATGCTAGCGGCATGACGCGTGCACTATCGCGCGCCCACTTCTCACCGTCTTAAGGAAAGCCCCATGGGTGCTATGGGTAATATCGGACTTCAGCTGGTCACCATCCTGCTGCAACTGTTTGTCTACATCCTGATGCTGCGCTTCCTGCTGCAGCTGTCCCGCGCGGACTTCTACAACCCGGTCACCCAGTCAGTGGTCAAGGCGACCAACCCGCTGGTAGCCCCGTTGCAGGGCATCCTGCGCCCGCTGGGACGCTTCGACATCGCCACCCTGGCCGCGGCCTTCATCGTCGTCAGCCTGGTGCTG
Source organism: Cobetia sp. 1AS1 (assembly GCF_029846435.1). NCBI lineage: Bacteria > Pseudomonadati > Pseudomonadota > Gammaproteobacteria > Oceanospirillales > Halomonadaceae > Cobetia > Cobetia sp. 1AS1. The sequence continues at coordinate 7,444 of NZ_JARWKU010000018.1, forward strand.
GTCGCGATCGGCGCCCTGTTCGGTGGCGGCATGCTGCCGGTCGGCTTCATCGCGCTGACGGCACTGGGCACCATTCTCGACAGCATCATCAACATCTACTTCTTCGCCCTGATCGCGATGATCATCCTGTCGTGGGTCGCACCGCAGGCCAACCACCCGGGCGCCATCCTGGTCCACCAGCTGGTCGATCCGATCATGAAGCCGGTGCGCAAGGTGATTCCGTCGATCGGCATGCTCGATCTGTCCCCGATCTTCGTGTTCATCGCGCTCAATCTGGTCGGCAGCCTGATCAACCAGACCCTGCCGTCACTGGGCATGCTGCGCAGCGCCTTCAGTTAAGCCGGCGCTCCGCCAGCAAGGTTGGCTTGCACGCGCCCAAGGCGCGTGCCGACGAGATCAGCGCCCGCCATGGACTCCCGTGGCGGGCGCTCTTGCATCGCGTGTCACTGGATCACGCGTGCGCACGCTGTGCTAGAGTGAGCCCTCGGCCGAAGCCAGAACCACGGTGCACGAGACGCCCACAAGGCGCATCACCGCGGCTTCGCGCCCCGGACACGGGCCTTGCCCCGAACACTCTGCTGGACATGATGCTGGAAACCTTCACCACGATGCCTGATTCCCTGCCCCCGGATTCGGTCGGTCTCGTCACGCCCCAGACTGCCCACTTCAATACCCCGCTGGAGCTGGCCTGCGGCAGACGCCTCGAGCAGTACTCGCTGGTCTACGAGACCTACGGCGAGCTGAACGCGGACGCCAGCAACGCCATCCTGATCTGTCATGCCCTCACCGGCCACCATCATGCGGCTGGCTATCACGCCATGAGCGACCGCAAGCCTGGCTGGTGGGACGACTACATCGGCCCCGGCAAGCCCATTGATACCTCGCGCTTCTTCGTCATCGCGCTGAACAACATCGGCGGCTGCCACGGCAGCACCGGCCCGACCTCGATCAACCCGGAGACGGGCGAGCAATGGGGGCCTGACTTCCCATTGGTGACCGTGCCGGACTGGGTCGAGAGCCAGAAGCGCCTCGCCGAGTCTCTCGGCATTACCCGCTTCGCGGCGGTGGTCGGTGGCTCGCTGGGTGGCATGCAGGCGCTGCAGTGGGTGATGGACCACCCTGATCGCGTCGGTCATGTCGCCATCATCGCCTGCACGCCGAAACTCTCGGCGCAGAACATCGCCTTCAATGAAGTCGCGCGTCAGGCGATTCGCTCTGACCCGGAATTCCATGACGGCTGGTACTCGCGTGTCGATGCCGTGCCCAAGCGCGGCCTCAAGCTGGCGCGCATGGTCGGTCACATCACCTATCTTTCCGAGCACTCGATGGGCACCAAGTTCGGGCGCGACCTGCGTCAGGACCGCCTCAACTTCGGTTACGACGTCGACTTCCAGGTCGAGAGCTATCTGCGCCACCAGGGCGACACCTTCTCCACCGCCTTCGATGCCAATACCTACCTGCTGATGACCAAGGCGCTCGACTACTTCGATCCTGCCGCCACGGCAGGCGATGACCTGTCCGCGGCCATGGCGCCGATCAGCTGCCCGGTACTGGTAGTCAGCTTCACCACCGACTGGCGCTTCGCGCCGTCACGCTCTCGCGAGCTGGTCAATGCCATGATCCATGCCGGCAAGTCGGTCAGCTACGCCAACATCGACTCGCCGCACGGCCATGATGCCTTCCTGCTGCCGGGCGAACGCTACGAGACGGTGCTGGGCAACTTCCTGACTCGCGCTTACGACCACGCCTGTGGCGCGCAAGCCACGCAAAAGCCGAGCACCAAGGAGACCAGCCATGCGTAACGACCTCGCCCAGATTCATGACTGGATTCCCGAAGGCGCGCGCGTGCTGGACCTCGCCTGCGGTGACGGCACCCTGCTGGCCTCCCTCAAGGAGACCAAGCAGGTCTTCGGCTATGGCCTGGAGATCGACCCCGACAACATCAGTGCCTGTATCGCCCGTGGCGTGAACGTCATCGAGCAGAATGTCGATGATGGCCTGGCCAACTTCGCCGACGACACCTTCGATCGCGTGGTGATGTCCCAGGCATTGCAGGTACTGCGTCGCCCGGACCGTGCGCTGGAAGAGATGATGCGTGTCTCGCGTGAGGCCATCATCACCTTCCCCAACTTCGCCTACTGGCGCCACCGCCTGCACTTGGGCATGAAGGGCCGCATGCCGGTCTCCAAATCGCTGCCTCACGCCTGGTACGACACGCCGAACATCCACCTGTCGACCTTCGCGGACTTCGAGCGCCTGTGTCGCGCCCAGGGCCTCAAGATCATCGACCGCGCGGTCGGCAATGGCGATCACGAGCCACACCCGGCGGCGACCTGGTGGCCGAACCTGTTCGGGGAAGTGGCCATCTTCCGCGTCTGCCGCGACAACTGCCCGCCCGACCAGCGCTGAGTTCAGGCACCCTACAGCAGTCGCCACAGACCAAGCGCCAGGCACCGCAAGAAAACGGCCGACAGGACACTCCTGTCGGCCGTTTCGCGTCATGACGCCAGCAATTCTTCCGCGCCGCGATAGCGCTGCGCTATCCGGGCCATGCACAGACAGTCGCAACTAAAGTCTATATACTTTCGAGGTAAACGCAGCTGAGGATCACGGCTCGCACTTCCGGTGAGGTGCGCCGGCATCCCGAGGAGAGAGTGCATGAACTTCCATACCCGCAAGTGGGTCAAGCCTGAAGATCTCAACCCCAACGGCACCCTGTTCGGTGGACGCCTGCTGGCCTGGATCGATGAAGAAGCGGCCATCTACGCCATCGTCCAGCTGGGCACCTCGCGCGTGGTCACCAAGTTCATGTCGGAGATCAACTTCGTCTCCAGCGCGCGCCAGGGCGACATCATCGAACTGGGCATCACCGCCAGCGCCTTCGGTCGCACCTCAATCTCGCTGTGCGTCGAGATCCGCAACAAGATCACCCGCGAGCGCATCCTGACCATCGACCGCATCGTGCTGGTCAGCGTCGATGCCGACTTCAAGCCGGTGCCCCACGGCCGCACGCGCATCACCTATATCGAAGACCGCTTCCGTGAGCAGGCCGGCAGCAACGATAGCCATAACGACGGCCACAATGACAGTCGCAAAGACGAAACGCCGCAGAAGGCACCGCGTCGTCGTGCCGATAGCGCCTCGGATCTCAAGAACGCCTGATCGCGTCACTGTTCAGGTCGCGCCACGCAGGTCGCACCAACGAAAAAGGCACCTCCGAGAGGTGCCTTTTTTCATGCCGGCAATTCAGCCCGCTGTTGTGTTGCTGACGCCCAGAACCTGACTGGCCGCTAGCTGACGGTCGTCTGCACCGTCTCACGCAGGCCTTCACAGGCATCCGCGACTGGCGCCGTCGCCGGCGTGAACCACACCAGATCATAGGCCGGCGCCGCACCGGCGCTCTCCGGCAGATAATCGGTGAGATGCGTCAGCGGTTGGCCCGCGTCATCCCAGGCCACCGGCATCAGCGCCACCGACAGCGTGCTGCCGTCCAGCCAGCGCGGCACGCCGATATCGCGACGGGCATGACCGGAGCCACACACCAGCAGGCTGGTGGCACCATCGGCCACCAGGCCCTCCAGGCGTTCCGCCATCTGCTGATCCCGCGCCAGCTGCGCACGCAGCATCGCATCCAGGCGCTCTGCGCCCAGCAGGCCGCAATGGCCTTCATCCAGTGCCTCACGCTGCAGGCGCAGTACCGCTTCCGGCAGCGCCAGCGGCGACTGTCCCGGTGCCATGCTGGCCTCCAGCTGTGCCGCCGACAGGCTGGCAGAGGCGAGCGGCGCCCCGCTGTCCAGCGCTCCGCGCAGCAGGGGAGCGTAATCGGTGAAGGGCCAGCGCGCATTCCAGGCCAGCAACTGCTGAAGCTCGTCATCCGGCAATCCGGCGACCGCAAGCGACGTGCGGTTGGCCAGCGACAAGGCGGCATCTTGGGTCGTATCCAGCATCTCCAGCGCCACACCACCCAGCTGACGCCGCGCGACCAGCGCATCGATCAACCAGCGTTCCAGCTGGTGATGGTCCGGATTGTCGTGATGCTCGCCCAGCAGCACCATCGAGTGCGCCTGACTCCAATCGACCAGCGCCGCTGGCGACAGACGACGATTGCCCTCCGCGACCAGAATGCTGCCCAGCAACGGGTGGGATGCCTTGGGGTCATGCCAGGCCGGCAGCGGTGGCAACGGCCCGTTGGCCGGCTGAGCGGCCTGCGCGAGCGGGCTAGCCAGTGCCGTGCCCAGCACGGAAAGCCCGCCCGCCGAGGCGACCATGCCGGCCAGCAACTGGCGACGGCTCACCCCGGCCGTGCGCTCAGGCGTCTCGGATTCGTTGCTGGAGCGGAAGCTGGAAGTGATCGAGCGGCGAAATAGCGACATGAAGATGACCCGGCATGGAAGGAAGCGGCAAGACACGGTAAAAGACCACAAGAGAACGTGCCAACGCTGCCATGATACCCGATGCGAGCCCCCTCATGTCCGAAAGGCCACCAACACTACCCCAAGGGCCCTCATCCAGACTGTGCTTGAGACTGCCGCTGCCATCACTGCCCATCGGCCGCAGCATGGCACTGACACTCGATGATGGCCGCCCGGCCCTGCTGGTGATGCAGCCCGATGGCCCGCGCGCCTTCCTCGACCGCTGCCCGCACCAGGGCAGTCGAATGCTGACCGAGGACGAGACTGGCGATCCCTACATGGACGCGACCGGCGGCTTGATCCTCTGCCACCGCCATCAGGCCTGTTTCGAACCGCATCACGGCACCTGCATCAGCGGACCCTGCGTCGGCCAACGCTTGACCGTGCTGGACGTTGAGCTGGTACACAACGACGCTTCACCAGCACAGCTGCTGCTATGGGAGGCCGCAGGCAGCGGTGGAGAAATGAGGGAGAAATGATAGAGAGATTATGGAGAGAGACGAGCGCTGACTGACAGGCTGAGCGCCAGCGACCTGATCAGCCAGCAAAGCGCGCGTCATGCAGTGACAGCGCGCGCGTCAGGCCCAGTCTTGCTCGCCACAGTGGCTGACCCGCATCTGAAAGGTACTCCTCGAGCGTGATCTGCATGCCCAGCGCCAGCACCTCGACACCGGCGGCCTGCGCCTGGACAAAGGCCTGCGCATAGGCCGGGTCGAGATGCGCCGCCGGTGCGACATCCTCGATCCCGTCATGGGCGACGCAGAACACCAGCACGCAGCGGTGGCCTGCTGCGACCAGCGCCGCGAGGCTGGCCAGATGACGCTGTGCACGCGTACTCACCGAGTCCGGGAAATAGCCGTGACCGTCGGATTCACGCAGCGTCAGTTGCTTGACCTCCAGATAGATCGAGGCCGCGCCCTCCTCCTTCGGCCACATCTGGAAATCGAGCCGTGAGCGCTCCGGCGTGTCATTGCCCGGCAGCAGGACCTCGACACGCGACTCGCGCTTGAGGCGCGCAAAGTCGGCAAACCCCATGTCGTGCAGCACGCTGACGCTTGCCTGCTGCAGCGCCGCCTCGACATGGGCATTGGCACGTCCGGTATGCACCGCCACCAAGGCCTCACGCCGGCCGTCAGCGCCGGGAGGGTCCAGGGGCAGGCGAATCAGCTCCCAGGTCCAGGCGAGCTTGCGCTTGGGGTTGTCGGACGGCGATAGCCATACCTCACAGCCTTCGACGCACACCGCGCGCATCGAGCCGGTATTCGGGCAATGCGCCGTCACCACTTCACCGGCCCGCTCACCCTCGAGCAGCTCCACCTCGGCGAAGAAGCGCTTGTAGCGACGGATCAGACGACCACGATACAGCCCCTCAAGCTCCATCAAGCCGACACTCCCGCCTGAGTGGCACGCCGCTCAAGGAAGCGCTCCATGCGGGCCAGGGCCTCGCGCAGACGCGCCTCATCGGCGGTGAAGGCGATACGCACATGGCGACGCCCTTCAGCCAGCGCGAAGTCCGTGCCCGGCGTGATGGCGACATTCTCTTCTTCCAGCAGTGCGCGGCAGAAGGCCTCGCTGTCATCACTCAGATGCGAGATATCTAGCCAGACGTAGAAGGCGCCCTGCGGCGGCACCGACGGCGCCAGCCCCAGGCGTTCGAGCCCGGCCAGCAGCACGCCACGGCGGGCTTCGAGCACCTGCCGACGACGCTCGAGCTCTGCTTCGCATTCCGGCGTGAAGGCCGCCAGCGCCGCATGCTGGGCAGGCGTCGACGCAGCCAGGAAGACATTCTGCGCCAGGCGTGACAATGGCTCGACCGCCGCTTCAGGCGCCACCAGCCAGCCCAGCCGCCAGCCCGTCATGCCGAAGTATTTCGAGAAGCTGTTGATGACGAAGGCATCGGGGCACTCCGCCAGTGCGGTGTGCGCAGGCATGCCATAGGTCAGCCCCTGATAGATCTCATCCACCAGCAGGTGCGCATCACGCGTCTGGCACAGCTCGCCCAGCGCCTTCAATTCCTCGGGCGACAGCACGTGTCCGGTGGGATTGGAGGGCGATGCCACCATCACGGCCCGCGTGTTCTCGCGCCAGAAATCATCGGCAAGTTCGGCGGTCAGCTGCCAGCCACTCTCGGCATTGACGGGCACCACATCCAGTTGGGCATCCACCAGGCCCATGAAGTGGCGATTGCAGGGGTAGGTCGGGTCGGCCATCAACACGCTGTCGCCACGTTCGGCGCACAGCAATGTGGCCAGCAGCAAGGCACCGGAGGCACCGGGCGTGATGATGATACGGGAGGGAGAGACCGTGACGCCGTGACGGCGCTGATAGTCTGCCGCGATGGCCTCGCGCAGGGCCGGCAGGCCGCAGGCGGGGGTGTAGCGCGTCTGACCGGCCGCCAGCGCCGCCTGCCCGGCGGCGATCACCGGCGCGGGGGTCGGGAAGTCGGGCTCACCCACTTCCAGATGAATGACATCATGGCCCGCGGCCTCGCGCGCCTGGGCGGCTTCCAGCAGCGTCATCACGCGAAAGGCAGCGACGGATTCAAGACGGCGGGCAAACGGCATGACAACACTCCTCAGGATGGGAGCTTCATTCTAGGCGCCTGCCAAGGCCCATTCCCAGCCCCTTCGTGCAGGAAAATCGGTGTTTTCCGGTACATGCCGGACCACTGCTCGCTACAAACTATCGTCGGAGATCGGTTGCAAACTTGTCATTTTTACGCTAAATAAGCTGATCTTCTCGCGAGGGCAGCAGTCAGGACAGCCCCCTCGCCGTGGCCAAGGAGGCAGTGCAACAGACTGTCGACGGCCCAAGTCACCTTGCGGAATGAGGCGGTCCCATGCCCTTAGCTGAAACCAAGCCGGAAGCGCTTAAGAAATTCACCCCGTATGAGCCGGCAGCGGGTGAAGAGTACATGAACGAGAAGCAGCTAGCGCACTTCCGTCAGATCCTGCTGGACTGGAAACAGGAGCTGATGGAAGAGGTCGATCGCACCGTGCGTCACTTGCAGGAAGATGCCAACAACTACGCGGACCCTGCAGACCGTGCCACTCAGGAAGAAGGCTTCAGCCTCGAACTGAGAACACGTGATCGCGAGCGCAAGCTGTTGAAGAAGATCAACGAGACCATCGAGAACATCGATGAAGACGACTACGGCTTCTGCGAAGCCTGCGGCGTCGAGATCGGCATTCGTCGTCTGGAAGCACGTCCGACCGCTACCCAGTGTGTCGACTGCAAGACGCTGGCCGAGTTGAAGGAAAAGCAGCTGGGCCGCTAAGCCCTGCTGTCGATGAAGCGACGTCAGGCCGTCGCCCTCATCCCCCATACGGGCACCCTCCTCGGAGCGGTGCCCGTATGCGTTCAGGCCCTGCTGCCTGCGAATTCCCCACCACGAAGGATGACGGAGCCCACATGCCTACCGCCTACCGTGGCCGCTTTGCCCCTACCCCTTCCGGCCCGCTGCATGCGGGCTCGCTGCTGGCCGCCGTCGCCAGCTATCTCGATGCCCGCCATCATGGCGGTGAGTGGCTGGTGCGTA
>NZ_JARWKU010000019.1:0-9202 GCF_029846435.1 Cobetia sp. 1AS1
CCGGTACTGCCGTCAGCTACGCCGATGCAAACCTCACCACTTCTGCCACCGTGCAGCTCAAGGTGCAGGACGCCGCCAGCAACGATGGCGACATCGAGAGTCAAGACGTCGTCATTGATACGACCGCTCCGACAGGGAGTGTCATCAGCTTCACGGATGCTGATGGGGACATCAACGCTGCAGAAGCGACAGATGTGACATTCGAAGGCACTGTCGAAGCCGGCTTGACCAGCAGCAACCTCACGATCGTGATCACCGATACTGATAATGGCTCCGTCACCGTCCCAACCGAGAACATCACTGTCTCGGCGGCGGGCGAAGTGACTGTGTCAGGCGTCGACCTTACCGGTCTGGCAGAGGGACTGCTGACCGTGACCATGACCGTGACGGACGATGCAGGAAATGAGAATGTGGCCGCCGTGACCGATACGGCGACCAAGCTGAGCGACGATTTCCTCGATCTGGGCAATGCCAACCGTCTGACGATCTCGGAAGCGCTGATCGCCTCTGCTGCGGGCGCCGTCGCCAGCACTCAGACATTCGCCGATACCAGCGGTGAGGCAACTCTCTCACTCAGCTCCACCGAGTCGCTTACCAGCAACGGCCAGGCGCTTGATTGGGTTGTCACGGATGAAGGACGTACGCTCACACTGGCAAGTGATGTCGATAACGCTGCAGCGACGGCCGTCATGGTCGTTTCCGTCACCGAGGATGGCTCGGAAGTTGTCTACAGCGCAGAACTGCTCGGCAACATTGATCAGGCGAATGCCGAGTCATCCACGGTGGATGTGCTTGTCACTCTGACCGATGGCACGTCGAGCACCAGCAGCACCTTGAACATCGATATCACTGATGATGTACCGACGATTGCGGCAAGTACCGTCGTGGAGACTCTGAGCTCGAATACGGATTACACCGGCTCCATCTTCGATGGTGAGGATGACTTCGGGTTTGGGGCTGATGCGGCAAATGGGCAGGTGCAGTCCTTCACCTTCAAGGGCCTGACATTCACTGTCTCTGATGATGGCACCTATGCGGACGTGACCGGCACCTCTACCGAGATTGGTCTGGAGGCTGGCGATACTGTCAGCATCGTCGATGGCATTCTGGCGGTCGAAACGCTGTCGGGTGAATCCTTCAGCCTGAATATCGACTCAGGGGACTATAGCTACAGCCACCAGGGCCAGTTCAGTACCGCAGATGAGGCCAATTCTCGACCAATTGTCAATGTCACAGAGACTGATGATGTACTGGGAATTGTGGGTGCTAATGTACTAAGTATTGTAGACCTGAATAACAATCAGCTTTACAACGCTTACGATGTAGACAACAACCTCGCCTCAGTCAGTATCAGCACAAGCAACATCTACAATACAGTCAGCACGTATTTGGATGGCATCTCTGACTTGTTGGCGCTCACTTTAGCTGCACTAGATGCAGTGCCTCTGGTCGATGTGCCTACTGTAGAGGAGTTGCTGGATACTCTCGTAGGAAATAGCAGCTGGACTTACAGCGCAGCCATGGCAAGCGAGCTGGGGCTGGTAGTGACGACACAGAGTGGAGTGTCAACTGAAACAATCACCATCACCAAGACTGATGGCAGCCAGATTTCCAACTTGGAAATAAATGAAATTTTGGCAAGCATCGACTTCACTATATCGACAGACGGGATACTTTCCGGCCTGCTGGATATCCTGGACCTGGATGCCATTATCTCATCCATCCTGAGCACAACCAGTATTTCAGCTACAGATACGCTGGATGCAACCTCCGATGTAGCAGCCAATGCAACTGTTATCGATCTTGATCTTGACCTTTTCTCGGGAGACTACCAACCGCCGATCAAGGAAGGAAATGAGGGAGAAGATACCCTTACCGCTGCTAGCACAGGTGAGTCACTCTACGGTTATGGTGGTAATGACGAGCTCAATGGAGGCACTAGCAGCGACCTCCTGCGCGGCGGTAGCGGCAATGACGAACTGAACGGAGGTGGTGCGACTGACCTGCTGATCGGCGGTGCAGACGACGACACCTTGGACGGTGGCGATGGGGTCGACATCCTTCGTTGGGAGTCCGGTGATGAGGGCACTGTCGCTGCTGCGGCAACAGACACCGTGCTCAACTTCAATAATGGTGGCGTCGGATCAGGAGACATTCTTGATCTGCGCGATATGCTCAACGGGGCCTATTACGTCGATAGCGCCACCAACAATCTTGCGAGCTATATCAGTGCCGAATATGTCTCGGCAGCCGGTGCGACCGTCCTCTATATCAACACAGAGGGTGGATTGACCGCTGATCCTGCCGCGTCCGCCAACCAGGTCATCAATATCGACGGACTCGATCTGACCGAAGGTGGCACCTTGACGAGCAGTGAGGTCATCGACTTCCTCATCAGCGGCGAGCAGTTGTTGGTGGGCACGGAGGTCAATGAGTCTGATGTCAGTGTCACGGTCGTGGATGGTGATGGCGATACGGCGACGGGCGAAATCACCTTCATTGGCGAGGAGAGCCTGGATTCGGTGAGTAATGCCGCCCCTACCGTGACTGCAGATGATGATGAACTTCTCGGACTCGTGGGGCTGGAAGCATTAGGCCTTATTGATCTTTACGATAGCAATGTCTTTGTTGCAGATTATGACAACAACCTGCGATCCGTGGTATTTGATTATAGTGCGCTAGTCACAATTGACGTGGATTCACTCATTACTGCTCCAGATTTCACCTGGAATGACGATTTGGCTATCGCTCTAGGGCTCAGTGTTCAAGACACAGGTGCCGAATTCGATGGCGTACTTGGCACCGTCGCTGCCAATGCTCAGATCACTATTACTGCAGCTGATGGCGGTGATATTGACAACGAAGCGCTAAATCAACTTCTCGCGACGGTCACGCTGGATCAAGGAGGTATCAACCTAGTAGATGTAGAACTCTTTGATGCTTTGAGTATTACTGCCACAGATGTTTACGATGCAGAAACAACAGGCACACTGTCATCACTGGTTGATGTTGATCTTCTAGACGGCAGCTCGGTATTCAGCGGGATTGATGCTTCCTCCATTCTTGTTGGAGGCGCAGAAGCCGATATCTTTGATGAGAGCAGCAGCGATACCAGTGTGTATCTCTACGGCTTTGCGGGAAATGATGTTTTGACCGGCGGTAGCGCAAGTGATGCCCTCCAAGGTGGCGATGGCGATGACACTCTGATCGGGAGTCTGGGCGATGATTACCTCTCAGGTGGCGCTGGCAGCAATATCTTCGATGGCGGTGATGGCGATGACACCATCGTGACATCCACCCTCACCTTCGACGTCGAGGGTGGCGTAGGTATTGATACCTTGAGCTTCGACAATACCGGGGAAAGCATTGACCTGACTGCACTGCTGGATGCGGATGCTTCGGTAAATACTGCGGCCAACATCGAAGTGCTCGATATCTCGGCCAGCAGCGAGACCGGCACCAGTCTGAAAATCGATGCCGATACGGTATTGAACCTCACCGATGGTGATAACGAGCTGTACATCGATGGCGATGAAGGCGATAGCGTGGAAGCGGCTGGGGCAACATCCTCCGCGACAACGACCGAGTTCAACGGCACGACGTATGATACTTATCAGCTTGGTGAGGCAACGCTGTATATCGATCAAGACGTGACCGTGAATACCAGCAACGGATAAGCCTGATCGAGGTGCCCCGCAAGGGGCACCTCCCTTGATGATCAGCATGATTCAGAAACACTAGAGCGTCAGGATGACGCAGCACTTCAGAGGACACTCTGAAGACAAGGAGTCACATGATGCCCACCCTATTTCGTTGCCCGTCTGCCCACAGACAGGCAACACTTCCGCGCATGCCAGCGACGAAGCGTTGCGTCGCCATCTGTGCCATCTCCGCCGGGCTTTCAGCATCACTCCCGGCCACTGCCCAGACGAATCGCGATCTCGCCGCCGTGCTGAGCGATGTGCTTGCCCATGACCCTCGCATCGAGGCCGCCCGGGCCAATGTGCGTGCCGCGGGCACGGAGATCGAGATCGCCGAGGATGGCTATTGGCCGCGCCTGGAAAGCAGTGTCGGCACCGAGGACAACTTTACCGAAGGCGGCTACCGGCTCACCCTGAGCCAGATGCTGTACGACTGGGGCCAGGTGGAGGCCGAGGTCGAGCAGCGCACGGCAGAGCGGAACGTCGAGCGTGACACCCTGGATCAGACCCGCATGGAAATCGCCCAGGAGGCGATCACCGCCTATATCGATCTGGGCGCCAATCGCGCCATGATGCGCCGCGTGCGCGATTACATCGAGAAGCTCGAAAGCCTCGAGCGCCTGGCCAATGACCGCACCTTCTCAGGCTATGGGGATCGGGTCGAGCTGGACCGGGCCGCCGTTGATCTGGCCAGTGCCCGCGAGTGGCTGGCACGCCTGCAGGGCGATGCCGACACCGCCCGTCAGGAGCTCGAGATACTCAGCGGCCGCTCCTTCAGGGATGTCGCCCTGAGCGCCCCGCCGCCCCTGCCGATCGTGGCGGATCTGGCCCGCGACCTCGCCACCACCGATGCCGCCATCACCAACGCGCCGGCCTATCGCAGCCATGTCAACCAGCAGAATGCCGCGCGCCACGCCCTGAGCCTGAGCGAGGCCGAGCGCTGGCCGGAGTTGCGTCTGGAGGCGACCAGTTCACGCTATGAGTCGAACGACGACATGGTCAGCGACTCCAGCATCGGCCTGCGCATCGAGGCCCCGGTCTTCCAGGGCCTGACGCCTTTGCGCCAGCCCGAAGCGGACCGCGCACGCCTGACCGCCGCCCAGTTCGAGACCGCCTCCACCGCCCGCGAGCTGCGCCGCCAGATAAAGCGTCTGTCAGCCAGTCAGCCTGCGGTCGAGGCGCGCATCAAGGCGCTGGATCAGCAGGCGCGCAGTGGCGAACGCCTGCGCAGCAGCTATCGCGACCAGTTCATTACCGGCTCGCGCAATATCGAGGACCTGCTGACCATCGAGAGCGAGATCTTCGCCGCACGGCGCCAGATGATCGAACTCAATACTCAGCTGCTCACCGATCAATATGACCTGGCGACCCAGCTGGGCGCGCTGCCGCTGGTCTCATCGCCCTATCGGGCCGAAGCCACTGCCACCCCGCCAGAGACGGCGCACACCTCGCTGCCCCACTCTCATCACCATGCCAGCCAGGGAGTCAGCCCATGAGCGCCCCACAGACCACCGCCTCCTCGGCCACGGCAGCATCGCAACCCGACCCTTTGCTGGAGAGCGTTCGCCAGTTGCTGCGTCTGCAGGGCCACGGCATCGACCTCGAGCGCCTGCGACACGGCATGCCTCTCACCAAGGGTGAGCTGGCGCCGCAGGATCTGGAGCAGGCCCTGTCGCGGCAGGGCATCGCCGCGCGCCTGAGTCAGGCGCCGCTCAGCGAGATTCCCGACAGCCTGATGCCCTGTGTCGTGCTGCTGGAAGACGGCAGCAGTCGCGTGCTGCTGTCCCATGAGGCCTCGCATCGGTGGCCTGCCGAGTCGAGCACGGGATCGAGCAGCGAGTCATCAAGTGAGTCGGGCAGCGACACGAGCGACGCCCAGGCAGACGATGACACGAGAGCCACACCCAGTGGCCCCGGCTACAAGCTGCTCGATCCCCTGTCCGGCGGCGCCTACTGGCTGTCACAGTCCGAGCTGGCTGCCACCTACGCCGGCATTGCGCTGTTTGCGCATGGCGAGATCTCGCTGGAGCGCGCGGAAGGCTACAGCCAGACCCAGAGGGGGCATTGGCTGACCTCACGCCTCAAGTCGCATTGGCGCGTCTTCGCCGAGGTCGCGCTGTCCTCCTCGCTTGCCGCTCTACTGGCCGTGGCCACGGCCCTGTTCGCGATGCAGGTCTATGACCGGGTGGTGCCGACCGGCGCCGTCGATACGCTGTGGGCGCTGGGCATCGGCGTGATGCTCGCCATCGGGCTGGAAGCCTTGTTGCGCGCCTTGCGGGCGCAGCTGATCGAGAACTCGGGCAAGAAGATCGACCTCGAACTCAACGATCACATCTTCCGCCACGCCGTGCAGATGCGCCTGGCCGCCAAGCCGCGCTCGACCGGGGCGATGGCCAGCCAGATCCGCGATTTCGATGCCATCCGCGAGTTCTTCACCGCCTCAACATTGGGTGCCTGTGGGGATCTGCCCTTCGCGCTGCTGTTCCTGGGCCTGATCGCCCTGCTGGGCGGCCCGGTGGTCTGGGTGCCGGTGGCGGCGATCGTGTTGATGCTGATTCCCGTGCTGCTGGCGCAACCGTGGCTGTCGCGGCTGTCGCGTGAAGGCATGCGCGAATCGGCGGTCAAGAATGGCGTGCTGCTCGAGACTCTCGACAACCTCGAGAACCTCAAGGCCTGTCGCGCCGAGGGCCATGCCAGCCGTCAATGGCAGCGTCTGACCTCCGAGCAGACACACCGCGGCGTCACCTTCCGCCACGCCGTCGCCTGGCTGACCAGCTGGGGTACCGGCATGCAGCAGCTGGCCTATGTCGGCGTCATCATCGCCGGGGTCTACCTGATCATGGCCGGCGAGTTGAGTGTCGGTGCCCTGATCGCCTGCTCGATTCTCTCGTCGCGCGCCATCGGCCCGACTCTGCAGATCAGTGCGCTGCTGAGTCGCTGGCAGCACGTCAAGGTCGCCAAGGAAGGGCTGGATGCGTTGATGGAGACCGACATCGAGCGTCCCAGCGATCGTCGCTTCGCGCGCCTCGCCCAGGCTCGCGGGCACTACCAGGCCGAGAATCTGCACTGGCGCTACGACGAGGAAGCCCCGGAAGCCCTGGCGCTGGACCGCCTGAGCATCGCCCCCGGTGAACACCTCGCCCTGCTGGGAGGCAACGGCGCCGGCAAGAGCACCCTGCTGCGTCTGCTGGCCGGCTACTTCACGCCCACCAGTGGCGAGCTGACCCTCGACAACCTCGCCCTGAGTCAGATCGATCCTGCCGACCGCCAGCGCGCCATCGGCTATCTGCCGCAGGACATCAGCCTGTACAGCGGCACGCTGCGCGACAACCTGTGCATCGACGGGCGGGATGTCAGCGACATGCGCCTGCTGGAGGTCATCGAGATGACCGGACTGGGCGACTTCGTACGCCGCCACCCGCTGGGGCTGGACATGATGCTGCATGATCGCCACAGCCTGTCCGGTGGCCAGCGTCAGAGCCTCGGCCTTGCCCGCCTGGTCCTGCAGGACCCCGCCGTGGTGCTGCTGGATGAGCCCACCGCCTCGCTGGATCAGGCCACCGAGCAACACGTCATCAAGACTCTTGGCCCTTGGCTTGCCGGCCGCACCCTGGTGCTGGCCACACACCGCAAGTCGCTGCTCGGCTGGGTCGAACGCGCCCTGTTACTGCGCCACGGCAAGCGCGTCATGGACGGCCCGCTGGATCAGATCATGGCCAGACAATCGGCCGGCAAGACACCGGCCACCTCCGCATCCCGTCAGCGCCAGGAGGCCTCATGAGCCAGCGTTTCGATCCCGAACTCCTCAAACGTGAGCTGGGCGCGCCGGACCAGAAGCTCGAAAGCCACTGGTCGCGTCCGCTGCTGTGGGCCAGCTTCCTGGTCATCGCACTGTTCATCGCCTGGGCCAGCTGGGCCGAGGTCAATGAGGTAGCGCGTGGCGAAGCCAAGGTCATCCCCTCCTCCCGCCAGCAGACCATCCAGAGCCTCGAGGGCGGTATCCTCGACGAGATGATGGTCAGCGAGGGCGAGATCGTCGAGGCCGGTCAGCTGCTGGCTGCCATCGACGAGACCCGCTTTCGCTCGGCCTACATGGAGTCGCTGAGTCAGGCGCAGGCGCTGCGCGCGACCATCGCCCGTCTGGAGGCCGAGGTGCTGGACAAGTCGAGCATCGAGTTCCCCGAGGAAGTGCGTGACAACGAGGCACTGACCGCCACCGAGCGTGAACTGTTCACGGCCCGGCGCAAGAAGCGTGACAGCGCCCTGAATGCGGTCAGCAAGGAAATCAGTGCCGCTCAGCGTCAGCTCGCGGTGATCCGTCCGCTGGTCAAGCGGCGCGCCGTGGGCGAGATGGAGATGCTCAAGCTGGATCGCGAGATCGCCGAGCTCAACGGTCGTCAGGCCGAGATCCGCAACACCTATCTGCAGGATGCCTACGCCGAGCTTGCCGACAAGAAGTCCGAGCTGGCCGCCCTTGAGGAAACCAGCGTGCAGCGGCGTGATCAGCTGGACCGTACCCGGCTGCTCTCGCCGGTGCGCGGGGTGGTCAACAACATCGCCATCACCACGCGCGGTGGGGTGATTCCGCCCGGCGAGGAGATCATGCAGATCACCCCGCTGGAGGACACCCTGGTGTTCGAGACGCGCATTCGCCCGCAGGATGTCGCCTTCATCGCCCCGGGCATGCCGGCGACGATCCGCATCAGCGCCTACGACTATGCGGTCTACGGCACGCTTGAGGGCAAGGTCGAGCGCATCAGCTCGGACACCCTGGAGGAGGAAACGCCACGCGGCGAGGAGAGCTACTATCGCGTGCTGGTCAGCAGCGACACCGCAGCGCTTGAGCACAACGGCGAGACGCTGCCGATCAAGCCGGGCATGGTCGCCACGGTCGACATCGAGACTGGCGAGCGCAGCGTACTCTCCTACCTGCTGAGGCCCTTCACGCGTCTGGAGCTGCGCTGAGCGCAAGCCTGATCGTCAGATAGCGGGCGGCTGGCGCAATGCCAGCATGTCCGGCCACAACCGCGCGAAGCTGTCCTCGAGCATCGCGCGGTTATCCGCCAGCCACGGCGTCATGTCCGCCAGGGGATTGGCGTCTGCATCCAGATTGCCCACCCTGTGCGTATGCCTTCCATTGCGAGTATCACTTGTCTGGCGGGTATCAATTGTCTGGCGTAAGCGGCGTCTGGCCGTCATGCGCTCGCCGATGCTGGCAATGGTCGCGAGCGTGAACTCCAGCTCCCGATAGCGCCTGAGCGCATCTCGCACCTGAATCCATTCGATCAGGCTCGACAGGCGTGACGGCACCTCCTCACGCGCCAGCAGGCGATAGAGGCGCTCGATATCGTCATCGTGCATCTCGGCGGCCAGCAGGTGATCCCACATCATGTCGAAGGCGATGCCGGCGACACGTCGCGACGAAGGCGGCACCTGGGTCAACAACCAGCGTGTCTCGGGATGAGCGTCGATCACTGCGTCACAGCGGCGGTGAAAGCGGA
>NZ_JARWKU010000001.1:0-904188 GCF_029846435.1 Cobetia sp. 1AS1
AAAAAAAACCCCGCCTCGAGGCGGGTTTTTTTGTGCAATGCGTGCTGCTTTTCTGTTGCTCAGAGCTCTGCGAGAAAAGCGCTGCTGGTCAAGGCCTCAGTGCAGGCCACCATCGCGGATGACGCCCACCCCGAGACCCTCGATCTCCAGGCTGTCCGTGCGCAGGTCGACCTTGATCGGTGAGAAATCCTCGTTCTCGGCTTCCAGCCACACGTAATGTCCGTCACGGCGGAAGCGCTTGACGGTGACTTCATCCCCCAGACGTGCCACCACGATCTGCCCGTCACGCACGCTGGTGGTACGGTGCACGGCCAGCAGGTCGCCTTCCAGAATCCCCACATCCTTCATCGACACGCCGCGCACACGCAGCAGGTAGTCGGCAGCCGGCGAGAAGTAGTCGCTCGGCAGCGGGCAGTGACGGTCGATATGCTCGCTGGCAAGAATCGGGCTGCCGGCGGCCACTTCCCCGATCACCGGCAGACCATCGTTGGCGCTGTCGTCGACGTCAGCCAGCGACGGCACGCGAATGCCGCGTGAGGTGCCAGGCACCATCTCGATGGCGCCCTTGCGCTTGAGGGCGCGCAGATGCTCCTCGGCGGCATTCGGCGAGCGGAAGCCCAGCGCCTGGGCGATTTCGGCCCGCGTCGGCGGGTAGCCAGAGGACTTGATGGTCTTGATGATGAAGTCGAAGACATCCTGCTGGCGCGGAGTAAGCGGCTGGGTCATGGCATTGCCTTTGGCCTGGGCGGCATCTTGAGCTGACGGCACGGGGTGTGCATCCATACAACTGTCATTGTATCCAGTCATGGCGGTCATGCAAGGCATCGTGGCTTGCGTGGTGGCCTCAAAGGGCAGGTAGTCGCCGGGATATCGCTGTCTGGCGACTT
Organism: Cobetia sp. 1AS1; assembly: GCF_029846435.1. Lineage (NCBI taxonomy): Bacteria > Pseudomonadati > Pseudomonadota > Gammaproteobacteria > Oceanospirillales > Halomonadaceae > Cobetia > Cobetia sp. 1AS1. The sequence continues at coordinate 888 of NZ_JARWKU010000001.1, forward strand.
TTCGTGCCGATATCCGAGGCATTCTTTCTTGAAGGGAATGTCTGGAAGTGAATGTCTGGAGGTGAATGCCTGGAAGTGAATGTCTGGAGATGAACCCGGCCTGGCTCTGGCGGGGTGGTCAGTCACCGAGCATGACGAGCCCTTGAATCGGGATGGTCAGCGCTGAGGGAATATCAGGCTTGGCTAAGCCTCTGGCGTTTGAAACGCGAGAGAATTGTCAGTCATGGCATGGCGCGCTAGAATCAAAGTGTTTCAAACGAATGTTCGCCGATGGTAGTGCTCACGGGTGTCATGATCGAACGCGCCTTGCGGTGAACCTGCACCACCTCATGAGAGAGTCGCCGCGCGGGGCTTGCGCCGTGACCTACGACTCCAGTCCTTTTCTACCTGACAAGGGTTCCGCCCATGGCCCAGACCGATACCGTTACCCGCATCCTCGATACTGCCGAGGTGCTGTTCGCCGAGCGCGGCTTCGCCGAGACCTCACTGCGCAACATCACCAGCAAGGCCAAGGTCAATCTGGCGGCGGTGAACTACCACTTCGGCTCCAAGAAATCGCTGATCCAGGCGGTCTTCGCACGCTATCTCGACCCTTTCAGTGAGCGTTTCCACGCGGCCCTCGACAGCGTCGAGCAGCAATACGCCGGGCGACAGGTGCCGCTGGAGGTCCTGCTGGAGGTGATGGCGCGTACCGTGCTGGAGGTGCCGGCCGAGCGCAACAGCCTGCGTACCTTCATGCGCCTGCTCGGGCTTGCCTATACCCAGGGTCAGGGCCACATGCGGCGCTATATCCGCGAGCATTACGGCACGGTCTTCAGCCGCTTCGCCGAGCTTCTGAAGCTGGCGACGCCTGATCTGCCCGACAACGAGCGCTTCTGGCGCCTGCACTTCATGCTCGGCAGCGTGATCTTCACCTTCTCGGGCCTGGATGCGCTGCGCGATATCGAGGAGGCCGAGTACGGCCATCACACCACGGTGCGTGAGCTGATCCAGCACATGCGGCCGGTGGTGGTTGCGGCGATGGCAGCGCCGCTGCCTGCCTCGCTCGGGGATGGTGAGGCGGTCACCCAGGCGGCCAGCTGATGGCCTGCTGGGTAGCGGTGGACCTCTCGCGCCAGAGCCTTGAGATACGCAATGACGCGCCGAGTGGCAGTCGTGATGCGCCGCCCCCCGCGGCCAGCTCTGATGCGCTGGTGCACGCCTGCGCGATCTCCAGCGGCCTCAACGGTATCGGCGAGCTCGACGGCAGCGGTTGCACGCCAACCGGCTGGCATGTGATTCGTGCCGCCATCGGGGCGGGCAATCCGCGTGGCGCCGTCTATCGCGGCCGGCGCTTCACGGGCGAGGTGTTCACGCCCGAGCTTGCCTTGGAGCATCCTGAGCGAGACTGGATCCTGACGCGCATTCTGTGGCTCAGCGGCCGCGAGCTCGGCGTCAATCGTGGTCGCAATGCCCGCGGCGAGCGGGTCGATAGCCTGCGTCGCTACATCTATTTTCATGGCACGCCCAGCACGGAGCCCATGGGGGTAGCGGCGTCCCACGGCTGCATTCGCTTGCGTGATGACGACCTGCTGCGACTCTTTGCCGAGGCTGTGCCCGGCACTCCGGTGCTGCTGCATGCCTGAAGGCGTTGGTGTCCGAGTCTGATACCCTCCATGAGCTGTCACCGGAATCTACGTGACAGCCCCTTGCCGGGGCGCAGCTGGCCGCGACTGTTCGATAGGGGTTCAGTCGGCTAGAATTGCGCCTTTCCTCGCGCTGGCAGCCTGATTCATCACGTTTCTTCCAGGCTGCCGAGCCCCGTAAAAGACATGAAGTCCTGGCGGTCGTGATTCCTCTCTTCACGGGACATCACTGCCGCAGGCCATGGACAGGAAGGATGACATGACACAGCCACTGGGCTCCGTAATGGTCGATGTTGCGGGGCTGACCCTCGCCCGCGACGAACGTGAACTGCTGGCACGCCCTGCCGTCGGGGGCGTCATCCTGTTTGCGCGCAATTGCGCCTCTCCCGAGCAGGTGCTGGAGCTGAGCCGCGAGATTCGCAGCGTCAATCCGCACCTGCTGATCGCCATCGATCAGGAAGGCGGGCGCGTCCAGCGTCTGCGCGAGGGCGTGACACGCCTGCCATCGATGCGCAGCCTGGCACAGTGCTGTCTCGGGCGTGACTGTGATGGCTGCGGCGAAGACGCCCAGGCCGCAGGCCTGGGTCTGGCACGCGATGCCGGCTGGCTGCTGGGCATGGAAATGGCAGCCATCGGCTGTGATATCACCTTTGCGCCGGTACTGGATATCGATGTGGCGGGCTCGACCATCATTGGCGATCGCAGCTTCGGCGCCACGCCGGAAGACGTCATCGCGGTGGGCGGCGCCTTCATCGACGGGCTGCAGGAGGCGGGCATGTCCGCCGTCGGCAAGCATTACCCGGGGCATGGTGGCATCTCGGCAGATACCCATCTGGAGCGCGTGGTCGACCCGCGGCCATTCCGCGAGCTGCGCGAGCATGACCTCAAGCCCTTCGCGGCCCTCGCCGAGCGTCTGGGCGGCGTGATGCCGGCGCATGTGATCTATCCGGATTTCGATGCTCGTCCCGCGGGCTTCTCGCCCAGCTGGTTGGGTCTGCTGCGCGAAGAGTTCGGCTTCAAGGGCGCCATCTTCTCCGATGACCTCGGCATGGCGGCGGCCGTCGCGGAAGGCGGCCCGGCAGAGCGTGCGCGCCTGGCGCTGGACGCCGGCTGCGACATGGCGCTGGTCTGCAATGACCCGGCCGCCGCGCGCGAAGTGCTCGACAGCCTCGATGACGATGAGCAGCGCCACCGTGGCAAGCGCCAGGCGCGGCTGCGCTATGCGCGAGCTCGCCCGACGCTGGATGGCCTGGTGGGGCTGGCTCGCTGGCGGCGCACCCACGCGCGGCTCGAATCGATGGCGGCCAGTCAGGCATCACAGCAGGCTGCCATGCCCTCGGGCACGCTAGGCGCCGCTGACGCGTCTGACGCACGGTCGGCCTCTGAGTCCGGTAGCGCGCAATAATCAGGCACGCGGTGCCTTTTTCGAGTCGAAGACTGGCAAGGAATTCCCATGGCTGAGCAATCCGCCACCGAGGCTGCTGCCGACAAGCTGGCAGCGCCTGCCGAAGAGATGATCAATCAATGGGTCGAGCCGCTGCGCCACTGGGTCGAGCAGACCTTTGGTCTGCCGCTGTGGGGCATCAATCTCGCTCTGCTGCTGCTGGCGGTGCTGTTGCTGCACCTCATCGAGCGGGTGGTGCTCACCCGCCTGGCGACGCATGCCGAGAAGAGCCGCAACCTGTGGGATGACGCCCTGGTGCATGGCCTGCGTCATCCCTTGTCATTCTGGCTCTACAGCATGGGGGTGTTGCTGGCGCTCGGCATCATCACCGGCCAGTTCAGCCTCGGCGGGGCCGAGAAGTACCTGGGCACGGCGCGCCAGATCGTGACCCTGCTGGCGCTGGCCTGGGCGTTGATTCGCATGGTCAAGCGCTTCGAGGCGCTGCGCACCATGCCGCCGCCCGGCACCAACGTCAACGCGATGGATGCCACCACGGCCTCGGCGATCAGCAAGCTGTTGCGGGCGGTCGTGGTCGTGCTGGTGGGGCTGGCCATCCTGCAGAATCTCGGCGTCTCGCTGTCCGGGGTGCTGGCCTTCGGGGGTGTCGGCGGTATCGCGGTCGGCTTTGCGGCGCGGGATCTGCTGGCCAACTTCTTCGGCGCCCTGATGATCCATCTCGACCGGCCCTTCAAGGTCGGCGACTGGATCCGCTCACCGGACCGCGAGATCGAGGGCACCGTCGAGGATATCGGTTGGCGCCTGACGCGCATCCGCACCTTCGACATGCGGCCCCTCTACGTGCCGAACGCCATCTTCACCAGCATCTCGGTGGAGAATCCGTCGCGCATGTACAATCGCCGTATCTTCGAGACCGTGGGGCTGCGCTATGAGGATGCCGCCCAGGTCGGCCCCATCGTTGCCGCGGTACGCGAGATGCTGGAAGGCCATGACGAGATCGACCAGACGCGCACCCAGATCGTGAACTTCACCACCTACGGTGAGCATTCGCTGAACTTCTTCGTCTATGTCTTCACGCGCACCACCGACTGGGTGAAGTACCACGCGATCAAGCAGGATGTCCTGCTCAAGGTGCACGACATCATCCGTGAGCATGATGCTCAGGTGGCGCTGCCTGGCCAGCGTCTGCATTTTGCCGATGTACTGTCCTTCGAAGGACGCCACCATGAACACGACGCCGAGGCTGAGAATGCCGCGGCGTCATCAGACACGCAGACGCGCGGGTCCCGCCGCCGTTCTGATTCAACCGCCGCTGCTACATCCTCCTCTGCGCCCGTCCGGCGTGGAGATGAGGCCAGTGACACCCAGGAAACTCCCGATGCTGACTCCGACGCCTGAGACCCTCACCGCCCTGCATGACGAAATGCGTGAGGTGATGGACAATGCCGATTGCCTGATCCCGCAAGCTGACCTTGAAGTGGCACTCGACCGCATGGCCGTTGAGCTGACGGAACGCCTCGGCGATCGCATGCCGATCTTCTATTGCGTGATGAACGGCGGCCTGATCACCGCTGGCCAGCTGTTGACCCGCCTCGACTTTCCGCTGGAAGTCGATTATCTGCACGCCACTCGCTACCGTGGCGCGATGCGCGGCGGCGAGCTGTTCTGGCGCGTCAACCCGGAGCTGCCGATGGCCGGTCGCGACGTGGTGATCGTCGATGACATCCTCGATGAGGGTGGCACCCTGGCCGCGATCCTCGAGTACTGCCGTGAAGCCGGCGCGCGCAGCGTGTCCAGCTGTGTGCTGGTCGACAAGAAGCATGACCGCAAGGCCTACCCGGGCTTCAAGGCCGATTTCTGTGGTCTCGACGTCGAAGACCGCTTCCTGTTCGGCTTCGGCATGGACTACAAGGGCTACTGGCGTAACGCGCCGGGCATCTACGCGCCCAAGGGCCTGTAAGATTTGCTGGATGGCAGCCGCCATCCCGCGATATGACACTCGTTCACCACCCGCCCGGGCAACCGCGGCGGGTGGTGTCGTTTTCGGGGCCTTTTCTGTTCTCCTGGCGCAGAGCGTGACGATTGTGCTTGTTGTCGTCGGTCGGCTCGGAGTAGCGTTCGCTGAGGATCGGAGTGCCCGGTCCCGAGAGATTCCTGCACATGGGTGGCAAGGAGGCGGGCGATGCTAGCGGTGATCGGTGGAACGGGGTTCGGCAGTTGGTCAGGCATGGAAGTGCTCAGGCGCGGCGGGCAGGAAACGCCCCTGGGGGCGGCCTCCTGTGGTGTCGTGGAGGGGCGCTTGAATGGGCAGTCGCTGCTGTTTCTGGCCCGTCATGGTCAACCGCACAAGGTGCCGCCGCATCGCATCAACTATCGCGCCAACCTGTGGGCGCTCAAGCAGGCGGGCGCGACCCATGTGGTGGGAGTCAACTGCGTGTCCGGCATCGACCCGACGCTGGCCCCGGGCACGCTGGTGGTGCCGGACCAGCTGATCGATTACACCACCGGCCGCGAGGGTTCGTTCTTCGATGGGCGTTTCAAGCCGTTCCAGCATGTGTCGTTCGCCTGGCCGTATCATCGGGTCTGGCGTGAGGAGCTGCATGCGGCGGCCGCCGAGGCGGGGTTGCCCCTCACGGCCGGTGGGGTGCTGGGCGTGGTGCAGGGGCCGCGGCTGGAGACTGCCGCCGAGATCCGCCTGATGGCGCGTGATGGCAATACGCTGGTCGGCATGACGGGCATGCCCGAGGCCGTGCTGGCCCGTGAGCTCGAGATGGAATACGCCAGCCTGTGCCTGGTGATCAGCCATGCCGCGGGCGTCGGCGAAGAGGAGCCGACCCGCGCAGGCACGGAATCCGTGATCGAGGCCGGCATGCCCAGGGTGCAGCGCTTGCTGGCGACGCTGTTGGCACGCCGTGCCTGAGCTGCCTGATCTCAGGAGGAGAGATGGTGCAGGCGGTGGTTGTAGGTAGGCGGTGGTGTAGGGAGGGCGTGTAGAGGGCGTAGAGCGTGTAGAGCGTGTAGAGGGTATGCCCGCACGAAAAAACGGCCTGCATCCGCGATGCAGGCCGTTTTCATGTTCCGCTCACGCTCACGCTCAAGTTCATGCCCAAGTTCGAGCCCAGGCGCCTGGCAGTGCAGGGCGCGTCAGGCCGCCTTGGTCTTGGCGTTGAGCAGGTCCAGCAAGGTCTCGCAGAAGCTGAAGCGCGCCTCGGCGTCATCCATATCAGTGGCGAAGCGCAGCGTGTCGGCGCCTTCCAGCTTGTAGACATCCGACTGGCGCTGGATCAGGTTGACCAGCGTCAGTGGATCGACCGGCGTCTGGGCGCCGAAGATGATGCGACCACGTCCGGCGCCGGCCTCCAGCTTGATGATGCCCAATGCCTGGGCGCGCTGGCGCAGCTGGGTCTGGCGGAACAGCGTCTTGACCGGTTCCGGCAGCAGGCCGAAGCGGTCGATCATCTCGACCTGCAGTTCGCGCAGGTCGCTTGCGTTCTCGGCGTTGCTGATGCGCTTGTACATCATCAGGCGCTGCTGGACATCATGCAGATAATCGGCCGGAATCAGTGCCGGCAGATTGAGGCTGACCTCGACGCCTTCATCCAGCGGTGACTCGATATTGGGCGTCTTGCCCGCCTTGATGGCCTTCACGGCGCGATCCAGCATCTCCATGTACAGCGAGTAGCCGATGGTTTCCATCTGGCCGGACTGCTCGTCACCCAACAGCTCACCCGCGCCGCGGATCTCCATGTCATGGGAGGCCAGCGTGAAGCCGGCACCGAGGTCCTGGGATTCGCTGATCGCTTCCAGGCGCTTGACCGCATCGCGGGTCATTGCCTTGGGGTGCGGGGTCAGCAGGTAGGCGTAGGCCTGGTGATGCGAGCGCCCGACGCGGCCACGCAGCTGGTGCAGCTGGGCCAGGCCGAACTTGTCGGCGCGCTCGATGATGATGGTGTTGGCGCTCGGGATGTCGATGCCGGTCTCGATGATGGTCGAGCACACCAGCACGTTGAAGCGCTTGTGATAGAAGTCCGACATGCGTCGCTCCAGGCTGCGCTCCGGCAGCTGGCCGTGGGCGACACCGACATTGGCCTCCGGCACCAGCTCCGCGATGCGCGCGGCGCTCTCCTCGATGGTCTTGACCTCATTGTGCAGCACGTAGACCTGCCCGCCGCGCAGCAGCTCGCGCAGGATGGCTTCCTTGACCACGCCGTCGTTGCGCTGCTGGACGAAGGTCTTCACCGACAGGCGGCGCGCCGGCGGCGTGGCGATGATGGACAGGTCGCGGATGCCGCTCATCGCCATGTTCAGCGTGCGCGGAATCGGCGTGGCAGTCAGGGTCAGGATGTCGACCTCGGCGCGCAGGCTCTTGAGACGCTCCTTCTGGGAGACGCCGAAGCGGTGCTCCTCATCGATGATCAGCAGTCCCATGTTGGGCAGCTCCAGCGATTTGGAGAGCAGCTTGTGAGTGCCGATCACGATATCGGCCTGACCGTTCCTGATGCGCTCGAGCGAGGCTTCCTGGCCCTTGCCGCTGGTGAAGCGCGACAGCAGGGCGATCTCCACCGCGGTGTCGGCGAAGCGATCGCGGAAGTTGTCGTAGTGCTGCTGGGCGAGCAGGGTGGTGGGCACCAGCACCACCACCTGACGGCCGGAATTGACGGCGAGGAAGGCGGCGCGCATCGCGACTTCCGTCTTGCCGAAGCCGACATCGCCACATACCACGCGGTCCATCGGCTGGGGCGCGCACATGTCCTGGATCACCGCGCCGATGGTCTGCGCCTGGTCCGGCGTTTCCTCGAAGGGGAAGCTGGCCGCGAAGCGTGCGTAGTCCTCGGCGGGGAAGTCGCAGGCATGGCCGACACGCGCCTCGCGGCGTGCATAGACGTCCAAGAGCTCGGCGGCGGTATCGCGGATCTTCTCGGCCGCCTTGCGCTTGGCCTTCTCCCACTGCTCGGAGCCCAGCTTGTGCAGCGGCGCCAGCTCGTCACTGGCCCCGGAATAGCGCGAGATCAGGTGCAGGCTGTCCACCGGTACGTAGAGCTTGGCGCCATCGGCGTATTCGAGCGCGAGGAACTCGGCCTCCTGACCCCCGGCGTTGATGGTCTCCAGCCCCAGATAGCGGCCGACGCCGTGGGTGTGGTGCACCACCGGCGCGCCTTCACGCAGCTCCGAGAGGTGGCGCACGGCCAGCTCGTTGTCATCGGTGGCGCGCGCCTGGCGGCGGCTCTGACGTACCACTTCGCCGTAGAGCTCGGTCTCGGTGATGACCACCAGCCCCTTGTGGCTGTCGGTGTCATCGCTGGACAGGGCATCTTCTGCCTGCGCGCTGGCCACCCAGGTGCCATGCGTCAGGCCACCGACGGTCAGGCCGACGGCGGCTGGGCTAACCACGAAGTGCTCGAAGCTTGCGAAGTCATCCAGACTGCGCAGCCCGAAGCCGCGCAGCAGCGGGGTGAGCTGCTCCTCGACGACTTCGCGGCGGCCCTGGGTCTCGGCGACGAAAAGCACGCGCTGGGCATGCTCGCCGTTCAGGCGCTGCTTGAGGAAGCTGGCCAGGGCCTGGGTCGGGTCGGCGCTGCGCGCATCGATGGCCAGGCTCGGCAGGGTCTGGTGGCCGAACTCGATGGCGTGGGCATTGGGCTCACGTACCAGCTCGATGCGCTCATGCTGTTTGATCAGGCCCAGCAGCTCATTGACCGGCACGAAGGCGCGGTGTGGTGGCAGCAGCGGGCGTGTCGGGTCGACGCCCAGATTGGCATAGCGGGTGGTGATGGCGTCCCAGTGGCTCTCGGCCGCCTCGCGCACGCCGGGCAGCATGGCAATGCGCAGCTCGTCGCCCATGTGATCAAAGAGCGTCGCGGTCTCGTCGAAGAACAGCGGCAGGTACTGCTCGAGCCCCGGCGAGGGAATGCCCTTGATGGCGTCGTTGTAGAGAATGCACTGGCGCGGGTCGACATCGAACAGCGTCTCGAAGCCCTCGCGGAAACAGGCGATGGCGCCACGCGTCAGCGGGTATTCATGTGCGGGCAGAATCTCGATCGCCTCGACCTTGTCACCACTGCGCTGGGTGTCAGGGTCGAAGGCACGCAGGGTGTCGATCTCGTCATCGAACAGGTCGATGCGCAGCGGCTGCTCGCTGCCCATGGGGAACAGGTCGATCAATGCGCCGCGCAGGGCGTATTCGCCCGGCTCGTAGACCGTCTCCACCGCGCGGTAACCGGCCCGCGACAGGCGTGAGCGGAAGTCTTCGCGATTGAGGATGTCGCCCTTGGCGAGACTGAAGACCTGGCCTGCGATGTAATCCACCGGTGCGAGGCGCTGCATCAGGGTGTTGACCGGCACCGGCACGATGGCGCGGCGGCTGGTCTGCAGGGTGCGCAGGGTGCGCAGACGCTCCGAGACGATGTCCTGGTGCGGCGAGAAGCTGTCGTAGGGCAGCGTTTCCCAATCGGGGAAGGGCAGCAGGCGCTCGGGATGGCGCGTATAGAAGCGCAGGTCGGCTTCCAGGCGCTGGGCGCTGGCGGTGTCCGGCGTGATGACCATCAGCGGCGCTTCATCGGCATCGGCCAGGCGCGCCAGCGCCAGCGCCGCGGCGCTGGGGTCATTGAGCATCCAGAAGGTGGTTTCGCGGCGCGAGCGCGGCAACGGGGGCGTCAGCGGAGTCTCGAACATGGGCTCTGGTGTCTTGTGTCCTGGGCTTGGGCGCAACGCCTTGCGGCGTTCACGGCACGGGATGACGTCACGGGCAGGGCCCGAGTGAATAAGGTGCTGGGTCAGTCGCTCACGGTGAGCGGCCCACGCATGCAGATGACGCTGAGCGACTCATGGGCGCAAGGCAGTCTCTCGGGTGCACGGCACGCTCAAAAGCGCGCGGCATACTCCGGAGAGCGACAAGGCAGGCGCGCTTCAACGCAAGCTGTCGCAGCGCAAGGGGCTGCAACGTCAGTCGCCGCCATGAAAGGAGTCGCGCTTGATCATAGCAAGTCAGTCGCTATATGGGGGCAAGTGATGCGCTTTTCAGCACCGTGGACACAGATGGCCGAGCGTGGGATGGGGGAAACGCTTTTGTAGTCAAATCGTTGATTCTGTAGCACTACTACCCTGCGTGCGACCATCCTTTCATTGTGGTGCATAGCCGCGTTACGCATACTCAGCTGGCCTTGTCCGGCGTCGCCAAGCGCTCGGTGACGACCATCATTATTTGCCCGCACGTGAGAGGATGCACCCGTGAGCCAAGAGAATCTCGAAGCCTGTTTCAAGCAGTGGCAGGACAATGAAGCCCTCGCGGAGCAGATGATCCCGCTGTTGGGAGATCTCTACCGCCGCTTCAACGTCGTGCCCTCCATCTACGGGCGTTCGCTGATCAATCGCTCGATGGTGCGCATCCTCAAGAACCACCGTTGGGTGCGCAAGGCCGAAGGCGTCGAGCTGTCAGTGGAAGACACCTTCCCGCTGGTGCGCGCGATGATCGAGCTCAACCTGGGCCCGGCCCATGTCGACATCGGCAAGCTGGCGGTCACCTTCAAGCGCTCTGACGAGACGGACATCACCGCCTTCCTCAAGCGTGAGCTGGCCGACATCGTCGGTGGCTACGTCGAAGGCGGCATGGGCGGCGACCCGAAGGACGTCGTCCTGTATGGCTTCGGGCGTATCGGTCGCCTGTTGGCGCGCATCATGATCGAGAAGGCTGGCGGCGGTAACCTGCTGCGTCTGCGCGCCATCGTGGTGCGTGGCAGCAAGGATGATCTGGAAAAGCGTGCCAGCCTGCTGCGTCGCGACTCGGTGCACGGTCCCTTCGAGGGCAGCATCACCGTCGATGAAGAAAACTCGGCGCTGATCGTCAACGGCAACTACATCAAGATCATCTACGCCAATTCGCCCACCGAGATCGATTACACCGCGCACGGCATCGACAACGCCATCGTGGTCGACAACACCGGCAAGTGGCGTGACGAAGCGGGCCTGGGTCAGCACCTGGAGTGCAAAGGCGTGGCCAAGGTGCTGCTGACGGCACCGGGCAAGGGCGATCTGAAGAACATCGTCTACGGCGTCAACCACACCGACATCAGCGATGATGACCGCATCATCTCCGCGGCTTCCTGTACCACCAACGCCATCGTGCCGGTACTGAAGGTGCTGCACGACGAGTACGGTGTCAGCCAGGGTCACGTCGAGACGGTGCACTCCTACACCAACGACCAGAACCTGATCGACAACTTCCACAGTGGTGACCGTCGTGGCCGTGCCGCGGCCCTCAACATGGTGTTGACCGAGACCGGCGCCGCCAAGGCCGTCGCCAAGGCGCTGCCGGAGCTTTCCGGCAAGCTGACCGGCAACGCGATCCGCGTGCCGACGCCCAATGTCTCGATGGCGATCCTCAACCTGACGCTGAACACCGCAAGCGACGCCGAGCGCATGAACGACTTCCTGCGCACCGCCTCGCTGCACTCCTCACTGCAGAAGCAGATCGACTACGTCGATTCCTGTGAAGTGGTGTCCTCGGACTTCGTCGGCAATCGTCATTCCGGCATCGTCGATGGCCAGGCGACCATCGTCACCGACAAGCAGGCCGTCGTGTACGTGTGGTACGACAACGAGTTCGGTTACAGCTGTCAGGTGGTGCGTATTCTGCAGCACATGTCCAACGTGCGTTTCAGCTACTTCCCGACGCGCTGAGTCAATGCGCCGCGTCTGTGGCGTGAGTTGCGAAAAATTGAAATAAATACCTGCTGTTACAACGCCCCCGCCCTCAATGATGGCGGGGGCGTTGGCGTTTTCGGCGTGTGCACCACTTTAGTGTCGTATGGTCTTTCCGGCCTCGCATCTTTATAATGAGCCGGATTTTTTTGGGCCGGTCCAATCTCTGGGCTACACCTCCAACCGTCTGATAAGAAAAGCATTCACATTGCCTGATACGCGAAAATCGCGAGGTTGCCTGGTCAATTGTCGGCCTCGAGGCGTATCTACGATGGGTGATCTTTCCTGAACAACATCAGATCCGACAATTGGGCGAGTCTATGATCGAAGTCAAACGTGGCCTGGATCTCCCCATCGCCGGGGCGCCGGAGCAGCGTATCGAGGATGCGCAGCCCGTTCGTCGCGTAGCGATCCTGGGTGTTGACTACGTCGGCATGAAGCCGACGATGGAAGTCCGTGAAGGGGACAAGGTGAAGCAGGGGCAACTCCTGTTCACTGACAAGAAGACCCCGGGCGTCCGTTACACCGCGCCTGCTGCCGGTACTGTGGTCGAGATCAATCGTGGCGAGAAGCGCAAGCTTCTGTCCGTGGTCATCGAGATCGACGCGCAGGGCGAAGCTGTGGAATTCACTGCACATGGCGATGCCGCCATTGCAGGTCTCGAACGTCAGGTCGTGGTCGACCAGCTGGTCGAGTCCGGCCTGTGGACGGCGCTGCGTACCCGCCCGTTCTCGCGTGTGCCGGCGCTGGATGCCAAGCCGGCAGCCATCTTCGTCACCGCCATCGATACCCATCCGCTGTCCGCGGATCCGGCCGTGGTGCTCAAGGGCCAGGAAGCCGCTTTCCGTCAGGGGCTTGTCGCACTGACGCGTCTGACCGAAGGCAAGGTGTTCCTGTGTCAGGCGCCGGGTGCTGATATCCCGGGTGGCGACGTCTCCGGTGTGGTCAGCGAGTCCTTCAAGGGCCCGCACCCGGCGGGTCTGCCGGGCACGCACATCCATCACCTCGCACCGGTCAGCCTGCAGCGTCAGGTCTGGCATGTCGGTTATCAGGATGTGGTCGCCATCGGTACGCTGCTGGCGGAAGGTCGCCTGGACACCACGCGTGTCATCGCCGTTGGTGGCCCGCGTGCCACCAAGCCGCGTCTGCTGCGCACCCGTCTGGGCGCCAGCACCGAAGAGCTGCTCAAGGGCGAAGTCGAGCAGCCGGAAGACACGCGTGTCATCTCCGGTTCGGTGTTCTCCGGCCTGACCTGTGAAGGGGCGCTGCGTTTCGTCAGCCGCTACCACAATCAGGTGAGCCTGCTCGAGGAAGGCAACAAGCGTGCCTTCATGGGCTGGCTGTCGATGGGCGCCAAGCGTCACTCGGTGCTGGGTATCTACCTGTCGAAGCTGACCGGTCTGACCGACTACCGCCCGAACACCTCCACCAACGGCTCCGAGCGTGCCATGGTGCCGGTGGGCGCGTACGAGGCGGTCATGCCGCTGGACATTCTGCCGACGCAGCTGCTGCGTTCGCTGATCGTGGGTGATATCGAGACCGGCATGCAGCTTGGCTGCCTGGAGCTTGATGAAGAGGACCTCGCGCTGTGCACCTACGTGTGCCCGGGCAAGTACGAGTACGGTCCCATCCTGCGTGACAACCTCACCACGATCGAGAAAGAGGTCTGATGATGGGCATTCGACAGACTCTGGATAACCTGGAGCCGCACTTCCACAAAGGTGGCAAGTACGAGAAGTTCTACGCGCTCTACGAAGCCGTGGACACCATTTTCTATGCGCCGGCGAGCGTCACGCGCAGCACCACCCACGTGCGTGATGGCATCGACCTGAAGCGCATCATGATCACGGTCTGGATGTGTACCTTCCCGGCCATGTTCTTTGGCATGTACAACGCCGGTCTGCAGGCCAACGAGGCCATCGCTGGCGGTTACAGCGCACTGGGCGGCTGGCGTGAAGCCATCGTCATGCTGCTGGCGGGTAGCCACGATGCCGGCAGCGTGTGGGCCAACTTCATTCTGGGGGCCACCTACTTCCTGCCTATCTATCTGGTGACCTTCGCGGTCGGCGGGTTCTGGGAAGTGCTGTTCGCGATGCGTCGCGGCCACGAGGTCAACGAAGGCTTCTTCGTCACTTCGGTGCTGTTCGCCCTGACACTGCCGGCGACCATTCCGCTGTGGCAGGTCGCGCTCGGTATCACCTTCGGTGTGGTGATCGGCAAGGAAGTCTTCGGCGGTACCGGCAAGAACTTCCTCAACCCGGCACTCTCCGGCCGTGCCTTCCTGTACTTCGCCTACCCGGCCAGCATTTCCGGCGACGCGGTATGGGTGCCGGCAGACGGCTTCACCGGTGCGACCGCGCTCTCCACTGCCGCGCAGGACGGCATGGGTGCCCTGATGCAGCAGATGAGCTGGACCGACGCCTTCCTCGGCTTCATTCCGGGTTCGGTGGGTGAGGTCTCCACACTGGCGATCTTCCTCGGTGCCGCAGTGCTGCTGTGGACGCGTATCGCCTCGTGGCGAATCATGCTGGGCGTCCTGCTGGGCATGATCGCGACCTCGGCGCTGTTCAATGCCATCGGCAGCGACACCAATGCCATGTTCGAGATGCCGTGGTACTGGCACATGGTCATCGGCGGCTTCGCCTTCGGCATGGTCTTCATGGCCACCGATCCGGTCTCCGCGTCCATGACCAACAAGGGCAAGCTGGTATTCGGTGCACTGATCGGCGTGATGACCGTGCTGATCCGTGTCGCCAACCCGGCCTTCCCGGAGGGCATCATGCTGGCGATCCTGTTCGCCAACCTGTTCGCTCCGCTGATCGACCACTTCGTCGTGCAGGCCAACATCAAGCGCCGCGTCAAGCGCGAGACTGCCGGCATCGCGAACGAGGAGACCGTCTGACATGGCCAGCAACAACTCCATCAAGAAAACCCTCGGCGTCGCGCTCGGGCTATGCATCGTCTGCTCGGTGGTGGTTTCCACCGCAGCGGTCGTGCTGCGTCCGATGCAGATGACCAATGCCGAGCTGGACCGCAAGAGCAACATCCTCGCGGTCGCCGAGCTGCTGCAGCCGGGTGAGGACATCGGTCAGCAGTTCCGTGACAAGGTCACCGCCAAGGTGGTGGACCTGGATTCCGGTGAATACGTCGACGACATCGACCCGGAGAAGTACGACCAGGCCAAGATGTCCAAGGACCCGGCCACCTCACGCACCCTGTCTGGCGACGAAGACCTGCCGGGCATCAAGCGTCGTGAGCAGTACTCCGTGGTCTATCTGGTCGGCGATGTCGAGCAGCCGGACGAGATCATCGTCCCGGTGCGCGGCAACGGCCTGTGGTCAATGATGTACGGCTACCTGGCACTGAAGGGTGACGGCAACACCGTGGTCGGTCTCTCCTTCTACCAGCAGGGCGAAACTCCGGGGCTTGGCGGCGAAGTCGACAACCCGAAGTGGAAGGCCCAGTGGGATGGCAAGAAGATCTATCCCGAAGGCAGCATGGACCCGGAAGTGCACCTGAAGAAGGGCGGCGTGAATCCGTCTTCTCCGGATGCCAAGTACCAGGTCGATGCGCTGTCAGGGGCTACCCTGACCAGCAACGGCGTGACCAACCTGTTGCAGTTCTGGATGGGTGAGAATGGCTTCGCCAAGTACCTGACCCAGTTCCGTGACGTCAAAGGAGCGTAATGATGGCAGCCGAAACTCCTAAAGGTGTCCTGACGACGCCGATCTTCAAGAACAACCCCATCGCGCTGCAGATCCTCGGTATCTGCTCCGCGCTGGCGGTGACCAACTCGATGAACACCGCCCTGATCATGGGTATCGCGGTGTGCCTGGTGACAGCGTTCTCCAGCATGTTCATCTCGTTGATCCGCAATCACATCCCGTCGTCCATCCGCATCATCGTGCAGATGACGATCATTGCCTCGCTGGTCATCGTGGTCGACCAGTCGCTGAAGGCCTTCGCCTTCGAGACGTCCAAGCAGCTGTCGGTCTTCGTCGGTCTGATCATCACCAACTGCATCGTGATGGGTCGCGCTGAAGCCTACGCCATGCAGAATGGCCCGACGATGAGCTTCATCGACGGTATCGGCAACGGTCTCGGTTACACCGTGATCCTGCTGGTGGTCGGCTTCGTGCGTGAGCTGTTCGGTTCCGGCTCCCTGTTCGGCGTGACCATCCTGCAGACCGTCAACGACGGTGGCTGGTACATCCCGAACGGCCTGATGCTGCTGCCGCCGTCCGCGTTCTTCGTCATCGGTCTGTTCATCTGGGTGCTGCGCAGCATCTACCCGGAGCAGGTCGAGAAGGCGGAGTACAAGATTACCGCCAACACCAAGATCAAGGAGGCTGTGTAACATGTTCGAACACTATCTGAGCCTGTTCATCAAGGCCGTGTTCGTCGAGAACATGGCACTGGCCTTCTTCCTGGGCATGTGTACCTTCCTGGCGGTGTCCAAGAAGATCCAGTCCGCGATCGGTCTGGGCGTGGCCGTCATCGTCGTGCTGGCGGTGACCGTCCCGGTCAACAACCTGATCCTGAACTACCTGCTGCGTGAAGGCGCACTGACCTGGACGGGTCTGGAAGGTGCGGAAAGCATCGACCTGTCCTTCCTGGGGTATCTGTCCTACATCGGCGTCATCGCGGCGATCGTCCAGATCCTCGAGATGTTCCTCGACAAGTTCGTGCCGGCGCTCTACAACGCGCTGGGCGTGTTCCTGCCGCTGATCACGGTCAACTGCGCCATCCTCGGTGCGGCCCTGTTCATGGTGCAGCGTGACTACACCTTCGGTGAGTCCGTCATCTATGGCGTGGGTGCCGGCTTCGGTTGGGCACTGGCCATCGCTGCACTGGCCGGTATCCGCGAGAAGCTCAAGTACTCTGACGTGCCGGCTGGCCTGCAGGGTCTGGGCATCACCTTCATCACCGTTGGCCTGATGTCGCTGGGCTTCATGTCCTTCTCCGGCGTCCAGCTGTAACGCAACCGAGCATAAGGAAATCGAAATGGTAGATACCTCCATCATCGTGCTCGGCGTCGTCATGTTCACCGTGGTCGTTATCGGCCTGGTGCTCGTGATTCTCGCGGCACGCAGCAAGCTGGTCTCGAGTGGTGACGTCCAGATCGAGATCAACAACGACCCCGCCAACACCCTGACGACCCAGGCCGGCGGCAAGCTGCTGCAGACCCTGGCCGCCAACGGCATCTTCCTGTCCTCCGCCTGTGGTGGCGGTGGCTCCTGTGCCCAGTGCAAGTGCCGGATCTCGGAAGGCGGCGGTTCCATCCTGCCGACCGAAGAATCCCACTTCACCATGGGTGAGAAGAAGGAAGGCTGGCGCCTGTCGTGCCAGGTCCCGGTCAAGCAGGACATGAAGATCGAAGTGCCGGAAGAGATCTTCGGCGTGAAGAAGTGGGAAACCACCGTCACCGCCAACCCGAACGTCGCGACCTTCATCAAGGAGCTGAACCTGCAGCTGCCGGAAGGCGAGGAAGTCAACTTCCGCGCCGGTGGTTACGTGCAGCTGGAAGCGCCGGCCTACGACATCAAGTTCTCCGACTTCGACATCGAAGAAGAGTATCGTGGTGACTGGGAGAAGTTCGGTCTGTTCAACGTTCAGCACAAGAACGAAGAGCCGGTCATCCGCGCTTACTCCATGGCGAACTATCCGGAAGAGTACGGCATCCTGAAGTTCAACATCCGTATCGCCACTCCGCCGCCGAATTCCCAGCATCCGCCGGGTCTGATGTCCACCTACGTCTTCTCGCTGAAGCCGGGTGACAAGGTGACCGTGATGGGGCCGTTCGGTGAGTTCTTCGCCAAGGACACCGACGCCGAGATGGTCTTCATCGGTGGTGGTGCCGGCATGGCGCCGATGCGCAGCCATATCTTCGATCAGCTCAAGCGTCTGAATTCCAAGCGCAAGATGTCGTTCTGGTACGGTGCACGCTCCATGCGTGAGTCGTTCTACAACGAGGAATACGACAAGCTGGCCGAAGAGAACGAGAACTTCGAATGGCACCTGGCGCTGTCCGATCCGCAGCCTGAGGACAACTGGGAAGGCCCGACGGGCTTCATCCACAATGTCCTGTACGAAAACTACCTCAAGGACCATCCGGCGCCTGAGGATTGCGAGTACTACATGTGCGGGCCGCCCATGATGAACGCCGCCGTCGTCAAGATGCTCACCGACATGGGTGTAGAGCCGGAGAACATCCTGCTCGATGACTTCGGTGGTTGATCGATGATGTCACGCGTCGCAAGACGACTGGCAGGGCCGGCCCTCATGGGGCTGGCCCTGCTGGTTGCAGGCTGTGAAAATTCCAGCAACCCTGAGTTGCATCGCTTCGCCGGCCCCATCTTCGGCACCGGGTTCCATGTCACGGTAGCTGCGGACCTGGATGCCGATGAGGTGGCGTCGCTCAAGCAGGCGAGCCTCGAGGCGCTCGACAAGGTCGACTGGCAGATGTCGACCTACAAGGACGCCTCGGAGCTCTCGAAGCTCAATCAGGCGCCGCTGGATACGCCGATCACGCTGTCGGATGGCCTGGCACAGGTGCTGGCCGAGTCGCAGGATATCGGCAAGCGCTCCGACGGGGCCTTCGATATCACCGTCGGCCCGGCCGTCAATCTGTGGGGCTTCGGTCCGGATGAGCGTCTCGACAAGGCGCCGAGCGATGAACAGATCGCGCGGGCGCTCGAGAAGGTCGATCATCTGGCGCTGGAGCTCGATGGCAATACGGTGATCAAGCGCAAGCCGGTGTATGCCGACCTGTCGGGGATCGCCAAGGGTTATGGGGTAGACCGAGTCGCCGATGTGCTCGAGGCCAATGGCATCGAGAACTATCTGGTCGAAGTCGGTGGCGAGATCCGCGTCAAGGGTGAGAAGCCCGGCCACAAGCCGTGGCGTATCGCCATCGAAGCGCCGAAGTCCTTCGAGCGCTCGGTGCAGCGGATCATCGATCCCGGCAATGCCGCGGTTGCCACCTCCGGTGATTACCGCAACTATTTCGAGCAGGACGGCGTACGTTACTCGCACACGATCGATCCACGTACCGGTCGACCGATCCAGCACAGTCTGGCCTCGGTCACCGTGATCACGCCGGATTGCGCGAGTGCGGACGCCTGGGCCACGGCACTCAACGTGCTGGGCGCCGAGAAGGCAATGACGATCGCAGATCGCGAGAACATTGCCGCCTATTTCATTGTCAAAACGGATGATGGCTTTAAACAGTCCTGGAGTCCGGCATTTGCGCCCTACCTGAAGGACGCGCCGGCGACAGGTGACACGAAGCCCGCAGATGAAGCCGGCGCCTGAGCTCGGTCTACCGAGAGCCGGTCTATCGAGAGCCGGTCTGCCGAGAGGCAGCCGGCCGGGCCTTTTCATCTGCCATCTGTCGAGACACGCCTCCGACAGGGTCGGGCACTCGGATTGCATGGCATCTTCTGGATGCTGTCCTGAATGATCCACAGGATCGACAGGGTGCAAGCTACGCTGGAGCCGACCCGCGCGAGAGGTTCACAATGGGGCCATGCCCCGGGAGGAATGACATGACGATCTGGTTACTGGTGTTCGCCGCGATGTTGCTGCTGATTGGCGTGATGGCCGTCGGTGTCCTGATGGGCCGCAAGCCGATCGCCGGCTCCTGCGGTGGTCTCAACAACCTCGGGCTCAAGGATGGCTGTGACATCTGTGGCGGCAAGGACGAGGAGTGCGAGAAGGAGCAGGATCGCCAGCGTCTGATGGCAGAGAGTGGCGGCAAGCCGGCCAGCGATCTGGCCTACGACGCCGCACGTCGCTGATTTCTGCTCTGATGGCTCAGAGCCCGCCGGCCGCAAGGCCTGCTACCGGCCCTGACATGGCAGTGTCACCGCGAGGTGAGACCGTACGTGTCAGGGCCGGTCTACGAACAATCAAGGAGCAAAGCGAGTCTCATGGCAGTCTATAACTACGATGTCGTCGTGATCGGTACCGGTCCGGCAGGGGAAAGCGCGGCAGTCAACGCGGCCAAGCATGGCAAGCGTGTCGCCGTGATCGAGGCTCAGTCTTCCGTGGGCGGCAACTGCACCCACAAGGGCACCATCCCTTCCAAGGCGCTGCGCCACGCGGTCAAGCAGATCATCGAGTTCAACACCAATCGCATGTTCCGCGATATCGGCGAGCCGCGCTGGTTCTCCTTCCCCAAGGTGCTGGAGCGTTCACGCCGCACCATCGAGCAGCAGGTCGAGATGCGTACGCGCTTCTACGCCCGCAATCGCATCGATGTGTTCTTCGGTACCGCGCGCTTCAAGGACGAGCACACCGTCGTGGTACGCGATGCCCATGAAGGGGTCGAGGAGCTGCACGCGGAGAAGGTCGTGATCGCCACCGGCTCGCGTCCCTACCGCCCGGCGGACGTCAACTTCCGCCACCCGCGCATCTACTGCTCCGATACCATCCTGGGGCTGTCACACACGCCGCGCACGCTGATCATCTACGGCGCCGGTGTCATCGGCTCCGAGTATGCCTCGATCTTCTCCGGCCTTGGCGTCAAGGTCGACCTGATCGATACGCGTGATCGTCTGCTCTCCTTCCTGGATAACGAGATTTCCGACGCGCTGTCCTATCACCTGCGCAACAACGGCGTGCTGGTGCGTCACAACGAGGAATACGATCGCATCGAGGGCGATGAGTCCGGTGTGGTCGTGCACCTCAAATCCGGCAAGAAGCTGCGCGCAGACGCCTTCCTGTGGGCCAACGGCCGCACCGGCAACACCGACAGCCTTGGTCTCGAGAATGTCGGGCTGCAGGCTAACGGCCGCGGTCAGTTGACCGTCGATGATCAGTACCGCACCGAGCTGGACCACGTCTATGCGGTGGGCGATGTGATCGGCTGGCCGAGCCTGGCATCCGCCGCCTATGATCAGGGCCGCTTCGCGTCGGCCAACCTGCTGGGAGAAGAGTTCAAGTTCGTCAATGAGGTGCCGACCGGTATCTACACCATCCCCGAGATCAGCTCGGTGGGGCGTGGCGAGTCCGAACTGACCGAGGCGCGCATCCCCTACGAAGTGGGGCAGGCGTTCTTCAAGGACACCGCCCGTGCCCAGATCACCGGCGATACCGTCGGCATGCTCAAGATCCTGTTCCATCGCGATACGCTGGAAATTCTCGGCATCCACTGCTTCGGTGACCAGGCGTCCGAGATCGTGCACATCGGTCAGGCCATCATGCAGCAGAAGGGTGAGGCGAATACGCTCAAGTACTTCGTCAACACCACCTTCAACTACCCGACCATGGCGGAAGCCTACCGGGTCGCGGCCATGAATGGACTCAACCGTCTGTTCTGAGCGGCGCGGGCCTCGCGCCCGCTGACTTGAAGGCACACCACAAGGCCCCGACATCATTGATGTCGGGGCCTTGTGGTTGTCGGGCTCCCAACTGGGAAACCTTGTTGATGAGCCTTGAGGAAATGACGCATGCAGGATGATTCACAGCAACACGACACTCGCCAGTCGGGCGCGCAGTCACGCGAGCCACTGCAGGATGATCCGACCTCGGACCTCACGCTGCGGCTTGGCCATGAGGAGCTGATCATCCATCGCCGTTATGAGCTGGCCAGCATCATCAATGAGCTGGTGCTGGGCCTGCTGTTCACGATCGGCAGCGTGTGCTTCTTCTGGGAAGAGTGGATGACGCTGGGAATCTGGCTGTTCGTGATCGGCTCGCTGCAGCTGACGCTCAAGCCGGTGATTCGCCTGGCGCGCCGCATGCACCTCAAGCGGATGCCCGAATCGGCGCTGGACCTCTAGCAGGCGTCTTCACGGCCTGGCTGTCTCACCGGCTCTCCGGCTCTCCGGCTCTAGGGATCAGCGATAGCGATGCACGCGCAGACTCCTGAGGAAGGGGGTGTCCTCGATGCGCACGTCGCCGCGGCGGGCGCGTGTGCGCTCGGTGGGCGGCGTCGGGCTTGGCTGGTTGAGAGCGGGCAGGCGCAGGTCATCATGCGGCAGGAACAGCGGCAGAGAGACATTCAGCGCGCGGCGCGTGCGTAGCTCGCCGTCTTCGCGCATCACCGGCTCACGGTAGAACAGGTTGGCGCGCATCAGCGGCGCCTGGGGCTGGATGCGGGCCAGAATCTCATCCGATGGCAAGCCAGCGAGCAGCTTGAGCTGCAGGCGTACGTGCTCGGCCTCGGTATCCAGCTTCATCAGCAAGGCTTCACACTCCGCCACGCTGACGCGCTGGATCGAGCGCCCAGAGCTGTACCAGGCGAAGCGCACTCGCGCCACCGGCGCTTCCGCCACCGGCACCCGCCGCCAGCACTGCTTGAGATGCAGCCGCGCCAGTCCATCGCCCCTCAGGTGCTGATTCAGTCCCGGATGGCGGAAGGGCAGAATCGCCTTCAGCTCGGCCAGTTGGTCGGGATACTTCTCGCGCAGCTCGGCGAAGAGCTCCGCCAGCTGCTCCTTGGCGGCGTTGAGCGCCGCGACGCGCTCGATCACCGTCGGGCCTGCGGCGACCACGCCCAGATAGGGGCGGGTGACTCGACCGTCCTGGCCATCCTGATACCACACGTCCTGCAACGCCTGGCTGAGCCATTCGCTATCGGCACTGACGCCATCCAGTCGCCAGAGTGGTGAATTCTCTTCTCTGACCGCGGTGATGACCTGATCGGCGGCACTGATCTGCGTATCGAAGGCCGCTTCTATTCTGGCCATCAACTGGTATTCGGGCATGCTCTGCGTCCTGATTGCAGCAAGGGAGACGTGATTTTTTATCGCGTTATCTTGTTTAGCCTAGCGTGACTGGGATGGCAAGTCAGACCATGGCGGCATGCGCGGGCAGAAGAAGGGCTCCGAGAGACTGAATCACCCGGAATGGAGTGACGGGAGAGGCCGGCTGCGGCTGCGCCGACAGACCGAAACAGAAGAGGGCGCCACGCTGGGCGCCCTCCTGTCTCTACGGGGGTCTATGTGATCTCGATAGGGTGCTGTTGTCAGGCCGGCACCTGCAAAGCCCGATGGGCTCAGCGGTCGCGGTAGCGCTCGGTGAGATCACCATAGGCATCGATGCGACGATCGCGCAGGTAAGGCCAGATGCGGCGCACATCTTCGCCGCGCGCCAGGTCCACCTCGACCAGCAGCTCTTCGGGCTCGGTGCCGCCATGCGCCAGCAGCTCGCCTTGTGGGCCGCAGATGAAGCTGCCGCCCCAGAACTGGATGCCTTCGCTGGCAGGCGTCGGGTCCGCTTCATGGCCGACCCGGTTGGCGACGATCACCGGCACGCCATTGGCGACGCCGTGGCTGCGCTGGATCAGGGTCCAGGCATCCTTCTGGCGCGTCTGCTCGGCTTCATCGTCGCGCGGGTCCCAGCCGATGGCGGTGGGGTAGAGCAGCATCTCGGCACCGGCCAGCGCCATCAGGCGTGCGCCTTCGGGGTACCACTGGTCCCAGCAGACCTGCACGCCCAGACGGCCGACCGAGGTGTCGATGGGCTCGAAGCCACGGCGCGGGGACTGTGCGCTGGGTGCATCGCCCGGCGTGAAGTAGAACTTCTCGTAGAAGCCGGGATCATCCGGGATGTGCATCTTGCGGAAGGTGCCGACCAGGCCAGCGGCCTTGTCGAGCACCACGGCGGTGTTGTGATACACGCCCGCCGCGCGGCGCTCGAAGATGGAGCCGACGATCACCAGGCCGAGTTCGGCGGCCAGGCCGGCCAGACGCTGGGTGGTCGGGCCTTCGAGGGGTTCGGCGAGATCGAAGATCTCGGTGTCTTCGGTCTGGCAGAAGTAGTGGCTGGCATGCAGCTCCTGCAGCATCACCAGCTCAGCGCCATCGGCGGCAAGGCGACGAATGGCGGCTTCGCTGGCCGCCAGGCTTGTGTCCTTGTCGGGCCAGCCCTGTTGCTGGACGACACCGACCTTGAGTGTACGGCGGGAAGCAGTCATCACAGTGCTCCTTGAGAGGTGTTCGAGGTGGCCAGCGTGCCCTTGGGCAGTTGCATGGTCATGCAGTGCAGGCTGCCATGCTGGCGAATCACGGCGCGGCAATCGACCGGAATGATGTCACGCTTGGGGAAGGCGCTGGCGAGGGCCTTGAGGGCGATCATGTCGTGACGATCGGCGTAGGTCGGCACCAGCACGGCCCCGTTGATGATCAGGAAGTTGGCGTAGGTCGCCGGCAGACGATGGCTGTCGTCCGGATCGAAGCAGGCATCCGGCCACGGCAGCGGCACCAGGAAGTAGGGGTCGCCATTGGCATCGCGCAGGGCTTCAAGCTCGGCTTCCATCGCCTTGAGCGCCGGGTAATGCGGGTCGTCGCGATCATCGCAGCGGACATAGGCGATGGTGCGCGGGTCGCAGAAGCGCGCCAGGGTGTCGACATGGCTGTCGGTGTCATCGCCTTCCAGATGACCATTGGCGAGCCACAGCACGCGTTTGACCCCGAAATCGGCCTTGAGTTGCGCCTCGACCTGGGCGCGGCTCAGGCCGGCATTGCGGTTGTCGTTGAGCAGGCAGGCCTCGGTGGTCAGCAGGGTGCCCTGGCCGTCGCTCTCGATGCCGCCGCCTTCCAGGATGAAGTCGCGGCTTTCCACCGGGCTTGCGTAGGCCCCCTGCGCGGCGAGGGCGCGGGTCAGGGCGTTGTCGCGGGCGGCCTCGAACTTGCCGCCCCAGCCGGTGAAGGTGTAGTCGAGCAGCACCGGCTGGCCATCACGTTCGATGGTGATGGGGCCATGGTCGCGCGTCCAGGTGTCATCCAGCGGCGCCACGAAAAGATGCAGGCGCTCGGCGGGCACGCCGAAACCGGCGAAGCGCGCGGCAAGGCGCTCGCGGGTGGCGTCATCGCTGACGCTGATCAGCACGTGCTGATAGCGGCTGATGGCGATCACCATGGCCTCGCAGGTGGCTTCGATGCTCTCGAGCATCTCGCTCCAGTCACTGTGCGGGCTGGGCCAGCTGAGCTGGATGGCGTCCTGCGGGTGCCATTCGGCGAGCAGACGGGTGGCCATGGGCATCTCCCTGATGAAGAGGTAACGATAAAGGCGCAAGCCGCAATGCCGCGGACTCGGCGCGCGATGATAGCAGAGCCATGAGCCGACGCTAGCCCTGTGGTGTCTGACTTACACATGTCTTGCCATGCTGGCGGTTCATGTTGGCCACAGACGAAGGCTGGCAAACTGCGTTCGAATATGGCTCCATGCGCCGAGCCTGCGGAATGCGTATCATGGCCCGCGACCCTGACCCAAGGAATCGACTTCGATGCTGCTGGATCGCCTACCCTTTCTGATCGGCCTGCGCTATACCCGCGCCAAGCGCCGTAACCATTTCATTTCCTTCATTTCCTTGACCTCGATGTTGGGGCTGTCGCTAGGCGTCGCCGTGCTGATTCTGGTGCTGTCGGTGATGAACGGCTTCGACCACGAGCTGCGTACCCGCGTGCTGGGCATGGTGCCGCATGTGCGCGTCGAGGCGCGTGACAGCGTCACCGACTGGGAGACGCTGGCCGGCAAGCTGCGCGAGAAGCCGCATGTCGTCGGTGCGGCGCCCTATATCGAGCAGCAGGGCATGTTCACCACCAACGGCCGCAACAAGGGTGCGTTGGTCACCGGCATCGATCCGTCCGCGGAGGACCAGGTCTCGATCATCAGCGAGCACATGGTGCAGGGCAGCCTGGCGGATCTCACGCCCGGCAGCTGGGGCATCGTGATGGGCGAGCTGCTGGCGCGCAACCTGGGCGTCGGCGTGGGGGATCGCGTCACGCTATTGGTGCCCGAGGCCTCCATCACGCCCGGGGGCATCTTCCCGCGCCTCAAGCGCTTCACGGTGACCGGTATCTTCAAGGTAGGCGCAGACGTCGATGCCAGCCTTGCCTACACCGATATCTCGGACATGGCCAAGCTGGCGCGCTTCAAGGAAGGCGACGTCCAGGGGGTGCGCCTGAAGCTCGATGACCTGTTCAGCGCCGATCAGGTCACCCGCGACATCGTCAGTCAGCTGGGGCCGCAGTATCGCGGCATGGACTGGAAGCGCACCCACGGCAACCTGTTCGCCGCCATCCAGATGGAGAAGAACATGATCGGCCTGTTGCTGATGGTGATCGTCGCCGTCGCCGCCTTCAACATCGTCTCGACGCTGGTGATGATGGTGACGGACAAGCACGCTGACATCGCCATCCTGCGCACCCTCGGGGCCAGGCCCGGTTCCATCATGGGCATCTTCATCGTGCAGGGGCTGACCATCGGCGTGATGGGCATCATCATCGGCGCCATCGCCGGTGTGGCGCTGGCACTGAGCGTCTCCGACATCATCGCCTGGGTTCAGTCGACCTTCGGTATCCAGTTCCTGGACCCCAACGTCTACTTCATCAGCTATCTGCCATCGCGCCTCGAGATGAGCGACATGGGCATCATCATCGGCTCCGCGCTGGTGCTGAGCTTCCTGTCGACGCTGTATCCGGCCTGGCGCGCCTCGCGCATCCAGCCGGCGGAGGTGCTGCGCTATGAGTAATCCGTCGACACCGTCTGATGCATCCATCCGTTCCGCTGCTGGAGACACCGCCATGCCGACGCCGGCTTCTGACACTCACGCGCCGGGTCAGGCCCACGGCAAGCCGATGCTGATCTGTGAGCGCCTGAGTCGCAGTTACGATGAGGGCCCGCAAGAGGTGCAGGTGCTCGACGAGCTGGAGCTGCGCGTGCATGCCGGTGAGCGAGTCGCCGTCGTCGGCAGCTCCGGCTCCGGCAAGACCACGCTGCTCAACCTGCTCGGCGGGCTGGACCATCCCAGTCAGGGCATCGTGAAAGTGGCCGGCCAGCGCCTGTCCGAACTCAGCGAGTCGGCGCTGGGCAGCTTCCGCAATCAGCACATCGGCTTCGTGTATCAGTTCCACCATCTGCTGGCGGAATTCAGTGCCGAAGAGAACGTGGCGATGCCGTTGATCATCCGTGGCCACAAGCGCGCCGAGGCTGCCGTCAAGGCGCGCAAGCTGCTGGAGCGGGTCGGCATGGCGCCGCGCGCCGATCACAAGCCGGGCGAGCTGTCCGGGGGTGAGCGCCAGCGCGTCGCCATCGCGCGTGCGCTGGTGACCGACCCGAGCCTGGTGCTGATGGATGAGCCGACCGGCAACCTGGATCAGACCACGGCGGCGCGCATTCTCGAGCTGATGGATGACATCGCGCGTGAAGCGCAGGCGGCCTTCATCATCGTGACCCACGACAACGGTCTGGCCGCGCACCAGCACCGTGTGCTGCGCCTGGATGGCGGCAAGCTGCACGAGGACTGAGTCGAGCCGCTGACTGATTCACGCTAGCCAGAAAGCCAAACGCCCCGCCATCTCTCGATGGCGGGGCGTTTTTCATGCGTGCCTGTCGGCAGCGTTCAGAGCTTGTCCGTGTCCTGCTCAGCATTCTGGCGTGACGATTGCTCCTTGCTGCAACGCCTGGCGGCCAGGCGCGCCTTGCGGCGGCTGCGCCAGTTGCGCACCACCTGATAGCGCCACAAGAGGCGGACCAGCATGTTGGCCAGCAGCG
Source organism: Cobetia sp. 1AS1 (assembly GCF_029846435.1). Classification (NCBI taxonomy): domain Bacteria; kingdom Pseudomonadati; phylum Pseudomonadota; class Gammaproteobacteria; order Oceanospirillales; family Halomonadaceae; genus Cobetia; species Cobetia sp. 1AS1. Next base: position 28,116 of record NZ_JARWKU010000001.1, read on the forward strand.
CGAGGACGACGGCGCTGACCAGCGAACCCAGCGCCAGAGCGGGCAGGATGTCTTCCAGCTGGTTGGCGAACCAGGCCGCGGAGACCTTGTCCGGCATCACGCGTGCGGGCGTGTCCAGCATCCAGGCACCCACGCGGTAGGTCGCGTAGTAGACCACCGGCATGGTCAGCGGGTTGGTCACCCACACCAGACCCACCGACAACGCGAGGTTGCAGCGCAGTGCCCAAGCACCGAAGGCGGCCACCACCATCTGGAAGGGAATCGGCAGCAGCGCACAGAACAGCCCCACCATGCAGGCATTGGCCACAGTGCGTCGCGACAACGCCCACAGTGCGGGATCGGCGATCAGGTGATGCATGAAGCGCAGCGACTTCTTGCGCTTGAGGGCATCCGGTTCCGGCATGAGCCGCTTGAGTAGACGACGAGGCATGACTTGGCCATTTGGCATTCAACGCCGGCCATTATCCATACATGGCTACAGGACTGCCATGCTGACTGCGCAGTTATCCGGTTCGTGATCTGCAACCCGCGTGTCTCGATTCGGCACTGAGCACAGCAAAGCCCGCGCCATGCCTGACGGGCTGCGCCATGGGTGACCTTGCAAGAGGCCAGCAACATGTCAGGCGCCACCGTGAATAAATCGTCCCATCCCGCTCGATTCTGGCTGTCACCGGCCTCGCTGGCCCAGCTGCTGGCGGGACTGGTGGTGGGCATCTGGCTGTCACGCCAGGGCGAGTGGGGCGCGGATTGGCAGTCACGCTCATCGGCAGGGCTCGGCGCGCAAGAGGGTGGGGCGCATGGCTGGGCCGCCTTCATGACGCTGAGCGACAACCTGCTGTTGGCCGCCTTGCTGCTCTGCTGGCTGATGGTGGCGGGGGCCTTGGCCGCCATTCCTGCTCGTGCTTTCCCGCGCCCTGCTCCCGACGCTGAGTCACGCCGTTCTCGGCTCGGGGCCTTGAGCCTGCGGCTCTCGACAGCGCTGGGGGTTGGGCTGGTGATCGGCCTTCTGCAGCAGCCGCTCGTGATGGTGGAGGCGCTGACGCGCCAGGAGCTATGGCTGGAAGGCCGGGTCGAGCAGGTCAATCGCGCGCTGCCGACGCCTGATGACTCGGTGCGCCTGGTGCTGCGCGTCTCGCGCTGTGATCTCTTCCAGGTGACGGAGGTACCCAGCGCGAATGCCGGGCGTCAGGCCGCCTGTCAGCGGCTGCTGGATCAGCGAGTCCAGCTTCGGCGCTACTGGCCACGCAAGCTGCCCCGCGATGTAGCGACACGCGAGGCGCTGGCCACTCCCTGGCAGGCCGGTGAGCGCTGGCGCATGGTCGTGCGTCTGGTGCCGCCTCATGGTGCCAGCAACCCAGCCTTCGGGCGCTCAGTAAGCCCTGCGGAGTTTGATCGTGTCGCCTGGCTATGGCGCGAAGGCATCGTCGCCACGGGGTATGTGCGACAACTGTCTCTTGCGCAGCGCTTGGCGCCACCAGGCGGGCTGGCAGCACTGCGCCTGCATGCCGAACAGGCTCTGTGGCAGCGCTGTGGCAAAGGCGAGGGCGAAGGCGAGGCGCTGGTCGACTGGCCGGGTTCGCCCTGTCGCTGGCTGGCGGCATTGACGCTGGGCAAGGTCTCGGCACTGACCCATGACGACTGGGACACGCTGAACGCCACCGGGCTGACGCATCTGGCGGTGGTGTCGGGGCTGCATGTCGGATTGATGGCAAGCCTGGTGCTGGGGCTGAGTTTCGGCGTGCTGCGTCTCTGGCGCCCGGGCGGATGGCGATTCAGCGTCGCGCCCTGGTGGCTTGCCTGTCTGGCGGCCTGGAGTTTCGCCTTGCTGGCAGGCCTGGCACCTCCGGCCCTGCGCGCCGCCTTGATGGTGACGGTCGGGCTTTGGATGGCGAGTGGCCGCAGCGGGCTGGGTGTCTGGCAGGTCTGGATGCTGGCGCTGATTCTGGTGCTGGGGCTGGACCCGCTGGCGCTGTGGCGCCCGGGCACCTGGTTGTCATTCATCGCCGTGGCGGTGTTGTTGCTGGCCTGGCAGGGCCGCTCGCGACCGCGGGGAATGCGCGGCTGGTGTCTGGCCACGTTGCGCAGCCAGTGGTTGCTGACGCTGGTCATGGGCGCGGCCCTGCTGCTTTCGCGCGGCCAGCTGTCCTGGTTGTCGCTGCCGATGAATCTGCTGATGGCGCCCTTGGTGACGCTATTGATCGTGCCGCTTGGCATGCTGGGCTGGGGGCTTGCGGGACTCGAGCAGCTGTTGCTGTTTACGGGGCTCATCCCGTCACGGCCCGCGGCGATGCTCGCCGATGGTGTGTTCAGCGGCGGTCTATGGCAGCTGCTGGCACAGGGCATGGCGCAGACGATGGAGACCTTGTCTTCGCTGGCGTCGACGCAGGGGCGCTGGCCGCAGGCGCCAATGGCGGCGGGTCTGTCAAACGCCACTCCCTCGGCCTTGATCCTGACGCTCGCGGTCATGGCCCTGCTGGGTGCCTGGCTGGCGGAGGGGGTGCCGGGCCTCGATGGCCGTCTGAAGCGCCTGTGTGGCAGCGTGGCACTCTGCTGGGGGCTGTCGCTGGCGGCGCTGGCCTTGCCGTGGTCACCGACTGCGCTGGCCACCGTCGGGCGGGACGCCGGCACGCGCGCGACAGAATCCGCCTCGTTCTCGCCCCGGGCGCCCGCGCTCAGTCTGACGGTGCACGATGTCGGGCAGGGGCTGGCGCTGTCGCTGCGCAGTCATCTGGCGCCGAGCGCGAGTGACTCGACTGACGCGTCACGGCAGGTGCCGAGGCACTGGCGTTACGACTTGGGGGCGGCGTCGCGCAATGCCAGCGCCCGCTTGCCGGGGGCGCCATCCGTGGCGGGAGAGCCTATCGGCGTGATCATGAGTCACGGGGATGGCGATCACGCCGGTGGACTGCAGGCCCTGTCTGCCGAGGAGATCGCCGCCTTGTGGGTGCCGGCCGGGCAGCGGGCGCGACTGGAGCGTCAGGTAAGCTGGCTCGATGAGGTGGCAATGCGGGAGTGTGTCGCCGGGCGCAGCATCACCCTCGGTCAGCTGCAGGGCCAGCCCGTGCGCCTTGAGATGCTGTGGCCGCCAGCAGGGTTGAAGGCCCGACGTGACAACGCGCACTCCTGTGTGGTCTTGATAGCACATGGCGCGCGCCCGCTGGCGTTGCTGACCGGCGATATCGGCCAGCAGCAGGAGCGTGAGTTGCAGGCGACGCTGCGCCAGCGCCTGGCCGGGCGCGGCTTGCCGTTGCTGGTGGTCGCCCATCACGGCAGCCGCTCCAGCAGTGGTGATGCCTGGCTTGAGAGCCTGGCGGCGCGTCACGCGATTGTCAGCGCCGGTCGCTACAATCCGCATGGTCATCCGCATCCGGACGTGGTGGAGCGTCTGGCGCGTCATGTCGAGTGTCTCTGGCATGTCGGGCTGGATGGTGCCTTGCACTGGGAGTGGTGGCCGCAGGGGGAGCGGCTGCAACCAGCGCGCAGGGCTGGCGGTATCGGAGTGAGGTGCCTTGGGGTAAAATCCGCTGAATGATCAGATGCATGGCGGATTCATACGGCCTACGCGACAGGGATGGCGCGTGACATCTGACACGACAACAATGGTGCCCGCAGAGGCATCGAGACCAAGGGAGAGGTCACATGCTGGAAGCCTTGTACGCAGGGGGAGTCTTGATGCTCCCCATCCTCGGATGTTCCGTCGTGGCACTGGCCATCATCCTCGAGCGCCTGTGGACGCTGCGTCGTCGACGCATCGCGCCGAAGGGCCTGGGACAGCAGGTGTGTGAACTGATCAGCCAGGGACAGGTCAATGTCTACTGGCTGGAGAGTCATTCGCCGCTGGGCAACGTGCTGGCGGCGGGGCTGCGCAATGCGCGCCTGGGCAATGAGCAGGTACGCGCGCGCATGCAGGAGTCGGCCGTGGCCGTCATCCATGACATGGAGCGCTTCCTGAGTCCGCTGGGCACCATCGCCGCCATCACGCCGCTTTTGGGGCTGCTGGGCACGGTGGTCGGCATGATCGACGTCTTCGCCGTGATCGTCGATGCGGGCAGCGCCGAGCGCGCCCAGGAGCTGGCCGGCGGGATTTCCCAGGCGCTGGTGACGACGGCGTCCGGCTTGACGGTGGCGATTCCGGCACTGATGTTCCATCGCTATTTCCAGCGCTGTGTCGAGGACATCACCGTCAACATGGAGGAGCAGGCAGGGCAGGTGGTGGAGTATATCTCGCACCATCAGGGCGAGCTCGGGCTGGCCGAGAGCCATGACGGCATCGACCGTCGCCCGGGCCAGCGCCCCGGCCAGGTGCCGGAGCCCCATGAGCGCCTGCCGGAAGACCTGCCGGCCTACATGCGTCGTGACGCCGATGACCCCTATGGTGGCGATGATGGCAAGGGGGCAGGTGCCGGGAGGCCGTCATGAGGTTTCCGCGTCGCCAGCGTGAGTCGGTGGAGGTCAATCTCACCCCGCTGATCGACGTGGTGTTTCTGCTGCTGATCTTCTTCATGGTCTCGACGACCTTCGATAGCCGTCGAGCGCTGGACCTCATCCTGCCGCAGTCCAGTCAGGCCAGCGCGGTAGAGCAGGCGCCCTTGATCCTGAGCATCGGGGCGGCAGGTGATTTTACGCTCGGCGAGGCAAGCCTCGGCGAGGATGAACTGGGAGCGCAACTTGCGCAGTACAAGGACCAGGCAGATCGCTTCGGGTTGATCCTCGAAGCCGATGGCCGCACGCCCCACGCCAAGGTGGTCACGGCGCTGGACGCCGCCGCTGAAGTGGGTATCACCCGTGTGCGCATCAGTACGCGTATCGGGACGGAATCATCATCACCGGATGCCCCATGAGGGCGCCGCCCAAGTCTATGGAGACCCCGTGAGTCGCGACTCCACCTGGATTCATTACCGCCGCTTGCTCGGCTATGTTCGCCCGTACTGGAAGATGTTTCTGGCCGCCGTCGTCGGCTACATCATCTACGGTGCCTCGAGTACGGCGCTGGCCGAGATGATGAAGCGCCTGATCGACGGCATTCAGAATCCTGACGCCCAGTTCAGACTGTTCCTGCCGCTGTTCGTGATCGGTATGTTCGCCGTGCGCGGCGTCGGCACCTTCCTGGGCACCTACTGCATGAGTGATGTGGCGCGCAACGTGGTCCACACCCTGCGTACCACGGTGTTCAACCACATGCTGCACTTGCCGGGGCGCTATTTCGACGAGAACTCCACTGGCCATCTCATCACCCGCGTCACCTACCATGTCGAGCAGATCACCGGCGCAGCCACCAAGGCGCTGACCATCATCCTGCGCGAAGGCTTCTTCGTGCTCGGCCTGCTGGGCTATCTGTTCTGGACCAACTGGAAGCTGACACTGGTCTTCATCGCGGTTACGCCGCTGATCGGCTGGGTGGTCAGCTATGCCAGCAAGCGCTTCCGCAAGCTCTCCAAGCGTATCCAGGGCTCGATGGGCGAGGTGACCCACGTGGCCTCCGAGGCGCTGTCCGGCCATCGGGTCGTGCGTACCCACGGTGCCGAGGATTACGAGAAGGCACGCTTCGCGGCGGTCAGTGAGTACAACCGCGAGCAAAAGATGAAGGAAGCGCTGACCAAGGCCACCGCCACGCCGGTCATCCAGCTGTTGATCGCCGTGGCACTGGCCACGCTGGTGTGGCTGGCGATGGCGCCGGAACTGATGGCCGGCATGAGCGCCGGTGAGTTCGTCGGCTTCATCACCGCCGCTTCGATGATGGCCAAGCCGGTGCGCCAGTTGACCGAAGTCAACGGCGAGATCCAGAAGGGCATGGCGGCCTCGGAAGAACTGTTCGGCCTGCTGGATACGCCGGCAGAGCCGGACAACGGCACCCTGGTGCCCGAGGGTCGCCTCGAGGGCCGTGTGCGCTTCGACAATGTCCACTTCCGCTATGCAGACCATCAGCCGGAGGTGCTCAAGGGCATCGATCTGGAGGTGAAGCCGGGGCAGATGGTCGCCATCGTCGGGCGTTCGGGGTCGGGCAAGTCGACATTGATGAGCCTGCTGCCGCGCTTCTACGCGCCGACCACCGGCCGCATCCTGATCGATGATGTCGCCATCGAGGACTACAAGCTGCGCCCGATGCGTCAGCAGATCGCGCTGGTCTCGCAGAATGTCACCCTGTTCAATGCCGACCTGACCGCCAACATCGCCTATGGCACCGGTGAGGTCGACAAGGCACGGGTGGAAGAGGCGGCGCGCGCGGCCTATGCCCACGAATTCATCGAGCGCATGAGCGAAGGCTACGACACCATCGTCGGCGACAATGGCGTGATGCTCTCCGGTGGTCAGCGCCAGCGTATCGCCATCGCTCGTGCCATCTACAAGGACTCGCCGATCCTGGTGCTGGATGAGGCCACCTCGGCGCTGGATACCGAATCCGAACGCTATATCCAGCGCGCGCTGGAGGAAGTGTGTCAGGGCCGGACGACCTTCGTGATCGCCCACCGTCTGTCCACCATCGAGAAGGCGGACCGCATCCTGGTGATGGATGATGGCGAGATCATCGAAGACGGCACCCACGAATCATTGATTGCTCAGGAAGGTGCTTATGCCGCGCTGCATCGCATCCAGTTCCGGGAGACGGCAGACGCATGAGTGAACGACTGGTAGACGCCTGGTATCGCGGCGCCGGCTGGCTTCATCTGCTGCGCCCGCTGGAACATGTCTACAAGAATGTGGTGGCGCGCAAGCGCAACGCCTATCTCACCGGCAAGCGTGAGGTCTGGAAGGCGCCGGTGCCGGTGATCGTGATCGGCAACATTACCGTCGGTGGTACCGGCAAGTCGCCGCTGGTCGCCTGGCTGGGGCGCTGGTTGAGCGAGCAGGGCTGGCGCCCGGGCATCATCTCGCGCGGCTACGGCGGGCATTCGCCGCGCTATCCCCTCTACGTGCAGGCCGATACCGATCCTCAGCATGCCGGCGATGAGCCGGTGATGCTGGCCCAGCAGACCGGCCTGCCGGTGGCGGCCGATCCGGATCGCCCGAGCGCGGCGCGGCGCCTGATTGCCGCGGGCTGCGACATTCTGCTCTCCGATGACGGTCTGCAGCATCATGCGCTGGGGCGCGATATCGAGCTGGTGGTCGTGGACGGTGAGCGTGCCTTCGGCAATCAGCGTTGCCTGCCCGCCGGGCCGCTGCGCGAGCCGTTGTCGCGCCTCGCCAGTGTCGATGCGGTGATCTCCAACGGTGTCATCGACTGCTCGCGCCTGCCGGTGGAATCGCATTGCATGAAGCTGACGCCGGTCCACTGGCGCCACCTTATCGACGACGTGCGCTATCCTGCCCATCAGCTGCCGTTCAGCGGTCAGGTGCATGCGTTGGCCGGTATCGGCAATCCGCAGCGCTTCTTCCGCACCCTGACCAACCTCGGGGTCGAGCATCTGCCGCGTCCGCTGGCGGACCACCATCGTTTCACGCCGACGGATCTGCGCTTTTCCGACAATCTGCCCGTGGTGATGACCGCCAAGGACGCCGTCAAGTGTCGCAGCTTCGCCAATGAGCGCTGCTGGGCGCTGGATGTCGAGGCGCGTCCGGACCAGGCGCTGGTGGACTGGCTCGCCAAACGCCTTGAGGCGCTCTGAGTGCTTGATCGCTGAATTTTCTTTCTTTTCTGCTGTTATTCCGGAGATGTCTCGATGGACAAGGAACTGCTCGCGCTACTGGTTTGCCCGCTGTGTCAGGCCAAGCTGACCTATGATGCGGTGAACGCCGAGCTCAAGTGCTTCTACGATGGCCTCGCCTATCCGGTACGCGACGGCATTCCCGTCATGCTGGAAGAAGAAGCGCGCCAGATGGATGCCGACGAGAAGCTCAAGGGGAGCCGCGGCTGATGAGTGACCTTCTGCAGCAGGGGCAGGCAGACGACAGCCGTTCAGAGGGCGAGTCCGGCTTCGTGGTCGTGATTCCGGCGCGCTTCAACTCCTCACGCCTGCCGGGCAAGCCCCTGGCGGACATTCATGGCCAGCCGATGATCGAGCACGTCTGGCGCAATGCCTGCGCCAGTCAGGCCAGCCGGGTCGTGATCGCCACCGATGACGAGCGCATCCGTGAGGCCTGTGAAGGCTTCGGGGCCGAGGTGGTGATGACGCGTGGCGATCATCCCAGCGGGACGGACCGCCTTGCCGAGGTGGTCACGCTGCTGGCGCTGGCCCCCGAGACCCTGGTGGTCAACGTCCAGGGCGACGAGCCGCTGCTGCCGGCGGCGCTGATCGATCAGGTGGCGGTACGCCTCGAGGAAGACGAGGGCGCCTCGATCGCCACGCTGGCGGAGTCGATCGCCAGCGTCGACAGCCTGTTCAATCCCAATGTGGTCAAGGTGGTGCGTGACCTGCGCGGGCGTGCCCTGTACTTCTCGCGTGCGCCTATCCCGTGGGACCGCGAGCACTTCACCACGCCACCGGACATGCTGGCCACCGATTCCTGGCTGCGCCATATCGGCCTCTACGCCTATCGTGCCAGCTTCCTGACCGATTACGTCGACTGGCTGCCGGCCCCGCTGGAGCAGCTCGAACAGCTCGAGCAGCTGCGCGCGCTGCATCATGGTCATGCCATCCAGGTGGCCATTGCCTGCACGGCGCACCCAGGCGGTGTCGATACGCCGGAGGATCTCGAGCGCGTGCGTGACTGGCTGGCGCAAGCAGCGGCAGGCAGCGAGAGCGGAGAGGCCTGATGAGCGAGCTTCTTGAGCAACTGGTCCAGCGTCAGGCGCCATTGGAGCGCATCCTGATGGTGTGCCTGGGCAATATCTGCCGCTCACCGAGTGCCGAAGGCGTGTTGCGTGCGGCGTTGACGCGCCATGGTCTGGATCAGGTCGTCACGGTGGACAGTTGCGGCACCAGTGACTGGCATGTCGGCGGTCAGCCTGATTCGCGGGCCATCGCGCATGCGGCCAAGCGCGGACACGACATCAGCACGCTGCGTGCCCGTCAGTTGTGCGACCAGGACTTTCACGACTTCGATCTGATTCTGGTGATGGACGACACCAATCTTGCCGATACCCGTGCCTTGGCTGCGCGCAGCAACAGTGGTGATCAGGCGCTGATCGGTCGCCTGCTGGACCTGCTGCCGACCCCGCTGCCCGCGCTGGCAGCGGGCAGTCGTGAGGTGCCGGACCCCTACACCGGGGGCCCCGATGCCTTCGAGCGTGTGCTGGATCTGATCGATGTGGCCTGCGAGGCGCTCATTGCGGCACTGCCTGCGGCGACCACGGCGCGGGCGCGCTCATGACTCAGGTATCCCGTGATCAGAACGCTGGCGACACCTCGCAACGTGAGGGGGTGGCGCTGGATGGCTGCAATACGCTGGGCTTCTCGGCGCGTGCCCGCGCCCTGAGCGAGCCACACACCATCGAGGCGGCCAGGGCGCAGGTGCTGGCCTCCCGGCAGGCTGGTGAGCGTCTGGTGGTGATCGGCGGCGGCAGCAATCTGGTATTGCTGCCGTGGCTGGATGCCCATGTCATGCGTCCGGCCTTTGATGAGGTCACCATCACGCCGGCAGGAGACGGCCTGACGGCCACGGTCTCTGTCGAGGCCGGCAAGCGCTGGCATGCACTGGTGATGGAGCTGGCCGCCGCCGGCTGGTGGGGCTACGAGAACCTGGCACTGATTCCCGGGTGCTGCGGTGCGGCGCCTATCCAGAATATCGGCGCCTATGGCGTCGAGCTGGCAGACCATCTGCTGCGCCTGGAAGTCATGTCGCTGGAAGATGGCAGCTGCCATTGGATGGATCGCGAGGAATGCGGTTTCGGCTATCGCGACAGCATCTTCAAGGGCGCGCTTGAGCATCGCGTGCTGATCACGCGTCTGGAGTTGCAGGTATCGCGCCAGGCGTCGCCCCGGCTCGGTTATGGTGATCTCGCCCAGCGCGTCAGTGCGGCGTTGCCGCAAGGGGAGGAGGTGACGCCGTTGCAGGTCGCCCAGGCGGTGATTGCCACGCGCAGTGAGAAGTTGCCCGACCCCGCGCAACTGGGCAATGCCGGCAGTTTCTTCAAGAATCCGCAGCTTCCCCAGGCTGAGGCCCAGGCGCTGCTGACCCGCTTCCCGAGCTTGCCGCATTACCCGCAGGCCGATGGTAGCATCAAGCTGGCAGCAGGCTGGCTGATCGATCAATGTGGTCTCAAGGGCGCGCGCAGAGGCCATGTCGGCGTACATGCTCAGCAGGCGCTGGTGCTGGTGCACTTCGGTGAGGGGGCCGTCACGGAGCTGCTGGCACTGGCGCAGGAGGTGCGTGAGGCCGTCCACACCCGCTTCGGGGTCTGGCTCGAGCAGGAGCCGCGCGAGCTTGGGATGATGCCTGAAGGGTGATGCCCGAGGGCTGAGGCCCAGAGTCGTACACATTGAGTTATACGCTGAAAACAAGAACGCCCCGCAGGCTTGCCTGCGGGGCGTTCTTGTTTTCAGCGCTTGGTTCTGACTTGCTGCTCAACGGGAGCGGCTGGCATAGACCTTCACATAGCCCCTGTCTTGCTGCCTTTCTGTTGCCCCCCTTCAGCGCTGGTGGCTGAAAGGGGCGGCAGAGCGACGGCAGGGGCAGGGCGCCAGCCTCAGGACTCAGTGAGACGTGTTGCTGTCATCCTGAGCGGTCGTGTCCTGAGTCTCTGCGCTGGCCTGTTGTGCGGCAGCACGTTCGGCAGCTTCACGCTCACGACGACGCACTTCACGCGGATCGTTGTAGGCGCGTTCGCCACGGCGACGGCGGGTCTCGGTGGCTGGCTGCGTGCTGTCCTGCTGCACGCCTTCTGCCGCTGTCGTCTCGCCTTGCTCGCTCGGTGCCTGCTTGTGCTCGCTGTCAGCGACTTCCCCTGTATGGGAGTCGTCGCTCACGGCTTGCGCCACGGCGACATTGTCGTGACGTTCGGCAGTCGCGAACGCTGCCTCGGCCGGCGCATTCTCGACGCTGGCGCTGACGTTGACGGCGCTTTCGGCACCTTCAGCAGTAGCATCAGAGCCGTCAGCAGAATCAGAGCCTTCAGCTGATTGAGAGCCTTCCGCAGCTTCAGCGACAGTATCTGCGGTGCGCTCAGTGCTGACGGCAGGCTCAATCTCAGTGCTGGCCACGTCAGCGCTTTGCGTCACCTTCGCCTCGCTGCTCTCAGTCTGCTGAGGAGCCTCTTCGTGCGCGGCCTCCTGTACAGGCTGTTCAGCGGCAGCGTCTTCCACGGCAGGCTCTTCCGCCACAGGCTGCGCAGGCTGGCTGGCAGTGTCGGCTTCAGCGGCGATCGCTTCCTCTGCTTCAGCGACAGGTGCCTGAGCTTCGGTCTGCTCGGCAGCTTGCGCTTCGGCGGCCGGTGCCTGGGCACCTTCCTCGGCGACGGCTGGCGCTTCAGGCGCAGCGGCTTCGCTGGTCACGCTTTCCTTCAGCGACTGCTCATCGGCCGCGGCTTCCGGCGCGACTTCTGCCGCGGTGACGGCCGGCGTGTCGACGGCGTCGTCAGCTGCGCTGGCCTGCGGCTGGTGCACGCTTGGCTGCTGGACGGCGTGCTGCTCAGTGCGCTGGGCGGCGTGTTGCTCAGTCTTCTGCGCCTGGTGAGCGCCAGTGGCAGGCGCTTCGGGCGCCTCTTCGGCAGGTGCTTCGATCGGCGCTTCGACGACCGGCTCGGGCACTTCCGCTGTCGCTGGCTCAGACTCAGACGCTTGCGCATCGGATGCCGCTGACTCAGGGGCTACCGTCTCTCTCAGCGTCTCGTTGCTCGGCTCGCTGACTTCCGGTGCAACGGCAGCCGTGAGGTCTGCGCTGGCAGACTGCTCGGCGCTGGCCGGCGCGTCCTGTGCTGCGGTGCTGTTTTCACCCTGCGAGGCGCTGTCGTTGCCTTGCGGGGCACTTTCCATGCCTTGCGGGGCATTGGCTTCGCCCTGCGGAGCAGCGGTAGTGGCGCTGACGGCTTCGGCACCTTCCTCAGCAATGGCCGGTACCGCAGTGGCTGCCGAAGTAGCGGCTGCCGGAGCAGCGGTGGCCTGCGGGCCTGCCAGCGTCATGGCCTTGAGCGACTTCTGCTCTTCGACCGCCAGCGGGTTCAGAGCATGCTGACGGCTGCGCACACGCGGGTTGTTGCGAGTCTGCTGGTCTTCGCTGTTGACCTGCTGTTCCACCTGCTCGGCCTGTTCGGCTGCCTTGATGGACTCGCGTGCCTGCTTGCTGTCGACCTGCTCGGCCTTGTCAGTCTTGGCCGGCTTTTCACCACGCGCCGGCTTGTCGCTGCGCTTGCCGGAATCGCGCTTGCTGGCGTTGTCGGCCTTGGCGTTCTGGCTGTCGCTGCTCCTGGCTTCGGCTTTCGGGCTGTTGTCAGCCTGCGGCGTCTGCTCCGGTTCGGCCTGCGGCTTGCTGTCGTTGGTGACGATTTCCTGCTGGCTGTCCTGACGCGACTCGTTGGACTTGCGACGGTTGCCACGGTCGTTGCGCTGACGGCGCTTGTTGTTGCTGCGGCCATCGTTCTGGCTGCTGCTGTCAGCGTCGTTGCCGCGGGAATCGTTGCCGCTGTTGCGTGACTCGCCGTCGTTGTTGCGTGACGCGTTGTCATTGCGACGACGGGAATCCTTGCGGTTGTCATCACGCTCGTTGCCACGGCCGTCATTGCTGCGGTCGTTGTTGCGGTCGTTGCTACGTTCAGCGTTGCGGCCATTGCGGGAGTCGTTGCGAGCCGCTGCCGGAGCGCTGGCTTCACTGACGGTCTCGCGACGCTCGCGGGCCTTTTCCAGTGCCTTGCGGGCTTCGCTGGACTTGGCCGGCACGGCGGTGTCGCTGTCATTGCCCAGCAGACGGCTGAAGCCTCGGGCCAGGCGCGACAGCAGGCCGCCACCGGTGGCCGGAGCGGCAGTCCTGGCGGGAGTCTGGGCTGACGGCTGCGCCACGACTTCCTGCTTGCTGGCCTGAGCGCGGGTGTCATTGCCCTGGCTCGAGCGATTGCCCTGACGGTTGTCATTGCGCGAGCTCTGACGGCTGTCGTTGCGGCCTTCGCTGCGAGTGTCATTACGAGACTCGTTGCGCGACTCCTGGCGGTTGCGACCGTTGCTGCTGCCGTTACCGTTGCGACGACGATTGCCGTTGTTCTTGCCGTTGCCGTTGCGGCTATCGCTGTCATTGCTGCTGTCAGCGCTCTCTACCACGGCGGCGGGCGCTGCGGCAGGCGCTTCCGGTGCGGCAACCGGAGCAGGCGTGGTGTGGGACACGCTCTTGACGGCTGCTTCAGTGCGCGCCGGCGGCTTGTCGAAGTTCGGATCCGGTTCCTTGCCGACTTCGGTCTCGACGGACAGCTCGAAGCTGGACTTGTCGGCACCGTCTTCATCGACGTGGTCGTCACGCAGACGCACGACTTCGTAGTGCGGCGTGTCGAGCTCCGGGTTCGGCAGCAGCACGACATTCACGCCCTGACGACGTTCGATGTCGAACAGCGTGGCGCGCTTCTCGTTGAGCAGGTAGGTCGCGACCGGCACCGGCAGGATGGCGCGGATCTGCGAGCTGCGCTCCTTCATGGCCTCTTCTTCGATCAGGCGCATGATGGAGAGCGCCATGGAGCGCACGTCACGGATGGTGCCCTGGCCGTCACAGCGCGGGCAGACCACGCCGCTGGTCTCGCCCAGTGACGGACGCAGACGCTGACGCGACATTTCCATCAGGCCGAAGCGTGAGATGCGACCGATCTGGACACGAGCGCGGTCGATCTTGAGCGCGTCGCGCACACGATTCTCGACCTCACGCTGGTTGCGTGCCGGCGTCATGTCGATGAAATCGATCACCACCAGGCCGCCGATGTCGCGCAGACGCAGCTGGCGGGCGATCTCGTCGGAGGCCTCCAGGTTGGTCTGCAGCGCGGTTTCCTCGATATCACTGCCGCGAGTGGCGCGCGCGGAGTTGATATCGATGGAGACGAGGGCTTCGGTGTGGTCGATGACGATGGCGCCACCGGAGGGCAGCTTCACTTCACGCTGGTAGGCGGTCTCGATCTGGGATTCGATCTGGAAGCGTGAGAACAGCGGCACGTCGTCTTCGTAGAGCTTGATCTTCTGCTGGTAGCTCGGCATCACCTGACGCACGAAGGACAGCGCTTCTTCCTGGACTTCCGGAGAATCGATCAGCACCTCACCGATGTCATTGCGCAGGTAGTCGCGCATGGCACGGATGATGACGTTGGATTCACGGTAGATCAGGAAGGGGGCAGGGCGGCTGGAGGCGGCCTTGGTCACCGCGTCCCAGACCTGGGCCAGGTAGTCGAGGTCCCACTGCAGCTCTTCGGCGCTCTTGCCGATGCCGGCGGTGCGCACGATGACGCCCATCTTGTCCGGCAGGGTCAGGCTGTTCATCGCTTCTTTCAGCTGAGCGCGCTCTTCGCCCTCGATGCGGCGGGAGATACCACCGGCACGCGGGTTGTTGGGCATCAGCACGAGGAAGCGGCCGGCCAGACTGATGAAGGTGGTCAGGGCGGCGCCCTTGTTGCCACGTTCTTCCTTGTCGACCTGGACGATGACTTCCTGGCCTTCCTTGAGCACTTCACGAATGTTGGGACGGCCCTGGCCGGGGTCCTTGGAGAAGTACTCGCGGGAGATTTCCTTGAGCGGCAGGAAGCCGTGGCGTTCGGCGCCGAAGTCGACGAAGCAGGCTTCGAGGCTGGGCTCGATGCGGGTGATCTTGCCGCGGTAGATATTGGCTTTCTTCTGTTCGCGGGCGCCGGACTCGATGTCGAGATCGTAAAGGCGTTGTCCGTCGACCAGTGCGACGCGCAGCTCTTCCGGCTGGGTCGCGTTGATGAGCATCCGTTTCATGTCGTCTCGCTAGACTGGGCGTGCCGAAGGGCAGCCGCATTGTGCGTCGGCGACGAGGAACCGTTTTCCGCTTCGTGTTGTGCTCAGCGCATGTCGTGGAATGCGTTTTTCGCATGCAGGCAAGTCCGTGGACGGGCCACATGCGGCATGATCATGTTGAGTACTTGGAAGAGGCAGGACGTGTTGCGGGGATTTGTACTCCTCCGGCCCTGCGGTCTCTTCCCTAACACCTGGCATTTGCCGATTCATCGACGCCGGCCTTCGGCACGGATATCGAATGATTACCCGGGCTTCATGCCCGAGCGGTCTTGTGTCGTTGGCCCATGAATGACTGGGCGTCTTGCTGTCTTGCCTGCGCAGGCGGCTTTCGGGCTCCCGCGACATCATCTCGTGGAGTCTGCAACGAAGGCTCGAAGGGCGATTGCGCTGCGGCGCGCGGCGTCATGCGTTCCGCGCCCGCTGATATCGTCATCAGGTCCTGTGAGACCTGAGCGACATCGATGTTTTGCGTCAGCTGTTGGTCTGGCCACTGGCCGCGAATGACTGTCCTTGGGGCGGCCTTCGCTGCCTGTGATTGACAGGTGCGATGCGCGGGACAGCACGCTACCGACAGGGTAGATGACAACAGGGTGCTTGCGTGACCTGCACGGTGCTGATGTCGGTGCGCGTTGCTTCATTGCGGGCCATCTGACCCTCTCCGCCGGCGTGAAGCACCTTGTTGAAGTGCCGGGTGCGCCGTTTTTCCGGCCGCTGTGACAGGGCTGCGGAGACGATGATCGGGCATATAGAGAAGGCCCATCTCACTGCGCTCGAATATACCAGTAAAGGTATGTACCAGCAATTCAGCTGCCAGATCAAACGCTTCGCTACATCGCCCGAGATACGAGGCCCGGCGAGCCGCGGATGAGAGCGGCATATGGCACGATGATTCCCCATTGGTCGCATGACACCGTAGAATGACCGGTCTGAGTGCGCCCAGGCGCACGGCAACAAGATGAGCAGGCCGCGCGAAGGCGGGGCCGGAAAGGAGTGCGACATGGCCGAAGGCCAATCAGTCCAGTGGATCGAGGTTGCCCCGGAATTGGCCGGGCAGCGCATCGACAACTTTCTGCGTACCCGCCTCAAGGGCGCACCCAAGGCGTTGATCTATCGCATCGTGCGCAAGGGTGAAGTGCGCGTGAACAAGAAGCGCATCAAGGTCGATTACCGCCTGCAGGCGGGCGATCTGGTGCGGGTGCCGCCACTGCGCCTCTCGCCGGAAGCCGCCGTGCAGGAAGTCAGTGACAACCTGCGCGAGGTGCTGGCGGGCTGCATCGTGCGCGAGACGGATGACTTCATGGTCATCAACAAGCCCTCGGGGCTTGCCGTGCACGGCGGCAGCGGCGTCAAGATCGGCCTGATCGAGGCCATGCGCCAGATTCGCGCCGACCTGCCGTTCCTGGAGCTGGTGCATCGCCTGGACCGTGATACCTCCGGCTGCATTCTGCTGGCCAAGTCGCGGGCTGCGCTGTTGCAGCTCAATGCCGACCTCAAGGCCCACAAGATGACCAAGCTGTATCTGGCGCTGGTCGAGGGGCGCTGGGATTCACGCCGCGATTACGTCAACGCACCGCTGGAGCGCTACGACGGTGGCAATGGCGAGCGTCGGGTACGCGTCGATGAGGCCGGCAAGACGGCCAGCACCCGCTACGCGGTGCGTGAGGCCTATCCGAGCATGACGCTGGTCGAGGCCGAGCCGATTACCGGGCGTACTCACCAGATTCGCGTGCACTCGGTGCATGCCGGGCACCCGCTGCTCGGCGATACCAAGTACGGCACCGAGCGCGGCAATGCCCTGGCGAAGAAGGTCGGGCTGGAGCGCCTGTTCCTGCATGCCGCCCAGCTCAGCTTTCCTGACCCGATCGACGGGCGAACCGTCACCGTGCGCGCGCCGCTGGACAAGCGGATGAAGCGCGTTCTCGCCACTGCCAGAGAGCTGGGAGCTCGTCATGACTGATCTCGCTGCAGGACTGCCGCAACCGCGCTATCGCCTGGTCATCTTCGACTGGGATGGCACCCTGATGGATTCCGAGGCGCGTATCGTCGACTGCCTGCAGGCGGCCTCATTGGCGACGGGCATGGGCGAGCTGCCTGCCCATGCGGCGCGCGACATCATCGGGCTCGGGCTGCCCGAAGCCATGGAGCGCCTGTTCCCGGGGGCGACGGCCGAGCAGTGCGAGGCGCTGGTCGCGGCCTATAAGGCGCATTTCGTGGCGGTCGATACCACGCCGCTGGACTTCTTCCCCGGTGTCGAGGCCGGCATCCAGCGTCTGCGTCGCCATCCCGAGCAGCTGCTGGCCGTCGCGACGGGCAAGAGCCGGCGCGGGCTGGACCGCATGTTCACGGCCCATGACTGCGGTGACTGGTTCCATGCCTCGCGCACTGCGGACCTGACGCTGTCCAAGCCGCATCCCCGCATGCTCGAGGAATTGCTGGCCGAGCTGAACGTTGAGGCGCATGAGGCGCTGATGGTCGGCGATACCGAATATGATCTGGAAATGGCGCGTGCCCTGGGCATGCACAGTGTCGGTGTCGACTACGGCGTACACAGTGTGCCGCGCCTTGAGGCCTGTGCGCCGCAGCGCATCGTCTCGCATTTCGATGAATTGATGGATTGGCTGTACGTGGCCAGGTAACGGCCGCGATCGCCTAGTACAGGAGCAGCAATCGATGAGTGACAGGCCGCATGATCCCTGGCGTGAAGGCGCGGGTGGCAAGGACGAGAGCGAAGCGGGCTTGAGCGGGCCGGGCATGAGCGGGCCGGGCATGAGTGGACAGGGCATGAGTGGACAGGGCGCGGCTGCCGCCTCCGAGCGAGAGATGGACTGGCAGGCGCGCGAGCGCACCGCGCAGCTCGAGATGATGGACCGCTGGGTGCAGGGCGTAGTCACCGAGCAGCGTCGTTCGCGGCGCTGGAAGCTGTTCTTCCGCTTCCTGTTCGCCTTGCTGTTCATCGCCTCGATCGCGACCTCGGTGACCCTGTTCACGCTCGGCAGCCAGCCAGCGGCGCTGCCCGGCGAGCAGCATCTGGGCGTGGTGCGCGTGAAAGGCGTGATCGAAGCGGATGGCGAAGCCAATGCCGAACGCATCATCAAGGGGCTGCGCGCGGCCTGGGAATCACCGGCCTCCGTGGCGGTGGTGCTCGACATCAACTCGCCTGGTGGCAGCCCGGTGCAGTCCCAGCGCGTCTATGACGAGCTGATGCGGCTGCGTGAGCGGGGCGACAAGCCGGTGATCGCGGTGATTGAAGACCTGGGCGCCAGTGGTGCCTATTACATGGCGGCCGGCGCCGGCGAGATCATCGCGGCACCCTCGAGCCTGGTGGGCTCCATCGGCGTGATTTCCTCAAGCTTCGGGCTCAAGGGGCCGATGGAAAAGCTGGATATCGAGCGTCGCGTGTTCACGGCGGGAGACAACAAGGCGTTTCTTGATCCGTTCTCGGAAATCTCGCCGGACCAGCGTGCCTTCTGGCAGAGCGTGCTGGCCACGACGCACCAGCAGTTCATCGCGGCGGTCAAGGCCGGGCGCGGTGAGCGCCTCAAGGACGATCCCGAGCTGTTCTCGGGGCTGATCTGGACCGGCGAGCAGGCGCGGGGGCTGGGGCTGGTCGATCGGACCGGTACGCTGGAAGAGCTGGCGGCGGAGCTGACGCCAGAGGCGGAGCTGCACGATTACACGCCGCGTCAGGACCCCTTCGAGCGCTTCACGCGGCGCTTCGCCGGTGTGATGGCCAGTGCGATGGGGCTCGAGACGACGGTGTCGCCGGTCAGCTACCGCCTGCCCTGGTAGGCGAGCCAGGGCCGCAGCCCTCGTCGCTCAGGGCTGCGGTGTCTCTCAGGCCTACGGTGTCTCTCAGGGCTACGGTGTCTCTCGGGGGCGCGGCGCCACTCAGGAGCGCGGCGCATCCAGCAGAGGGTCGACGCCTGCCTCGCGCAGCAGTTCGCACAGGCGAATCAGTGGCAGGCCGATCAGGCTGTTGGGATCACGCCCCTCGAGGCGCTCGAAGAGCGTGATGCCCAGTCCTTCCATGCGGAAGCTGCCGGCGCTGTCGAGGGGGCGTTCGCGCTCGACGTAGCGTTCGATCTCGGCGCTGGTCAGGGAGCGGAAGACGACCTCGTGGTCTTCATGACAGACCCAGTGACGCGCGGACCGGGTGTCGATCAGCGCCAGGCCGGTCACGAAGCGCACGCGACGTCCGGAGAAGCGCGCCAGCTGGGTGCGTGCGGCTGACAGATCCGCTGGCTTGCCCAGTATCTCGCCCTCGAAGACGGCGACCTGATCGCTGCCGATGATCAGGTGGTGGGAGTAGGCATCCGCCACGGCGTTGGCCTTGCCGAGTGCCAGACGATGGACCAGTGTCTCGGCACTTTCTTCGCGTCGCGGCGTCTCATCGATACTGGGGGCTGTCCAGGTGAAGGGCAGCCCGAGGCGTTCAAGCAGTTCACGACGCCAGCGTGAGCTGGACGCCAGGACCAGTGGAGTCATCATGGCTCTCCCGTCGGGGCGCGTTGCGGGCATTGGCTGGGCGGCGCGCGGCAAGTGTTTGAAAAACAAGGGCTGCAGGATGCCGTAAATCCTCTCGGCATTGAAGCGTCAGGCGCGTACAATCGCGCGCTGGACGTGTAGCCCAGTGTCAGTTGTCGCATATCGACGTGAAAGCGTGATGGTGAGGGGGCTGGCAAAAGCAACAAGTTGCTCATGCATTTTGACACCGGGAGGGGGAATCCCTATTATGGCGCGCCTATGTTGACCACAAGACTGCCGACCAAGGTCGAGCCCTACCGGCTGGCGTCAGCGGGTAAACGCCTTGAAGGCGTGATTCCACTGGCGAACATGCCCCGTGTTGTTGAGGCCATCGGTGCTCAGGAAGGGGACGTCAGCGTTTCCATGACCTTTGACATCGACACTCAACGTCGCAGCTTCATCGAAGGCTCCATCGCCTTCGAGGCAAGTCTGCTATGTCAGCGTTGTCTGGGACCCACCGAGCCGGAGCCGCTTTCCAGCGAGTTCCTGTTGGGTCTGGTGACCAGCGATGCGCTGGCGGCGCAGCTGCCCGGTGAGTACGAGCCGGTAGTGGTGGAAAACGAACAGCTGGATCTCCTGACAGTGATCGAGGATGAAGTGCTCCTGGTCCTGCCGCAGGTGGTCTACCACGAGGAGGCCGATTGTGCCGTCTCTCGCGACCAGCTGGCCAGCGGTGTGGAACCCGAGGCCTCGGACGCACCCGCTGTGAATCCATTCAGTGTGCTTCGCACCCTGAAGGACAAGCACTGAACTCAATTTGTCGACAAGATTGGAGTAATCCCCATGGCAGTTCAGCAGAACCGCAAAACTCGTTCCAAGCGTGGCATGCGTCGTAGCCACGATGCCCTGACTGCACCGACCCTGTCCCAGGACAAGGAAACCGGTACAGTTCACCTGCGTCACCACGTCTCTGCCGACGGTTTCTACCGTGGCCGCAAAGTCGTTGATGCATAAGGCATTGATGCAGCGCGCGGCGTAACGCCGTGCGTATCGCCATCGATACGATGGGCGGGGACTTCGGTCCCCGCGCTACGTTACGGGGCACGGCCAGTGCGCTGTTGCGAGACTCGCAACTCAGCGCCATCCTGGTCGGCCCGCAGCATCTACTGGATGCCGAGTTAGACTCCCTCCCTGCTTCACTCTCCCGTGTTCGTGATCGCCTTCAGACACTCGCTGTCGACGGCATTGTCGCGTCTGATGCTCGCCCGTCCCGCGTCTTGCGCAGTCGCGAGCCCAGCAGCATGTCTCAGGCCCTGGGCCTGGTGGCGAACGGCCAGGCGGATGCCTGTGTCAGTGCCGGCAATACCGGCGCCTTGATGGCGCTGGGCATGCGCGAAGTGGGAAGAGTGAAAGGGGTGGAGCGACCTGCCATCTGTGCCGCGGTGCCCACGCGCGGCGCGCGCGCCTGCAGCCTGCTGGATCTCGGCGCCAACGTCGATGTCGCACCGCACCATCTGCTGGCGTTCGCCCGCATGGGCGCGATGCGCAGCCGCCTCATCGACGCGGTCGAGCGTCCACGAGTGGGGCTGCTCAACGTGGGGGTCGAGTCGGTCAAGGGGACGGCGCAGGTGCAGGAAGCGCACGCCCTGCTGGCTGGCAGCGAGTCGGATTTCGACTACCTTGGCTTTGTCGAGGGCGGCGACCTCTTCTCCGGCAAGGTGGATGTGGTGGTCTGTGATGGCTTCGTCGGCAATGTCGTGCTCAAGAGTAGTGAAGGGCTTGCGCAGATGCTGTCGGCGCAGTTGGGGGCGACCCTGGCGGCCAGCTGGCGCACGCGCCTTATGGCCTGGCTGGCGCGCCCGGCGCTGACACGACTCTCGCGTGAACTGGACCCGGTGCGCTACAACGGCGCCAGCCTGCTGGGCCTGGCGAGCGTGGTGGTGAAGAGTCACGGCGGCGCGGCGGCGGAAGGCTTTGCCTTTGCCGTCACGCGCGCGGCCAGCGAGGCTCGCGAGCAGTTGCCCTCGCGCCTGGCGCAGGCCCTGGAAGGCACATACTCACGCTGAATGAGTAAATTGGTCTGATTTGTTCCTGTTGGGGTCGAGCTTCGGCGCACACGGTGCGACAATGCCAGCGCTTCGCGGCCGGGCGGTGAAGGCGGGCGGGAATCAGGGGCAGGAAGCCTCCGCAGGACAGCAGCATGATGTAAATGACAGGAAGCAGGCTTTCCCCTGGCAGAAGCGTGAGACACGACAGTGGTCGTCTCGCTTGCGAGCCAGTGGAAATCGGGTTTCTTGACCCGTGTCAGTCCCACCTGAACAGATGGAAATGGTGACAGCAATGACAGATTCCCTGGCCCTCATCTTCCCGGGACAGGGCTCCCAGCAGGTCGGCATGCTGCGGGAGCTGGCGGAGCGCTATAGCGTGGTCCGCACTACCTTCGAGGAAGCCTCTGACGCGCTGGGGCGCGATCTCTGGCACCTGACACAGGAAGGCCCGGCGGAGGAGCTCAATCGTACCGAGCTGACCCAGCCGGCGCTTCTGACCGCCAGTGTCGCCATCTGGCGCGTCTGGCAGGAGCTGGAAGGCCCGCGCCCGGCGCGCATGGCCGGTCACTCCCTGGGTGAATACAGCGCCATGGTCTGCGCTGGCGTGATCGGTTTCGCCGAGGGCGTCAAGCTGGTCAATCTGCGCGGCGAAGCCATGCAGACTGCCGTGCCGCAGGGCCAGGGCGCGATGGCGGCCATTCTCGGTCTCGAGAATGCCCAGGTCGAAGCCGCCTGTGCCAGTGCGACGCAGGGTGAAGTGGTCGCAGCAGTCAACTACAATGCGCCGGGACAGGTCGTCATCGCCGGTGGCACCGCTGCCGTCGAGCGTGCCATCGCGGCATGTCAGGAGGCGGGTGCCAAGCGCGCCATGCCGCTGCCGGTGTCGGTACCGTCGCATTGTGATCTGATGCGTCCGGCGGCCGACAAGCTGGCCGAGGCGATGAATGCCATCGATTTCCGTGCGCCACGCTATACCGTCATCCAGAATGTCGATGCCAAGGCGCATGACGATGTCGAGACACTGCGTCAGCGTCTGATCGAGCAGCTCTATCAGCCGGTGCGCTGGACCGACTGCGTCAATGCCATGTTCGACAGTGGCGCGCGCAGCTTCATCGAATGCGGCCCGGGCAAGGTGTTGACCGGCCTTGGCAAGCGCATTCAGCGTCAGGCACGTGGCCTGGCCGTGAATGATCCGGATAGCCTGGAAGCGGCGCTGGAACTTGCCCGCGAGACCGCTGCCGAACAGAATCAGTAAGCTCGTGGCTGGCCCATCTGGCCGGCCATGTGACTTGGATCAGCCAACTCAGGACTCAAGATGACGAGCGAACGCAGAATCGCACTGGTGACCGGTGCCAGTCGTGGCATCGGCCAAGCCATCTCCCGTGAACTCGGCCGTCAGGGCCGTATCGTGATCGGTACTGCCACCAGCGAGAAAGGGGCAGCGGCCATCGGCGCTGACCTCGAGGCGCACGGTATCGAAGGCGCGGGCATGCTGCTCAACGTCACCGATCAGGCCAGCGTCGACGCCGTGCTCAAGGAAATCGGCGAGCGCTTCGGCGCCCCGACCATCCTGGTCAACAATGCCGGCATCACGCGTGACAACCTGTTGATGCGCTTGAAGGAAGACGATTGGGACGCGGTGCTCGACACCAATCTCAAGTCGGTCTTCCGTGTCAGCAAGAGCTGCCTGCGCGGCATGACCAAGGCGCGCTTCGGCCGCATCGTCAACATCTCGTCCGTGGTCGCGACCATGGGCAACCTCGGTCAGGTCAACTATGCTGCCGCCAAGGCAGGCATGGAAGGCTTTGCCCGCTCGCTGGCGCGCGAAGTCGCGTCACGCAATATTACCGTCAACTCAGTGGCGCCGGGCTTCATTGCCACTGACATGACTGAAGCATTGCCGGAAGCGCAGCACGAAGCGTTGCTCGGCAACATCCCGCTGGCGCGCCTTGGCCAGCCGGAAGAGATTGCTGCGGCAGTCGGCTTCCTGACCAGTGATGCAGCAGGCTACATTACCGGTGAGACGTTGCAGGTGAACGGTGGCATGAACATGCGCTGAACCCCACGCAGGGACGTGGTTGCGTCCTTTTGGGGTGGCCTATAAACTACGCCCAGCTTTTTCGAGCTGCGGATTCCGTACCACTAGGAGTGATTGTTAAATGAGCACCATTGAAGAACGCGTCAAGAAGGTTGTGGCTGAGCGCCTGAACGCCAAAGAAGAAGAAATCCAGAACTCTTCCTCTTTCACTGAAGACCTGGGCGCCGATTCCCTGGACACCGTCGAGCTGGTGATGGCTCTTGAAGAGGAATTCGATACTGAAATTCCTGACGAAGAAGCAGAGAAGATCACCACCGTGCAGGAAGCTATCGATTACATCGTCAACCACCAGTAAGGTGTGTTGAAGCGATCACGGAGCAACCTGTTGCTCATGGTCGTGATGCAATTGTCTGTACGTTCAAGAGCCGCACTGTTCCTCAGTGCGGCTCTTGTCGTTCAGGGATGTGCTGCGCAATGCCGCGCCGACAGGGCGCGCATTGTCTGGTGGTAGGCGGTGGGCTTCGTGACAAATGTCCCCTTGTGGCAAGTGTCGGAATTCCTTCGTGAAAGTGGCCAGAAAAGCGCTTGAAAACCGACTGCCCACGCATGGCCAGGTTTCTGTATAATGCGCTCAATTACCGTCCGGGCGTCCATGGCCCTGGCGTGCCAATTCGATAGTTTTGGAGGAGACACGATGCCTCGCAGAAGGGTAGTGGTAACAGGTCTTGGCCTGGTAACCCCGGTCGGGAATACCGTCGAGGAAAGCTGGAGCAACATCAAGGCGGGCAAGAGCGGCATCGCGGCCATCGAGCATTTCGATGTCAGCGGTTTCAATACCCGTTTCGGTGGCTCCATCAAGGACTTCGATGTGGGTCAGTACCTGAACCCGAAAGAGGCCCGCAAGATGGACCTCTTCATCCAATACGGTATCGCGGCGGCCCACCAGGCCATCACCGACTCCGGCATTGAATGCACCGAAGACAACGCCGAGCGCATCGGTGTCGCCATCGGTTCCGGTATCGGCGGCCTGCCGATGATCGAGCACAACCACAAGGCGCTGGAGAAGGGCGGTGCACGTCGCATCTCGCCGTTCTTCGTGCCGGGCTCCATCATCAACATGATCTCCGGCAATCTGGCGATCCAGTTCGGTTATCGTGGTCCGAACATCGCGATCACCACCGCCTGTACCACCGGGACGCACAACATCGGTTACAGCGCACGTACCATCGCCTATGGCGATGCCGACGTGATGGTGGCCGGCGGCGCCGAGATGGCGACCACGCCGCTGGGTCTGGGTGGCTTCTCCGCAGCGCGTGCGCTGTCGACCCGCAACGATGATCCGCAGGCGGCCAGCCGTCCGTGGGACCGCGACCGCGATGGCTTCGTGCTGTCCGACGGCGCCGGTGTCGTCGTGCTGGAAGAGTACGAGCACGCCAAGGCACGTGGCGCGACCATCTACGCTGAGGTGCTCGGGTTCGGCATGTCCGACGACGCTCACCACATGACGGCGCCGCCCGAAGATGGCCGTGGTGCGGCCGCCGCGATGCGCAACGCCATCCGTGACGCCAAGCTCGAGCCGAGCCAGATCGACTACATCAATGCCCACGGCACCTCCACCAATGCCGGCGACAAGGCGGAAAGCCTCGCCGTCGAGTCGGTGCTGGGTGATGCGGCACGCGATGTGGCGGTCAGCTCCACCAAGTCGATGATCGGTCACCTGCTGGGCGCTGCCGGCGCGGTCGAGGCCGTGTTCTGCGTGCTGGCGATGCGTGACCAGATCGCGCCGCCGACCATCAACCTGGACAACCCGGCCGAGGGCTGCAACCTCGATTACGTGCCGAACGTCGCACGTGACATGAAGATCGAGTACACCCTGTCCAACTCGTTCGGCTTCGGTGGCACCAACGGCTCGCTGGTGTTCGGCAAGCTCAAGGACTGATCACACGCTTTCGTGTTCTCTCTCCTCAGACGCGCTCCCATCCGGGGGCGCGTTTGTCTGTGGGGCGTCACCTGCATTGCGTGTCGTGTCCGCAACCGTTCTCTGGAGGGCTGTATCGATGACGACTGATGCCTCTGGCAGCAAGAGCTCAGATGGCCGGGCCTCTGATGAAAGGAGCGCTTACGACAAGCGCTCTCTTGCAGCGCTCGCCGCCGATCTGCCCAGTGATGACCGTGGCCTCGCCTATGGCGAGGGCGTGTTCGAGACGATTCTGGTGCGTGAGGGCCAGCCGCAGCTGTGGTCCTGGCACGAGGCGCGCCTGACGCGCGGTTGTCAGCGTCTGGGGATTGCAGCGCCTTCATCAGCTGAGCTGTCTGGCTGTCTGGCGGTCTGTCAGGGCGAGGGGCTTGAAGTGCTCAAGCTGATCGTCACCGGCGGCTCCGGCGGGCGGGGCTACAGGGCACCTGAGACACCGGAGACGCGCTTGCGGGCACGCGCGACGCCTTTTGCGGTCAATCAACAGGCGCGGCGTGGCATCACGGCGCGGGTCTGCGAGCTGCGTGTGGCCGAGCAGCCGGCACTGGCGGGACTCAAGCACCTCAATCGGCTCGAGAACGTGCTGGCGCGCCGCGAGTGGAACGACACGGCCATCAGCGAGGGCCTGTTGCTCAATGCGCAGGGCGAACTGATCGAGGCCACCAGCATGAATCTGGCCTGGTATCGTGACGGGCGCTGGTTCACGCCGTGTCTTGATCGTGCCGGGGTCGAGGGCACGCTGCTGGCGGCGCTTGAGGCCGAGATGGTGTTCGAGCGAGTGCGTGAGGGGCTTGAATCACTCGCGTGGGCCGAGCGGGTCGTCGTCATGAATTCCGTGCAGGGCGTCTGGCCGCTGCGCACCCTGCTCAAGCCCGATGGCGCGATTCTGGCGGAGTGGAAGGATGCGGCGCATCCGGCGCTGGGCGAGTTGAATCACACTGTCGCGCGCTTGCTGAGCGAGCCCGCGAATTGACGGAAGACGACGAGCGTCAGCAGGCATGCCTGTGCGGTCGTCGCCTTCGCCATGAAGACTGGAAACCTGATTATGCGAGTGTTCAAGATCCTCCTGATGCTGGTAGTGCTGGCCGTGGCTGCGGGTGTGGTGGGCTTTCGTTATTGGCAGGCGCAGTTGCTGTCACCGTTGGCGATCGAGAAGGAACAGCTGTTCGAGGTGCCCAAGGGCGCCAGTCTGACCAGGGTGGTGAGCGAGCTCGAGTCACAGGGCATCATCGAGGCGAGCTGGCCGTACAAGGTGTGGTCGCGCCTCGAGCCTGAGGCCGTCAATGGCCTGCGCGCCGGTGAATTCCGTCTCACGCCGGGCTTGAACGGCCGTGAGCTGGTGGCGCTGCTGTCCAGTGACGATGTGGTCAGCTATACCTTGACCGTGCCGGAGGGCTGGACCTTCGCCCAGATGCGCACTGCCATGGATGCCTCGCCCAAGCTTGAGCACACGACTCGCGACATGAGCGACGAGGAGCTGATGGCGGCCGTCGGTGCAGAGGGCGAGAAGCCGGAAGGGCGCTTCTTCCCGGACACCTACCGCTATCACAAGGGCGTCAGCGACCTCTCGCTCTACAAGCAGGCCTATAGCCGCATGAGCAAGACGCTGGAGGAAGTCTGGGCCGGGCGTGATGACGACCTGCCGATCACCAGCGCCTACGAAGCGCTGATCATGGCGTCACTGATCGAGCGCGAGACCGGCGCGCCGGAAGAGCGCGACGAGATCGCCGGCGTCTTCAAGCGTCGCATGGAGCGTGGCATGCGCCTGCAGACTGACCCGACCGTCATCTATGGCCTGGGCAAGGACTATGATGGCTCGTTGTCGCGCGCCGACCTGCGCAAGCCGACGCCCTGGAACACCTATGTGATCACCGGCCTGCCGCCGACGCCGATCGCGATGCCCGGGCGCGCCGCGCTGGAAGCGGCGGTGCACCCCAAGGAAGGCGATACCTACTACTTCGTCGCCAAGGGTGAGGGCAAGCATCACTTCTCGCGCACGCTGCGCGAGCACAACAATGCCGTGCGCCGTTATATTCTCAATCGGTAATGCGTGGCGAATGAGCTGAAACCCGTGTGGCGAACAGGGTCTGCCATGCTGCACGGGGGCTTTCGTCGCGAGTCATCTGCTGTCTGAATCAGGAAACATCATGTCTTCACGTCCGAGCGCATCAAGCACGACGTCTTCTCGCCACGCCGCCAGCGCGGCGGCCACTCAGGCTTCGCGCGGTGGTCGCTTCATCACGCTGGAAGGCGGTGAAGGCGTCGGCAAGAGCACCAATGTCGCCTTCGTGGTCGCCGAGCTCGAGGCGCATGGCCTCGAGGTCGTGCGCACGCGTGAGCCGGGTGGCAGCGAGCGAGCGGAAGCCATTCGCCAGTTGCTGCTGGACCCGGCGCCGACCGAGTCGCTGAGTGATGATGCCGAACTGCTGCTGATGTTCGCCGCGCGTGCCCAGCATCTGGCCGCGACCATTCGTCCGGCGCTGGCGCGCGGTGCCTGGGTGGTGTGCGATCGTTTCACCGACGCGACCTTTGCCTACCAGGGCGGTGGCCGCAACCTGCCGCTGGGCGATATCTCGGCGCTGGAATCCCTGGTGCAGAAAGGCTTGCAGCCGGACCTGACCCTGCTGCTGGACATGCCGGTCGAGGCGGCACGTGGCCGTCTGGCCGCTCGCCGCGCCGAGACCGGTGAAGGCGCCGACCGCATCGAGCAGGAAGCCGAGCAGTTCTTCGAGGCGGTACGTGTCGGCTATCACATGCGTCGTGACGCCGACCCCGAGCGCTTTGCCACCATCGATGCCGGTCAGTCGCTCGAGGCCGTGCAGGCCGATATCGCGGCGGTACTGGCGGCTCGCGTGGCGGCCTGGCAGGCGAACACTCACACGGATGAGCAGCCATGAGTGCTTCAGACGTCAGCAGTGGTGTCACGCTTTCGAGCTTCTCACCGCTGCCGTGGCAGCATTCGCTGTGGCAACACTTCACCGCGGTACACGACAACGGTCGCCTGCCGCATGCGGTGATGCTCAGCGGGCCGTCGGGGCTTGGCAAGCATGAGCTGGCCGATGCGATGATCGCCCGCGTGCTGTGTCGCACCGCCCAGGGCAAGCCCGGCGCGGCGGCCTGTGGTGAATGTCATGGCTGTCATATGCTGGCGGCGGGGCATCACCCTGATCTGATGGCGGTCGCGCCGCAGGATGTCGGCAAGATGATCCGCATCGACCCGATCCGTGAGGTCAATCGCTTCGTCTCCCAGACGGCCCAGCAGGGCGGCTACCGCGTCATCCGTCTGCAACCGGCGGAGTCGATGAACATCGCCTCGGCCAACGCCTTGCTCAAGAGCCTCGAGGAACCCGGCGCCAATACGCTGTTCATTCTGCTCAGCGACATGCCGTCACGGGTGCTGCCGACCATTCGCTCGCGCTGTCAGCAATGGCCGCTGGTGATTCCACCGGCCGAAGAGAGCCTGCCGTGGCTAACGCAGCAGCTGGGCGAGGATGCTCAGGCTCTGCTGCGCATGGCGGGCGGACTGCCGCAGCTGGCGGTGCGTCTTGGCGAGGCGGAGCAGCGTCAGCTGCGTCAGGCCTTGCGCGAGCTGTTCGATGCGCTGGTGCGCGGTGGCGAGCCGGTGGCCGAGGCGTGGCGACTGGAGCGCCAACCGCTGGCGCAGGTGCTGTGGTACGGTATTGCCTGGCTGGAAGACCTGATTCGCATGGGCCTGTCCGGCAACGCCAGCGACCTGCGTGACCCCAGTCTTGAGCCGCTGCTGAGACAGGCGGTCAAGAACGGGCGCACCCAGGACTGGTTCAAGCTGCTGGACTTCGCCCGCGAGCAGCGCCGTCTGCTGGCCGCGGGCGGCAACCCCAACCCACAGCTGGTGCTGGAAGCCTGGCTGGTGCGTTGGGCCGCCTTGCTGCGCTCCTGAGTGCGCAGCTGGCTTTTTCTGGCGTGAAGGCCCGAGTGAAGGTCTGAGCGAAGAGCTGAGGGTATGGCTGAGCTATGCCCGCGTGGAAAGCCACGAGGCTGCGCGAGGCAAGGCGGGCAGGCTAGACTGAAGCCAGCCAGGCCGCTTGCTCGCCTTGCGTCAGATGACAGCAGGCAATGGCCGAAGAATACGCATTGATACGCAGCGTGAGCCCTCATGTGAGCGCTGACGCTCGTCACGGGACTGCATGTGCCGGGAGACCGGCCGGAGGTGAAGGATGGATACCGCTCCACAGCAAGGCCAGAAGGCGCTCTCGCTGACCATTCGTGATCAGAAGACCCTGTTGGCCGCCTACATGTCGACCCTCGTGCGCGGCGGCATCTTCGTGCCGACCACCGAGCGCTACACCATGGGCCAGGAGGTCTATCTGCTGCTGACCCTGCCTGAGGAATCCGAGCGTATTCCGGTCACCGGGCGCGTGGTATGGATTTCTCCGCAGGGCGTCAGTGGCCGGCGCACTGCCGGGATCGGCATCCACTTCAGTGAAGAGGACCGCCAGGTGCGTGACCATATCGAGAACCACCTGGCCGGCATGCTCGGCAAGGGTCACGCGACCTATACGCTGTAGCGCGAGCGCAGCGTCGCTTCATCATCTCGACCGGCAGTGCCATGGGCGCCCGCCGGTCGAGCACGTTTTTCGCCGCGCAGCGCGTGGCCATCAGTAGTGAGAGTTTCCGGATGTTTGTCGATTCGCATTGCCACCTTGATCGTCTGAAACTGGAAGAGCACGGCGGCAGCCTCGAGGCCGTGCTGGACGCCGCGCGCGCCCGTCACGTGCACCAGTTTCTCGCCATTGCCGTCACGCTCGACGATGTGCCCGAGATCTCGGCCATCGCCCAGCAGCATGAGGATGTGGTGATTTCCGCCGGTGTGCATCCGCTGCACCAGGTCGACCCGGAACCCACGGTCGAGGACATCAAGAAGTGCGCCGAGCGCTTCGGCGCGGTGGCCATCGGCGAGACCGGCCTCGATTATCACTACGAGAGCGTCAGCCGCGAGCTGCAGTACGAGCGTTTCACGCGCCATCTGATCGCCGCGCGTGAGCTCGAGCTGCCGGTGATCATCCACACCCGTGAGGCACGGGAAGACACCCTGGCGCTGATCAAGCAGCACACGGACCCCGCTGTCGGTGGCGTGCTGCACTGCTTCACCGAAGATCTCGACATGGCGCGCATCGCGGTGGGCCACGGCTTCATGGTCTCCATCTCCGGTATCGTCACCTTCCGCAACGCCGAACACGTCCGCGAGCTGGCGCGCGCCATCCCGCTGGACCGCCTGCTGATCGAGACCGACAGCCCCTATCTGGCGCCGGTGCCGTACCGTGGAACCTCCAATGTGCCGGGCAATGTGGTCGAGGTCGCCGAATGCATCGCCGCCGAGCGCGGCATCACCGTCGATGAGCTGGCGATGCAGACCACTGCCAACTTCTATCGCCTGTTCCGTGCCGCCGCGCCGGAAGCGCCGGACAACGTTCGCGAAGCGCTGGCCAGCAGCGGTATGCTCATCGATTGAGCGTGGCACCTCGCATGATCTGACCACCAGGGAGGGAACGTCATGAATCCAGCCGCCATCCTCACCCAGCTGGGCGACAAGGCCACCAGCGGCAAGGCATTGCCGCCGGTGGACCAATGGCACCCGGCGCATTGTGGCGAGATGGACCTCGTCATCTGTGCCGACGGGCGCTGGCTGCACGAGGGCACGCCCATCGGCCGTGCGCGGCTGGTGCACATGCTGTCGCGTGTCCTGCGCCGCGAGCCCGATGGCAGCTACTGCCTGGTCACGCCGGCGGAAAAGGTCACCATCCAGGTCGAGGACCGCCCCTTCCTGGCGGTGGACTGCTCCCGCGTCGAGAGTGATTCTGCGCCGACTGAGCTTGGAGAGGCCGAGCCTGGACAGACAGAGCCTCGGCCGGACGTCTGGCAGCTGGTCACCGATCAGGGCGATGTCGTGCGAGTGGAAGGGGAGACCTGCCTGACGCTGAGCGAGACGCCGGACGGCCTGTGGCTACCGGAAGTGGCGGTGCGCTTCGGGCTTGCCGCGCGCCTGCACCGCAATCTCTACTATCGGCTGCTCGAGAGCGCCGAGACGCATGAGCAGGAAGACGGCAGCCTGACACTCGGCTTCATGAGCGGCGGGCGCTTCCAGATTCTGGGACAGCTGGCGGCCGATGAGGTCGAGGTCTGAACCTGTCTGAGCCTTTTTTGAGCCTGCCGCCTTCTGCTCTCTCTTTCGTGCGCCCCTCGCGTTCTGCTTCGCTCCTTTTCTCTCGCCGTCAGCCATTGCAGGTCTTCATGTCGTCACCACTTCCTCCCATCGAGCCCGACAGCACCGCAACCTCCGGGCCAGATGTTGCAGCATCGCCACTGGCGCTGGCCGTCGATCAGCTGACGCAACGGCTGACGGATCAGCAGCGCGCCGTGGTGGCGCATCGTGGGAGGCATGCGCGGGTAGCGGCGGTGGCGGGCTCCGGCAAGACCACCACGCTGGTGGCGCGGGTGCTGAGTCTGCTGGCGGAAGGCATTCCGGCTCAGCGGATTCTGGTGCTGATGTTCAACCGTTCGGCGCGTGAGGACTTCGTCGCCAAGCTGGCGCAGGCGGCCCCGCCGGGCACTCGGCTGCCCGACATCCGCACCTTCCACTCCATCGGCCATCGCCTGACCACCACCCTGGTGCGCTGGGGCAGCCTCGAGCCGCGCGAACTCATCCAGCAGGACTGGGCGCTGGAGCGTCTGCTCAAGCAGGCCGCCCAGCGTGCGCTGGGCGATGCTGATCGCGCCGATCGTGAGGCGGCGCTGGAAGGCGAGCGCCTCGAAGCGCTCGCCCAGTTCTGTGATCTGGTCAAGGCCGAGATGTGCGAGCCGACGCTGCTCTACGAGCGCATGAATCTCGGCGAGCACACCGGCCACTTCGTCGAGTCCTTCGCTCAGCTTGAGCAGCTGCTCGAGCAGTACGGCCAGATGACCTATGCCGATCTGCTCTACCGGCCGCTTCGTCAGCTGGAGAAGGAGCCCGAGACCCGTGCACGCATCCAGGGGCATCTGCAGCACGTCATCATCGATGAGTATCAGGACATCAATGAGGCGCAGCAGCGCATGCTGGCGCTGCTGGCGGGTGCACCGTCCGGCGGCGAGCCGTCGCCCGCAGCCTCCGGCGCCATGGCAGAAGTCATGGCCGTGGGCGATGCCAACCAGTGCATCTACGAGTGGCGTGGCGCGCGGCCTGACTACATGCTGACGCGCTTTGCCGAGAGCTTTGCCGCGCCGCTGGATTTCCCGCTCAGCTACACCTTCCGCCACGGCCATCGTCTGGCGCTGGTGGCCAATCACGCCATCGCCGCCAATGCGCGCCGTCCGGACCAGCTGTGTCTGGCCGCGCCCGGCACGCCGGCGACGCGCTTGTTCGAAGGCCAGGGCGCCGCCAGTCTGGTCGCGGCGCTCACGGCCTGGCGAGAGTCGGGTCGCAGTGGCGCCGAGGCCGCCGTGCTGGTGCGCAGCTGGGCGCTGTCGGTACCGGTGCAGTTGCAGCTGCTCAAGGCCGGCATTCCCTTCCGGCTGGGGCAGGGGGATCGCTTCGTGTTCCGTCTGCCGCTGGTGCAGGCGCTGGCGGGCTATCTGGAGCTGGCGCGTGATGCCACGCGTCTGCGCGACCCGACGCACCTGCTGCTGCTGTTCACCCAGCCCACCGCCTTCGTCGCGCGCGAACGCCTTGAGCGCCTGTGTCAGCAACTGGCCGACAGCCAGCGCTGGCCACGCAAGGAAGACCCTATTCTCGAGGGGCTCAAGCCGCTGCAACGCCGCAACCTGCACAAGCGCTGGAAGCTGTTGTGTGATCTGCCCTCGCTGGGCGATTGGGCGCCCGCGCGGTTGCTGCGCCATGTGGTCGATGAGCTGGAGGCCGACAAGGTGCTGCGCCGCGCCGCGGCCCGGCGTGACAAGGGCGAGGAGGATGTGCGCCTGCTGGATGTGCTGATCGAGCAGGCGGGGGAGCTGGCCAATGACCCTGACGCCTTCATCAATCTGCTGCGCAATCCGGTCGAGGACGCCGCCGACGGCGTGCTGATCACCACGGTGCACGGGGCCAAGGGGCTGGAGTGGCCGCTGGTGGGGCTGTGGGGCATGAACGAGGAAGACTTCCCGGCCTACTCGCGTGACAACCCGCTGTCGCCGGAGCGCCTCGAGGAGGAGCGACGCCTGTGCTACGTCGGCGTGACGCGTGCCCGCGAGCAGCTGCACCTGTGGCGTGACGGCGGCACGCATACGCCAAGCCGCTTCCTCGCGGAGCTGTGCGTGGAGGACTGCACCCGCCTCGGCGACTGGATTCACGGTGCCGGCAAGCGCGCCAAGCTCGCCCGTCTGCAGGCCGACGACGGCGATGAGGCCGCCCGCGAGTCAGCGGACGGAAGCGACGAGCGGCTGCGTGTGGCGGCGCCGGCGCTTGGCGAGGCCTATCTGGCGCGACTGCCTCTGGCACGTCACGGCATCACGCCGCCGACGCTGGAAGCGCTGCCGAAGAAGGTCGCCAAGTCCCCGGGCAAGCCGGCCAGCAAGTCGACTGCGCAAGGCCAGTCCAGCTCGGGCGGCACCTATGCTCGCGGCGCTCGACAGGACAATCGCTCTGCACGCGGCGAGCCGGCCGTGCTGCGACGCGTCGGTGATTGGGAAGTCGGCCAGCGCTTGCGTCACGAGAGCTTCGGTGAGGGGGTGATCGAAGAGGTCTCGGGCAATGAGGCCAATCCGCTGATCGAGGTGCGCTTCGCCGATGGCAACAAGCGCCGCCTGATCGCCACGCGCGCCCCGCTGACAGCCTTGTGACCCTTGTGCCCCTTGTAACAATGGACTTGAGACTCGGGCGACAAGGCCGCGCGATTGCCAAGCCTTGCGCCGAGCACCATCATGCCTCCAGTGCATCTTCGTCTGCCCGAAAAGGAGTTCCCATGGCTCAGTATCCTGATCCTGCCGCATTGGCGGCAGCCTCCGTCTCCGCCTCATCGCTGCTGGTACCGGACCAGCGCCAGGCGCCCCTGATCGATGCCAGCCAGCTGGTGACCCAGCTGGCGATGGCGGGCCTCAAGTCCCCCGTGGTGCTGGATTGCCGTGCGCGTCTCGATGATGGGGAAGCCGGCGAGCGTCTGTGGGGTGAAGGCCATCTGCCAGGGGCCATCCATGTCGATATGGACCGCGATCTGTCGGCCGCCGTGCGCGAGGACGGCGTGGGCGGGCGGCATCCGCTGCCGTCACATCAGGCGACGGCCGAGCTGTTCCGCCGCCTCGGCATCACGCCCGAGCAGCAGGTGGTGGTCTATGACGACATGGGCGGGCAGATGGCGGCGGCGCGGCTGTGGTGGATGCTGACCTGGGCCGGGCATCCGGATGTGCGCGTACTGGATGGCGGCATCCAGGCCTGGAATCAGGCCATGGGCGAGCTCAAGCGTGCGCCTGCCCAACCGGTGAGCCCCACACCCAGCGACTGGCAGCCGAGCTTTGATGACAGCCTGCTGGTCAGCGCCCAGGAGGTGGCCGCCACGGATGACAGCTTGCTGGATGCCCGCGGCGAGGCGCGTTTTCGCGGTGAGCAGGAGCCGGTCGATCCGGTGGCAGGCCATATTCCCGGCGCATTCTGCCGACCGACCCCCAGCAATCTGGAAGCCAATGGCCGCTTCAAGGACCGCATGAGCCTGATGCGTGAGCTGCGCAGCCTGTTGCCGGCGCAGGGTGAGGTGATCGCCTATTGCGGTTCCGGTATCAGCGCCTGCCAGAACATCCTGGCCTTCGCGATCGCGGGGCTGCCGCTGCCGCGCCTGTATGCCGGCTCCTGGAGCGACTGGATCAGTGATCCCGCGCGCCCGGTCGCCACCGGAGAGGCCAGCGAGAAGTAGCTGCACGCGCCAGCGCGATGACGGCCTTTCAGACATGACAACGCCCGCCAGAGGTTTCTCTGGCGGGCGTTGTCGTTTGTGGAGCGCTTTGACTGACTCTTTGCGTGCGTGCTTACGCTTGTGTCCTGGGCTCCGCGTCGGGCTTGCGCGAATCGAAGCGCTCCAGCAGGGCGGCGTTGGCGCAGTTGCCCATCACGTTGAGGGCGGTGCGCAGGCCATCGGTGAAGCGGTCCACCCCGGCGACCACGGCCACGCCTTCCAGCGGCAGCCCTGCCGCGCCCAGCACGGTGGTCATGGCGACCAGCCCCGCACCCGGCACGCCAGCCGTCGAGAAGCTGACCAGCAGGCCGGTGGTGAACACGGTGATCACCAGCGAGGTGGTGACATCGATGCCGAACAGCTGCGCCACGAACAGCGCATTGAAGCCCTGCAGCACGGCGGCACCGTCACGCTTGAGCGCCGTGCCGAAGGGCAGCGCGAAGCTGGCCAGGGATTCATTCATGCCGTAGTCGCGGGCATTGCCCAGCGCCAGCGGCAGGGTCGCGCCGGAGCTTGCGGTACCGAAGGCGAAGCCCAGGCTCTGGCCGAAGTGGCGCACGAAGGCCAGCGGGCGGGCACCGGTGACGGCCAGCAGCACCAGATAGAGCAGTGCCATCAGCGCCAGCGCGATGATCAGGCCGATCACGTACATGCCCAGGCGCATCAGCAGGTCCAGCCCCTGGGTGGCGATCACCGAGGTAATCAGTGCGAAGACCCCCACCGGCGCCAGCTTGAGCACGAAGGACAGCACCTTGAGGCTGACGGTGTAACCACTCTCGATCACGCGATGCAGCGGCGCGCTTTCCTCCGGCAGGGCGCGCATCGCCAGCCCGATCAGGGCGGCCGCGAAGATGACCTGCAGCAGGCCGCCGCCGCCCAGTGCGGTGAAGGGGTTGTTGGGCACCAGGCCCACCAGCCACTGGGCGATGCTGTCGGCGTTGCGACCTTCAGGCGCTGAATCCACCAGGCTCTCGGCGCCGCTGCCTGGCGTCAGCCAATGCGCGACCAGCATGCCCAGTGTCAGCGCCACGGCGCTGGTGACCACGTAACTGCCCAGCAGGCGGCCGGCATGGCGACCGACATCGGCGCCGCCTTCGCGGTTGGTCAGGCTCATGATCAGGGCGCCGAACACCATCGGCACCACCACGAATTGCAGCAGGCGCAGGAAGATCTGGCCCACCGGCGTCAGCAGGTGGCTGTCGAGCCAGGCGACGCTGCCCTCGGGCAGAGCGCCTGCCCCGGCGTTCAGGGCAAGGCCGCTGAGAATGCCCAGCCCCAGGGCGAGCAGTATCTGGCGTGTGACGGACATGGTGGCTCCGAAGCGATGGCGTGAGTCTGAATTCGAGGGAGGCTAATGTGCTACCGGGGAGCTGTTATATCAACAATCGCTTTGAGATTGTTTTGGAATAACACAAGAAGCGCCCACGGGGCGCAAGGCGTCCGCAGGCGCGGCGCTGAGGAATGAGGAGAGCCAGACACGATAACGCCGCCACGGCAGGGCCGCGGCGGCGTTATCAGCTGGCAGGCAGCAGGGGCTTACATATTGGGGTAGTTGGGGCCACCGCCGCCTTCCGGCGCGACCCAGGTGATGTTCTGCGCCGGGTCCTTGATGTCACAGGTCTTGCAGTGCACACAGTTCTGGAAGTTGATCTGGAACTGCGGCTCACCGGCCTCCTCGACGATCTCGTAGACACCGGCTGGGCAGTAGCGCTGGGCGGGCTCGGCGTAGCGCGGCAGGTTGTCACGCACCGGCAGTTCCGGGTCGGACAGGCGCAGGTGGCACGGCTGGTCTTCCTCGTGATTGGTGTTGGAGAGGAACACCGAGGACAGCTTGTCGAAGGACAGCTTGCCGTCCGGCTTGGGGTACTCGATCTTCGTGCATTCAGCCGCCGGGCGCATGCGCGCGTAGTCCGGCGTGGTGTCATGCAGGGTCGGTAGGCGGCCGCCCGTCAGCTGGTCGAGGAAGTTGTAGGCGCCACCGAGGAGGGTGCCGTACTTGTGTATGGCCGGGCCGAAGCTGCGTGAGGCGTCCAGCTCCTCATAGGCCCAGCTGTCCTTGAAGCGCTTGCCGAAGTCGACCAGGTCTTCGCCGCCTTCGTCACCGCCCTTGATGGCGTCGAACACGCTTTCCGCCGCCAGCATGCCGGACTTCATCGCGGTGTGCAGGCCCTTGATCTTGGCGAAGTTGAGGGTGCCGGCATCACAGCCGATCAGCAGACCGCCCGGGAAGCTCATCTTGGGCAGGCAGTTGAGGCCGCCCTTGGCGATGGCGCGCGCACCGTAGGAAACCCGCTTGCCGCCCTCGAGATGGCGGGCCAGGGTCGGGTGCTGCTTCATGCGCTGGAATTCATCGAAGGGCGACAGGTACGGGTTGTCGTAGGCGAGATCGACGATCAGGCCCACCACCACCTGCTGGTCATCGGTGTGATAGAGGAAGAAGCCGCCTTCGGCGTTGCCCTTGAGCGGCCAGCCGCTGCCATGCACCACCAGCCCCGGCTGGTGCTGTTCGGCGGGCACATCCCACAGCTCCTTCAAGCCGATGCCGTAGTGCTGGGCGTCCGCTTCGCTGTCGAGCGAGAAGCGCGAGATCAGCTGCTTGCCCAGGTGGCCACGGCAGCCCTCGGCGAACAGGGTGTACTTGCCGCGCAGTTCCATGCCCGGCATGTGGCCATCCTTCTCGCTGCCATCGGCGGCCACGCCCATGTCACCGACCACGATGCCGCGCACCGTGCCATCCTCGCCATGCAGCACTTCCTGGGCGGCGAAGCCCGGGAAGATCTCGACGCCCAGCTCCTCGGCCTGCTCGCCCAGCCAGCGCGTCAGGTTGCCGGCGCTGATGATGTAGTTGCCATCGTTGTGCATGGTTCTGGGGACCAGTGCATTGGGGATGACCTGTGCTTTCTGGTCATCCTTGAGCAGCACGACCTCGTCACGGGTGACGGCCGTCTTGAGCGGTGCGCCTCGCTCGGCCCAGTCGGGGAACAGCTCGGTCAGTGCACGCGGTTCGAGCACGGCGCCGGACAGGATGTGCGCGCCGACTTCAGAACCTTTCTCGACCACGCAGACCGTCAGCTCCTTCTCGGCCGCATTGGCCTGCTGCATCAGTCGGCAGGCCGCCGCCAGGCCGGAAGGGCCGGCACCGACGATGACCACGTCGAAATCCATGAATTCGCGTTCCATGACCCGTCTCCTCAATCTTTGCGCCGTCAGGGCCCCGCGGATCCGGCGGGGCGGGCGTGTCACGAACGACCATGGCCGTTCGCTGGGCAGTGAACCTCCGGCGTGGCGTGCGTCAGGGCACGACTCGTCGGAGTGAAAATAGGGGTGCGACTCACGCTGGTACGCCATGTCCTGCACGGACGATCGGCCGCTCGACATAGGGCGCTGGCGCGAAGCAGCCGCATAGCATGCCGCAACAGTAGCATTTAAAACGACCGTTTGTTTATTATGCTTGGGTCTGACGTAATAGCCACCGGGGGCGTTGCAGGAAATCGCCCGATGGGTTTCACGCTCGGGCGTGTTGAGAGTGATTGTCAGGTTTGACCCCGGCAACCAATTCTGCGCAAGATGCCCGCATGAGAATGGCGGCGCCCGGAGAGTGAAAACCACGCCGGTCTGGCTGACTTCATCCGTCGGGTGCCAGCGGATATCGTGGCGAGACACTTGTCATCACGGTCATCTGTGGAAGATATTCACCTATCAAACGCTTGCATGAATCGAGCGCTGGCGGCCTCACGGTCACTGGTACTCCATGAGAAATCAGCGAGGACACCATGAAAGTACTCGTCGCGGTGAAACGCGTCATCGATTACAACGTCAAGATTCGCGTCAAGGCTGACCAGTCTGACGTCGATCTGACCAACGTCAAGATGGCCATGAACCCCTTCTGCGAGATCGCCGTGGAAGAAGCGGTGCGCCTGAAGGAAAAGGGCGTGGCGACCGAAGTCGTGGCCGTCACCATCGGTCCGAAGGCCGCCCAGGAACAGCTGCGTACCGCGCTGGCGCTGGGCGCCGATCGCGCCGTGCAGGTAATGACCGATGACGCCGTCGACTCGCTGGCCGTGGCCAAGCTGCTGGCCAAGGTGGTCGAGGAAGAACAGCCCGGCCTGGTGATTCTCGGCAAGCAGTCCATCGATGCCGACAACAACCAGACTGGCCAGATGCTGGCGGCACTCACCGGCATGGGGCAGGGTACCTTCGCTTCCGAAGTGGCGGTCGATGGCGAGAGCGTCAATGTCACCCGCGAGATCGATGGCGGCCTGCAGACCGTCAAGCTGAACCTGCCGGCGGTGGTCACCACTGACCTGCGCCTCAACGAGCCGCGCTACGCCAAGCTGCCGGACATCATGAAGGCCAAGAAGAAGCCGCTGGACGTCAAGACGCCGGAAGAGCTGGGTGTCTCCACGGCCTCCAAGGTGTCGCTGGTCAAGGTCACGCCGCCGGCCGAGCGTCAGGGCGGCATCAAGGTCGGCTCCGTCGATGAGCTGGTGGACAAACTCAAGAATGAAGCAAAGGTGATCTCATGAGCATTCTCGTCATTGCCGATCATCATGATGGCCAGCTGACCAGCAGCACCGCGAGTGTCGTGGCAGCCGCAACCGCCATCGGTGGCGATATTGACGTGCTGGTCGCCGGTGAGGGCGTAGGCGCCGTCGCTGAGCAGGCCGCCAAGCTTGCCGGTATCGCGCGTGTGCGTGTCGCCGACAATGCCGTCTACGCCCATCAGCTGGCCGAGAACCTGTCGGCACTGGTCGTGGCGCTGGCCGATGACTACAGCCACGTGCTGTCCAGTGCCTCCACCACCGCCAAGAACTTCATGCCGCGTGTCGCGGCACTGAAGGACGTGGCGCAGATCTCCGAGATCATCGCCGTCGAGAGCGCCGATACCTTCCAGCGCCCGATCTACGCCGGCAACGCCATCGCCACCGTCAAGAGTGACGATGTGCTCAAGGTCATCACCGTGCGTGCCACCGGCTTCGATCCGGTCGCGCTCGACGGACAGGCGGCCATCGAGGCCGTGGATGTGGTCGAGGATGCAGGCGTCTCGAGCTTCGTCGAGGAAACCCTGGCCGAAAGCGAGCGTCCTGAGCTGGGCTCCGCCAAGGTGGTGATCTCCGGTGGCCGCGGCATGGGCAACGGTGAGAACTTCGCGCTGCTCAACGGTATCGCCGACAAGCTGGGCGCCGCCATCGGTGCCTCACGCGCTGCGGTCGACGCCGGCTTCGTGCCCAACGACATGCAGGTCGGCCAGACCGGCAAGATCGTCGCGCCGGATCTCTACATCGCCGTCGGCATCTCCGGGGCGATCCAGCACCTGGCGGGCATGAAGGACTCCAAGGTCATCGTCGCGATCAACAAGGACGACGAAGCGCCAATTTTCCAGGTCGCGGATTACGGCCTGGTCGGGGATCTGTTCGAGGTGCTGCCGGAGCTCGAAGGCAAGCTCTGAGCAACGCCCCGCAAGGCTGAGGCCGAGACACCGCAAGGTGGCCTGGCCAACCAACGCGACCCGCTTCGGCGGGTCGCGTTTTTTTGTGTCTGCGGGCAAGGGTAGGGGCGAGGGCAGGGGAGAGAGCGTCAGGAGAAAAGTGCAACGCTGCATTGCAGGTTTCAGGGCCTGCTGATGGGGTAGAGCGAGGCAAGATCAATTGATAATTGTTCTTGTTTGTAATACCGTCCATGCCAGTGATTTGCATTTCCACTCGGAAGCCACTAGCGGCCTGGCAGGCGACCGAGGATGCAACCAAGCCTAGTTCTTCAGGAGATGTCCGTGCGGCGTTCGACTTCTTTCCCCTTCCCGTGCGTGCGAGCCCTTGGCGGCCTGCTCCCGGCGCTGGTGCTGCTTGCACCGCTGACAGCCACCGCATTGCCGGCGCATGCCGAGACACTGCGTGACAGTGCCGCCACTCATCAGGAAACCCAGCGTGAGCTGCAGGCGCGCATCGACGCCGCCGATGACGAGACGCGCGCGCTGCTGGTGCGCCTGCGTGAAGCGCGTCAGGAAGCCGCGCGTCTG
Source organism: Cobetia sp. 1AS1 (assembly GCF_029846435.1). Taxonomy (NCBI): domain Bacteria; kingdom Pseudomonadati; phylum Pseudomonadota; class Gammaproteobacteria; order Oceanospirillales; family Halomonadaceae; genus Cobetia; species Cobetia sp. 1AS1. The sequence goes on from NZ_JARWKU010000001.1 coordinate 69,366, forward strand.
GAAAGCTATACCGCAGAGCTGACGCCGCTGAATGCTGACCGCGCGGCGCGTATCGAGCGCCAGCGCACGGCGCTGGAGAATCTCGAGGCCACACGTGAGTCGCTGCCGGGCCTGCTGCGTCAGCAGGTCGAGGAGCTGGCGGACTTCATCGAGCAGGACCTGCCGTTTCTCAAGGACGAGCGTCTCGCGCGCGTCCAGCGTCTGCGTGACAACCTCTCCAATGCCAGCTTGAGCAATGACGAGCGTCTCGATCAGCTGCTCAACGCCTGGCAGCAGGAGCTGAGCTACGGTCAGGGCTTCGATACCTGGCGCGCAGGGCTTGTCGGTGGGGAAGACACCGAGGTGCAGTATCTGCGTGTCGGCCGCGTCGGCCTCTATTACCTGACGCTGGATGGTCAGCATGGTGGCGCCTGGCAGGCCAGAAATGGCAGCTGGCAGGTACTGGATGACAGCGGCCTGGAAGCGCTGCGCAAGGGCATCAGCATGGCGCGTGACCAGCAGGCACCGTCACTGGTGACCCTGCCGCTGTCGGTGCCGGTCGAGGATGTCGAGCTGGCCCCGAAGGGGCGCCTGTCGCAGTCCGCGCTCGAGAGCGCCGATCAGGCTGCCGCAGCAGTCACCAGCACACGTACCACCACTACCCGTACCGCGCAGGAGTCCAGCTGATGGCGACGAATTCACAAGCGCCACGTGCGTCTCTGTCACGCCTGTTGCTGACGGCCGGCACTCTGGGGCTGCTGACGTTGTCGTCTCCCGCCGTGCTGGCGGCGACCGGCAGTGCCGAGCAGTCATTGAGCGTCGAGCAGTTCGAACAGGCCGCCAGTCAGGCCGAAGGCCGCGACCAGGCGCGTCTCGACACCCTGTTGTCGGATCGCGAGGCACTGCAAGCGGCGGTCAGCGAGGCCGAGGCGCGGCGTGACAGCCTGCGCGAGACGCGCGCGACCCTCGAGGCCGAGGCGCAGGAACAACAGGCGACCCTCAGCGGTCTGGACGAAGAGCGTCAGGCCCAGCAGGGCGATCTCGGTCAGGTGTTCGAGGTGGCACGCAAGCATGCCCGCGAGACGCGTGAGGCGCTGGCGGGCAACTGGCTGCTGGTCGGCGGCCAGGCGCGTCTGCCGGACCTGGGGCCGCGTGATGAGGTGCCGGGCCGCGAGCGACTCGCCGCCCTGACCGCGGACATCCGCAGCATCGCCACCGAAAGCGGTCGCGCGCTGCGCTTCCAGGCACCGCTGGCCGGGCCGGATGGCAGCATCAAGCCGCGTGAGATCGTGCGGGTCGGCGAGCAGATGGCCTTCAGTGGTCGTCACCTGCTGGCGCCGCTGTCGGAAGACAAGGCCGTGGATGCCCCCTCGGCGCTGGACACCCTCGGCCTTGCGGGTACCACGCCGCTGCGCATTCGCAAGCAGCTGGCGGCCTTCGATGCCGGCGACAGTGATCGTCTGAGCTTCGACCCCACCGGTGGCGATGTCACCCAGGCGCTGGCGCGGGCGCCGCGTCTCGGTGAGCGCCTCAAGCAGGGCGGTGCCGTCGGTTACGTCATCGTCGGTCTTGGCGTGCTGGGACTGATCATCGCGCTGATCCAGCTGGTGCGCCTGTCGCTGACCCGCCGGGCGGTCAAACGTCAGGAAGCCGACCTGAGCCAGCTCAGTGACGACAACCCGCTGGGCCGTGTTCTGCATCGCTTTGAAGGCATGCGCCACGATCACGAGCCGGAAGCGCTCGAAGCCCGTCTCGACGAGGCGTTGCTGGCCGAGCAGCCCAGGCTCGAGCGTGGCCAGGCGCTGGTCAAGCTGCTGGCTGCCATCGCGCCGCTGCTGGGTCTGCTGGGCACCGTGACCGGCATGATCGGCACCTTCCAGTCGATCACCGTCTTCGGTACCGGCGACCCCAAATTGATGGCCGGCGGTATCTCCCAGGCGCTGGTGACCACCGTGCTGGGTCTGGTGACCGCCGTGCCGCTGCTGTTCGCCCAGACCGGACTTTCCAGTCTGTCCAAGGGCCTGATGGGCCGTCTCGAGGGCCGCGCCAGTGCACGTCTGGCCGACCACCTCGAGAAGCGCGCCCCGAGCAAGGTTGCCAGCGCGGCAGCGCGTCAGCGGGATACCGAGCATGCCTGATTCGTTGGCCGCCTCTTCCTTGCTGAGCGGTGGCTTCGCGCCAGTGATGCGGCTGGTGGAAAGCGGTGGCCCGCTGATCGTGGTGATCTGCCTGATCGCCATGGTGCTGTTCGGGCTGGCGCTGGAACGCGGCCTCTACTGGCGGCTCGTGCATCGTCCGGCGCGTCAGCAGTTGATTCGCGACTGGGTAGCGCGCAGCGAGCACCACAGCTGGTCGGCGCTCACCCATCGCGAAGTGCTGACCCGTGAGCTGCTGTCACGTCTGCGCGCACCGCTGCCGTGGCTCAAGCTGCTGGTACTGATCTGTCCGCTGGCCGGACTGTTGGGCACCGTGACCGGCATGATCCATGTCTTCGATTCGCTGGCGATCGCCGGCACCGGCCAGGCGCGTGCCATGGCCGATGGTGTGGCACGCGCCACGCTGCCGACGCTGGCCGGCATGGCGGTCGCGGTGGTGGGCCTGATGTTCGTCACGCGTTTCGAGCGTGTGGTGCGTCGTGAAGACCAGCGCCTGCACGACCGTCTGGCGCGCGCCGTCGACGATGCACGTTCCGGCATGTCCGCTGCGAACGGCTTTGATTCCTCCTCTGATACAAGCGAGACACCACATGCGTAGACGTCGCATGGAGGCCGCGGAAGACAGCGGCGAGATCAATCTGACGCCGATGCTGGATGTCGTCTTCATCATGCTGATCTTCTTCATCGTCACCACCAGCTTCGTCAAGGAGTCCGGGGTCGAGATCCAGCGTCCGGAAGCCTCCAACGCCACGGCGCGCCCTGACGCGGCGGTCATGGTCGCCATCACCGCCGAGGGCGCGGTGTGGGTCGACGGCAAGCCGGTGGATGCCCATCGCGTCGGCGACGCCGTGGCCGATCTTGCCGATGGTCAGCCGGTGGTGATCCAGGCCGACAGCCGCTCACAGACCGGCCTGCTGGTCGAGACGATGGATGCACTGCGCAACGCGGGTGTGCAGGACATCGCGGTCGCCGCCTCGAAGGGCGAATGACATGACGCGACGCCTGTATGCCAATCGACTCGTCGGGCTTGTCGGTGGTGCCTTGCTGGCGCTGGTGCTGTTCTATGCGCTGGCCTTGCTGGTCGCGCCGCCGGTGAACGACACGCCGCCACCGGAGCCGCTGTCGGTCTCCACCGTTCAGGCACCTGAAGAGGCACCGGCGCCCGCGCCGGCGGCGAGTGAAAGTCTGCCCACGCCGCCGGCCGAGCCACCGCCGCCACCCAAGGCAGCCCCGATGCCGGCACCCAAGGCGACAAGCCCGGTGGCGATTCCCGAGGTCAAGACACCATTGCCGCCGACGCCAGAGCTGACCATGGATGACAGCCTGCCGCCGCTGGAAGTCGAGCGCCCGCCCAAACCGACCCCCAAGCCGAAACCGACGCCCAAGCCTGCACCCAAGGCCAAGCCGGAACCCAAGGCGGTCGCCAGGCAGGCCGAGGCCGCTTCATCGGCTCAGTCGGCGTCTGATGCGTCATCACAGGCCGCGGAGAAGCCGTCCAAGCCCAAGGCAGCCCCGGCGGCGCAGGGTGGTTCACCGCGGCCCACCGTGCGCACCGCTCCTGAATATCCGAGTCGCGCGCGTCGCCGCGGCATCGAGGGCTTCGTCGAGGTGGCGTTCGTGATTCGTCCGGACGGCAATGTCGATGGCGGCTCGCTGCGGGTGGTGCGTGCCGAGCCGTCGGGCGTGTTTGATCGGGCGGCGATGAAGGCGATCGCGCGCTGGGAATTCCCGGCCGCGGGCAATGCGCGCCAGGCGCGCCAGCGGCTCGAGTTCCAGTTGCGTTGAGGCAACCCGTGACTCCATGGCGCGGGCTTTCATCGGGTGTCTGATGTGTGTCATATGTCGTCATCTCTGATGCCGTGGACTTATCGGCAATGCGCCGGGTCATGGCAGCGGATGAACGCAAGAGGAAAGACTCATGGTAGCGAAATCCACACCGCCGCAGGACGCCGACAGCGCTGAGCGATCGCGAGGCCTGATGGCGCGGGCGCGCCAGCTGCTGACACGCGGCGGGCGCCGACTCACCCGCGTGACGCTGGTCTCGACCTGCCTGATGCTGATGATGGAGGTTGGTGGCATCAGTGCGGCCCATGCGGCGACGCGCGTCTCCGCCGAAGTGGCGGGGCAGTTGCGCACGCTGCAGTCACGGCTGGATGAAGGCGATTATGACGCGGTCGGTGAGCGCGCCGAGCGTGAGGCCAAGCGCCAGCGCGGCGAGGTGCGCGCGCTGTATCTGTCATTGGCGGCCAGTGCGCGTGCGCGCCAGGGCGATCAGGCCCAGGCGGCACGTCTGTATGCCGAGGCGCGTCGCCTGCCGGGCGTCAATGCCTCCCAGGCTCGCGAGTGGCTGCGTCGTGAAGCGATGCTGCGCCTGCGCGCCGGTGAGCGCGATAGCGGTATCGCTCGTCTGGCGGAATATCTGCACGGCGGCTCGGCGAGTGCCGATGACCTGTGGCTGGCGGTCAGTCTGGAAGCCAATCGAGGTGACTGGGCGCGCGCCGAGGACTGGTTGGAGCGTGCCAGCAAGGCGAGTGCGCCGAGCGGCGATCGCCTGAAGCTGGCCGTCAGCGTCTATCAGCAGACCGGCCGCCATGGCGCGGCGGTGGCGCTGGTCGAGCAGGGACTGGGCGAGTCACGTGACCCACAGGACTGGCAGCGTGCCGTGGCGCTCTATCAGCGCCTCAACCAGAACACCCGCGCCGCCAGTACCTGGGAAGCGGCGTGGGCGGCGGGGATCGTCAGTGGCAGTGACGCCTACCAGCAGCGAGTCGACCTGCAGCTGGCAGCCGGTGCGCCGGCACGGGCGGCGGAGCTGATCGAGGCGGGGCTCTCGAAATCCGCGACACCTGAGGGGCAGCCGCTGCTTGAAGACACCCCGGCGCTGCGTCGCCAGCTGGCCCAGGCCTGGACGGCGGCACGCGATGTCGAGCATGCGCTCAAGGTGTGGGCAGCCGTCTCGCAGCAGAGCCAGTCACTCGAGGATGCCCGGCAGTATGCCGAGCTTGCCTATGATTGGGGCCGCTGGGAAACGGCGCAGCAGGCGCTGGCCGCGGCCGGTGAGCGTGGCGACGACTCGGCGCGTCATTGGCTGCTCTCCGGCGTGGTCGCCAGTCAGCTGGAGCAGTTCGACCCTGCGCGTGAAGCCTTCAAGAAGGCTCAGGCGCGTGGTGCCGAAGGGGCCGATGCCTGGTTGAAATCCATCGCGCAGCGCTGATGACGTGAGACGCTTACGATCCAGCGCTGTCTGAGTGTCACTGCAACGAAAACGCCGCCTTTCCTGATCGTCCTGAGACGGGAAAGGCGGCGTTTGCGTGTCTGGCGATCGTGTCCGCGCTGGCGTTGCTCAGCGTATCAGCCGATATCGGTCCACACCGGGGCGTGATCCGACGGCTTTTCCATGCCGCGCAGCGCGTAGTCGACACCGGAATCCTTGATCAGCGGAGTCAGGCCGGGGCTGGTCATGATCAGGTCGATGCGCAGACCACGCCTGGGCTCACGCTCGAAGCCGCGCGAGCGGTAGTCGAACCAGCTGAACTGATCATCGGCTTCCGGGTGCACGTGGCGGAAGCTGTCGGTCAGGCCCCAGGCGTAGAGGCGTTCCATCCACTCGCGCTCGATGGGCTGGAAGCTGGTCTTGCCTTCGCGCAGCCAGCGCTTGCGGTTGGGCTCGCCGATGCCGATGTCGCGGTCGGTGGCCGAGATGTTGTAGTCGCCCATCACCACCACATGCTGCTCGGGCTGGTGGTCTTCTTCCAGCAGGCGGAACAGCTGCTGATAGAAGCGCGTCTTGTAGGGGAACTTCACCGGGTGCTCGATATTCTCGCCCTGGGGGAAGTAGCCGTTGTAGACGATTAGCGGCTCGCCATTCGGGCCGTCGATCTCGACGCCGATCATGCGCTTCTGGGCATCCTCGTCGTCATCCGGCATGCCGTAGTGCACCTTCTTCGGCACCTGACGGGTCAGCATCGCGACGCCGTAGTGGCCCTTCTGGCCGTGCCACACCACGTGATAGCCCAGCGCCTCGATGTGCGCGTGGGGGAATTCACTGTCCTGCACCTTGGTTTCCTGCAGGCCAATGACTTCCGGCTGATGCGTCTCGATCAGCGCTTTCAGCTGATGCGGACGCGCACGGATGCCGTTGATGTTGAAGGAAATCAGGCGCATCACGCTTCGCCTCCACCATCATCCTTGGAGGAGCTGTCTTCCTTTGCCGGCGCATCAGGGTGCAGCGGCAACAGCGGCGCGGCGTTCATGCGTTCCAGCTTGGCGGCAGCCTGGGACTTGCGCTGGTCCTTCTTCTTGGCCACGTAACGCGGGCCGGAATGCACCTGGTCCGGGTTCTCGGCGCGCCACTTCTTGAAGTCCTTGCGGCGGCCGGTACGAATCTGCACCTTGTCGGCGATGGAGCGGCTCTTCTTTCTACGTGTCATCTTCGGGCTTTCCTGTTCGGTGTCGGCAGTCGCCAGCCTTGAGTCGCACGGCAAGGCCGCGGCACGCGGGCAACCGCATCAGTTGTCGGGCATTCTACCAGCCTGCATGGGGCGGGTGCCATGAGGGGCGTCGTGGTGAGAAGCATCGCGTGTCGTGCACGCGAGGATGTCTCGCGCCGAGTGCGTCATGATGCAGGGGCGCGAAGACGCCGGCGGGCTGGTACAATATGTCGGCGTTATCGTCGCTGCCCGCAGGTGAGGTGCGTGACTGGCCGCTTGAATCGGCGCCTTGTGTCTCATGCACGATGGCGGGTCGCCTGCCCCTCGGGGCGCGCTTCCCCTCACGCATGTCAGAGACAACGGCTTGCCGGACGCGCCAGTCTTGCTGCCATTGCCCGTGCCAGCGACATGCAATATGCAATATATGAGTGTTACCTGAATGACCCTGGCAGGTACGCCGCCCCGGCCCACACAGCAAGACAGATAGACAGACGGGCGGCGGCGAACTGTCCCGTGGCGTGGCCAAGGTTGCCCGGCAGCCTGATGCCCGCCCGATGAAGAAGCCCTTTCGACCGACACGCAGTATCGGCCGTCCTTGTGGCGACCCATGAGCCTGTCCGTTGCGTGAGCCCGGCGATGACATGACCGGTGCCACGTGAGCAGACCCTCATGGCAGACGTCCGCTCCAGTCCCTTGCCGAACATTCGGGCAGGGGAGCGCTGGATGCGTGAATCCGTCAAGAACAGGTGAGAGCATTCGTGTCCTTCTGCACCCGAGGCCTGCGTGGCCTCGGAGACGCGCACCCAGGGGGTGTTGCCGCAGAAGGGCAGGGGATGGCTCCCAATCCGGTAAAGGCGCATGCAGCCCGAGACTACCGCGCATCAGGCGCGAGTCAGGCGAACCAGGTGAGACGACTGGGCATGACGAACCAACCGGGTGTGGCCTGTCACGGCGAGATTCCGAGAACGACCCGCGCCTGTCGCATATGAACCCTTGAAAAGAACGGATTACATGAGCGAGACGGATCAGACCCAGCCAGCCGCTGAGCAGACTCAGCAAGAGCCGCAGGACCCGAACCAGAAGCCGAGAAAGCCCAAGCGTCGTCGTCGCAAGCCGCGTCGCTCCCAGTCCAAGTGGAACCTCGATCAGTTCCCGGTCGCGCCGGTCGCCGGTCAGTGGCGCTTCCATGATTTCGATCTGCCGCTGCCGCTGATGCGTGCCATCCAGAAGGCCGGCTTTGAATACTGCACCCCGATCCAGGCCCAGACCTTCGAGAAGGCACTGCTGGGTGGTGACGTGGTCGGCCGTGCCCAGGCCGGCAGCGGCAAGACCGCCGCCTTCCTGATCGCCACCCTGGCCTACTTCCTGGAAGAGAAGGCGCCGGAAGGCCAGAAGCCGGGCGCGCCGCGTGCCGTCATCATCGCGCCGACCCGTGAGCTTGCGCTGCAGATCGAGAAGGACGCCAAGGCGTTCTCCGAATTTGCGCGCATCTCGGTGGCCTGCGTGGTGGGTGGCATGGACTACCAGAAGCAGCGTGAACGCCTCGAGCGCAAGGTCGACCTGCTGGTCGCAACGCCAGGCCGCCTGCTCGACTTCCACACCAAGCGTGATGTCGATCTCTCCGAGACCGAGGTGCTGGTGGTCGACGAAGCGGACCGCATGCTGTCGATGGGCTTCATTCCCGACGTCAAGCGCATCATCCGCGCCACACCGCGCCCGGAAGAGCGCCAGACGCTGCTGTTCTCCGCCGAGCTGTCTTCCGACGTGCTGGGGCTGGCCGAGCAGTGGACGCATGAGGCGACTCAGGTCACGGTCGAGCACGAAGCGACGGCTGCCATCGCGGCGGACAACGACGCCGTGCAGACCTACACCGTGAGCGATGATGACAAGCTGCGTCTGTTGATCAATCTGGTGAAGCAGGGCGAGATGGAGCGCTCCGTGGTCTTCGGCAATAGCCGTGGGCTGGTGCGCAAGATCAACGCCGCGCTCAAGGAAGCCGGTATCGAATCGGCGGTGATGTCCGGCGCCGAGACCCAGACCGAGCGCCTGGAAGCCCATGAGGCCTTCCGCAACGGCAAGCTCAAGGTGCTGGTGGTCAGCGATGTCGCCGGGCGTGGCTTCGCACTCGAAGACGCGACCCATGCGATCAACTTCACGCTGCCGGAAGTGCCGGAAGACTACGTCCACCGTGCAAGCTTCAGCGATGTGACCTTGATCAGCTTCGTCGGTGAGGAAGATGTCTTCTCGCTGCCGGAAATCGAAGACTACCTGCAGGAAACGCTGCCGCGTCAGCAGCCGCCTCAGGGCCTGCTGTAACGCCTGCTTGCATCCGACCGGTCGCGATAGGGTGACCGGCCGCGCAGGGCAGTCGAGGTAGATGGCAGTAGCACGCAAAGACGGCGGACAGCTCAGGCTGTTCGCCGTCTTGCGCTCCATGACCCGCTGGTTTGATGACGAGTGGCCAGTCGCCAGTTGTCGTCGACCGGATGTCGTGGGTCAGGGGTGGATGGCCAGTTGAGGAGAGAGACACGCAATGCTGGAAGATAGCCTCAAGGGCGAGATTCAGGGCGCCTATCGCAAGTTGCTCGAGGGTCTTGAGCTGACGCCGCGCTACGGGCAGCGGCTGATGATCGCCGAGATCGCGCGCACCCTGGGCAACATCGAGCAGAATCCGGAAGGCTATCGCCTCGGCAACGAGCATGTCTGCGTGCTGGAGGCCGGTACCGGTACCGGCAAGACGCTGGCCTATCTGCTCTCCGCGCTGCCGGTGGCCAAGGCGCGCGGCAAGCGGCTGGTGGTCTCGACCGCGACCATCGCGCTGCAGGAGCAGGTCATGCATCAGGACCTGCCGGCGCTCAAGAAGCATTCGGGCCTGAGCTTCGACTACGCCCTGGCCAAGGGCCGTCGCCGTTACCTGTGCGTGCAGAAGCTGGATCAGGCGCTGGAAGGTGTCGAGGACAACCCGACCATGGCGCTGTTCGAGCGCGACATGATCGCCAGCGACGGCGGCAGCTTCGTGGAGCTGGCCGGCAAGATGGCCGAGGACTATGCCAGCGGCGAGTGGGCAGGGGACCGCGACAGCTGGCCGCTGCAGGTCGAGGATCGCGACTGGGCGCGTCTGACCACGGATCACCGTCAGTGCACCAATCGCCGCTGCAGCCACTTCTCGGCGTGTGCCTTCTTCCGTGCCCGTCGTCAGCTGGAGCAGGCCGACATCATCGTCGCCAACCATGATCTGGTGCTGGCGGATCTCTCGCTGGGCGGCGGGCTGGTGTTGCCGTCGCCCAGTGACTGCATCTACGTCTTCGACGAGGCGCACCATCTGCCCGACAAGGCGCTGGATCACTTCCATCACCGCACGCCGATCAATCAGACGCTGCGCTGGCTGGGCAATCTCAAGAAGTCGCTCACCGAGCTGAATGCGGCGCTGGGCAGTCAGCCGACCATCGGCCGCCTGCTGGCGCGCATGCCCGAGTTGCTGGCGGATATCGAACCGCGTCTGGGCGAGGTGTTCGGGCTGGGGCATCAGCTGGCGGATCTGCCCAATGGGGCCGGCGAGGACGTCACCAATCATCGCTTTGAGCGCGGACAGGCGCCGGAGGCGCTCAAGGAGTTGGGCCACAACCTGCTCAAGGGCTTCGCGGAGCTGTCGCGGGCGCTGGAGCAGATCGCCGACATCCTGCGTGAGAGCCTGGACCCGGAGAAGGCCACCGGCCTGCCCAAGGAGAATGCCGAGGATTGGCTGCCGCTGGTGGCCCTGCTGCACGGGCGCGCGCTGGAAGCCCATGCGCTGTGGGAGGCCATCGGCCTGAGCGACCCTGCCGATGGGCCGCCGCATGCGCGCTGGCTGACCTTCGAGCGCTTCAATGGCGAGCCGGAGATGACCGTCTCGGCAAGTCCGGTGTCGGCCGCGGAAACGCTGGCACGCCATCTGTGGGGCACCTGTTTCGGTGCGGTGCTGACGTCGGCGACCCTGACGGCGCTCAATCGCTTCGAGCGCCTGCAGGAGCGCGCGGGCCTTGCCAATCGCTATCGCTATCAGCGTCTGCCCAGCCCGTTCGATTATGGCAAGGCGGTGCTGGCCATCCCGCGCGAGGCGGTGGAGCCGTCGCCGCCCGGCCCGCATGAGCAGGCGATCGTCGACTTCGTCAATGCGCTGGATGTGCGCGAGGCGGTGCTGGTGCTGTTCAGTTCGCGCAAACAGCTGGCGGCGGTCAACAAGGCGCTGGACAGCGAGACCCGCAAGCGGGTGCTGGCGCAGAGTCGTCTGCCCAAGCATGAGCTGCTCAGTCAGCATCGCAAGGCGGTGGATGGCGGGCGCGGCAGCATCATCTTCGGGCTGGCGAGCTTCGCCGAGGGCATCGACTTGCCCGGCAAGTATCTGACCCACGTGGTGATCACGCGGCTGCCGTTCGCGGTGCCGGATGACCCGGTCGGTGCGACGCTGGCGGAGTGGATCGAGTCGCGGGGCGGCAATCCGTTCATGCGTATTGCGGTGCCGGATGTCTCCATCAAGCTGGTGCAGGCCTGTGGGCGCCTGATCCGCAAGGAAGCCGATGAAGGGCGTATCACGATTCTGGATCGGCGCATCCTGACCAAGCGTTACGGTCAGCAGTTGATCGAGGCCTTGCCGCCCTTCGTGCGCGAGATCGATGGTGTGCGTCAGAACTGATGGGTCAGGGCTGAACGGTCAGAGCTGGCCCGTCAGCTGCCGACCCAGCGGCCACAAAAAAGCCCCGCCAATCGGCGGGGCTTTTTCATTCATCCAATGCGGCCGGTCTGAAGCCAGTGGTCTCAGGCTTCTGGATCAGGCTTCTGGCTCAGGCTTCGGCAGGCTGCTCGAGGCGAGCGCGCAGTGCATCCTTGAGCTTGGCGTCCATGGTCTTGAAGGTGTCTTCGGTGGTGGCCCAGTCGATGCAGGCATCGGTGATGGAGACGCCGTATTCCATCTTGCTGCGGTCGGCATTGATCTTCTGCGCGCCCCAGTTGATGTGCGACTCGACCATCAGACCCATGATGGAGCGATTGCCCTCGAGGATCTGCTGGGTGACGTTCTCCAGCACCAGCGGCTGCAGGCCCGGGTCCTTGTTGGAGTTGGCGTGGGAGCAGTCGACCATCAGGTTGGCGGTGACGCCGGCCTTGGCCAGTTCCTGCTCGGCCAGCGCGACGCTGACGCTGTCGTAGTTCGGCTTGCCGTTGCCGCCACGCAGCACGACATGGCCATAGGCGTTGCCACGCGTGCGGATGATCGCGACCTGACCGGCCTGGTTGATGCCCAGGAAGTTGTGGCCGTGGGACACGGACTGCAGGGCGTTGACGGCGACATCCAGCGAGCCGTCGGTGCCGTTCTTGAAGCCGACCGGGCACGACAGGCCAGAGGCCATCTCGCGGTGGGTCTGGGATTCGGTGGTGCGGGCGCCGATGGCGGACCAGCTGATGCAGTCCTGCAGGTACTGCGGGGAGATCGGGTCGAGGGCTTCGGTGGCCAGCGGCAGGCCCATCTCGGCCAGTTCGACCAACAGGCCGCGCGCGATGTGCAGGCCTTCCTCGATCTCGAAGGTGTCATTGAGGTGCGGGTCGTTGATCAGGCCTTTCCAGCCGACGGTGGTACGCGGCTTCTCGAAGTAGACGCGCATCACGATGTAGAGGCTGTCCTTCACTTCCTCGGCCAGCACCTTCAGGCGGCGCGCGTAGTCACGGGCGGCGTCCAGGTCATGGATGGAGCAGGGGCCGACCACGACCAGCAGGCGCGGGTCTTCACCGTCCAGAATACGCTGGATGGTGCGACGGCCTTCGATGACGGTCTCTTCGGCCTTGGCGGTCAGCGGGATGTCCTGCTTGAGCGCTTCGGGGGTGATCAGCACGTCCTGTGACAGGACGTTGAGGTTGTTGACGTGTTGTTCTGACATGACAGTGTCCTGAGCGGTGTGCGGTCTGCATGGCTGCTAGCAGAGTCAGACGGGCGTCTTCGCGCCCGCCATCCGTGTTGTGCGTACTGAATGACGTCCATGGTATCTGCTGCATGCCGGCTTGTCAGCGTCCTTGGGTCAAATTTAATCAACTGTCAAGCTGGCTGGCGCTGACTTGGGGCTCGTGCGCATCAAGATAAGCGTAAATCGTAAAGAAATCGTTACGCTTTGACGTGTCAGCGTCGCCAAACGCTGTCATGACGGGAGTGAACACGCAAAACCTGAGGCTTTGACGGCATGGCGTCTTGCCGTACAAATGATAAACAGGAACACTGTGCGTTGATTTTGGTCGCGTCAGCGGGCCGTCGGGCGCTTTTTCGCCCCGCGCCAGGCATCGCATCCATCACAACGAATATCAAAGGGGCCGGATAACGCATGCGCGAGTCGCAATTCCTGTCAGGTGCTGATGCCCCGGGGATTCCTGATGTGGAGTCCGCAAGCGGTGCCTCCACTCCCGCGGAGGGAGCGAGTGAATGAGTGTCAATGAAACGGACCAGCAGTTGGTCGAGCGCGCCCAGAAAGGGGATAACCGCGCCTTCGATCTGCTGGTCAGGAAATATCAGCACAAGATTCTCGGCCTGATCAGCCGTTACGTACACGATCATTCAGAAGTGCAGGATGTCGCCCAGGAAGCCTTCATCAAGGCCTATCGTGCGTTGCCCAACTTCCGGGCCGAGAGCGCCTTCTATACCTGGATGTACCGGATCGCCATCAATACGGCCAAGAATCATCTGGTCTCGCGGGGCCGTCGTCCGCCGGGCACCGACATGGATATCGGCGATGCCGAGGTGGTCGATCAGTCCGGTCGCCTGTCGGACATCGAGACGCCGGAAGCCGCCATGGCGCGCGATGAGCTGGAGAAGGTCGTCTTCGAGGCCATCGAGAAGCTGCCTGAAGACCTGCGCACCGCCATCACGCTGCGCGAGTTCGATGGCCTGTCCTATGAGGATATCGCCGAGGTGATGCAGTGCCCGGTGGGCACGGTGCGTTCGCGTATCTTCCGCGCACGTGAAGCGGTCGACAAGGCGATCCAGGGGCTGGTCAGTCCCGCCGCGGCGGTGTCTGCCGTCGAGTGACGTCGCTGTTCTGCGTCGCCCCTGTGAGAGAAGAGCCACAAAAATTTTGTTGGTTAAATTCAATCAACTCAGTGGCTTGGCGAAATCTTGCAGCTAAAGTGAATGTTTTCTGAACGAATGGCGGAACAATCCGTGCGGCGCGTGTTCTTACTGTTCAGTAGTCATGTAGCTCAGCGACTGCGTGCATGAGCGCTGGAAAGTGAGTGGTGAGGGGCAGGGCACGAAAGCCCCTCTTCCACGGCGCAGTAACGCTGTTTGCCGTTGGCCCGCTCGGGCCATCAGCCGCCATGGTGAATGACGCCATTTGTTGCCAGGAGTGCAGATTGAAGTCGTCGTTCAATCTGACGAGTGTGAGGGTATTTACGCATGAATCTGAAGACCACCGAATCCGTGAAGGAGTCGCTGTCCGCGCTGATGGATGCGGAGGGTGACGAGCTGGATCTGCGTCGTGTCCTCAAGGGGCTCGATGAGTCTCCTGAGGCTGCAGACACCTGGCGCCGCTATCACCTGGCGCGCAGTGCCATGCATCGTGAGCGTGAAAGCACCTTCACTCTGGATATCGCGTCGGCGGTCAGCGCCGAGGTCGAGCTGATCTCCCGCGAGGCTCCCGCGAGTGCACCGCCCGTGGCCGAGCGCCGCAGCCTGTTCTCCTTTGCCGGCTCCGCGGCCATCGCGGCAGGCGTCGCGGTGATGGTGATCACCGGCGTGCAGGTCTTCAATGGCGGTGACAATGGGGGGGCCGGCGGCGTGAACAGCGGTGCAGAGCTTGCCAGCGGCTCTTCCGTCAACCAGGGCGGCACCGTGCGTCAGGTCAGCCAGCCGTCGGTGAATGCCGAGGCCTCTCAGTGGGTACAGCCCGGCGCCAACAGCGGCTTGATGCAGGTCGGCGTGACGCCCTCCAGCTCACGCCCGATGTTCATGGCGCCGCAGAGTGGCAGCTATGATTCCGGCATGTCGTCCAGCAATGTCGCCGCGGCGGATCTCGCCCAGCGTCGTCTGCTCGAGGCTTACCTGAGCCAGCATTCCTCGCGTGGCCCGGTGCCGGAGCGCAGTGAGTGGATCAGCCTGCAGGATGTTGCCCAGTAACATTCGCTGGATGACTGGCTTGCGCTGGCGTCGCTGCCAAGGTAGATGAAAGCAGCATGGATAGACAACAAAAGAGGGGCAGCCTATGGCTGCCCCTCTTTTGTTGTCTGTATATCCTGGTTGTGCCCACATGACCTGGTCGCGTTCGGCCAGCGCCGTCACTTGCCGGTGTGACCACGCTCGGCCTCAGTCATGCAGATAGCGATCCGCTGTCTGGATGTAGAGTGCCTCGACCTTGGCGCGTGCCCAGGGCGTGCGGCGCAGAAACTTGAGGCTCGAGTTGATGCTCGGGTCGCTGAGGAAGCAGTTGATGGGAATCAGCTCGCCCAGGGTCTCGAAGCCGTAGTGGTCCTCCAGCCAGGTCAGCAGTGCCTTGAGGGTGACGCCGTGCAGCGGGTCCAGGCGGGAAGTGGATGGGGGTGCGTCGCTCATGCGGGCTCCTGTTGATGGTATCGTGGGCGCTTGTCGGGCCTGAGGCGCGTGAAGTGCCGCCGTGAATGACGCTATTCTACGCGTATGTGTCGCCAGTGCGCGGCGAGTTTTTGCAGGAGTCAGCAAGATGATGCAGGAAGAGGGGCAGGTCACGGGGCATGGCAAGGAAGGCGTCTGGGTCGAGACCCAGCGTCGCTCCACCTGTGGTGCCTGCAATGCGCGCAGTAGCTGTGGCAGCGGCCTGTTGAGCCAGTTTTCGCGTCGCAAGCCGCATCGCGTGCTGATCCATGTGCCGGCAGGCGAAGACTTGCCGATGGTGGGGGAGCGGGTGGTGATCGGCATCGATGAGTCGGCGTTTCTGCGCAGTGCGGGCCTGCTGTATGGCCTGCCGCTGGTCAGCGGCATGCTGGGGGGGATCGTGGCCGAGCAGCTGGCGGGCGCTGGCACCCTGGCGGTGCCGTTGGGCTTCGCGCTCTCGTTGGCGGCGGGCCTGATGGTCGTGCGCTGGCATGCCGCGCGTCCTGAGCGCCAGGCACTCTACCGGCCACGCTTGATGCGTCGTCTCGGCATGGACGCGATGGCGATCAAGGCGCTGTAGTCGTCGTGCTCAAGTGAGGACGTGCTCAAGTGATAGCGGTAGTCGACTCTCTCGGCAGATCGGGGGAGTGACTTGCGTAGTCGGCAGGTGGCGTCGTCAGTCTGCATCGGGCTGGCATCGGCACCTGTCGGATGTTGGCGACGCATGGTTGCGTCCAGCGCGGCACCAATCGCTGAACTTCAACGACGCTTCGACGTCAATGAGAAGGACGCCGCCAGCGATGTGACGCTGCCATCGTCAGTAGTTGCGTGATTGCACGCCTGATAACAAGTGATGACAGGACGTACCAGGAGCCGCACTGATGAAATCCCTTTCCCGCCTGATGGTACCTGCCTTAGCCATGGCTGCCCTGATGGGCTCCCAGCTGGTTCAGGCTCGTGAATTGCCCGACTTCACCCAGCTGGTCAAGGACTCGGCGCCCGCGGTGGTCAATATCGCGACCACCACCGAGATCCAGCGCAGCTCGGGGCCGGTGTTCCGAGGGCCCAATGGCGAAGAGATGCCCGAATTCTTCAAGCGCTTCTTCGGTGATCAGCTGCCTGGTCCGGGCCGCGGGGGCGTCGAGAAGCGCTCCAGTCTCGGGTCTGGCTTCATCATCTCCGATGATGGCTACATCATGACCAATGCCCACGTCATCGACGGTGCCGATGAGGTAATGGTGCGCCTCAACGACCGTCGCGAACTCAAGGCGCAGGTGGTCGGTGAGGACAAGAAGACCGATATCGCGCTGCTCAAGGTCAAGGCGGAAGACCTGCCGACCTTGCCGATGGGCGACAGTGATGCGCTGGAAGTCGGCGAATGGGTGGCCGCGATCGGCTCACCGTTCGGCTTCGATCATTCCGTCACCGCCGGTATCGTCAGCGCCATCGATCGCACCCTGCCGTCGGACGCCTATGTGCCGTTCATCCAGACCGATGTGGCGATCAATCCGGGCAACTCCGGTGGGCCGCTGTTCGATCTCGATGGCGATGTGGTGGGCATCAACTCCCAGATCTATACCCGCTCCGGCGGCTTCATGGGCGTGAGCTTCGCGATTCCGATCAATGTGGCGATGGATGTCGCCGACAAGCTCAAGACCGATGGGCGCGTGGATCGCGGCTGGCTGGGCGTCGTCATTCAGCCGGTCTCCAAGGACCTGGCCGAATCCTTCGGGCTGGACCGTGCGCGCGGTGCGCTGATCGCCGATCTTGATCCGGACGGCCCTGCCGCCGCCGCTGGCCTCAAGAGTGGCGACATCATCACCGCCGTCGATGGCAAGGCGGTCGAGAGCTCGGCGTACCTGCCGCGCATGGTCGGCGCCAGCTCGCCGGGCGATTCGCTCAAGCTCTCCATCCTGCGCGATGGCAAGAGCCAGACGTTGACTGCCAAGGTTGGCCATTGGCCGGGCAGTGAGCAGGCGCATGCCGGCAAGGCCAGTGACGACAAGCAAGGGCTGGGCGTTGCGGTGGCAGAGCTCGACAAGGCCAGCTTGAACGAGCTCAACCTCGATCACGGGGTGCGCGTGATGGAAGTCGACCCGCAGGGCGTGGCTGCCGAGGCAGGCATCAGCGCCGGCGATGTGCTGGTCGAACTCAATCAGCAGCCGTTGACCAGCGTGCAGGCGCTGCGCGATGTGGTCGCCAAGCTGCCGACCAACCGTCCGGTCTCGCTGCGCCTGGTGCGCAATGGTCGCCCGCTGTACATCGCACTGCGCATGCGTGCCGACAGCGACAAGTGATCCCGCCAGCGCCTGTCGCAAGCGTCAAGAACCTGGGCGACGAGCGCGCCGGCAACAGAAGGTGACCGCCACCAGCAGGACGGCGGTCACTCCGGCAGCAGACGGGGCGCACGGGCGACTGTGCGCCCCGTCTGCTGCCGGGCGGTCCCGCGGCTCACCCGAGATCAGGCGGGTTGTGACAGGACCGGACGGGCGCAAAAGGCAACGCCTTCTATCATCGCTTGTGGTCGGACTGTACAATGCGTGCAATTCGATTTCCGTCGTCTCCCGTGTTGGCCGTGTGATTTCACGGAGACGGGCACAAATACAGAGCAGTGATCCATGACCGAACGCGTAACGCCGCCGTCCTTGAAGCATATCCGCAACTTCTCAATCATCGCCCACATTGACCACGGCAAGTCCACGCTGGCTGACCGCATCATCCAGCTGTGCGAAGGCTTGAGCGACCGTGAGCTCAAGGAGCAGGTGCTTGACTCGATGGACATCGAGCGTGAGCGCGGCATCACCATCAAGGCGCAGTCGGTGACCCTCGACTACCACGCTGACGATGGCAATACCTATCAGCTGAACTTCATCGATACGCCGGGCCACGTCGACTTCTCCTATGAAGTCTCGCGCTCGCTGTATGCCTGTGAAGGGGCGCTGCTGGTGGTCGATGCCGGCCAGGGCGTCGAAGCCCAGTCGGTGGCCAACTGCTACACCGCCATCGAGCAGGGCCTCGAGGTGCTGCCGGTCCTCAACAAGATGGATCTGCCGCAGGCGGACCCGGAAAAGGTCTCCCAGGAGATCGAGGAGATCATCGGTCTGGACGCGACGGATGCCTGTCAGGTGTCGGCCAAGTCCGGCATGGGCATGGAAGCGCTGCTCGAGCGTCTGGTGCGTGACATTCCGCCGCCCAAGGGCGATCCGGAGGCACCGCTGCAGGCGCTGATCATCGATTCCTGGTTCGACAACTACCTCGGCGTCGTCTCGCTGGTGCGTATCTTCGACGGTACCCTGAAGAAGGGCGAGAAGATCCGTCTGAAGTCCACCGGCCGTGACTGGGAAACCGGCGCGATCGGTATCTTCACGCCCAAGCGCAAGGAAACCGGCGTGCTGCGCGCCGGCGAGGTCGGCTTCATCGTCGCCGGGATCAAGGACATCATGGGCGCGCCGGTGGGTGACACCATCGTGCACACCAAGACCGCCGACAAGGTCGAGCGTCTGCCGGGCTTCCAGAAGGTCAAGCCGCAGGTCTATGCCGGCATGTTCCCGATCAGCTCCGATGACTACGAGGACTTCCGTGACGCGCTGCAGAAGCTGGCGCTCAACGATGCTTCGCTGGACTACGAGCCGGAGAACTCCGACGCGCTGGGCTTCGGTTTCCGTGTCGGCTTCCTCGGCACCCTGCACATGGAGATCATCCAGGAGCGTCTGGAGCGTGAGTACAATCTCGATCTGCTGACCACCGCGCCGACGGTGATCTATGAGGTACTGATGGACAACGGCGATGTACTGCCGGTGTCCAACCCGTCCAAGCTTCCGGACATGGCCAACGTCGATGAGCTGCGCGAGCCGATCTGCCGCGCTACCATCCTCGTGCCGCAGGAATACGTCGGCAACGTCATCACCGAGTGCGTCAATCGTCGTGGTGTCCAGCTCGACATGCAGTTCCTGGGTAGCCAGATCCAGCTGATCTATGAACTGCCGATGGCGGAAGTGGTGATGGACTTCTTCGATCGCCTCAAGTCCATCTCCAAGGGCTATGCGTCACTGGATTACAGCTTCGAGCGCTTCGAGGCGGCCAAGCTGGTGCGTCTGGATGTGCTGATCAACGGCGATCGCGTCGATGCACTGGCGGCGATCATCCACCGTGATCACGCACATGGCCGCGGCCGTCTGCTGGTCGAGAAGATGAAAGAGCTGATTCCGCGTCAGATGTTCGATGTGGCGATCCAGGCTGCCGTCGGTGGCCAGGTCGTGGCACGCTCCACCGTCAAGGCGCTGCGCAAGAACGTGACCGCCAAATGTTACGGCGGCGACGTCAGCCGCAAGAAGAAGCTGCTCGAGAAGCAGAAAGCGGGCAAGAAGCGCATGAAGCAGGTCGGCCGGGTGGAAATTCCCCAGGACGCCTTCCTTGCCGTGCTCAAGATGAACGACTGAGGCAGGCCGCCGTCTGGCGGCTTGCCACCAAGACCCAGGGCAGACAGGGACAACGATGGATTTCTCGCTAGTATTGGTGATTGCCGTAGCGGTAGCCGGCGTGGTGTGGTTGATAGACCTGGTTGCCCTGCGCAGTGCGCGCAAGGCGCGTGTGGCCAAGGCCGAGGCCTCCGTCGAAGGAGAACTGGACGCTGGCACGCGTGAGAAGCTGGCGCGTGACCCGTGGCCGGTGGACTATGCCAAGTCCTTCTTCCCGGTGCTGCTGCTGGTGTTGGTGGTGCGCTCCTTCGCGTTCGAGCCGTTCCAGATTCCGTCCGGCTCGATGCTGCCGACGCTCAAGATCGGCGACTTCATCCTGGTCAACAAGTATGACTATGGCCTGCGCCTGCCGGTGGTCGACACCAAGGTGCTGGAAGTCGGCGAGCCGGAGCGTGGTGATGTGATGGTGTTCCGTTTCCCGGAGGATCCGTCCACCAACTTCATCAAGCGCGTCGTCGGCCTGCCGGGCGATACCATTCGCTACGAAGGCAAGCAGCTCTACGTGAATGGTGAGGCCATCGACAAGACATTGAATGCGCGCAACTCCAGTGAACAGTCCGGTGAAGACCTGCTGGATGAGACACTGGGGAAACACGCCCATCAAATCTACAATAACCCTCAGGACCCCGGCCCGCAGATGCGCGAGATCCGGGTGCCGGAAGGCATGTACTTCGTGATGGGTGACAACCGTGATCACTCCAACGACAGCCGCTACTGGGGCTTCGTGCCGGAAGAGAACATCGTCGGCAAGGCGGTGGCGGTGTGGATGCACTGGAAAGAAGGGTTCCCGGACTTTTCCTCGGTACGCCTGATTCATTGATCAGTGCATTGACCGGGCCGCCGAGAGGCGGCCCGGTCGTGTCTGGCAGGGCCACATTGGCCCGCCGGCCTTATCAGTGCGGATTTTCGACATGGGACGATGCGTCGTGCCTGCCATGTCAACCTGCTGTTCATCATGTCGGACCCGTGGCCACAAGCTTGCGGGCAGCGCGGCTGACGAATATCGGATTGGGATGGTGGCAATCGGCAACTCCTCAAGCCGCGTAGGTTTCGGGCATCGCGAGACATGTCGAAGACGACAGGCATCAGCCAGCATGACTGATGCACCATTTGACAGGACGCCCGCGGGCGTCAGCGACAAAAAGAGAGTAGGGAGACCTGTGAGTAGCCCGCTGAATGCCTTTGTAAAGCGTATCGGCCACACCTTCGAGGATGCGAGCCTGCTGGAACTGGCTCTGACCCATCGAAGCTATGGTGGCCAGAACAATGAGCGTCTCGAATTCCTTGGCGATTCCATCGTCAACTTCGTGATCGCCGAAGCGCTGTTCCTGCGCTTCCCCCAGGCCCGTGAAGGCCAGCTGTCACGCCTGCGTGCGCGCCTGGTCAAGGGCCAGACCCTCGCGGAGCTGGCGCGTGAATTCAATCTCGGCGAGAACCTGCGTCTGGGCTCCGGTGAGATGAAAAGCGGCGGTCACCGTCGCGAGTCCATTCTGGCCGATGCCGTGGAAGCCGTGATCGGCGCCATCTATCTGGACGCCGGCATGCAGGTGGCGCGTGAACACGTGCTGCGCTGGTACGCCACCCGTCTTGAAGCGCTGAATCTTCAGGACACCCAGAAAGACCCCAAGACGCGTCTGCAGGAATTCCTGCAATCGCGTCAGGCGGCACTGCCGCGTTATGAGGTGACCAGCGTCGAAGGCGAAGCGCATTCGCAGACCTTCAGCGTCGATTGCCACGTCGAGATGATCGACACCAAGACCACAGGCGTCGGCTCCAGCCGTCGTCATGCTGAACAGCAGGCGGCCGAGTTCGCGCTGCAACTGCTCGAACCTGCCCGCGGAGGCCGCTCATGAGCCATACCCCAGAAGACAACGTCACCCCGAGCGGCGACGCCCCTGATCACTCCACTGATAACGGCGCCGGCACGCCGGATGCTCTCGAGGGCATGCTGGCCGCCGCCGGTGTCAGCGATCAGCCGCTGCCGGACACCCGCTGTGGCTTCGTCGCCATCGTCGGTCGCCCGAATGTCGGCAAGTCGACGCTGATGAACCACATCCTGGGCCAGAAGGTCTCGATCACCTCGCGTCGTCCGCAGACCACGCGTCACCAGGTGATGGGTATCCATACCGAAGAGGGCACCCAGTGCGTCTTCGTCGATACCCCGGGGATCCACATCATGCAGCGCGATCGCAACAAGGCGATCAACCGCTTCATGAACCAGGCCGCCACCCAGGCGCTGCGTGACGTCGATGCCGTCGTCTTCATCGTCGACCGCACCCGCTGGATGGAAGAAGACCAGATCGTGCTCGAGAAGCTGGCCCACGTGAAGGCGCCGGTGATCCTGGTGGTCAACAAGATCGATTGGCTCAAGGACAAGACCACCCTCGCGCCCTGGCTGCAGAGCCTGCAGGAGCGTCGTGACTTCGCGGCCATCATTCCGATGTCGGCCAAGAACGGCACCAACATCGATCTGCTGCTCGAGAACGTGATGAAGCGTCTGCCGCAGGGCGAGCACATGTTCGCGGACGACCAGATCACCAACAAGAGCTCTCGCTTCCTGGCCTCCGAGCTGGTGCGCGAGAAGGTGATGCGTCAGCTGGGCGACGAACTGCCCTACCAGATGACCGTCGAGATCGAGGAATTCAAGACCGATCAGCGCGGCACCCTGCACATCAGCGCGCTGATGATGGTCGAGCGTCAGGGTCAGAAGAAGATCCTGATCGGCGAGAACGGTGAGCGCATCAAGAACATCGGCCGTGAAGCGCGTCTCGAGATGGAGCGTGCCTTCGATGCCAAGGTCATGCTGAACCTGTGGGTCAAGGTCAAGCGTGGCTGGTCGGATGACGAGCGTGCCCTGAAGAGTCTGGGTTACACCCACGACAAGGACTGACGACGTCGCGCGAGCGGCGCAGGGCGGTGGTGATCCGAGAGGGTCGCGCCTGCCATGTGCCGCCCGTCGCCCATCCGATGTTCTCGCGGCCTCTACCGCGCGCCGCCTGGCCCTGTCCAGGCGGTCTCGTTTCTTGCCAGCCCCTCTGCCAGTCCTTCTGCCAGCTTTTTTTGTCAAGCCACCGTCTGACGTGAGCCTGCCTGATGACGCCGCAACCGGCCTTCCTGCTGCATCGCAAGCCCTACCGTGAAACCAGTGCCATCATCGAATTGCTGACCCTCGAACACGGACGGGTGCGCGCGGTGGCGCGTGGCGTTCAGCGCCCGGGCAGCAAGGCGCGTGCACGACTGCAGCCGTTCACGCCCTTGCATGTCACCTGGCGAGGCGAGAGCGATCTCAAGACTCTCAACCTGATGGAGACCGGCGGCAGTGCCAGTCTGCTGGCGGGCGAGGGGCTGCTGTGCGGGTTCTACGCCAATGAGCTTTTGACCCGTACGCTGCCGGTGGAAATGCCGGTGCCGGAGCTGTTCGCGCTCTACTCGCTGACATTGGATGAGGTGGCACTGCCCGCCAGACGCGCGCCCGCGCTCAGGCGACTCGAATACAGTCTGCTGGAAGCGCTGGAGCAACTGCCGCAGTTTCGCGCTCTGGATGACAGCCCGCTGATGCCGGATGTGCGCTATGACTATGTGGTCAGTGAGCGACGCTTTCAGGCGCAGCCGCCAGACGCGGCGGGCATCGAAGGGCGGGCCCTGAAGTTGCTGGCCAGCGAAGACTGGGGCCATTCAGGGCTTGCCCGCGAGAGCCTGTGGCTGGCGCGGCGTGCGCTGGCGCCGCTGCTGGGGGAGCGCCCGCTGCGCTCGCGCGAGTTGATGATGCAGCTGACGGCCAGGCGGCGTCAGAGTCGTCAGTCCGACTGACGTCATCAGGCGTGGCGACACTGTCCGGCTGCGGCGTGACGCATGATAGTATTGCGCGACCTGTCTTCGGCATGGCCCTCGTCGCCATGCCTGTTCTCTTGTTCATCGTTAGGAGCTGACCATGCATCCGCTGCGCATCCTGCTCGGGGTCAACATCGACCACATCGCCACACTGCGTCAGGCGCGTGGTACCCGCTATCCGGACCCGGTCCAGGCCGCGCTGGTCGCGGAAGAGGCGGGTGCCGACGGTATCACCGTGCACCTGCGTGAAGACCGTCGCCACATCCAGGAGCGCGACGTGCGCATTCTGGCCGAGGTGCTCAACACGCGCATGAACCTCGAGATGGCCGTCAGTGAAGAGATGCTGGCGCTGGCCGAGGAAGTCCAGCCGGCCAACGTGTGTCTGGTGCCGGAAAAGCGCGAAGAGCTGACCACTGAAGGCGGACTGGATGTCGCCGGTGATCTGGCGCGCATCACTGCCGCCTGCGAGCGTCTGGCTGCGGCGGGCTGTGAAGTCTCGCTGTTCATCGACCCGGAGCCGGAGCAGATCCGTGCCGCCTTCGAAGCGGGTGCGCCGGTCATCGAGCTGCATACCGGTGCCTATGCCGATGCCACGGGCGAGACGGCGCGTGTCGAGTTCGAGCGCATCGCGGCCGCCGCGGAACTGGCCAACGAGCTGGGGCTGGTGGTCAATGCCGGTCACGGCCTCAACTATCACAACGTCGAGGCGATCGCGGGTATCTCCGGGCTCAACGAGCTGAACATCGGTCACGCGATCATCGCGCGCGCCATGTTCGTCGGCCTGAAGGAGGCCGTCATCGAGATGAAGCGTCTGTGTATCGCAGGCCAGGAAGCGGGCCTGATGGCCGCGCTGGATGCGCACGATCATGACCATGACCACGAACACGGTGATGACCATGAGCATGTGCAGGGCTCAGGCTGCTGCGGATGATCGTCGGCATAGGCACGGACATCGCGCGTATCGAGCGCTTCGAGGCAGGCATGGCGCGTCATGGCGAGCGCTTTGCGCGCCGATTGCTGGGGGAAGAGGAGCTGGCGCGCTTTGCCGATCACCCTCAGCCGGCGGCCTTTCTGGCCAAGCGTTTCGCGGCCAAGGAAGCCTTTGTCAAGGCGCTGGGCACCGGCCTGCGTCAGGGCATGCGCTTCACCCAGATTCAGGTGGTCAACGACGCCCTGGGCAAGCCCTCGCTCAAGCTGTCTGACGAGGCGGAAGCCCTGACCGCGCGGGCGGGTGTCCGCCATCTGCACCTGTCGATCAGTGATGAGCGTGATCAGGCCATCGCCTTCGTGGTGCTGGAGCGTTAGCCCTATTCGGTCTGGTGCTGTATCGCGGCTGTGAACACGGCGCTCGAAACGACAACGCCACCCCTGCCTAGCGGCAGCGGGTGGCGTTGTCGTTTGTACAGGGCTGGTCTTTCAGGACTGGTTTTTCAGGGCTGGTTTTTGGACTGGGGCTCGCTCGCCTGTGGCTTGCTTACCGATGACGAGCCTGTGTCGGATGGCTCAGCGGGTGCGTCCGAGGGCGCGGTGGCGGACGATGAAGAGCTCTCGACAGGGGACGCTGTCGGCGCCTCAGCCGTGTCACCGTCGGGGCTAGCCGGCTCAAGCGGCGCGGCGAGCAAGGCCTTGGCCTCATCGCTGTGCGACCACTGGATCAGGCTGTCGATGGCCGCGAACAGGGCATCGACATCCTCTTCCAGCTGTGACAGGCCGCTGACGCGGATGCGGGTCTCCAGTGCTTCCACCAGCAGTGCCAGGCGTGGCACGCCACAGTAGCGGCAGGCGCCGTTGAGATAATGCACGCCGTCGAGCATCGCCTCGTTGTCACGCGCCTGCCAGGCGCGGCGGATCCTGGCCTCGCTCTCCGGCAGGCTCTCGATCAACAGCCCCAGCATCTCCAGAGCCAGCGCCTCGCGGCCACCGGCCATCTCCACGCCCAGCGCCATGTCGACCACCGGCAGGTCGGCGTCCTGCTCCAGGCTGAGCTGACTCTTCGCGGCAGAGCGGGGCAGTGGCGCTACCGGCGACGATGACTCAGCCTGGCTGGCAGCGTCTTTCACTCCCGGTGGCAAGGCCGACGTCGCCTGACTGCGAGCAGGGCTGCGCGGTTGACTAGATGACCGCGCGGCCTGCGGTGGCGGGTTCAGCGAAATGCCCAGATGACGGCTGAGCAGGTTGGCCAGCAGGCCCTCGTCGATGGGCTTGATCAGGTAATCATCCATGCCTTCCGCCAACAGCTCTCGCCGTTCATGCGCCAGTGCATGGGCGGTGAGGGCGATCACCGGCAGGTGGCGGTTGCCCTCGCGATGCTGATGACGCAGCGCCTTGGTGGCTTCCAGCCCGTTCATGCCCGGCATCTGGATATCCATCAGGACGGCATCCACGACCTGCTCCTGAGCCAGCGCCAGCGCCTCTTCGCCACTCTGGGCGGCCAGGGTGTCCAGCCCCATGTCGGTCAACAGCTCCTCGGCCAACAGGCGGTTGGAGGGGTTGTCGTCGACCACCATCACGCACTTGCGAGGCTGCGCAGGCGTTTCCTGACTCGCAGGCTGGGCGGGGAGCTCAGGCCGCGGGCCGGCCGGTGGCGTCTTGGCAGGCGTGGCGCTCGCGGCAGGTGTGCTGGCTGGCTTGGCGCTCGCATCAGTCTTGTCGATCGGCTTGGCGGCTGGCGCCGTGCTTGCGTCCTGCTCGCGTGTAGCCGGCTCGAACGAGGTGAAGGAGGCGCTGCGCGGCGCCTGAGTCGGGTCGCGGTGAGGTGAATGCAGCAGGTTGGCCAGCTTGTGGCGCATCTGCAGGCGTGTGACTGGCTTGCTGACCACTTCGTCGATGCCGTACTGCTGCAGGTTCTCGGCGTCGGCGGGCAGGGGCGCGTTCAGCAGGCCCAGCACGCGACACGGCAGATGCTTGAGGCGCGCGCCCCATTCATCCAGCCGTTTGAGATCACGGCTCTCCAGCGCGACCACCACCAGGTCCGGCTGCTCTTCGATGCCGACCAGCGTCAGTGACCAGCGGGTCAGCAGGTAACTCAGGGCGCGACGGGTGGCCGAGTGCGGCTCGATCAGGCAGATGCGTTGATGATCGAACACGACTTCGCGCGGGCGCTCCTCGATGCTGCTCACCGCCACCGGCACGCTGAACAGGAAGGTGGAGCCGTGGCCGGGCAGGCTGTCGACCTGGATCTCGCCGCCCATCTGCTCGACCAGTCGCTTGGAGATCATCAGCCCAAGGCCAGTGCCGCCGAACTGGCGGGCCCGTGACGGGTCTCCCTGCGAGAAGGCCTGGAACAGGCGATTGCGCTGGGCGCTGTCCATGCCGATGCCGGTGTCTGCCACCGCGATCTTGAGGCGGGTATTGCTGCCGGAGAGGTCATCTACCATCACGCGCACGATGACTTCGCCGCGCTCGGTGAACTTGACGGCATTGGCGACCAGATTCGTTACCACCTGCTTGATGCGCAGCGGGTCGCCCTCGAAGCGCTGCGGCACGTCGTCATAGACAAGCCCGAGCAGATGCAGATGCTTGCGATGGGCCTCCGGGGCATGCATGGCGAGCACTTCCTCGATCAGCGGCTCGATGTCCATCTGCACCTTCTCGAGCTCGAGCTTGCCGGCTTCGATCTTGGAGAAGTCGAGAATGTCATTGATCAATGACATCAGGCTCGAGGAGGCATTCTGCATGTGGCCCAGCCAGTCGCGCTGGCGGTTGTCCAGATCACTGCGCCCCAGCAGGTTGCTGAAGCCGATGATGCCGTTGAGCGGCGTGCGGATCTCATGGCTCATGTTGGCCAGGAATTCCGACTTGATGCGGTTGGCTTCCAGCGCCTTGCGGCGCGCCATGTCGAGCTCGATGTTCTTGATCTCGACGGTTTCCATCGACTCGTGCAGGTCCTGGGTGGTCTGTTCGATCTGGTCCTGCATGTCCTCGCGGGCGCGCTTGAGCTGCTCGACGCTGCGGTTGTAGTTCTCGGCCAGCTCGCTGAGGTCGTCATTGCCTGCCACCGGCAGCTGGCGGTGTGTCTCGCCGCGCGCCAGGCAGGTGAGGGCCTCGCCCAGTTCATGCAGCGGCTGCAGCATGCGGCGCGAGCCATGGAACGCCAGCAGCAGCAGCGCCAGACCGAAGACCAGATTGGCCAGCCCGTAGCCGACCAGCAGCTGGTAGCGATGCAGCACCAGGCGGGTGTCGGAGGCCTCCAGCACCAGCCACGACATTTGCTCGCCGCGTTGCGTCTCGCGCCACGGGTCGATGACCGGCATCACCATCACCAGCGAGTCCGGGTCCGAGGGGTAGGCCTGACTCTCGACCAGCGCGCTGGTCTCCGGGCGCTGGCTGGGGCCGAGATGCAACAGAGTGCCGCCGTTGGCGGTGCGCAGCGTCAGGGCGCGCACGTCGCGCTGGTCGATCAGCATCTGGGCCTGCTCGTGCAGGCGCTGGTCGTCAGCGGCGAGGGCGGCGTTGGCCATGCCCGGCATGATGGCCTGCATGCTGGCCTGCAGGCGCTCCATCATGGCCAGGCGCTCACCGCTGATCTCGCGGTCCACCGCATACAGGCTGAACATCAGGCTGGTGGCGAGGGGCAGCAGCAAGAGGGCAAGCTGGAATCGGGTACGAAGCAGCATGGCAATCCATCGTCAAAGGGCGAACGAGCATCAGCGGCAAGCATACCTCGCGCTCTTGAGCGAAGCGATGGCGAGCGCCCTGACAGGGCTGGGCGGGAGCGATATACTGCGCGCATCATCTACACCCCGACGCGGCCCCCCGTTCGTCCTTGGTCCCGATGCCAGCGCCTGACCGCTGTCATTCGGCTGTCCGGGCGCGGCGTCTCTGGAGTCTGCCTCTCATGTCTCATCTCAGCGAAACCCCCGGTGACGCCACCCCTGGCGCGTCCGATTATCCCAGTCTTGCAGATGTCGTCGGCAACACGCCGCTGGTGCGCCTGACGCGCATCACCGCGGGCCGCAACAATGTGCTGCTGGCCAAGCTGGAGGGTCACAACCCCGCCGGTTCGGTCAAGGATCGTCCGGCGCTTTCCATGTTCCAGGAGGCGGAAGCGCGCGGCGAGATCTCTCCCGGCGACACCCTGATCGAAGCGACCTCCGGCAATACCGGCATCGCGTTGGCCATGACGGCAGCCATCAAGGGCTACCGCATGGTGCTGGTGATGCCGGCCAGTGCCTCCAGCGAGCGCAAGCAGGCGATGGGCGCCTACGGGGCCACGCTGATCGAAGCCGATGGCATGGAGCACGCGCGGGACCTGGCCGAGGGGATGATCGCGCGTGGCGAGGGCAAGGCGCTGGATCAGTTCGCCAACCAGGACAATCCGCTGTCGCATTACCGCACCACCGGGCCGGAACTCTGGCAGCAGACCCATGGGCGCATCACGCACTTCGTGTCCTCGATGGGCACCACCGGCACCATCATGGGCACCTCGCGCTATCTGAAGGAGCAGAATCCGGCCATCGAGATCGTCGGCCTGCAACCTGCCGAAGGCGCCAGCATCGCGGGTATCCGCCGCTGGCCTGCCGAATATCTGCCGCGGATCTTCGATGCCTCACGCATCGACCGCACGCTGGATATCGGCCAGCACGAAGCCGAAGTCTGCATGCGCCGTCTGGCGCGCGAAGAAGGCATTCTGGCCGGTGTCTCTTCCGGTGGTGCGCTGGCGGGCGCGCTCAAGCTCGCCGAGCAGGTCGAGAATGCGGTCATCGTGTTCATCGTCTGTGACCGGGGAGACCGCTATCTCTCGACAGGCCTCTATACCCAGGACGACGACATGACTCAGCAGGACACGCCCCACAATGAAGCCGTCGCAGGGGAGCGTTCCTGATGGCGCTGCTCGGACAGAAGCGACCGGCGCGCAAGCCGACCCGTCGCGAGAAGGAAGTGGCCAGTCGTGGCACCCGCAATGCCAGCGACGCCGATAGTCAGTGGCTGACGGTCGACCGCCTGGCCCATGACGGGCGCGGCATCGCCCATGACGAGAGCGGCAAGACCCAGTTCATCGATCAGGCCTTGCCCGGCGAGCGCGTGACGCTGGCCATCCACCGCACCCACAAGCGCTTCAATGAGGCGCATGTGCGTGCACGTGACAACGCGGCTGACAGTCGCGTGACGCCGCCCTGTGCCTATTTCGGCAGCTGTGGCGGCTGTGATCTGCAGCATATGGCGCTGGATGCCCAACGCACTCATAAGGTGCATGTGCTGGGCGAACATGCGACACGCAATGGCGTGACGCTGCCCGAGATTCAGCCGCTGGGCGAAGATGAAAGCCGTTATCGCCGTCGCGCGCGTATCGGCGTACGCGTGACCGATGCCGGTGAGTTGCAGTTCGGCTTCCGGGGACGCGGCAGCAACCAGCTGGTCGATATCACCACCTGCAGCGTGCTGGTGCCGGAGCTGGACCGCCTGCTTGCGCCGCTGCGTGAGCTGATCGAAAGCCTCGAGGCACCCAAGCGTCTGGGCCATCTGGAGCTGACCGCTGCCGAAGGGCAGGTCATCGTGGTGGTGCGCCAGCTCAAGGCGGTGCCGCGTGATGCGCAGCGCTGGCAGGCCTTCGCCGAGCAGCACGGCCTGGTGGTCGGCTGGCGGGTCGGGCGTGATCCGGTGGTGCTGGAGTGGCTGTCGGGCACGCCGAACGCCGCGTATTCACTGAATATCGGCGCAACGACGCTGCGTCTTGCCTTCTCGCCGGGCGACTTCGTGCAGGTCAATGCGGCGCTCAATCAGCGTTTGATCGACACCGCCTTCGAATGGCTGGGCGACGTCAGTGGCCTCAAGGTGATGGATCTCTACGCCGGTGTCGGCAACCTGACCCTGGCGGCTGCCGCGGCCGGCGCCAGTGAGGTGACGGGCATCGAGGGCAGTCAGGGCATGGTCGATCAGCTGATGGTCAACGCCGAAGCCAACGGACTGGCGCAGGTGAGTGCACGTCGAGCGGACCTGAGCAAGGCTCTGCCGTCACTCGAGGGTATCGACCTTCTGGTACTAGACCCGCCGCGTGATGGCGCTCAGCCTCTCTGCGAGGAGCTGGCACGTGATCTGCATGCTGGGAGGGTCAGCCGAGTGCCGCAGCGTGTGCTGTACATCGCCTGTGACCCGACCACGTTGATGCGTGATGCACGGCTGTTGCAGAACGCCGGTTATCGCGTCACGCGTGCCCTGATGGCGGACATGTTCGTTCACACGGCACATCTGGAGTCGATGTTGCTGCTGGAGCGGGCGGAAGACTGAGGCGGTGCCCTCGGGCACTGTCATCAAGATGGCAAGATATTCAAGGACATAGGGTCATGGTCAAGGTGCGCGAAGATCAGCCGCTGACCGATAGCGGTGGTGTGGACATCCCGGTGTGGGTCGCGCGACTGCGCGAGGAAGTCCCGTCGGTGAATGCCGAGGTCATGGTGCAGGCCTGTGAAGTGGCGCTCAAGGTGGCGCGCGAGGCGGACGCCCGCGGTGACAAGCCGTGGCGCGAGCCGCTGCGCAGTTTCCGTTTCAGTCTCGAGATGGCCGACATCCTGTCGGAACTCAAGCTTGACCAACCGGCGCTGGTCGCGGCCGTGCTCTATCGCGCGGTGCGTGAAGGGCATCTGGGACTTGAGGCCATCGAGAAGCATTTCGGCAAGGAAGTGGCACGTCTGATCGATGGCGTGCTCAACATGGCCGCCATCAGTCAGCTGCAGGCGCCGAGCCATGGCATGGCGCAGCATGACCAGCAGGACAACCTGCGCAAGATGCTGGTGTCGATGATCGATGACGTGCGCATCGCGCTGATCAAGATCGCCGAACGTACCGTCGCCCTGCGTCACGTCAAGGATGCCCCGCGCGAGAAGCGCATGCGCGTGGCCAGCGAAGTCTTCGATATCTACGGGCCGCTGGCGCACCGCCTGGGCATCGGTCAGCTCAAGTGGGAGCTGGAGGACCTGTCCTTCCGCTACCGCGAGGAGGATGAATACAAGACCATCGCCAAGCAGCTGTCCGAGAAGCGTCTGGAGCGTGAGCACTACATCGCCGACCTGCTGGTCGAGATGCGCACTCTGATGAGCGAGCAGGGCATCAAGCACTTCGATGTCGCGGGCCGCGCCAAGCACATCTACTCCATCTGGCGGAAGATGAAGATCAAGCGCATCGCCTTCTCCCAGGTGTATGACGTGCGCGCGGTACGGATTCTGGTCGGCACCGTCAGCGATTGCTACACGGCGCTGGGGATCGTCCACTCGCGCTGGCACCACGTGCCTCACGAGTTTGATGACTACATCGCCAATCCCAAGAAGAATGGCTACCAGTCACTGCACACTGCGGTGGTGGGGCCGAGCAACAAGGTCATCGAGATCCAGATCCGCACCTTCGACATGCACGAGGAGGCGGAGCTGGGCGTGTGTGCCCACTGGCGTTACAAGGGCCACGATGTCGGTCACAAGAGCCGCAGCTACGAGGACAAGATCGCCTGGTTGCGTCAGGTGCTCGAATGGCAGGACGAAGTCGGCGAGAACGGCGGCCAGGAGGCGATCCGTCAGGGGCTGAGCTCCGACGTCGCGCCGGACCGCATCTACGTCTTCACGCCGGAGGGGCATGTCATCGACCTGCCCAAGATCGCCACGCCGATCGACTTCGCCTACCGCGTGCATACCGAGGTCGGCCATCGCTGCCGGGGTGCCAAGGTCGACGGGCGCATCGTGCCGCTGACCTACAAGCTCAAGACCGGCCAGCAGGTCGAGATCCTGACCGCCACCAAGGGCGGCCCGAGCCGTGACTGGCTCAACCCGAATCTGGGCTACGTGCGCACCTCGCGGGCCCGCGCCAAGATCCAGACCTGGTTCAAGCTGCAGGCACGCGATCAGAACGTCGATGAGGGCAAGGCGCTGCTCGAGAAGGAATTCTCGCGGCTGGCGCTGGAGAATCTCGACCGTGACAAGCTGGCCAACGCCGTCAATTACCCGACGCGTGATGACATGTACGCCGCCATCGGCGCGGGCGATCTGCGCGTCGGCCAGGTACTGCATCAGGCCCAGCAGCTGTTCGGCGATACCGATGATCAGGAGCAGCTCGAGCGTCTGCTGCGCCAGCGCAAGCCGCAGGGCAAGGAAAAGCCCGACGCCGTCATGGTGCTGGGGGTCGGCAATCTGAAGACCACCATGGCCAACTGCTGTCACCCGGTGCCGGGCGATCAGATCGCCGGTTTCATCACCCAGGGGCGCGGCGTGACCGTGCACCGTCAGGACTGTCCGAACCTGATCCAGCTGCGCTCGGACGAGCCACGTCGCATCGTCGATGTCGACTGGGGCCAGCGCTCGCGCAATCAGTATCCGGTCGATATCGAGATCCAGGCCTGGGACCGCTCCGGTCTGCTGCGTGATGTCACCAACGTGCTGAGCGGCGACAAGGTCAATGTGCTGTCGGTGAACACGCGTACCGATCAGCTCGACAACATCGCCACGCTCAAGATCACGCTGGAAGTCGAGAATCTCGACGTGCTGGGGCGCGTGTTCGCCCGCATCCAGCAGCTGCCCAACATCATCGATGTCAAGCGCCTGCGGGTCGGGGGCGACAAGGCATGAGTCGTCGATTGGATGCCAGTGTCGATGTCGATGCAGGCAGGCAAGCCGATACGCGCTACACCCTCGATGACCTGCTGACCCTGATGGCCGTGCTGCGTGACCCGCAGTACGGCTGCCCGTGGGACAGCCGTCAGGATTACGCGAGTCTGGTGCCGCACACCTTAGAGGAGGCCTATGAGGTCGCCGATGTCATCGAGCGCGCCGCGGCCGATGCCAGTGTGCTCGAGGAGTTGCCGGCGGAACTGGGTGACCTGCTGTTTCAGGGCGTCTTCTACGCCCAGATCGCCAGTGAGCAGCAACGCTTCGATTTTCACGACGTGATCCATGTGCTGACCGAGAAGATGCTGCACCGCCATCCGCACGTCTTCCCGGATGGCACCCTCGCGTCGCGCCGTGAGGGCATCGCCACTCATGAGGTCGACGAAGGCTCGCTCAACGCCCAGTGGGAGTCGCTCAAGCAGCAGGAGACCGCTGACGCGCCTGCCAGCCAGGCTGCCGGCGACAGCGTGCTGGATGGCGTGCCGCTGGGCCTGCCAGCGCTGACACGGGCGGCCAAGCTCTCGAAGAAGGCCGCGCGTTCGGGCTTTGACTGGCCCGACACGAGTGGCGTGCTGGCCAAGATTCGTGAGGAGCTCGGCGAGGTCGAGGAAGCTCTGGCCGAGGGTGATACGGCCCATGCGCGCGAGGAGGTCGGTGACCTGATGTTCGCGGTGGTCAATCTCGCGCGTACCCTCAAGGCGGACCCGGAGCAGATGCTGCGCGCCACCAATGCGCGCTTCGAATCACGCTTCCGCCATGTGGAAGCCGCGATCGCCGGGCAAGGGCGCACGCTGGATGAGGCCTCGCTTGCCGAGATGGATGCGCACTGGGATGAGGCCAAGCGCCGGGAGCGTGCGGCTGAGCAGGCGCGACAGGGCGAGGGTGCGACATCAGCAGCACGTCCGGTGACGCCGCTGGTCAGGTGATGGAGCGTCGTCACAGGGTATTGGGAAAAGGGCATTTGGAAAAATGTAGTAAGTTTACGCGATAGTCGGATTGTGGAGCCGAGGCCCGCGGTCGTATGCTGAGGGGAAGCGATCAGGACGCGAGTCTTGTCCTGCTTTCCGGTCTGCTGCGCCGCGGGTCTTTCCGTTTCGCGCCAGTGTCTTCACCAGCGCCAGACCGGTGTCTTCCCTCAGCCGGTTGTCATCAGGTGTCTTTGCGCAATGAGGGAATCTGTTGTCAGCTATCTGACTGTGTGCCCCTGGTGACAGGGGAAGATGACCGCGGCAGCACCGTCACTCCCAAGGAGGGTTTCATGAGTCACGACTTGCATGAATCGTTGCGCGATAACGTGCGTATTCTCGGTGACAACCTCGGCCAGACCATCGCGGCCGACCTCGGCGATGACTTCGTCGCACGCATCGAGCGCATCCGCGCCCTGGCCAAACAGGGCCAGCAGGGCGATCAGGCCGCCCGTCATGAGCTGATCGACTATCTGCGTGATCTGCCGGATGGTGATCTGCTGCCGGTCACCCGCGCGTTCAACCAGTTTCTGAATCTTTCCAACATCGCCGAGCAGCACTACCGTGGCCGCTTCAAGCGCGTCGAGGATTATCGTCCCGGCAGCCAGCCGGACCTCGGCGAGCTGATCACGCGCATTCGCGAGCGTGGCTTCAGTGCGCAGAAGATCGTCGAGGAGCTCTCGGCGATGCGTGTCGAGCTGGTGCTGACGGCGCACCCGACGGAAGTCATCCGCCGCACCCTGATCCAGAAATACGATGCCATCGAGGGCTGTCTGACCCAGATGGAAGGCGCCTGTGATCGCCCGGAACAGGCGACCCTCGCGCGTGCACGCCTGACCGAGCTGATCAGCCAGGCCTGGCACACCGACGAGATTCGCCACGAGCGTCCGACGCCGGTGGATGAGGCCAAGTGGGGCTTTGCCACCATCGAGAACTCGCTGTGGCAAGCGGTGCCCGACTTCCACCGTCAGCTTGACGAGATGACGCTGGACGCCGCCGGCGAGCGTCTGCCGCTGGACGCCGCGCCGATCTGCTTCGCCTCCTGGATGGGCGGTGACCGCGACGGCAACCCCAATGTCACCGCCAGCGTGACGCGGACCGTGCTGCTGCTGGGACGCTGGATGGCGGCGGACCTTTACCTTCGCGACCTCGAACAGCTCAAGTCGGAGCTGTCGATGTGGAAG
This sequence comes from Cobetia sp. 1AS1, assembly GCF_029846435.1. Lineage (NCBI taxonomy): Bacteria > Pseudomonadati > Pseudomonadota > Gammaproteobacteria > Oceanospirillales > Halomonadaceae > Cobetia > Cobetia sp. 1AS1. The sequence goes on from NZ_JARWKU010000001.1 coordinate 104,557, forward strand.
TGCACGGCCGCTCTGCGTGCCGAGGCCGGCGATGTGGCCGAGCCCTATCGCGAGATCCTGCGCCGCCTGATCCTGCGCATGGAAAGCACGCGTGACTGGGCCAAGGCGGGTCTGGACGGCAAGCGCCATGAAGGTGTCGATATCATCGAGACCCGTGAGCAGCTGTATACGCCGCTGCTGGCCTGCTACCGCTCGCTGTGCGATGTGGGGCTGGACACCATCGCCAACGGCGCACTGCTCGACACCCTGCGTCGCGTGGCCTGCTTCGGTGTCACCCTGACCAAGCTCGATATCCGTCAGGAAAGTACGCGTCACGCACAGGTCTTCGATGAACTGAGCCAGACGCTGGGGCTGGGCAGCTATTTCGAGTGGGACGAGCAGCAGCGCTGTGACTTCCTCACCAGAGAGTTGGCTGGCCGTCGCCCGCTGATCCCGCGCCATTGGGAATGCTCCACCGACACGCGCGAGGTGCTGGATACCTTCAAGGTCATCGCGCGCGAGCATCGCGAGGCGCTGGGCACCTACATCATCTCGATGGCCGGTCGGGCCTCCGATGTGCTGGCGGTGGCACTGTTGATGAAGGAGATCGGCGGTGATGTGCGCCTGCCGATCGCGCCGCTGTTCGAGACGCTGGATGATCTGGACCGCTCAGGCCCGGTCATCGACACGCTGCTGGGCATGCCGATCTATCGCGAGCAGGCCGGTGATCGTCAGGAAGTGATGATCGGTTACTCCGACTCCGCCAAGGACGCTGGCCAGCTGGCGGCTGCCTGGGCACAGTACCGCGCTCAGGAAACGCTGGTGGAAGTCACCAAGCGCCACGGCGTCGAACTGACCCTGTTCCACGGCCGTGGTGGTACGGTCGGTCGTGGCGGCGGCCCGGCGCATGCGGCGATCCTGTCCCAGCCGCCGGGCTCGGTGACCGGCTCGCTGCGCGTTACCGAGCAGGGCGAGATGATTCGCTTCAAGTTCGGTCTGCCGGACATCGCCAGTCGCTCGATGGAGATCTACGTCTGCGCGGTGCTGGAAGCCAGCATGCTGCCGCCGCCGGCGCCCAAGCAGCAATGGCGTGACGAGATGGATCGCCTGGCCGGTATCGCGCACAAGGCCTATGTCGGCGTGGTGCGTGAAGACCCGAACTTCGTGCCGTACTTCCGCTCGGTGACGCCGGAAACCGCACTGGCACGCCTGCCGCTGGGCTCCCGCCCCGCCAAGCGTCGACAGGATGGTGGTGTCGAGACGCTGCGCGCGATCCCGTGGATCTTCGCCTGGACCCAGATTCGCCTGATGCTGCCCGCCTGGCTGGGCAGTGGCGAGGCCTTCGCCACGCGCATGCAGGAAGAGGGCGGCCTGGAAGTGCTGCGCGAGATGATGAACGACTGGCCGTTCTTCTCCACCTACGTCGACATGCTGGAGATGCTGCTCTCCAAGGCCGACCTCTCGACGGCGGCCTACTACGAGCAGCGTCTGGTCGATGAGCCGGCCCTGAAGGCGCTGGGGCAATCGCTGCGAGATCGTCTCGAGCGTCTGGAGAAGGTGGTGCTGGAGATCCGCGATCAACAGGCACTGCTTGAGCATATGCCGCTGATCCGTCAGGCCATCGATGTGCGCAATCCCTACATCGACCCGCTGCATGGTCTGCAGGCCGAGCTGCTGCAGCGTAACCGCGACGCCGATGGCGCCATCTCCGCCGAGCTGTCACGCGCGCTGATGGTGACCATGGCCGGTATCTCGGCCGGTCTGCGCAACACCGGCTGATTCGGTTGATCCGGTGAACCAGCTGGCCCTGTTGATTTGCGTCATGGTGTGAAGGATTAGCCAAGGCCTATCAGCGAAACTAGAAAGCCCCCGTCAGGTATGCCTGGCGGGGGCTTTCTGTTATCTATCGGCCAACCATGGGGCTGTTTGCGCGCTGATCAGTGACAAGAGTTCAGCGCTCAGCGACAAGGGGTCAGCGACATGCGGAGCCGCCAGGACTCACAGCAGGCCGCTGGCGCGCTCACCCACCAAGGGCATCAGGAAGCGTTCCCGCTGCCAGTCTTCATCCTGATCGAGCGCCACCAGATGCAGCAGTTTGGTGAAGGCCGCTTCCAGCGTCATGTCGTCGCCTGACAGCACGCCGATGGTGGCCAGGCCCGCGCCGGCCGCATAGTGGCCGATGGTGACCGGCCCGTGCGGACATTGGCTGATACCGGCCAGCAGCTTGCCTTCGCCACGCGCATCGGCCAACACTCCCAGAAGCTCGCTGTCTTCCGGCAGATTGCCGCTGCCCCACAACTCCAGCACGGCGCCCTTGACCTCGGGGCGCATCAACTGCACACGCACGCTCTCGGCGCTGATGCCGGGGTAGAGCGGCAGGCGAATGATGCTGTCCTTGCCGAGGCGAGCATAGTCGGGCAGCTCGAAGGCGGGGCCTTGGTCATCCATCAGGCGGCCGGGGTAGAGCACGACGCGGTCATCGACCCATTCACCCAGCAGCGGCGCATTGGGCGTGGTGAAGCCGCGGTGGTCCTGGGTGTACCACTTGCGGGTGCACACGCCACGCAGCAGCTGCCCGCCGAAGGCGACCACGACTTCATTGAGGGTCGGCTGGGCGGCGGCGGTGAGCGCCAGCTCGACATTGCCCAGCGCGTCACTGTGCTCGGCTTCCAGCGGCAACTGTGCGCCACTGACGATGACCGGGCGTGCGGTACCCTTGAGTTGGAAGGCGAGGCTGGAGGCGGTCCAGGCCAGGGTGTCGGTGCCCTGCAGCACGACGAAGCCATCGAAGCTGTCGTAGGCGTCCGCGATCTGGCTGGCGATGGTGTGCCAGTCCGCCGGTGTCGCGGAGGAGGAGTCGATCAGCTGCGGAAACTCGCGCAGGGTGAAGGCGGGCAGACGGCCACGACGGCTGGGGGGCAGTTGCTCCAGTGCTGCGCGCAGACGTGCATCGAAGTCACCGGCAGGTACCAGTCCATGTTCACTTTCCACCATGCCCAGCGTGCCGCCGGTATACAGCACCAGGATGTGCGTCTCGGGAGTCATCGTGTCCACCTGCCAGAAATGGGAAAGCCGGCATTGTAACGCATGCCGGCTTGCAGGGGAGCTGTCGGAGTCGGGCGTTAAGCCGCGTCGCGATGGGGGCGCTCAGCTGATATTGCCACCGCCGATGCGCGCATCCTCCTGATGGGACATGGCGCTGATGCACATCACCCGTACGCCTTCGAGCATGCTTTCAAGACTCATGGTCGGCAGGCGGCCATCGACACTCTGCTCGGGCAGCGCCGGGATATGCACGAAGCCGGAGCGGATGGGGCTATCCGCCAGATGACGCTGCACCCCATAGAACAGGTGGTTGCAGACGAAGGTGCCTGCCGTGTAGGAGACGCTGGCGGGAAGGCCCGCCGCCTGGAGGTCGTTGACCATCGCCTTGATCGGCAGGGTGGTGAAGCAGCCATCCGGGCCATCGGCCTCGATGGGCTCATCCACCGGCTGGTGGCCGCCGTTGTCCTTGATGCGATAGTCATCCAGGTTGATGGCGACCCGCTCCGGCGTGATGGCGCTGCGACCACTGGCCTGACCGAGCATGATCACGGTGTCAGGGGCGTGCTGGCCGATGGCCTCGATGACGCTGTCAATCGCGGCGTAGCGTGTCACCGGCACCCGGCAGGTGATGATCTCGAAGCGCTCATCGGGCTGGTCGTGCATGGCCAGTGTCTGGCCGTCCAGTTGTTCGATGATCTTGAGGGCGGGATTGACGCTATCCGTGCCGAAGGGCTCGAAGCCGCAGAGTAGCAGACGACGCATGATGACATTCCTTGGCTGGCATCGATCACCGCGGGTCACTGCTGGCGGTGATCGATGCGCGGGTAAGAGTGGGAGATCAGAAGGCCAGCAGCAACATCAGGCTGATGTTGGCGGCCAGCATGACCAGCGCAGGCAGTATCTGTGCGCGAATGATGTGGTAGCGGTCATCCAGTTCCAGCAGGGCCGCCGGCACGATGTTGAAGTTGGCGGCCATCGGCGTCATCAGCGTGCCGCAGTAGCCGGACAGCATCCCCAGAACACCGACGATGGCCGGGTTGCCGCCATGCAGCGCGATGACCAGCGGATAGCCGATGCCGGAGGTGATGACCGCAAAGGCCGCGAAGCCGTTGCCCATCAGCATGGTGAACACGGCCATGCCGACGCAGTAGGCAATCACGCAGGCGATCAGGCTGGTATCCGGCACCACGCTCGAGACCAGCCCGGCGATGGTCTGGCCGACGCCGGCCTGATCGAACAGCAGGCCAAGGGCGGCCAGGAATTGCGGCAGGATGGCGGCCCAGCCGATGGCATCGGCCAGGCGGCGACCTTCCTGCATGCCGGTCGCCGGGCTCTCGCGCAGCAGCAGCAGCGCCACGGCAAAGGCCAGTACCGTCGCGACGCCCAGGCCGACCAGCGCACTCTGACCTGTCGTGAGGGTGTAAAGGAAGGTGCCGACCGGAATCACCAGCGCGGGGATGAACAGGCGCGACCCCAGGCGCTTGCGGCGCGCCTGACGCGCCTCATCGCTCAACTGGCCGTAGTTGCCGAACCCGAGCTGGCCGGTGGCAGCCAGCAAGGCCAGCGCCAGCATGGCAAGGCCGACTGCGACGTCGGGCAGCCATTGTCCAAACGCCAGGCTGATGCCGAAGATCATCCAGAAGGCACTGGTGCCGAGTCTGCGTGGATGTTCTCGATCGGTGAGTGTCAGCACGGCAAAGGCCATGATGGCGAAGCCGGTGATCAGGTAGAGAGCATCGATACCATTCATGAGTGGCTCTCCGTCGCAGAAGTGGTGAAGGTGTCCTTGCCTGGTGTCGCGTTGATCTGGCCGGAGGGTTGGGGGTATTCCTCGCGCAGCAGCTGTTGTTCACGGCGAATGCGTGCGTCCAGCCGGCGGCAGAGCACGAAGACCACCACCAGTGACACCAGCGCGGTGGGAATGGCATACAGCGCCATGTCGGCCAGGCTGACGCTGGCGCCACTCTTGTCGAGCACGCTCTTGATCAGCAACAACCCGCCGGAAGCCACGAAGATCAGCTGGCTGAAGAAGTTGCCGAAGTTCTCGCTGACGGCATTCAGAACGCGGATGCGTTGGCTCAGGGCCTTGAAGCGTGGCGAGCTCAGCGCCTCTTCGGGGAGATCACGTTCGGCGGCACCGACTGACATCGGGGCGACCAGCGGTCGGATCATCGCCGGGTGGCCACCGAGCTGCAGACCGAAGGCATTGGTCGCCTTGCGCAGCACCAGGTAGCTGAAGGAGATGCGCCCGGCGCTGGCGGCCCGCAGTTTCTGGACCAGATGTTCGGCCTGATCGCGCAGTCCATTGCGTTCGAGCAGTCCGATCACCGGCAGGGTGATGATGAACAGCGAGACGGCGCGGTTGTCGGTAAAGGCCTGACCGAGCGCGGCGAGAATTTCAGTGGGTGACATGCCGGCCACCAGGCCGGAGGAGAAACCTGCCACCAGCACCACCAGCAGCGCATTGAGGCGCAGTGCCAGGCCGATGACGATGATGGCTACGCCGATCAATGACAGCATGAGGTGTCTCCCGAGCAGGGGGAGGACAATCGAATCCTTTCGAAGGACATGAGCATGTGCCTCTGGGTGTGAGATTGTTGTTATGAGGGTCTCGTTGCGAAGCAGGTCGAACATTGCCTGGCTGGTTGACCATGGCCGAGCAGTTCGAACATGGCAGGGCGCAATGTTTCGTTGCTTTACAACGAGAACTCAGAGGGTAGAGCGACACCAGAGGAATCCAAATGAGACATTCGGAATATATAAATTTCAACGACAAGTAGTATCGATAAAATCTATCATCCAGACATGGCTGACAGATAATATTGATGCCTTGGTAGGGCCTTGCCTCACCCCTTGAGGGGAGAAGATGTCAGCCATCGACCACTTCGGTGCTGCCATCCTCGCGCAGGCAGATACGGCGACGCCTGCCGACCTGGAAGCCAAGCATGGCGGCGCTCAGCAGGATCAGCGCGAACAGCGACGCGATCACGCGCAGGTCGGCCGTGATTTCCAGCAGAATGCCGACGGCGAGTGGCCCGAGGGCGGCCAGCATGTAGCCGGTGCCTTGTGCCATGCCAGAGAGGGCGCCCGCCAGACGTGCATCGGAGGTGCGCAGCACCAGCAGCGTCAATGCCATCGAGAAGCTGCCCCCCTGGCCGAAACCGAGCAGCACGGCGAACAGCCAGCGCAGGGACAGCGGCCCGATCATCAGTCCCAGCAGGCCGATGGCGGTACAGGACAACAGCAGCAGGATGGCGGGGCGCTGGTCGCGCCCCATGCGGCCGATCACGGGGGCCAACAGGGCGGTGAGCACCTGTGCCATTACCGAGGCGGCCATCAGCCAGCCGGATTCGATATCGCTCAGGCCGCGCTGCTGAAGCAGGAAAGGCAGCCAGCCAAAGACGATATAGGCAAGGGAAGACTGGCAGCCCATGAAGAAGGTGACCTGGCGGGCCAGCGGCAGGTGCCACAGGCGGGGGGTGGCCTGCTGATGGCTGGTCATCTTCTCTGGCCACGGGTGGGGCATGCTCAGGCGCCAGGCGGGAAGCGCGATCACCACAAGCAGCGCCCAGCAGGCCAATGAGGCTTGCCAGCTGTCGAGAAGGTTGGCCAGTGGCACGCTGAGTCCCGCGGCCAGCGCCGCACCAAGACATAGCGCCATGGTGTACACGCCGGTGAACAGGTCGGCTCGCTCAGGATGCTCGCGCTTGACGATGGCGGGCAGCAGGGTGCCGGCGACGCCGATGCTGCCGCCACATAACAGGGTGCCGAGATACAGCAGCAGTGCCATGTCGCTGGCCCGCAACCACAGGGCGATGCCGAGAGTGACCAGGGCAAGGCTGAGGGTGCGCTCTACCCCCAGGCGGCGGGCCAGGCGCGGCGCCAGCGGGGCGAACAGTCCCAGGCAGACGACGGGCAGTGTGGTGAGAAGGCCCGCTGCCAGCGTGCTCAGGCCCAGGTCCTGGGTGATGCGATCCAGCAGGGGTGCCAGGGATGACAGCGCCGGACGCAGGTTCAGGGCGACCAGAATCAGGATGAGCAGGAATAGGGATGCTGGCATTCGGCGCATGAGGAAACCTGAACGAGAGGACAGGTCTGTGAGAATACCGGCATATGCTCAAGCTGTCTTGCCGCGAGCCGCTCTTCCTCTAACCGGGCCCTGGACAGCAGAACGCTCGGCAATTGCCGAGCGTTCTGTCTCAATGGGCCTTTCTCGATGGGCCTTTCTCAATGAGCCTGTCTCAATGCATCTGTCCTGGCTCAATGTCCCCGCTGCAGTGCACCGCTCCTGTGCCTCAGTACTTGGGCTCAAGCTCCAGCTCGCGTGTCGCGCTATCGACCCTGCGTGCTGCCGCGCGTTGACGCGTCGTGGCGCCGTCGGCATGCACATCGTGGCCGCGGGGAGCGACATTGCGCCATGCGGGCGTCTTCTGCAGGCGCTCGGCATTGGCGCGTGCCGTCTTGGAGATTGGCTGTCGACTCGCCTTGGCGCGAATCAGGGTCATGTCCTCGGTGCTCAGCAGCATGCCCTGGGGCGTGCGCTCCAGCACGAGGTGGCCGCGGAAGTGCCAGCAGCGCATGGGGGTATGCGCGACACGATAGCGATGGCCAGCCACCTCCAGCGAGATGGCTTCCTTCGGCTGGCAGCCAAGGGGATGCAGAGTCACTTCCTCCAGCAGCACCAGACGATTGAAGTCGTCCGGCTGAAGTACCTGATTGCCATCATGCATGCGCACCGGGAAGGCATGGTTGTCACGCTGCAGCTCACGCCGCTTGTGACTGACGCTGCCGTTGCCTTCCACGATGCCGGCACCACACACATGCACGAGCTCGCCATCAATCTGTTTGATGACGAGCACCTCGACGTGGCGCTGCTTGAAAAGATGATCACGCAGTGAGCGTAATGGCATGGCTGAAATCCTCATCTACACCATCCGTTGGCTGAGTATATCCGTCAGAGCCCGAGTCATCTCTCTGACCGACAGGCGCTTCCATGCTGCCTGCCAAGTGATATCTCGCGCTGATAGCCACATCATACGCCGTTTGTGAGCATTTTTCCCGAATCAAGCACCAGTCTGGGGATAAACCATCTTGTCAGGACGCGGCTTCATGACGCCTCTGTCAGCCAGATGACTGAGAACACTGCCTACCCTTGTCGGGTCACTCGTACTTGCCCAGCACGGCCCGGCAGATATCAGCGAAATTGCGTGCTTCCGGCGGGTGTTCCAGATCGAGCCCCAAGGCCTTGCCGACGCGGGAGGCGGCGACCAGACCGCGCACGCTGGGTTTGCCATCATCGCCCTGCTCGGTCACCAGCAGGTGGGATTCGCCACTCTGACGCAGCGTCTCGACCAGGTCCCCGACGCGGGCGCGCTTGAGCACGGCGAGAGGAATGCCCTGCAGCTCCGCGCGGGGTATCTGCACCATGTCGGTAGTGACTTCGTCGCGCTGAACATTGAAGCGGGTCATGGCGCGCATCACGACTCGGCCACCCTGCAGCTCACGCGAAGTCACCACGCCGGTGAAGGTGCCATCATGATCGTGGACCAGCAGCAGGCGCACCCCCGCCTGTTTCATGGTCGCCAGTGCCTGACCGATGGAGGCGCTGCCCTGAATGCTGCGACCGGCGGTAACGGCAAAGTCCGTCACCAGCTCACTGGCCGGGCTATCCATGGTGATGTCGCCGATCGGCTGCAAAGGCAGGCGAGCGGAGGTGACATGAGAGAGCGTTTCGACGTCGAGGGTATGGTAAGCCGACGGTGCAATGGCATTCATGGACTGACTCCTGTAATCAGATGATGAGCATGTTCTGCATACTATGAGTCAGGCGAGGGCCAGGAGTTTCCTGCACGATGGGTAACCTCAGGTTGCTACTGTCGCAACAGTGACAGGAATTTCGGTCTATCAGGTCAATATTCGTCGCTATCTGTGCGAGGTGGGAAATGGATAGATTCCATTTGGGAAACAAAGGCCCCGGCAGGCCGGTACTGGCATGAGCCAGCAGTTTTCTTGCCCCTGACAGCAATGATGCCCACTGCACGAGGCGAGTGGGCATCATTGAGCTGATTCAGGGAGTCATCCCTTCATCAGGGGCTGGCGTACACGCCTGGGCGCGTCACACCCACTGCTTGAGGTCGCCGCGTACGGCATCCAGGAAGGTGATGAAGTCCGTCTGGTCATCGGCGTCGCAACGGTCCACCTTGCAGGCCAGCTTCATCTTGGTGCCGGCGACGATTTCGTCATACACCTCGAGCGTGAGTTTCTCGACGCTGGCATCGGCGGGTTCCTGCTCACCCTCCAGCAGGCTGAACGTTGTCATCAGCGTGCCACGAAGACGCGTGGTGCCGCCTTCCGCGACCACACGACGCACCTTGAGCCAGCCTTCGCGCACCATGATCTCACCCTGCGCATCGCGTTGCTTGTAGATGGTGCGATAGCATGCATTCTCGGAGACGCCCTTGGCGGCCATGCTTTCATAGGCCTTGATCATGCGCGTCGCCATGGTGCCAGCTTCGGCGATCTTGCGGCGGGCAGCACGATGTTCACGTTCCAGGCGGTCTTGCTTGGAGAAACGCTGCCACAGGTGGAAGTCGCGTGTCAGAGTGGTCGCGTCCATTACAGTCTCTCTTCTCTAAAAACGGCGGGGAAAAGTGGGTGACGGCTACTGCCATGTCCAGGCGCTGATGGTGTCACGAAGGCGGGCGATTGTCTGCCCGGTTCTTGCCTCAGACGTCGAGGAGGGCCCGAGTGTCAGGTGGTCCGGGTCATGCAGGCTGGCGGCGAGGTGTCAGCATTGCCATGCTCAAGAGTACCATTGACTGGTCACGGACTTTTTCCAGCCCGGTCATCATCACGACTGAATCTAGGGCTTAAATCTTCTCTGAACTACTCTGCAAGTCACCCACAAGGCCCACTTTGTGAGAATCTTCGACTGCTGATCCTCGAGATTGCTGATGCTTCACGCTCAGGCTCCTGCTACGTGAGCCACGCCGCTGTGATGGAATTGCCAGTCTCGCAGGGGAGGGCGCCTGGTACACGTGAATCACATGCCTGACTTGCGTTGCATGCCTTGTAGGATGCGCACTGGTAAGGGCTGTCACGTTTCATACAGCAGCGTGAGATAGAATAGGCAGGTAAAATCATCAGGTAGCGCGCAGCGGAGGCACACGGGAAGTGCCGTAAATGAGGAAGGAATCATGGCGAAAGCAGATCGCCGTCGCAAACCGGGAAGTCGGCAGGGTGTCTTGCGCACGGTAAACATGAAGTGGCGGTGGCCAGCTCCGGCGGGGCTGGCTGAGCGGCACCTCGTGCTTTATCAGTTGTTCATGTGGATCTATATCAGTGCGCTCGGCTGCCAGCTGGGCTACTTCGCTCTGCTGAGCCTGCAGCCTTATCCGCAGCCGGTGGTGATCAATGTCATCGGCGTCCTGCTCAACGTCCTGGCCATCATGTTCCACCGCAAGGGGTACATGAATTCCGCGTTGCTGTTGCTGGTGGTGCCGATGTCAGCCAAGGCGGCATGGTGGGAATATCAGTTCGGCGCCGAGGGTGGCTTCGAGTATTTCCATATCGTCGCCATCTTCTTTATCTGTATTGCGTCCCTGTCACGCATTCAACGGCTATTGTTCAGTGGTGTCCTGCTGCTGTTCTATATCGGCGCCCAATATCTCACCAGTCCGGTCTATATCGTCTCCTACGAGTTCATGTCGCTGGCCAGTGTCGTCAACCTGGTGATTTCCGTCACCTTCATCGCAGTGGTGGCGGTGCAGATCGGGTGGGAGGCAGAGCAGCGCGAGAAGCGCTACCGTCGAGACTTGCGCCATGACCAGCTGACGGGGGCACTGTCTCGTTTTGCCTTGCTGGAAGAGGGGCCGCGTCTGCTGAGTCGTGGTGGCCTGGGAGTGCTGATGATCGATGTCGATCACTTCAAGGCCATCAATGATACCCAAGGGCATGCGATTGGCGATGAGGTGCTGATAGAGCTGACGCAACGGCTGCGTCACCACCTGCGCGGCAGTGACCAGTTGTGCCGCCAGGGGGGAGAAGAGTTCGTGGCCCTGTGCCCGACGGAGGACAGAGAAGGGCTCCAGCACGCAGCCGAACGCTTGCTGCTCTCGATCAACAGTCGTGCCTTCACGCTGAGCAACGGCCAGCTGCTGCGGGTCACCATCAGTATTGGGGTGGCCCAGGGCGGACCGGCCGCTTGCGCGGAATCACTGCTGCCGGACCTTCTGCAGCGTGCCGATCAGGCCATGTACCGTGCCAAGCGCGAAGGGCGCAATCGGGTGGTTACCGTCTGGGATACGCCCGATCACGGTGCAGCCAGTCTCGATCAGATCGAGCCGTCTGATCACGACCACCGCCCCGATCACAGCCACGACAGGCTGGCCATGCCAGGCATGCCGCCACTGGACACTCCGGGCGATGGATCAGGCGAAGCGGCCTCGACCCCCAGTCGCTCTGATGTCAGTCACCATGACGATGTGCAGACCGCCGATGAGGTCTATCAGTGGAAGCGCTGACGCAAGGATGATGGCTTTGCCATTTCACCTCATTGGGCGTGATATCCGTGCGTGATCCACGCTCTCACCAAGCGGAGAGACAAGTTGATGATGGATTCCTGTGGCAGCGTTTCGCGCCAGGTGTCGCGCCGGCTCTTGCGGGGACTGCTGGTGGCGACGCTGGTCAGTGGTATGCCGCTTGCGGCGGTTCAGGCGGAGGAGTCGCCGAATGCTGCAGCGTCTTCGAGTGACGGGCAGGCGCCCCGGGCGCAAGTGATTGCCGACCCGGCGACACCCTCTCTGCCGCCTGCCGCCAAGGCCAACAACAGCATCTTTCGCTGTGTCCAGGCGGGGGTGCCCACCTGGCAGCAGCAGCCTTGCCAGCAGGGCGATACCCCCGTCACGCTGGATGATTCGCTGACGGTGGTACCCGCCGCTGACGTGATAGAAGAGACTTCAGGCGAAGACCCGACCGCACAGCGCCTGGCGCGTGAGAAGGAGCGTGCCCTGGCCGCACGTGAGGAGAGTCAGCGCCAGTATCGCATTCGTTCAGCACTGGATGATGGCTATCTGGTGCAGGGTATGAGCGAGGCTCAGGCCATCTCGTTGCTGGGCAAGCCCAGTGATATCAGCGAGACGATTGCCGATGACACGTCCTGCCGTCTATTGAACTGGTGGGAAGATGTGCGCGTGCAGTTCTGCAACGATGAAGCCGTGTCCATCACGGCCAATCAGCTGGACTGAGTGACTTGCGGTCAGCGCTATCAAGGCAAGGGCCGGTGCGAGCTGAGGCGCTCGCACCGGCCCTTGCCTTGTCCAACTCGTACAGCCCTGTGCGTCAGCGCCAGGACGATGAGCGGGGTTTTCTGGCCGCAAGCCTGCTTGCCAAGAAATTGCTAATATAAGGCATGATCTAGCGTAGAACCCGGCTTTTTCATGTCCGATGTTGCGAAATGGCGACGACCGGGTGGTGAAGTTGCCACATTACCGAGTTTATCGAACAGTGTTAGATTACTCTCCGAACGCAGCGGCAAGCCCCTCAAGTGTCATCCAGGGGCATGGCTGACTGGCCGACGAGCCAGGCTGCAACACTATTCGGTGAGGAGAACACGCATGAACAAGTCCATCCTGATTGGCGCGATCGTGGCTGCACTGGGCATTGGCGGTGGAGTGGCGATCGGCAGCTATACGGCCAGCAACTCAGGCCCTGAATATGCCGATATCGTGGCGGTGGATGCCGTGACGGAAACCGTGACCACCCCGCGCGAGGTCTGTCACAACGAGACCGTGACGCATCAGGCTCCCAGCAAGGACACCCACAATGTCGTGGGCACGGCCGTTGGCGCGATCGTCGGCGGTGTGGTGGGCAATCAGTTTGGCGGTGGCAATGGCAAGAAGGTGATGACAGCCGCGGGTGCCGTGGGTGGCGGTTATGCCGGCAACCAGATCCAGGGCCAGATGAAGAAGGGCGACACCTACACCACGACCGAACAGCGCTGCGAAACGGTGCAGGACGCGTCAGACAAGGTGGTCGGCTACGACGTCAAGGTCGACATGGGTGACGAGACCCGCACCGTGCGTCTCGAGGAGAAGCCGGATGTGAAGCGCTTCGAGATCCGTGACGGTGAGCTGGTGTTGCCCCAGCAAGGCTGAGGCCAGCTAGCCGCCAGACCAGAAGCCCCCCGACGGATTCCGTCGGGGGGCTTCTGGTTTCTGGACATCCAGCTTTCTGGGCATCCAACCGTGCTCTTTTCCATCAGACCGTCAGGTCATCAGCTGGCATCCGCCGTGGCTGGCAGTGCCTTGGCGATCTCGCGTGCCAACTGCTCGCCAGTCACACGCCAGCCTTCGCCCAGGCTATTGACCAGCGCCGGATAGCCGTCATCCGTCAGGGGAGTCAGCGTCTGGATGTCGCCTTCCTCCAGCACGCTGCCATCCACGCCGCGCAGGCGCCAGCGACCGGTGATGACGGACTGGCCATCGTGGCGGCCGATGAAGCGATCCAGGCTTACGCTCAGGCGTGCGCCCTTGAGGCCGCTCAGGCTGGTGTCCGCGATACGGTACTGGCTCAGCGGTTGGGCGGGGCTGGCCTTGAGCTGTGTCAGCAGCTGGCGGGTCAGCATGTCCTGCAGGTCATCGGCCCACAGGTTCTGACTGGCCTGTACCAGCGTGATGTCATCCGTCTGATAGACCAGACTGCCGCCTTCCAGGTAGCTGGCCAGTTGCACCGGCATCACTTCCAGCAGGGGCGCATCGGCGGCAACGCTGCGCTGGGCACCGGCCTGTGTCGTTTGTGGCAGCAGGTAGGCGCCACCGGTGGCGGCAGTCGTGCAGCCCGCCAGTGTGCCGAGCATCAGCAAGCCTGCCATCAGGCCGCCGAAGCGGCCCTTGTGCGACGTGGAAGTGCGCGGTGAGGCAGACGCGCTGCACGCTTGCGGCATGGCGGCTGTGCGGGTCGAGAGACTCATGGCTGTCGTCATCATTGGGCCCTTGGAATCGGATCGCGAGTGGTCGGCTTGTCGAAGATCAGGCTGGAGGGGTTCTTCTCCAGCGTATCAAGCAGCGGTTCCGCCTTCTTGAGCACGCGGTCCAGTCGTTCGAGATCGCCTTCCAGCTTGCGGTAGGCGGAAGAATCCGGTGTCAGGCCATCCAGGGTGCGATTGAGGTTGTCGATGCTGGTGCTGATGTCGCCCGGCAGCTTCTGTACCGCCTCGGAACCCAACAGGCTATCGACATGACCGGCCGTCTTGTCGAGGCGCTTGACCAGACTCTCGGAGGCCGACAGCGTCTTGTTCAGGTTGCTCAGTACCGGCTCGACATCGAGTGCATTGAGCTTGTCGAGCAGGGCATTGAGCTTGGCTTCCATCTGCGCCAGGCCCCCCGAGACGCTCGGCATGACCTCGATATCATCGAAGGTATCAGCCTTGTAGGGCGGCGGGTTGTCATAGAAGTCGAGATCGACGAACAGGGCGCCGGTCAGCAGGTTGCCGGATTTCAGCGTCGCGCGCATGCCGCGCTTGAAGAGGCGCTCGAGGCGCTTCTTCCACTGGGCCACGCCTTCATCATCCACTTGCCCCTCGAGGCGTTCGGGCTCGATGCGAATCAGCACCGGAATCTCGAAGCTCGACAGCGTCCGCACGCGCTGGTGGGTCAGGCGATAGGGCACGCTGACCACGGTGCCGAGGCGGACGCCGCGGAATTCCACCGGCGCGCCGCGCGACAGGCCACGCACGGTATCGTCGACCATGATCACGTAGTCGATGGCCTGGTGGAAGCTGCCTTCACGGGCCTCTTCCTGGTCGGAATACAGCGTGAAGGAGGTGTTCTCGACCACCGGACGACCACGCGGCAGGTCTTCGGGAATGCCGAAGGCCACCCCGCCGCTCAGTACGCTTTCCAATGACCCGACATCGACCTGCAGGCCCTGGGAATCCAGGCGCAGGCTGACCCCGCTGGTGGACCAGAAGCGCGTGGTGGAGGTCACCAGCTCATGGTAGGGCGAGTCGATATACAGGGTGTAGTGCATTTCCTTCTCGCTGGGGCGGAACTCGCTGGATTCCACGCGCCCGACCACGAAGCCCTCATAGGTGACGGGGTCACCATCCGAGAGCACGCTGCCATCGTTGCTGGTGAGGTCGATGCGCAGCCCCTTGGCGTCCTGCGTTGTCACCGGCGGTTGCTCCAGCGCCACGAAGTGGTCCTCCTCATCGCGGCTGTCGCCGGGCTGAAGCTGGATATAGGCCCCCGACAGCACGGTGTTGAGGCCACTGATGCCCTCACGACCGATGCGCGGCTTCACGACCCAGAGCCGCGAGTCGGCATTGAGCATGCGCTCGCTGTCCTTGGACATGCGCGCGGTGACGATGGTCTTGTCGAGATTGTCCGACAGACGCACGGATTCGACCTTGCCGACCTCGACATTCCGGGTCTTGATCAGGGTCTTGCCCGCCTCGATACCTTCCGCCGTCTCCATTTCGATCGTGATCAGCGGGCCACGGCTGGCGTAGTTGTGCCACACCATCCAGGCGCCGATCAGCAGGGCCACGATCGGGACTATCCAGATCGGCGAAAGGCGGCGTCGACTTTCACGACGTGCGCGAGAATCATCACTCATAAGTCATCCTGTGAGGCGGCAGCGGAAGGGGGATTGCGGGAGGCATTCGGGGTCGTGAATGGCGTCGTGAACGGAGGCGTGGCCTGCGAGGACGCGGCAAGAGACGCGGAGCCCGTCAGCGGCGTCAGCGGCAGATCACCGAACAGCGTGTTCGCCATCATCGTCTTCTCCGTCTCGGTGTCCCAGACAAGGCGTGGGTCGAAGCTCAACGCCGACAGCATCGTCAGCACCACCACGCAGGCAAAGGACAGCGCCGCGGGCCCCGGGTGGACCGACATCAGCGCGCCCAGCTGGATCAACGCGGCCAGCAGCGCCACCACGAAGACATCGACCATCGACCAGCGCCCGACATATTCGGTGATGCGGTACAGGGTCACCCGCGCTCGCGCATGTTGCACCTCGGGGCGCTGGGCGCTGATGCACAGCCAGGCGATGGCGATCATCTTCGAGGCCGGCACCAGGATGCTGGCGATGAAGATGACCATCGCGATGGGCCAGTCACCATGTGACCAGAGCACCACGATGCCACCGGCAATCGTCTGCGGGTCATTTTCCCCGAGGCTGACCGTGGTCATGATCGGGAAGAGGTTGGCGGGGATGTACAGAATCGCCGCCGCGATCAGCCACGCCCAGGTGCGCTGCAGGCTCTGCGTCTTGCGCTGATGGACAGGGTCGCCACAGCGGCGGCAGTGGGTGTGAGCCTCCCGTTCGCCGCAGGCATTGATCAGGCCGCAGCTATGGCAACTGGCCAGTCCCTGCAAGGCGGCGCCGATACCCGGCAACGTCCCGCTGGGGGCAGCTGGCTCGCCCGCCAGCGCGAACCACATGCGATCCCCATCGATGCTGGCCAGCGTCTTGGTCATCAGCAGGGCGAAGGCGCAGAACGCCCAGAAGGAAGGGCCGAAACTGATATCGGCCATGCCGGCGATCTTGACCAGGCTCACCATCACGCCGACCAGAAACACATCCGCCATCATCCACGGGCGCAGGTGGCTCAGGGTGCGCGCAATGCCGCGAATGCCCGGCAAGGGCAGTTTCAGCCCGATGGCTGCATGCGTATAGATGACGCCCAGCAGGTAGAGCGCCGGCAGCATCACGATGGTCAGGATCAGCAGCACGGCCAGGGAAGGATAGGACTCGGCCGTCAGGGCGGCGGGCGTATCGATCAGGCTGAGGCTTGCCGAGATGCCACTGGTGGCAAAGGCGATGAACTCGAAGGGCAGCGTCAGTACCAGCATCACCAGGCACGCCATCGCCAGTGCCAGGGTGCGTTGCACGGCATGGGCATGGCGCTGGGCGAACAGATGATCGCAGCGCGGGCAGCGGGCGCGCTCGCCGGCCTTGAGCGCCGGCAGTGCCACGACGAGGTCGCAGCACTCGCAGGCACGCATCCGCCGCCGTGACACGCCTGACGTGACAGGCGCGAACACCTGCGGCGGATCACGGGTTTCAAAGGTACGCCGGGTGTAGCGGCGCAGGGCAGCAAGGGGACGAGGCATGTCGCTCCAGCGGGATCGGGTGGTGTATCGCCGTGCCGCGCGTGTTCGGGGCATGCGCAGAGGCATTGTCAGCCGCGGCTTGACCACGCCTGCGGCTGCGCTCTCGGGGATGCGCCGTCAGCGGTCTGGCCCCATGCACACGCGGCCCTGCGAAGGTATGGGAGCTGTGGAAGCACCAGGCCTGCGCAGGCAAACAGTGTTCGATAGTAGCATGATGCCGCAAAAGGCTGATGGCACTCAATGCTTGCCGCGTGAGCGCGCCTTTTATTGCCAGCCTGCAAACAGGCACGCCGCCCGGAGAGGGCGGCGTGCAGGGCCGTCACGCAGTGTGACAGCAATGAGGCTTCTGTCGTGATCAGAGATCAGACAAGGTCATCCTCCTGGCGGGCCGCTTCGTGGGCTCGCTTGAGGTCCTTCGGCTCACCGAAGAGGCGGCGCACGACCACATAGCAGACCGGCACCAGGAAGATCGCCAGCACCGTGGCCGAGATCATCCCGCCGATCACGCCGTTGCCGATGGCGTGACGGCTGGCGGCACCCGCACCCGTCGAGATGGCCAGTGGCACGGCACCCAGGGTGAAGGCCAGCGAGGTCATCAGGATCGGGCGCAGACGCATGCGTACGGCTTCCATAGTGGCATCGATCAGCGAGCGGCCTTGCACTTCAAGGTCCTTGGCGAATTCGACGATCAGGATCGCGTTCTTGGCCGAGAGCCCGATGGTCGTCACCAGGCCGACCTGGAAGTAGACGTCATTGTCGAGTCCGCGCATCCAGGTGGCGAGCAGGGCACCCAGCACCCCCAGCGGTACCACCAGCATGACGGAGAACGGAATGCTCCAGCTCTCATACAGCGCGGCCAGACACAGGAAGACGAAGACCAGCGAGATGGCATACAGATACGGTGCCATGCCACCACTCTGCGATTCCTGCAGCGAGATGCCGGTCCATTCCAGCGCGACGCCATTGTTGAGCTGGCTGACCATCTCTTCCATGGCCTGCATGGCCTCACCGGTGGAGTAACCCGGTGCCGCCTGTCCCAGCAGTTCCATCGAGGAGACGCCGTTGTAGCGTTCCAGCTGCGGCGACCCGTAGGTCCACTCGCCGTTGATGAAGGCGCTCAGCGGCACCATTTCGCCGGAGGTGTTGCGTACGTACCACTTCTTGAGGTCTTCCGGTTGCATGCGGGCACTGGCTTCCGCCTGCACATAGACCTTCTTGGTACGACCCTCGTCGAGGAAGTCATTGACGTAGGTCGAGCCCCACGCCGTGGAAAGCGTCGAGTAGACCTCTGACAGCGAGACCCCCATCGCCGTCGCCTTGAGTTCATCGATATTGAGCGTGAACTGCGGGCTGTCTTCCAGACCATTGGGGCGCAGGCCGGTCACGGCCGGATTCTGGCCCGCCATGCCCAGCAGCTGGTTGCGCGCGTCGGTCAGTGCCTTGTGGCCGATGCCGCCACGGTCGACCAGCATCATGTCGAAGCCGCTGGCGTTGCCCAGCTCCATGATCGGCGGCGGGTTGATGGCGAAGACCAGGGCTTCCTTCAAGGTGCCGAAGTAGCTCTGTGCTTCACTGACCACGCTGAAGGAATCGCGCTCGCGCTCATCCCACGGCTTCAGGTTGATGAAGGCCAGGCCCATGTTCTGACCGCGACCGGCGAAGCTGAAGCCGGCGACGTCGAACATTTCCTGAACCGCATCTTCCTGATCGACCAGGAAGTGATGCTCGACCTTTTCCAGCGTCTCGAGGGTCTGCTCCTGAGTGGAGCCCACCGGCAAGATGACCTGGTTGAACAGATAGCCCTGATCCTCATCCGGCAGGAAGCCGGTCGAGATGCGCGTGAATACCACGCCACAGCCGACGACGATCAATGCATAGACCAGCATCGAGCGACCGGTGCGCTTGAGCATGCCGCCAACGCCTTTCTGGTAACGCGCGTTGGAGCGATCGAAGACCCGGTTGAAGAGGCCGAAGAAGCCGGTGGTCTTCTCCTTGGTCGGCTTGAGCAGGGTGGCGCACAGGGCCGGCGTCAGGATCAATGCCACCAGTACGGACAGCGTCATCGCCGAGACGATGGTCACCGAGAACTGACGGAAGATCGCGCCGGTGGTGCCGGGGAAGAAGGC
Source organism: Cobetia sp. 1AS1 (assembly GCF_029846435.1). Lineage (NCBI taxonomy): Bacteria > Pseudomonadati > Pseudomonadota > Gammaproteobacteria > Oceanospirillales > Halomonadaceae > Cobetia > Cobetia sp. 1AS1. The sequence continues at coordinate 123,821 of NZ_JARWKU010000001.1, forward strand.
CATCGGAATGAACACGGATGACAGGACCAGGCCGATACCCACCAGTGCGCCGGTGATCTGGCCCATCGACTTGCGGGTCGCTTCCAGTGGCGAGAGCTTCTCTTCGTGCATGACGCGCTCGACGTTTTCCACCACCACGATCGCATCGTCGACCAATAGCCCGATGGCGAGCACCATGGCGAACATCGTCAGGGTATTGATGGAGAAGCCCAGCACTTCCAGCACCCCGAAGGTGCCCAGCAGCACGACCGGCACCGCGATGGTCGGAATCAGGGTGGCGCGGAAGTTCTGCAGGAACAGCAGCATCACCAGGAAGACCAGTGCCACGGCTTCCAGCAGTGTCATCACCACTTCTTCGATGGAAATCTTGACGAAGGGCGAGGTGTCGTACGGAACCTTGAAGCTCATGCCCGGCGGGAAGTAGGCGGACAGTTCATCGAGGCGGTCCTTGACGGCCTGGACGGTGTCCAGCGCGTTGGCGCCCGAGGCCAGCTTGATCCCCAGGCCTGCAGCAGGCTTGCCGTTGTAGCGGCTGACGGTGCTGTAGGTCTCGGCGCCTTTCTCGGCGCGGCCGACGTCACGCAGATAGACCTGAGAGCCATCTTCCTGGGTCTTGAGCAGGATGTTGCCGAACTGCTCCGGCGTTTCAAACAGGGTCTGCGCCACGATGGTGGCGTTGAGCTGCTGGCCTTCTTCCGCCGGCAGATTGCCCAGCTGGCCCGAGGCGATCTGGTTGTTCTGCGTGCTGATGGCCGTGGTGACGTCGCTGGTGGTCAGCTTGAAGTTGTTGAGCTTCTGCGGGTCGAGCCAGACACGCATGGCCCCCGGCGCGCCGAACAGCTGGGTCTCGCCGACGCCCTGGACACGCGCGACCTCATCCTGGATGTCGGAGGCGACATAGTCGGTCAATTGCTGCTTGGTCATGCTGCCATCGTCAGAGACGAAGGCCGCGACCATCAGGAAGCTGCCGGAAGACTTGGTGACCGAGACACCCTGGTTCTGTACGGATTGCGGCAGGCGCGGAGTGGCCAGCTGCAGCTTGTTCTGTACCTGAACCTGGGCGATGTCGGGATCGGTGCCGGTGTCAAAGCTCAGCTCGATGCTGGCGTTGCCCTGGGAGTCCGAGGTCGAGCTCATGTACAGCAGATTGTCGATGCCGTTCATCTGCTGCTCGATGACCTGGGTCACCGTGTCTTCCACCGTCTGGGCGGAGGCACCGGAGTAGGTAGCCTGGATGGTGATGCTGGTAGGGGCCAGCGAGGGGTACTGCTCGATCGGTAGCTTGAGGATACTGAAGATACCCCCCAGCATCACGATGATGGCGAGCACCCAGGCAAAGATAGGGCGATCGATGAAGAATCTGGCCATGACGTTTGAGGCTCCTGGAACGTCGTTCGGGACGGTCGCCAGTCACACGAGAAGCGTCTCTCGTCTGACTGGCGACAGTGGCGCGAAAAGCGGGGGCAAGCTTACTGGCTATCGCCGGTCTTGGCCTGTTCAGTTTCCGAGGAGTCGCTGCTGGCAGCAGTCCGCGACTGAGGTGCAGCGTTCTGGTCAGTGCCTGTCTCGTCCGAGGCGATCTCGACCGTGGCACCCGGCTTGATCTTCTGCAGACCGCTGACGATGACCTTGTCATTGCTGTCGAGGCCGCTGGTCACCAGCCACTGATTGTCGATGGCCTGACCGATCACGACCTGCTTGGCCTCGACCTTGTTCTCGGCATTGACCGTCATCACGCTGGCCTGGCCCGTGCTGTCACGGCTCACGGCCTTCTGCGGAATCAGGATGGCATCCTTGGCGACGGCTTCGGTCAGACGGGCACGCACGAACATGCCCGGCAGCAGCAGCTCATCTTCGTTGGGGAACAGTGCGCGCAGCGTGACCATGCCGGTCCCCTGGTCGACAGTGACATCCGCGAACTGCAGCTTGCCCTTGGCGCCATAGACGCTGCCGTCTTCCATCACCAGCTCGACTTCCGTCTGGACCGGTGCGGTGGTGGCATCGCGATTCTCGCCCAGCTCACGCTTGAGACGCAGCACTTCGGTGGCGGACTGGGTCAGGTCGACATAGATGGGGTCCAGCTGCTGGACGGTGGCCAGGCTGGTTTCCTGACTGGCCGTGACCAGTGCGCCCTTGGTGACGCTGGACTTGCCGATACGACCACTGATCGGTGAGGTGACCTTGGTGTAATCCAGGTTGATCTGCGCGCTGGATACCGCGGCCTTGGCCGAGGCGACATCGGCACGGTCTTCGCCGACGGTGGCCACGGCATCGTCATAATCCTGCTGGCTGACCATCTTGCGCGCGACGAGATTCTTGTAGCGCTTGGCCTTGAGGCTCGAGGTGTTGAGGCTCGCCTCGGCGCGCGCCAGGCTCGCCTTGGCGCTCTCGACATCGGCGCGATAGGTGCGCGAATCGATGTGATAGAGCACCTGACCTTCCTCGACGTCACTGCCTTCGGTGAAGTCGCGCGATTCGATGATGCCGCCGACCTGCGGACGCACTTCCGCGATCTGATAGGCACGCGTGCGGCCCGGAAGTTCGGTGGTGAGCGGTACATCCTGGGCAGTGACGGTGACGACATCGACCTGAGCGGCCTGGCTGGCGCCTGCGGCGGAGCCTTGGCCAGCCTCCTCCTTGTCGCCGCTACAGCCGGCCAGCAGGGCACCGACCAGCAGCAGGCTTGCCGGAAGCAGGCCGAGGCGGCGGGCATTGAAAGCCAATAGGTGTCTCTGCAAGCGGGATTGACTGGGGGAAGTCGGGGCCATGGAGCGTCCTTTACGAAATTCAGGGGCTGAAGTGCGTCACTATCGCCACATTGTGACTTACCGCAGGCGCGGCAGGTCAAAGCAACGATATCATGATGAGGAATATATTTAGCCCGCTATTCTATCGGAATGGCGAGGCGACTGTATGGTTGTTTTGTGCAGTTATTGCGCACCCTGTTGCAACAGATTGTTGCCATGTGAGCAGCATTCTGAACGTCTTGGAGGGGGATGCAAGACAATGCAATTCGCTTGCCATGCCCGCAGGCGTGCACATGCCTCGCCTCACTCAAGATGCGTGCACAAGTCAGGTGAGACGAGGTCAGTGATGGTGCATCAATATGCGCAAATTCTGAATAAGTTATCAGATCGAAGTGTCTGAATGATGAACTCCCCGACCACGTACGCGAATGCATGTCGTCAGCACATGACGGATCAGCGTGAGGTCGGGAGAGCGAGGAAGCGGGAGGGCGAAAGAGCGGAAGTGCTGAGGGGCTGAAGCGCTGAGGGGCTGAAGCACTGATGGGCTGAAGAGCAGGGCGACCTCTCGAGTCATCTGGCGGGGGCAGCGCAACCGCAAGAGGACGCGGCAGGGGCGGGTGACCAGGGGCGGAACGCCGTGAATTGTGCCACCAGCGGGGCAAGGCTTGCGCGGTCCTCCGGCAGCTGTGGTTGGCGCAGCAGACGCAGGCGCGGGCGATCAGCGAAGGCCTCCTCCAGTCTGGCGGCCCAATGTTGTTGCTGTTCTCGCCAGGTCGCGACCCAGTCAGCCTGCGGCTCGTGGGGCGTTGAGGAGGGACCGCCAGCCCCTTGCGCGGCGGGTTCCGGCAGGCACTGATTGATGATCAAGCCGCCGACGGCCAGACCATGAGCTTCCAGCGCCTCTCGTGTTCGGGTCGTCTCCAGACACGGCAGCTTCTCCGGCGTGCTGACCAGAATCACGCGCGCCCGGCGGGTATCGCTCAAGCGCTGACGCAATGCTGCGTAGCGCGTACGGCGTTGCTCCAGCGCCTCGCTGATCGGGTCTTCCGGCGCTTCTTCGCCTGGCGTCTCTGACGCCTGCTGACTGTCCAGCCACAGGCTGCGTTCGGCGACGGCGCGCCTACGCTGACCTAGCATGCCCTCCAGCCAGCCGCCCAGCACTTCAGGCAGGCTCAGCAGTCGAATTGTGTGCCCGCTGGGGGCCGTATCGAACAGGATGTGGCGATAGTGTGAATCTTCATCTTCCAGCGGGGCTGGCGGGGTCAGGATGATCTCCACCAGCGCATCGAAGAGTGCCGCTTCACTGGTGCCGGGGGCGTGGCGTGACAGTTCGAGCTGGCGCATCACGGTGGCACTGCGCTCGCCACTTACCAGGGGGGCGATCCGCTGGCGGACCGCCTCCAGGTAGCGGTCGCATTCCCGCTCGGGGTCCAGTTCCATCACGTCGAGGCGCGGCGCGATGTTGCAGGGCTTGCCACCGATCGCACCGAACAGGTCGCCCAGATTGTGCGCGGGGTCTGTCGATACCAGCAGGGTCGCTTCGCCTTTCTCCGCCAGTGCCAGCGCCTGGGCCGCCGCGCAGCTGGTCTTGCCGACACCGCCCTTGCCACCGAAGAACCAGATCTCGGGATGCTCTGATTTCCCGGCTTGCTCCGGTGCTTGGCCAGACTGGTGAGTGTGAGCCTTGTGAGCCTTGTGAGCCTCGTGAGTTTCGTAAGTCTCGTGAGCCGCTGACGGCTGAGTGCCTTCCCAGACAGCCGTATCTTTCGCCTTGCGGGATGCTGCGCGTTTCCAGAGCCTGCTCAACAGCACTTGATGCCCTCCAGCGGTGAATGCTCAAGTCCCTGACGCAGGTGCCAGTCATGCATGCGTTCCAGCATCAGCGGCAGCATCTCCAGCGAGACGGCCGGCGCCGGATTGGGGATGCCCATCAGCTCCGCGAAGCTCATCATCATGAAGATGTCCTCCTCTTCACGGGCAAGCTGCGCCAGATCGCGCTGCTGGTTGACGCGCAGCATGGCCTCCCAGCCATCCCGCAGCTGAATGGCGCCTGTCAGCAGGCGCCTTGTCAGTCCCGGCTGGCGTGGTGATGACGCCAACCGGGTATCGTCATCAGCTCTCATGAGCGCTCACCCGGGCGGGAGACTTCAGGCTGCGGCTGGCCTCGAGCAGAATCCACAGCGCAAACACCATGATCAGGCTGCCGAAGGTGAACAACAGCCATTGTGGGTCGTTGCTGCCCATGCCCGACCAATCCAGCACCACCTGCTGCACCATCGCCCACAGCGTCATGATCATCAAGAAGACCATCGGGGCCAGGGTATAGATGACAGGGCGGCCCTGACGCTTGAGCCACACCGAGACCAGCATCAGCGAGATGCCCGCCAGCAGCTGGTTGCTGGTGCCGAACAACGGCCACAGCAGGTAGCCGCCGGAACCGAAGCCCTTGGGCCCCTGCGGCAGGATGACCAGCGCGGCACTGGCGATGACGGCGATGCTGGTGGCGACATGCTTGTGGCTGAGCGCTGGCATGCCGTATTCGCTGCCCAGTTCCGCGATGATGTAGCGCATCAGGCGCACGGCGGAGTCCAGCGTGGTCGCTGCGAAGCTGACCACGATGACCGCGACCAGCGTACTGCCGACGTTGGCGGGCAGGCCGAGGTGCGAGATCAGTTGGCCGGACCCCTGAACGAAGCTCGAGAGGCCATTGGCACCCGCCGCGGCGAAGCTTGAATAGGTTGCGGTGAAGTCGGCCTGGGTTGTGAACAGGGTTGCCACCGCGATGATGGAAATCAGCGCCAGCATGCCTTCGCCCAGCGCGCCGGAGTAACCGATCAGGCGCGCATCCGGTTCATGGGACAGCTGCTTGGAGGTCGTGCCGGAGGCGACCAGACCGTGGAAGCCCGAGATGGCGCCGCAGGCGATGGTGATGAACAGCAGCGGGTAGAAGGACATCTCGGCATCGGCGTTGAAGGCCGGCGCCGTCAGCTGCGGGCCACCTACGGCCAGTCCCAGATACAGCAGCACCAGCCCGACCACCAGCTGGTGAGAGTTGATGGTGTCGCGTGGCTGCAGCAGCTTCCAGACCGGCAAGACCGAGGCGATGTAGACATAGCTCATCAGCGCGATGATCCACACCAGGAAGGCGCTGGAGATGGGCGAAAGGCCGAACAGCAGGGTGGCATCCTCGCCACCGGCCATGGCGGTGAAGGCACCGGCCAGATCGATCTGCAGGAACTCGAACTGACCCGCCAGCAGGGCGGCGGCATACATCACCATCAGCGCGAGCAGTGAGGGAATCAGCATCTTGCCGCCACGACGATAGACGCGATGGCCGATCCATACCGCCAGCGGAATCTGGATCAGCACCGACAGCACGCTGGCCGGGAAGTTGATGAACAGATTGGCGATCACCCAGGCGAACACCGCGTTCAGCATCAGGACCAGAATCAGGATGATGAACAGAAACAGCAGCTTGGCACGCTTGCCGATCAGCTTGTCCGCCAGGGTGCCGACCGACTGGCCGCGATGACGCGCCGATAGCGTCAAGGTGCCGAAATCATGCACGCCTGCCGCGAACAGACTGCCCAGCACGACCCACAGCACGGCCGGCAGCCAGCCCCAATAGACGGCGATCGCCGGACCGACGATGGGGGCTGCGCCCGCCACCGAGGTGAAATGGTGACCCCACAGCACCCAACGATTGGTCGGCAGGTAGTCGGTGTCGTCGCGCAGCGCATGTGCTGGCGTCACGAAATTCGGGTCGAGGCGGAAGATGCGCTCGGCCAGAAAGCGGGAATAGAAGCGGTAGCCGATGGCGAAGGCAACGCAGCCGAACAGGGCAAGCCAGATGGCGTTCATGGCAGATTCCGAGGGGCGTGGTGATGGATTGAGTAGGGCGTGCTGGCGTGTGTCAGGTGTCTGGACGCGTGCAGGAGGGCTTCAACACACTGGTGCAGATCGGCGTGACGCTAACATCGATAAATGCGCATATAACTTCGCCATTGGTCGCCCCGACGCGCGCCGGCATATCGCGAGCCGACTTCTTGGCAATGTCTCAATCGCCGCCTCTCTGCGTGGACTGAACGCAGAAGCGCGCCACTGCCTTGTGCTCAGGCGGCATCACGCGCGGGGTAGCCGTTTTTGCCTCGCTCTGCCTTGCGACCAAGGAGTATCAGTGGGTTGATCCACGCGACCTTGTGTTCCGCCAAGCTCTTCTATACTCGAAGCAAGTCGGAGCACGGGGAGCCGCTCAGCGCCGTCATCTGGGTGAGGCTCTCGATAACAATGACAAGGAGGCGCCGATGTCATGGATCGCGGAATGCCTTTCCCGTGTCACCAGGCCAATGCGTCTGCGCTTGCGACGCACAGTGACGACCCTGTCACTGACGACCCTGTCACTGACGACCTTGTCACTGACAGTCCTTTCCCCTTCGGTGCTGGCAGTCGAATACAACATGCCGGTCGGGGTCACCGCGGTCAGCCGCGAGATCCACTCGCTGCACATGATCATCTTCTGGATCTGTGTGGTCATCGGCATCGTGGTGTTCGGTGTGATGGGCTACGCGATGATCAAGCACCGCAAGTCACGCGGTGCGGTATCGGCAAGCTTCCATGAAAATACCCGTATCGAGATTCTGTGGACCGCCATCCCGCTGTTGATCCTGGTGGTGATGGCGGTGCCTGCCACCGCCACGCTCAAGGACATGTACGACGCTTCCGAGTCGGCGCTGGACGTGAAGATCACTGGCCATCAATGGCGCTGGCAGTACGAGTATCTGGGCGAGGATGTCGCCTTCACCTCAAGCCTCGCGACCCCGCGCGAGCAGATCAACAACACCGCCGCCAAGGGCGAGCATTACCTGCTGGAAGTCGACAACCCGCTGGTGTTGCCCATCAATCGCAAGGTGCGCTTCCTGACCACCTCCGCCGACGTCATCCACTCCTGGTGGGTGCCCGACTTCGGCGTCAAGAAGGACGCCATCCCCGGCTTCATCAATGAGGCATGGACGCGTATCGAGACCCCTGGCACCTATCGTGGCCAGTGCACCGAGCTGTGCGGCAAGGACCACGGCTTCATGCCGGTGGTGGTCGAGGCGCTACCGGAGGCCGAGTTCGATGAGTGGCTGATCGCGCGCAAGGCCGAAGCCGAGGCCGCGCTCAACGATGCCGGTCGTGACTGGAGTCTCGAGGAGCTGATGGAGAAGGGCGAGAAGACCTACGCCACCATCTGCGCCTCCTGTCATCAGCCGGATGGCCAGGGCATGCCGCCGGCGTTCCCCTCGCTGGTGGGCAGCGCCATCGTCACCCAAGACATGCAGGCGCACATCGATATCGTGGTCAACGGCAAGGCGGGCACGCCCATGGCGGCCTTTGCCGATGTGCTGAGCCCGGTCGAGCTGGCGGCTGTCATCACCTATGAGCGCAACGCCTGGGGCAACGATACCGGCGAGCTGGTGCAGCCAGCCGTCATCAAGGAACAGCTGTCTCAATAGCGTGCAAGCGACGCATTCAGGAGGCGTGTCATGGCCAGTGAACAGCCACGCAAGGCGGTACTTCAGGCCAGCGAGAGCGAGGGGGCCACCGCAGGCGGCGCTCATGTGGGCGAGGGCCACGGCAGCGCGCCGCGCGGCATGCTGCGCTGGCTGCTGACCACCAATCACAAGGATATCGGCACCCTCTATCTGATCTTCTCGCTGAGCATGCTGTTCATCGGCGGCATCATGGCGCTGGTGATCCGCACCGAGCTGTTCCAGCCCGGCCTGCAGATGGTGCAGCCGGAGTTCTTCAACCAGATGACCACCATGCATGGGCTGATCATGGTGTTCGGCGCCATCATGCCGGCCTTCACGGGACTGGCCAACTGGATGATTCCGCTGCAGATCGGCGCGCCCGACATGGCGCTGCCACGCCTCAACAACTTCAGCTTCTGGCTGTTGCCGGTCGCCTTCCTGTTGCTGCTTTCCACCCTGCTGATGGAGGGCGGTGGCCCCAACTTCGGCTGGACCTTCTACGCGCCGCTGTCCACCACCTATGCGCCGCCCTCGACCAGCTTCTTCATCTTCTCGCTGCACATCGCCGGCATCAGCTCGATTCTCGGCGCCATCAACATCATCGCCACCATCCTCAATCTGCGTGCCCCGGGCATGCGCCTGATGGACATGCCGCTGTTCGTCTGGACCTGGCTGATCACGGCCTTCCTGCTGATCGCGGTGATGCCGGTGCTGGCGGGCGCCATCACCATGATGCTGTTCGACATCAACTTCGGCACCAGCTACTTCAATGCCGCCGGTGGCGGCGACCCGGTGCTGTTCCAGCACCTGTTCTGGTTCTTCGGGCATCCCGAGGTCTACATCATGATCCTGCCGGCCTTCGGCATCGTGTCCGCCATCGTGCCGACCTTCTCGCGCAAGCGACTGTTCGGTTACGCCTCGATGGTCTACGCCACCGGTTCCATCGCGATCATGTCCTTCCTGGTCTGGGCGCATCACATGTTCGCCGTCGGCCTGCCATTGGTGGCGGAACTGTTCTTCATGTACACGACGATGCTGATCGCGGTGCCGACCGGCGTGAAGGTCTTCAACTGGATCGCCACCATGTTCCGCGGCTCCATCAGCTTCGAGCCCCCGATGCTGTTTGCGATCGCCTTCATCGTCCAGTTCACCATCGGCGGCTTCTCGGGCCTGATGCTGGCCATCGCCCCGGCGGATTTCCAGTACCACGACACCTACTTCGTGGTGGCGCATTTCCACTATGTGCTGGTGCCCGGCGCGCTGTTCGCGATTCTCGCCGGAGCCTACTACTGGCTGCCCAAGTGGACCGGCTTCTATCCCCACGAGGGGCTCTCGAAGTGGCATTTCTGGCTGTCGGTCATCGGCGTCAACCTGACCTTCTTCCCGATGCACTTCTCGGGGCTGGCCGGCATGCCGCGCCGCATCCCGGATTACGCGCTGCAATTCGCCGACTTCAACATGCTGTCCAGTATCGGCGCCTTCCTGTTCGGTATCTCGCAGCTGCTGTTCCTGGTCGTGATCGTCAAGTGCGCGCGCGGCGGTGTCAGGGCGCCGGCGTGTGCCTGGGAGGGCGCGGTGGACCTGGAGTGGAGCGTGCCGAGCCCGGCGCCGCTGCATACCTTCGAGATTCCTCCGCAGACCCGCGATGGCCAGATCATCCGCTGAGCGATGGACAGCGGCCAGGAGAGTGACATGCCCTCACGCGATCACGCAGCACAACAGCAACAGGCAGTGGCACGCACCGTGCGGCGCACGCTGCTGGCGCTGGTCGCGATGCTGGGCTTCGCCTTCGCGCTGGTGCCGCTCTATGACGTCTTCTGCAATCTCACCGGCCTGAATGGCAAGGCCGCCAGTCAGGCCAGGGCCGCGGTGGCCATGGAGATCGACGAGAGCCGCTGGGTCTCGGTGCGCTTCATCACCCAACAGGGGCAGGGCCTGCCGTGGACGCTCGAGGCGCTGGATGAGCAATTCCGCATCCATCCCGGTGGCCAGTACAGCGCGCGTTTCGTGTTCACCAATCACGCCGATTACCCGGTGCGTGGCCGCGCGGTCCCCAGTGTCAGTCCTGCCGAGGGCTCACTGCATCTGCGCAAGATCATGTGCTTCTGCTTCCAGGAGCAGACGCTGGCAGCAGGCGAGCGGCGCGAGCTGCCGCTGGTCTTTCAGGTCGACCCTGACCTTCCGGAGGGCATTCGTGATCTGACTCTGGCGTACACGCTCTATCCGGTCACGACGCCGTCATCCGCGGGGGACGATGGTGCAGAGCATTCTGCAGGAGGTGAAACATGAGCAGTGGCAGCTATTACGTTCCGGCGCACAGCGCCTGGCCCATCTTCGGCGTGCTGGCGGTGGGCGGAATGATGATCGGCACCGGAATCTGGATGGTGCACGGCAGCGCCGCCTGGTTGTCAGGCATCGGCCTGCTGGCCGTGGTGCTGGTGATGGCGGGCTGGTTTCGGGATGTGGTGCGCGAGTCGATGGGCGGCCTCTACGATGACCAGATGGACCGCTCGTTCCGCTGGGGCATGGCCTGGTTCATCTTCTCGGAATTGATGTTCTTCGCGGCCTTCTTCGGGGCGCTGTTCTATCTGCGAACCTTCGCGCTGCCCTGGCTCGATGGTGAGGGCGCCAAGGGGGTGACGGCGCTGCTGTGGCCGGACTTCACCGCCAGCTGGCCCCTGATGACGCCGCCGGATGCCAGCATCGCCGGACCCAGAGAGCTGCTGTCGCCCTGGCAGCTGCCGCTGGCCAACACGCTGTTGCTGGTAAGCTCCAGCGTCACCCTGACGGTGGCGCATGAAGCGCTGAAGATGGAGTTTCGGCGCACGGCGCGCAACTGGCTGGCGGGCACCGTGGTGCTGGGGCTGTGCTTTCTGACCCTGCAGGGCATCGAATACTACGAGGCCTGGCACCACCTGGGGCTGACGCTGCAGGCGGGGGTCTATGGCGGCACCTTCTTCCTGCTGACCGGTTTTCATGGTCTGCACGTCACCATCGGCACCCTGATTCTGATCGTGATGCTGGTGCGCGTGATACGCGGCCACTTCTCGAGTGAACGTCACTTCGCCTTCGAAGCGGCTGCCTGGTACTGGCACTTCGTCGATGCGGTGTGGATCGGTCTGTTCCTGTTCGTCTATGTGTTCTGACAGCACGCGGCGTGATGTCAGTCCAGCATTCCGGTGGAGAAGCCAATGACCAGCAGAATCACCAGAGACACTGCCAGGCCAACCCGCCATTTGAGAGAGGTCAGCAGGCGTCGACTGCGGCTGCCATCGCGCAGCAGAAAACCGGCGCCGGCGACCAGGCTTGCCAGCATGCCGATAAAGACCAGTGCGATCAGCGATTTGAGCAGCATGTCACCTCCCGGGGCGCAGACAGTGGCGGGTGAGCACAGCGCGGCACTCGCTAGTGACAGTCGAGCTCATCCGGCAGACAAGCGCAAGTCAGCGCCAGCGGCGCAGGTGTCATCCACAGCGGCGACGCAGGAGCGCCAGGTCGGACGCGGCTGGTGGCTGTTCTGGGGATGCCTGATCGTGCTCGGTCTGTGTCTGTGCAGCTGGCAGGTGATGCGTGGCCAGGCGCGTGCCCAGCATCTGGAGGATACCGCCAGCGCGCCGGAGCTGGTGATGCCGACGGCACCGCCCGCCAGTGCCAGCCTGATCGAGCTGCGCGGCGAGTGGCTCGCGGAACACAGCCTGCTGCTGGACAACCGCACGCTGGACAAGCGCCATGGCGTGGCGGTGCTCACGCCCTTCCGAACGCTGGATGGCCGCTGGTGGCTGGTGGAGCGTGGCTTCGTGGCATCGCCGGCCCCGCGTAGCGACCCGGAGTTCACGACCCCGACAGGCTCCGGGGTGATCAGTGGTCGCTGGCAGTGGTTGAACGGCCAGGGCAACAGTGGTGGCCCACTGTTCGGCCCCAATCGCGAGGGGCAGCGCCTGCAGCAGGTCGATCTGAGCGCCTGGCAGGCGTTGGGCACGCCGGCCTTTGCGGGTGTTCTGCACCAGACGAGCGGGGAGGGGCGATTCCTGCCCTGGTGGCAGCCGAGCAACATGACGCCAGAGCGTCATTACGCCTATGCGCTGCAGTGGCTGGGGCTAAGCCTGGGGGCGGCAGTGGTCATGATTCTGGGCGCGCGCCGTCAACGCCAGTCCGCGCTGCGTCAGCGCCAGGCCTAGCGCCCGGTGCTTGTGTCTTGAGCCTGTTGTCCGCATGCCCGGACATGCAGGGAAGCCGTCGTCAGGAGGAGAGCGATGACACACGTGATGCGACAGCGTCTGAAACTCGTGGCCTTGCTGGGGCTGTTGTCCGCCCCGCTGCCCTTGGCGTGGGCCATGCTGAGCGCACAGGTCGGGATTCCCGAGGGGCGGGTGGCAAATGGTGCCCTGTTGCCAAAGGTCAAGCCGCTCACGGACTGGTCGCTCGACTACCTCGTTACAGAGAACGCCACTGACAACGTCACCGAAAACGCCACAGGAAACGCGACTGGCGGCGCTGTTAGCGCGAAGGAGGCCCCCGGCATGCCGCCGCTGGCCGCGCGAGGCGCGGATGAGCAGCGTTTCTGGCTCAGCTGGCCGGAGCCGAACCAGCCGCAGCTGGCCGCGGCGCAGGCCGAGCGCTGGTGGCGCCTACATCGCGCGCTTGGCAAGGAGGCGCCACGCCTGGGCCGCCTGGTGGTGGCTGAAAAGGCCTTTGTGCATCCTCAGGTGCCGGGCGAGCAACGGGCACTCGGGCGCTGGCCAGCGCCCAACGACACCACTTCCGCGCGGCACCAGTTACGCCTGATCGACCCTCACGGACAGGTCGTGGTCGCCTACGGGCCCGAGATTACGCCGCAGGCCGTGATGAAGGATGTACGCCGGCTGCTCAAGCGTAATCCGGTCGGACCTCGATAGGTCGCGCCTCGCCAGGTTGCGCCTCGATAGTTAGCGCCTCGCCAGGTCGCACCTCGCCAGGTCGCGCGTGATCTTCTTTCGCTTCACCAGGGAGATATGCCATGTCTCGCCTCGCCATACAGAAGCGCTATCCACCGCGGGCCTGCGCCGTCTCGCGGGCCTGCGCCGTCTCGCGGGCCTGCGCCGTCTCGCGGGCTCGCCAACGAGGGGCGGCGTTGCTGCCTCGCCCGCCATTTGCGCGCCACGCCACCACGGATGAAGCCTCAGCTGCGCAGGCCTTCTCGATGGCGACGCCTGAGCTGACGCCTGATCTGGTGCATGGCCCTGTCTCACGGCAGGCGGCGAGCCGACGGGTGACGGCACGCCTGTGGCACAGCAGCCAGCGACTGGTCGCCAGCATGTTGGGATTGGTCATTCTGGTGATCGGGCTGGGAGCCTGGACGCGGCTGGTGGACGCCGGTCTGGGGTGCCCCGACTGGCCGGGCTGTTATGGCGCCCTGGTCGTGCCGGATGCCCAGACGGCGAGTCTGCATAGCCCGCATCACCCGCTTGAAGGCTACAAGGCGTGGGCGGAGATGATCCATCGCTATGCGGCGAGTCTGCTCGGGCTTGCGGCCATCGCATTGCTCGCGCTGGGCTGGCGGATACGCCGTCAGGAAGCTCATCAGTCGCAAACCTTCGAGGGTGGCAGCGGCGAGGCAAAGGTGACTGATCACTGGGGCGCGGAGGCGCGCACGCGTTTTCCCCTGGCCGGCTGCTGGCTGTTGTTGGGCATGCTGTTGGTCCAAGGCGCGTTCGGGGCCTTTACCGTGACGCTGAAGCTGTGGCCGCAGGTGGTGACGCTGCATCTGCTGGGCGGCCTGAGCGTGTTGAGCCTGCTGCTGTTGCTGTGGCTATCACTCAGACGGCGGGCGGCGCACCTCAAGGTGACGGCTGAGCAACACAAGGCGGGCGCTGATGCAGCGCACATCCGGCGTCAGCCCTGGCTGGCCACTCTGGCCGCGGCTCTGCTGCTGGGGCAGCTGGCCCTGGGGGGCTGGACCTCGAGCAATTATGCCGGGCTTGCCTGTGAAGGTTTCCCGACCTGCAATGGTGCCGCATGGCCGGCGATGGACTGGGGAGAGGGCTTCCACCTGACCCAGGATGTCGGCCCCAGCTATCTGCATGGGCAGCTGCATGGTGAGGCGCGCACGGCCATCCACATGGCGCACCGTGGCGGGGCCGTGTTGCTGGGGGCGGTGCTGTTGGCGCTGTATTGGCGCCAGCGCCGCCACTTGCCGGCGCGGACGGCGGCGCCTGACAACCCCTGGCGCTGGGCGCTGGGATGTTGGCTGGTGCAGGCAGGCTTGGGGATCGCCAATGTGCTGTGGTGGTTGCCGCTGGATCTGGCGCTGGCGCATACCCTGGGAGCTGTCGCGCTGACGCTGGCGATGGTGTGGGCAATGGATCAGATGCGCCAGGCGGCTCGCCACAAGCGGGCTTCCGTCTCGCAGGCGCTGGCCTGATGAGAAGCAGATGGTGGGCAGCAGTTAGGCGGAAGGTAGGCAAGAAGGTGGGCAAGACGGTAAGCAGAAGAGAGGCGCCCAAGCGCGCGTGTTCGCGCTCACCAGACCGCAAGAGGCCGCTCCTGAGAGCGGCCTCTTGCGGTCTGCGTCGTATCAGCCGTTATCTTGTCAGGCCGCGCTGCCGAAGCGCTCCTGCAGGTAGGCATTGATGGTGTCGGATTCGTACATCCACTCTTCGCGACCATCGTCATGGGTGATCAGCAGGCACGGCACCTTGACGCGACCGCCACCCTGTTCGAGGGCCTGGCGGTGAGTGGCGTTGTGCTGGGTGTCGCGTTGCTCGACGTTCAGGTTCAGCTGATGCATGCGCTTGCGCACCTTGATGCAGAACGGGCAGGTCGAGAACTGATACAACGCCAGCTTGGCCGTCTCGGCATCCACCTCGGCCTGCTGGGCGGGGCTGCGCTCGAGCGCGCTGCCGCGGGTCAGCTTCTCACTGAGCAGCATGAAGGGAGCCAGCACCAGACGCAGGGTGCGGAAGAACAGGCGGATGATGGAGCGCATGGCAGAACCTCATGGGACGTGCGGGTATCGGCGCCAGTGCCGCAGGGCGGGTGGCGAATTCACAATGGGGCCATTCTAGAGCTCAGCGGCCTCGGCGTCTTCCCCATGCGCGTTGCGGATATGCGTCAGCAGGGACTGTCGCAACCAGCGGTGCCCGGGGTCCTGCTCGTGGCTGGCATGCCAGATCAAGCGGTAGCTGAGCGCGGGCAGGCGCATCGGTAGCTCAAGGATCGCCAGCCCGTGCAGCTCGCTGCTGGCCTGGGCAAAGCTTCTGGGGGCGCAGAACACCAGCTCGCTGTGCGCGACGATGCTCAGGGCATCGCGGAAATCCGGCACCAGCACGCTGATGCGGCGTGGTGCGCCGTGCTGCTCCAGCCGCTCATCCAGCGACCAGCGTGAGCGCCCCTCGCAGGTGGCCTGGACATGACTCAAGGCCGCGAATTCACTCAGCGTCATCGGTGTCTGGCGCCGCGTGAGCGGATGATCACGCCGCACTAGAATCACATGGTCGTCGCGCCACAGCAGGCGCGATTGGAAGCCAGCGGGGAGGGCAGGCGGCTCGCCCGGGGTCTCGGCACTGTGATCGTGTCCGGCAAGCCCGATATCCAGCTGGCCCTTTTCCATCAGACTCAGGCAATCGGCCTGCCAGCGGCTGATCTCGAGGCTGCCATGCGGCAGCGCATCGGTCAGTGCGCGCGTGCAGGACGGCATCAGGGTCGCCCAGGCGCTTTCCAGCACCGCCAGTTGAAAGCGCCGCTGGCTGGTGGCGGGGGTGAAGGTGGCAGGGGCGCTCAGATTCTCGAGGCGCGAGAGCAGCTCGGCCAGTTCACCACGCAATGACAGGGCCCGCGCCGTGGGGCGCAGACCGTGGCGTTCGCGAATGAAAAGGGCGTCATCAAACATCACGCGCAGGCGTGCCAGACTCTTGCTGACGGCAGACTGCGAGAGGTGAAGACGGCCCGCCGCGCGCGTCACGCTGCACTCTTCCAGCAGCACCTGCAGCACCTGCAGCAGATTGAGGTCGATGCGCGTGTTGAAGGGCGTGGCCGCTGGCGCTGAGCTCGAAGACGCAGGCAGTGAAGACGCGGCTGGAGACTGGGCGGCAACCGGCCTTGCGGGTGTCTGCGGGGCTGTCGCGCTCATGAGTTTCTCCAGTGGAATATCAGGCCTGAAATAATATCATTTTGCTTCATAAGTCGCAGGCGCTAGGCTCTGCGGATTCTTGATGGCCCCTCTGTCGGGCCGCCCTTGGCTTCTGACTCTCGAGATTATCCATGTCCGTGTCTTCCTCTGCTGCCGCAAGGCCCATGCCCAACGCACGACTATTGCTGTTGCTGCTGGTCGGCTGCGTGATGTTCTCGCCGTTGGCGATCGATATCTATCTGCCCTCACTGCCGGCGATGGCGCGCGAATTCGCCCAGCCCACCGATGTGATGCAGATGACGGTGACGCTGTTTCTGGGCGCTGTGGGTGTCGGGCAGATTCTGGTCGGCCCGTTGACGGACCTCTACGGACGGCGTCCGGCGCTGTTGGGTGGCGCGACGGTCTACCTCGTCGGCGCGATGGTCGCCGTGCTGGCACAGGACATCAGCATGCTGTATCTCGGGCGTATCCTGCAGGGGCTGGGGGCATGTGCCACGGTGACGGTGGCCTTCGCGGCCGTGCGTGACTGCTACACGCCTGAGCAGGGCGCCAGGATGTACAGCTATCTGAATGGTGCGCTGTGCATCATCCCGGCGCTGGCGCCGGTGCTGGGCGGCCTGCTGGCGGTGCAGTTCGGCTGGCGCTCCAACTTCCTGTTCATGGCCGCCTTCGCGCTGTGCGTCGGCCTGATGGCGTGGAAGAGCTTTGGCGAGACGCGTCCGGCCACAACGGTCGTGGAGCGTCCGCTGTACAACTGGGCGCGCTACCGCCCCGTGTTGACCAGCTGGCGCTTCCTGTATCAGGCGCTGGTCGCGATGGCCGCGATGAGCGCCATCCTGCTGTATGTGTCGTCGTCCTCCGAGCTGCTGGTCGAGCGCCTCGGTCACTCCGAGCTGGTCTTCAGTGCCCTGTTCGGCGGCAATGCCGTGATCAATATCATCACCTTCTTCTTCGCACCGCGCGTGATCACGCGCCTCGGCCGTCAGCCCACCGTGCGCCTGGGGCTGGCGATCATCCTGCTCTCCGGCCTGATGCAGGGCGCGGCCTTCGCCTGGCTGCCACTGTCGGCCGCTGCCTTCATGGTGCCGGTGGCAGTGCTGTCGGTCGGCTTCTCGCTGGCGCTCGGCGCGGCGTCAAGCCTGGCGCTGGAGGCCTTCGCTGAGCGTGCCGGCACCGCAGCGGCGCTGCTCGGCAGCATCCAGCTCGGCGGCTCGGCAGTGGTGGCGACGGCGCTGCTCAATACGCCGCTCGCCCCTCAGCAGGGGCTGCTGCTGATCAGCGTGGTGATGGTGCTGCCGTTGCTGCTGTTGGGCGCGCGACGTCAGCCGGGCGTCTAGTCGGTAGGACTGGCCGGTGCGACTGGCCGGGCATGGAGGATTCGCTGGCTGACAACCGCGGCGGGCCGCGGGGCAGAGATGGTTCATTGAAGGCCCCCGACCAGAGTATGCTTGTCGCTCGATCCGCATGTCGCCAAGGAGGCACCATGGAATCAGCGGCGCGTGTGCGCGTGATACTCAACGGGGACAAGGCTCAGCAGCCGGAGCTGCGTGAGGCCATCTTCGCTCAGCGTGAGCGTATGGCAGGGCTTGAAGTGCGGTTGACCTTCGAGGGAGATGACGTCGCGAGGCTTGTGAGCGAGGCGGTCGATGAAGGCGTCACGCGGCTGGTCGTTGGCGGCGGTGACGGCACCCTCAATCTGATCGCCAATGCATTGATGCAGCATCCACCCGCGAAGCGTCCGGAAGTCGCGATCCTGCCGTTGGGCACCGCCAATGACCTGGCGACCTCGCTCGGCATCCCCGAGCCGGTGACGGAATCGCTGGCGCTGGCCTGTGAAGGCGCGGCGCGGGCCGTGGATGTGGTGCAGCTGGATGATGCCTACTTCCTCAACATGGCCTCGGCAGGTTTCGGCGCCGAGGTGACGCGCTCGACGCCCGGTGGCCTCAAGAAACTGTTCGGTGGCGGGGCCTATTCGCTGATGGGTGTGCTCAAGGCGTGGGACTTCCGCCCCTATCGTGGCAGCGTGACCCTCAACGGGGTGGAGGAGGAGCTGGCGTTGTTCGTGCTGGCGATCGGCAATGGTCGTCAGGCGGGCGGCGGTCAGGAGCTGGCACCTCGGGCGCTGCTCGATGATGGCTGCTTCGATGTGCTGGTGATCCGTGACTTCCCCATCGCGCGGGTGGGTGAGGTGATCGAGGAGCTGGAGTCGCTCCCCGACAACGGCCATTTCGTGCGGTATGTGCGCACTGACTCGCTGCACTATCGGGGTGAGGCGCTGCCGGTGAATCTCGATGGCGAGAGCTATCTGATCGAGAACAGCGAATTCCAGCTGATTCCCGGCGCTATGCGTCTGGTCGCCCCGCAGGACGCCGCCCTGCTGACACCCTCATGAGCCCGAAGATGGGCCATTGAGCGCTGGCTGAGCCATGAGGGCTGGCTGGTACACGAGCGCAGTCTGAGGTTTACTCAGGCTGCGCTCGTTGCGTTGGTGGCAGCGTATTCTTCCAATCTCTCGGCCGCTCAGGGCGGGAGTCAGGACCTCAGGGAGTGATTGCATGGTCGGTTTGGCGGCGTGGCATATCTGGGTCATCCTCGCGTTGATTCTGGCGGGGCTTGAGCTGCTGGGCGCGCAGTTCGTGCTGCTGGCACTGGGTGTCAGTGCCCTCGGGGGCGCTCTGGCGGCGGGGCTGGGGGCGGGGCTAAACCTCCAGTTGATCAGCGTCGCGATCACGGCCCTGGTGCTGGTGCCGCTGTTCGTGCGCAAGATCCATCCCTATCTGTTGCCCAAGACGCCCTACGGCACCCTTGGCAGCGGCGCGGAGACCGGGCAGCTGGCCAAGGTGATCATCGGCAACGGCGGCAAACCTGCCGTGCGCGTGTCAGGCAATGAGTATCCGCTACGCTGGGAGGGGGAGACGCCGCCGGCAGCAGGGGACACGGTCAGGATCGTCAGCGTCGAAGGCATCACCGTCTGTGTCGAGCCTGTCTCGAAGGAGTCGGTCTCGAAGTAGTCTGTCTCGAAGGAAACTGCACAAAGACGCCATGAGATCGCGGCTCGACAGCGCGGTCGTGGTGGCAGCGGGTCAGGCGTGATCGGATATCTCACAAGGGCTTGCGGATACGGCCCAGTTCAAGGGAGTTGAGCAATATGATTATCAGTCCGGGACTCATCATCATTCTTTTCATACTGGCGCTGGTGGTAATCCTGCTGGCCAAGGGATTGATGATCGTCCAGCAGTCAGAAGCCGTCGTCATCGAACGCCTCGGCAGCTACAGCCGCACACTGGAATCCGGCGTGAATCTGGTAATTCCGTTCATCGACAAGCCGCGTTCCATCACCATTCGCCGTTATCGTGAGGTCAAGGGCGACAACCTGCCCTTGGTGGTGGAGGAGACGCGCATCGATCGCCGCGAGACGGTGATGGACTTCCCCGGCCAGAGCGTGGTGACGACGGATAACGTCACCGTGACTGTCAATGGCGCGCTCTACTTCCAGATCGTCGATCCCAAGCGCGCCGTCTATGAAGTCGAGAACTTCACCCAGGCCGTCGAGGTTCTGGCCAAGACCAGCCTGCGCTCCGAGATCGGTCGCATGGAGCTCGACAAGCTCTTCGAGAGCCGCAAGGAGGTCAACGACGCCTTGCAGATCACCATGGATGAAGTCGGTGACAAGTGGGGCGTCAAGGTGACGCGCGTCGAGATCCAGGACATCAGCATGCCCGAGGAAGTCGAGGACGCCATGCGGCTGCAGATGGCGGCCGAGCGCAAGCGTCGCGCCACGGTGACCGAGGCCAATGGCCAGCGCGAAGCTGCCATCGCGACCGCCGAGGGCGAGAAGCAGTCTTCGGTACTGCGCGCCGAGGGTGACAAGCAGGCCGCGATTCTGCGCGCCGAAGGTGAGCGTCAGGCCATCTATCAGCTGCGCGATGCCATCGGTGCGGAAGACCCGCAGCTGGTGGTCGGCTACATGCTGGGGCAGAAATATCTGCAGGTGCTGCCGGACATGGCGCGCGAAGGTGATCGCGTCTTCATCCCCTACGAGGCCTCTGCCTTGCTGGGTGCCATGGGCAGTTTCCGCGAGCTTGCCACTGAAGTCGGCGAGCCCACCAATGCCAGCAATGAAGGGCTGCGACGCGCCCGTCAGATGATGACCGGCGAAGCGGGCCTGGGCTGAGTGTATTGTGCCGAGCAGTGAGTGGCAGTAGGCTGCCGCTCCACTGAATATTCACCGCATCTGGAGCAAGACGATGACAGCAATGACTACCGATCATGAGCGCTTCCTGCAGGCCGCCATTGAAGAGGCGGAAAAGGGCTATGCGGCTGGCGGCGTGCCGATCGGCTCGGTACTCGTCCATGATGGCAAGATCATCGGTCGTGGCCACAATCAGCGCCAGCAGAAGGGCAGCACGGTGTTGCATGGTGAAATGGATGCACTGGAAAACGCCGGTCGCCTGCCGGCCAGCGTCTATCGTGAATCCGTGCTCTATACCACGCTGTCACCGTGCCCGATGTGCAGCGGTGCCATCCAGCTCTACGGTATCCCGCATGTCGTGGTCGGTGAGAACCACACCTTCATGGGCGCGGAAGACCACCTGCGTGGCCTGGGCGTCAAGGTCGATGTGGTCGACAACGCGCGCTGCCGCGAGCTGATGGCGACCTTCATTCGCGAGCAGTCGGACGTCTGGAACGAAGATATCGGTGAGTGATCGCGGCGCGATTTTTGGTGGTAGCTGATGGAAAATGGTGTTCGTTAACACTATTCTGCTGTGAAAAGGGCGAAATGCTTGAAAAGCTGTCGGTCTGGCACCATGTCTTGGGTATCAGGCGCCAAGCCACGCTTTCGCTTGCATGACTACACGACCTTTGTTGCAATGCCACTTGCAGGAAACAGGGGCTGGCAACTCCCCACCTATCATGGAGAAGACGATGAAACTCAAGCAATGGATGATTCCCGCACTGGCCGCTGGCCTGTCTCTGGCCATCGCTGGTTGCGATAACGGCGATACTGACAAAGCTGCCCAGAACGCCGAGACCTCTGCCGAGCAGAGCGCCGAACAGGCTGAACAGAGCGCCGATCAAGCGACTGACGCCGCTGCCGAGAAGATGGACCAGGCAGCTGATGAAGCGGCCGCAGAGATAGATGACGCTGCTGACAAGGCCGACAACATGGCTGACGACGCTGCCGAATCCGCCGATGCCATGGGCGATGAAGCTGCCGCCGAGAGCGAAAGCGCCCTCGACGCGACCAAGAACGCTGCTTCCGAGACCTATGAGTCCGCCAAGGAAGGTGTCAACGACGCTGCTGACGCCACTGCCGATGCTGCCAAGAACGCCTATGACTCCACCAAGGAGCAGGCTGCCGAGCTGACCGACTCCGCTGAGCAGTCTGGCGACAACGCTGCTGCCGAAGCGAACGAGAAGATCAACGCTGCGCAGCAGGATGCCAACGAGTCCATCGACGAAGCGCAGCAGTAATCACTGGCCAGCGAATGCTGGCGTGATGCCTGTCGCAAGCCGTGTCACTGGCTGAGTGTGAGTGACATGGCCGCCGATACAAGAACGCCGCGCCCCTTTGGGTCGCGGCGTTCTTGTTGATGGCGACTCTTCGATAAGCGTGAGTCAGGCCAAGGCCTGGCCACAAAAAAGCCCGCCGGAAGGCGGGCTTTTCCATGACTGTCTTGCTGCCATCATCAGAGCGCCAGTGAGGGCGGCCTGACCAGGCTGATCGAGAAGATCAGGCCGGCTTGATGTTTGCGGCCTGAAGGCCTTTCTTGCCCTGGGTGACGTCGAAGGAAACCTTCTGACCGTCTTGCAGGGACTTGAAGCCTTCTGCCTGAATTTCAGAGAAGTGCGCGAACAGGTCGTCGCCGCCGTCGTCCGGAGAAATGAAGCCGAAACCTTTGGTGTCGTTAAACCACTTGACTGTGCCAGTTGCCATGATTCTTTCCTTGCTTACGAGATGATGTTGGTGGTCTGCCCATCAGACCAGAGTGCGTTGGTGCGGCTAGGGGGAATTCCACCAGAGAGACGCGTTGCGTCCAGCGACGACATCCTTTCCTGCTTGACCTACGCATGCAGCCTGGGCTGCACGTGCTCGCTTCCATTCGAACAGAAAGTTGTCGTATTGGCGACTCCTTCCGGCTCAAGTAGGATGCTCACACAGAGCCAACATAGATGGAAATGCCATGAAGGTCCAGAACGTAGATTACCGCTCGGCCGATGCAGCCGAAAAATTTGTCGAATCCCTGCGCACGACGGGCTTCGGTGTCATCCGCAATCACCCGATCTCTCATGAATTGGTCGAGAAGATCTACGCCGAATGGGCCGAATTCTTCTCCAGCGCCGACAAGCTTGACTGGCGCTTTGACCCCAAGACCCAGGATGGACTGTTCCCGGCAGATGTCTCCGAGACCGCCAAGGGCCATACGGCGCGTGATCTCAAGGAGTATTACCACATCTATCCGTGGGGCAAGATTCCGGACAGCCTGCGCGAGAATGCCATGGAGTATTACCGCCAGGCCGAAGCCTTTGCAGCAGAGCTTCTGAGCTGGGTCGAGGCCCATTCACCTGCCGAAGTGGCCGAGCTCTACCGTGAACCGCTCTCCAACATGATCAAGGACAGCGGTCAGACGCTGCTGCGCGTGCTTCACTACCCGCCGATGACCGGCAGTGAAGAGCCGGGCGCCGTCCGTGCCGCGGCGCATGAAGACATCAATCTGCTGACCGTGCTGCCGGCAGCCAACGAGCCGGGCCTGCAGGTGATGGACGTCAATGGCGAGTGGATGGACGTGCCCTGTGATCCGGGTCAGCTGGTCATCAATGTTGGCGACATGCTCCAGGAGACCAGTGGTGGCTACTTCCCGTCGACCACGCACCGCGTGATCAACCCGACCGGCGAGGGCTCCAGCCAGTCACGCCTGTCGCTGCCGCTGTTCCTGCATCCGCGCCCCGAAGTGGTACTGTCTGACAAGCACACGGCGGACTCCTACCTCAAGGAACGTCTGCGCGAGCTGGGCGTCATCTAGCGCCGGCTGCGGCTTGGCTTTCATTCCCGGCCTGGCTTTCGCTCCCGGGAGCGATGAAAAGATACCTGCTGATCCGACGCCATCCGCGCCAGTGCGCGGGTGGCGTTGTCGTTTCCGGGCGTGGCCTCTGGCGGCAGAAGGCTTGATTCATCGGCGCCAAGACCGCATTGACAGTATTCGCAATCATGATCTGCCGCATCGCGGCTAAGGCTTCACTGATGACCACATCGCCTGTTGTACAGGACACGCATTCCAAGACCATGGGCTATCTGCTGTGGATCTTCGGTTTCCTCGGCGCGCACCGTTTCTACTATGGCAAGCCGGTCACCGGCACCATCTGGCTGTTCACCTTCGGGTTGCTGGGCATCGGCTGGTTGATCGACCTGTTCCTGATTCCGGCGATGGACCGCGAGGCGGACTTCCGTTTTCGTGAAGGCCCGATCAATTACTCGCTGAGCTGGATTCTGCTCACCTTCCTGGGCGTGTTCGGCATCCATCGCATGTACATGGGCAAGTGGCTGACCGGCTTGCTCTACCTGTGCACCGGTGGGCTGTTCTTCATCGGCGTGCTGTATGACTTCTGGACACTCAATGACCAGATATCGCTGCGCCATGCCGAGCAGTCGCCGGCCACCCAGCGCTAGAGATCACGCCTGCGTTGCATCCAGCGGGACGGAAGTGACGTAGCAGGAAAGGCAGTGTCGAGATTTCGCATGTTCTAATGTGCTGGGGCTCGGATGTTTTCATCAACATGACGACAAGGAAGTGAACATGATCTGGTTGAAAGCCTTCATCGCCGCCTTTCTGGCGACTCTGATCTTCCATCAGGGCCTCTTCGGGCTCTTCTATCTGGCCGATATCCTGCCCAAGGCGCCCTACAACATGACGCCTACCGGGCCGCTGGGCGTTCCATCAGTGCTCTCGCTGGCCTTCTGGGGCGGGCTGTGGGGGCTACCGCTGTGGGCATTGGTGCGTCGCAGGACGGGCGTCAGCCACTGGCTGATCAGCCTCGTCTTCGGTGCAGTCGGCCCGACGGCCGTGGCCATGCTGGTCGTCTTTCCGCTCAAGGGGATCGAGGTCGCGCCGCTGATGGTGGTCGGTGGCCTGATCCTGAATGGCGCCTGGGGTGTCGGCACCAGCCTGTTGATGCGTGTGCTGGGCGCCCGACCGAGTCCTGCAGCCCCGACGACAGCATGATGGCATCGATTCCGTGGACCATGGTGGCGCTCGCCTGGGCTGCCGGGTTGTGCATCCCGCTGGGTGGCGTGATCGCCCAGCTGGAGCGCAGTCACGAGAGTCACGTCAAGCGCAGCTGGCTGGCGGGGATCACCGCGCTCGGCGGCGGTATTCTGTTGGCCGCCGTGTCATTGGTGCTGGTGCCGCATGCCATGCAGGCGCTGTCCATCGCGGCGCTGTTGGGGCTGTTTCTGCTGGGCGCGCTGATCTTCATGCAACTGGACCGCTGGCTGGCGCGCGGTGGCGGCGCCAAGGGCCAGTTGCTGGCGATGCTGATGGACTTCATCCCCGAGGCGATCGCGCTGGGCGCACTGGCCTCTGCCTCTCCCGCCGCGGCGATGCTGCTGGCACTGTTCATTGCGGTGCAGAACCTGCCGGAAGGCTTCAATGCCTATCGTGAGCTGGAAGGGGCCGGGCTGACGGCGCGTCAGGGGCTCGGGGCCTTCGTGCTGCTGTCTCTGCTGGGCCCGCTGGCGGCATTGGCCGGCCATCTGTGGCTTGCGGATGTGCCGGGCGTGCTGGGCGGACTGATGGCCTTCGCCGCCGGCGGCATTCTCTACCTCGTCTTCCAAGACATTGCGCCCCAGTCGCGGGTGGCGCATCACTGGTCACCGCCGTTGGGCGCCTCGCTGGGGTTCATGATCGGCATGCTGGGCGATCGCCTGGTCGGCTGACGATTAACCGTGGCGGGGCGGCACCAGCTGACTCGCCACGGCTCGAGACCTTCACACCCTCTGTCATCTTCCCGATAGGGAGCTCGCATGAGCAAGCACGCCAATGAAGGCAACCTCACGGGGTTGCTGGAAGAGCTGGACCGCGAGATCGAAGGGGATATCTCGCTGGGCGACATTCTGGAGCACTTCAACTCCCGGGGCTTCGGCCCCTTGCTGGTATTGCCTGCCTTGCTGGTACTGCTGCCGACCGGAGCGATCCCCGGGGTACCGACGACCTGTGCGCTGTTCATCGTGCTGATCGCGGGTCAACTGTTGCTGGGGCGCAAGATGCCGTGGTTGCCACGCCGGCTGGCGCGCTTCAGTTTCGAGCATCAACGCCTGACCCATGGCGTCGAGCGGGCAAGGCCCTGGACGCGACGCCTTGATCGTCTGCTCAAGCCACGCCTGAGCTTCATGACGCGAGGCATTGCCTATCGCGGTATCGCAGCGCTGACCATCCTGCTGGCCACGGCCATGGTGCCGCTGGAGTTGGTGCCCTTCGCCGCGGCCTTGCCGGCAGCGACCTTGCTGCTGCTGGGACTGGGGCTGATCGGGGAGGATGGCCTGGTCATCCTGCTGGCCTTGCTGGTGCTGCTGCTGGATATCGCCACGGGGTTCTGGTTGGTAGGTTGAAGGCTGCGTTGGTCGCTCAACAGCGACGCAGCGTATTTTAGGAGTTGAGGCTCGTATCCTTGATGACGCGAGATGGCTTCTGCATGCCATCAGCTGCGGGCTCATGAGAGCGCCTGCGCCGTTGTGTAGCAACGCAGTAAGACAAAAGACTGAAGTGCACCATTCAGAGGCAAACCAGGCTGTCATCTTGATGGGGATGGCTTTGCAGGCTGGCCGTGCTCGCCTAGACTGGTCGCCTGTTCAGTGCCATGGGGGCACGAATTCGGCTACTGAAGCGGGTCTGTCGCAAGGACGTTCGTCATGTTTGATTTCATCCAGTTCGATGCTGCCTTCTGGTCCTTCGTGGTGGCCATCACCTTGCTGACGGTCACGCCCGGGGTCGACACCCTGTTGGTGATTCGCAATACCTCGCGCGGTGGCCTGCGTGACGGCGTGCTCACCAGTCTCGCGATCTGTGCCGGCCTCTTCGTGCACGCGCTGGTGTCGTCGGCGGGCATCTCGCTGATCCTGTTGCAGTCGGCATGGGCGTTCTCGGCCCTCAAGCTGGTCGGGGCGGGCTATCTGATCTGGCTGGGCATCAAGAGTCTCAAGAGTGCGCGGCGCGCGCGCGGGCTGAATGTCGACGTCAGCGTGACACGGCAGCAGGTATCGTGCTGGCTGCCGCTGCGTGAGGGCTTCCTGTCCAATGTGCTCAATCCCAAGACGGTGGTGTTCTACATGGCCTTTCTGCCGCAGTTCATCGCGCCGACCGACCCGGCCGTGCTCAAGTCATTGTGGCTGGCGGGTGTCCACTTCGTGATCGCCAATCTCTGGCAGATCAGCGTGGCGCTGATGGTCGGTGGTGCAGGGCGCTGGCTGGCAAGGCCGCGGGTCGCCTGCTGGATGGAAGGCATCACCGGGTCCGTCATGGTGCTGCTGGGGGCACGGCTGGCGCTAGGCCGCTAGGGATGAGCGGCCACTGCCAACATCGCAACGGAGCGCATGGGATGACGGTTCGTATCCTTGATGACACATGGATCCTGTGACATTGACACTGGCGGCCTTTCTCAAGGTCGTCACGCACCTGGAGGCTCGGGATATCAGTGATGTCTACGATTCCCGCGTACAGCAGGTACGGGTGCTTTACTACGGTTACACCATCGACTTCCGCCACCAGCTGTGGCGCATCGATGATGAATCGGTCTGTGCACATCTGGAAAAGACCGGTACCGCCGTCGAGCAGCGCGAGTGCTCGCGCATGGCCAGCCGACTGTTCGTCGAGACCTGTCATGCCTTGCAGCGCCGGGGACGGGCGGCACATATCGACACCCGCACCATGTATTGCAAGGCCGCAGCGACCTTCAAGCCCCGGCGCGACCCCTATGCGGGCATGACGCCGGCAGAGCGCAAGGCGCGCAAGGCGCTGGAAGCGGCGCATCGAGAAGCCGAGCAGGCCTGCAACCGCTACGTGCTGGATGCCCTGTCCTCGAATTCTCTGGAGATCCTGCGTCTGCGGCAACGCTACTGCGACAAGAGCAATCGATTGGCAGCACGGCTCGAACAACAATGATGCCCGGGCCGGTGCTCATGCCTGCCCGAGCCAACGACAGCAGCGGTACAGTGCTGCATTCATGACATGAAGACCGGCCCATCAAGGCTGGCATTGGCAGGGAACGCAATCGGATGAGTCTTTCACATACCCTTCGTCGCCGTCTGGGCGGGTTGAGTGCCGTGGTGCTGGTGGTCGCCGGGATAGCGGCCTGGCTGTACGCCGTCGATGAGGGGCGCTGGGTCGGTCGCGTGACCACGCGCCCCGAAACGCTGAATCTCGAGTCGGTGGAGCAGGGCAATCTGCCGGTCAATCAGTTCGTCTCGTTGCGCAATCACTGGGCGGTCTATCGCGAGCACACCGAGACCTTCCGCCTCGATGCCAATGCAGACGGGGGGCGCCGCATCGAGACGCTCTATTATCCGGTCATCTCTGACATGAATCCCTATCTGCTGGAGCTGGCCGGTCTGTCACGCGCCTTCGGGGGCATCGATGGCATTCCCTCGGAAGAATGGCCGCGCATCGAGCGCATGGGCGTGCTGGTGCGAACCGACTCCGTGCAGAGCCTGGAAAACGTGCCGCCGCTGATCGAGTTCCCCGATGGCCTGTTCGGCACCGTATTGCACGCCGAGACGGACCTGCCGGGCGATGAGCGCTCCCTTCTGGCCGAGCGCTGGCCCGATATCGATCTGTCGCGTGTGATCATCATCAATGCCGGCCACCGCCCCGGTAATGTCTGGGCGATGATCGTCTATGGCGTGCTGGGGACGCTCTGCTGGGCACTGGCGGTCTGGCTGATGGTGCGACTGATGCGTACACCGCGCGTCACGCGCTCCCAGCCTCTGGCCTATTCCGGCCGAGCGGCATCGGAGCCGGTGGTGTCGCAGGCATACCCGGGCAGCGAGTCTGAGGGCGAGGGGGCGTCTCAGCCCTATGCGCCTCGCTCCCATGCGGTATCTCAGTCCTATGCGGAATCTCAGGCCCATGACGACGCACCACAGCCCCAGGGCGCTCCCGGCAAGCGCCAGGGCTGGCGTGGCAAGGGCAAGGGAGGCGATGAAGGGCGACCTCTGAGCTATGCCGAGGCGCTGGGACGGTATACCCCTCAGCAGAAGCCGCCGTTCGGCAATGGCGTGGCTGCCTCGCGACCGGGCGAAGCCAAGGGCGAGAGCCAGTCCGGGGTCTCGCCCGCCATTCGTCCACGTCGCGATGACTGACTGAACGAATGACTGAAAGAATGGCTGAAGGGCGCAATGAGCTCTGATGCCATGGGCCATGACGCCATGCGCCCTGATGCCATGGAAACGAAAACGCCAGCCCCAAGGGGCTGGCGTTTTCGTTGCTGGATGCTGCTCGGCTCAGCGGCGATCCACCAGGGCGGTGGTGTAGCGCTGGCTGACTTCGCGGTCGCTGACCACCTTGACGCCCTCGCTGGTGCCCTTGGCCAGGCTTTCGAAGATCACGCGGTAGGCCAGCACGGCCTTGACGTATTCGCGGGTCTCCTTGAAGGGGATACGCTCGACGAAGCGGTCGTATTCGCCCGGGGTGTCGGCGAGCCAACGATCGACGCGCCCCGGCCCGGCGTTGTAGGCCGCGGCGGCGGCCAGGCGGTTGCCGGAGTAGCGGTCCAGCATCTCGCGGATATAGGTGCTGCCAAGACGGATATTGGTGACCGGATCACCCAGCGCTGCGTTGCTGGGCGTGGGCAGGCCCAGGCCGCGACTGACCTGAGCGGCGGTGCCCGGCATCAGCTGCATCAGGCCGCGTGCGCCCACCGGCGAGGTGGCGGTGGGGTTGAAGGCGCTCTCGCGACGCGCGAGTGCCATCAGCATCCACGGGTCGACGCCGGCATCGGCACCGAAGCGCTGGAAGTCCTGCTGCCAGGCCGGCGGGAAGCGCCAGGAAAGTCCATCCCACAGCTGGCCGCGGATGGTGGCGAAAACGGTCAGGTCATACCATTTCTGCTGCAGTGCATAGGCTGCGAGACGGCGTGCATCGGCGTCATCCGCCTGGGTGACGGCGTTGAACCACTCGGAGCGAGCCAGACCGATCTCGTCGATGTCCATCAGCGCCCTGACACGCTTGACGGCCGGTGTCTCGGCGACCTCGGCCAGCTCCGCGTCGGAGAAGTCCTGGTCATCGCGGTTGAGCGAATACGCCTGCCCGATACGGTCGGCGGCCAGGAAACCGTAGAAGTTGCGCTCGGTCGCGGCGCGCGTCCAGGCGGCGCGTGCTTCCTGCGGGCGACCCAGGCTGTCATCGGCACGCCCCAGCCAATACTGGTAGCGGGCTTCATTGCGGAAGCGGTCCGGCATCTTCAACACCCATTCACGCACCTGCGGCCAGTCGCCATCGCGCACCGCGTTGCGCATGCGCAGATCGAACAGCTCCTCGTCATCGAGGATGGTCAGGCGCTGATCGACCCAGCCGCGGTTGTTGGGGATGTCGCGCACCAATGAATACCAGGCCAGGTCGCGTTCGACGGTGTGGCGTTGTTCATCACTCATCGGCATGTGCGGATTCACCTTGCGCCAGGCTTCCAGCGCGGCCTCGGTGTCGGCACGCACGAAGCCATGCATGGCGGCGACGCTCAAGGCGGCGAAGGCATGGCCGCCGTGGCCGAGGTTGGTCGGCAGGCGCGTGATGGCGGCAAAGTTGCCCTCCAGCTGTTCGCGTGCCGCGATGGCCCGCTGCCAGCTGCTGGGCAGCTGGCGCTCGAGATAGCTGACCATGCCACCCTGGCCGGCAGCCCAGGCGAGCATGGCGCGCTCCCAGATGGCTTGATCATCGATCACGCCACGCTCGCGCAACGCCGAGAACAGCGGGTCACAGGCCGAGTCCTGCGAGCCGGACACATGCCAGAGCTTCAGGCCGCCTTGCGATGCGCTCGCGACATCATTGCTCAGCTGCGCCGTGTAGTAATAGCACTGGCGCTGCGCGCCGGCCGGCACGCCATCGCTGACTTCCAGCAGGGCATCATGACGGCCGGTACGCCCGTAGGCGGAGATCGCCTGGCCTCGCATCCACTCGGCCAACGGCGAGTCCGCATGACGCTCGATGAAGGACAGCACTTCCGCGGCGGTGGCGTACGGCAGGCGGGCCTTGAGCTGGTGATACTCGATGTAGCCCTCCAGCACGTGGCCATTGACGGCGACCTGCTGAATCTCGTCAAAACGCTTGGCGCGCGCATCATCGAAGGCGGCGCGGAAGCTCTGGTCACTGGGAGTGGCGGCCTGCAGGGGCAGGCTCAGTCCCAACAGCAGGCCTAGGCCGGTGAGGTGCCGCAGCGCCGCGAAGCGACGGCTGCCACGGGATCGGAGTGTTTGCTTGCCTGGTGTCACCTGGGACTCCTGCGACTGTCGGTAAAGGGGGCGTGGACTGGCTGCGACCTTGTGGTGGCGGTTCAGTGCCCCGATG
Organism: Cobetia sp. 1AS1; assembly: GCF_029846435.1. NCBI lineage: Bacteria > Pseudomonadati > Pseudomonadota > Gammaproteobacteria > Oceanospirillales > Halomonadaceae > Cobetia > Cobetia sp. 1AS1. The sequence continues at coordinate 154,740 of NZ_JARWKU010000001.1, forward strand.
TTGAACAAGTGCCCCGATATTGGCTATCCGGGGTTGCCGATTCAGTAACGATAGTGGCTATCGTGGCAGTGGACGGCGCTGAATAACAGCACCATCTGATACTGATAGTGAATTATCCAAGTGTGAAATCGCGGCTGTGCTGCCGCGAAGATGGCAAGCTCAGCGAATGAAATTTGTGCTACCCGTGAGGAGTCCACTATGGGCAAGGCATTATGGTTGACGCGATTGTTTGGCCGCCGACATGTGCTGGGCAAGGCAGGCGCCGCCTTGCGCACCATGGGGCCCTTGCTGCGCGACGTGGTGAGCGGACGTTATCGCCCGGTACCGTGGAAGGCGCTGGGGTTGGCGGCCGGCGCCTTCATCTATCTGGTCTCGCCGCTGGATCTGATCCCGGATCTGCTGGTGGGGCTGGGGATTCTCGATGATCTGGTGATCGTGACCTGGTTGCTCGGCAAGCTCGATGATGCGCTGGCCGACTATCGCCTGTGGCGTGGCGAGATTCCCGAACCTGATCCCTCCGAGCCGCCGAGTCCCTGAAGGCGTGCAGCGTGGAAACACCATTCCTCTACCAGCCCTGACGGCTGGCACTGGCCATTGGCCGCATGGCAGGGACGCCGCGACCCTGCCATGCTCGTGACACGCTATCAAACACCAGTTTGAATGGCGCGCCGTCAGTGTTTGGTCTGCCGTTTTATCACAGGGCGGCCCACCGTTTGTTCACAAACGAGACGCGCCGCTGTGGCAACGCCCTGAACAACGCCTTTCAAGGAAATTCTGCATGCTGATCTATGCCTGCCTGCTGTTTGCGGCACTGATGCTGGTGCTGACCAAGGTGCCGGTCGCCTGGGCGCAACAGCGAACCGGACGCTACGACAACCACGATCCGCGCGCACAGCAGCGTGAACTGACGGGCTTCGGGGCCCGCGCGCTCGCCGCGCACCAGAACACCATCGAAGCCTTTCCGCTGTTTGCCGCCGGGGTGCTGGTCAGCGTGATTACCGCGCCGGGCGCGCCCATCGCGACCACGCTGGCGGTGATCTTCGTGCTGGTACGTCTGGGCTATTGGGGCTGCTATCTGGCCAACATCGCCCCGTTGCGCTCCCTTTTGTGGGGCGCCGGCTATCTGGTCTCCCTCACGTTGATGGCGATGCCGCTGTGGATGTGATGCCTGCAGTGCCGCAGAGCCTGCTGGGGCTGGCCGTCAATCCCGCTGACGTGCCGGCTGCGGGTGGCGTATTGGATGACGCCAGCTGGGCGCGGGCGCTGACCGGATTCCTGAGCTTCATTCCGCACACGGCGCGCTTGAACGTCAGGGTCGAGGAGGTCGCCGCGCCGGCCATTCGCATGCAGCTGCCGTGGCAACCGGCCTTGATCGGCGATCCGCACCGTAGGCTGGTGCATGGTGGTGTGCTGACCATGTTTGCCGATACGCTGTGCGGCAGTGCCGTGCTCACGGGGCTGTCGGCACCGGAAGTCTGCCCGACGCTGGATCTGCGCCTCGATCACTACCGACCCGGTGTCGAGGGCCTGGCGTTGGTGGGCGAGGCGCGCGTGCTGCGGGTCACGGAATCGATGGTGTTTACCGAGGCGCAGATCTGGCAGCAGCCGGGCAAGATCCTGTGTCGCGCGATCGGCAACTTCGTCAGGCTCGGCGAGCGCAATACGCCCAGCGGCTTTGCCGAGGCGCTGCTGGCGGCGGCCAATGCTCAAGCCCCCGCGAATCCTTCCACGGTCGAGTCGGAACCGCTGGGGCAGGCAGCACAGCCAGCAGGCGAGAAAACCGAGGCGCAGGCGCCGCACAATGCCCAGGACCCGCGCGGCCTGCTCAGTGCGCGACGTTTCGTCGAAGGACAGCGCACTCACGCCGACCTGGCGGCGCTGCTGGCGAGTCTGCCCTACGCGCAGGCGATCGGGCTTGGGCTGTGCGCCATTGACGGGCAGCAGGCGGGCGCGGCCAGTGATATCGAGCTGCATCCTGAGCAGGCGCTGAGCTATTCCATGGCGGCGATGCCCGACAATGTCGGCAACCCGATGCTGCCGGCGGTGCATGGCGGCGTGCTGGCCGCGGCAATGGAAACCGCTGCGACGCTCGAGGTGCTCAGGCGGCATGGGCGCGGCGGGCGTGAAGCGCGCCTGCCCAAGCTGATCGATTTCTCCATCGACTATCTGGCCACGGCGCGCGGCGATCAGGTGACGCGCATCGACTGTGAAGTGATGCGTGAAGGTCGCCGCATGACCAATGTGCGCGTCAGCGCCTGGCAGAAATCCCGCGAGCAACCGGTCGCCAGCGCGCGCATGCACTTCGTGCTGGAATCACTCGCCTCCCCGTGATGGCAGGTGATGCCTGCTCCGCAGGCATCACACTCGAAAGCGCCTCCCTGATGGCTATCTCTCCGTTGGCTTCCTTCGTTGGCTCCTTTCGTTGGCTCCTTTCGCTACTACCCCAGGAAGCCGCTTGGGGGTTTCCGTGGCACATGCCTGGCGCGCATGGCGCAATCATCTGTCGCTAGTGCCTTGAAATCCCTCACCCTTGCCCCATATCTGATCCACGAGTGCTTCCTTCGATCTGCCGCCCAAGAAAGGCAGGCGTCGGCGAGCCGGTTCCATTGTTGCGGGGGCGCTCTGGCCACCGCGAATCTTCTTTTCAGGCATCCACGACATAGAGGTCCTTTTCGATGACGACCGCCACTCACACCGAAACGCATGGCTTCCAGACAGAAGTGAAGCAGCTGCTTCACCTCATGATCCACTCGCTGTATTCCAACCGCGAGATCTTCCTGCGCGAGCTGGTCTCCAACGCGGCGGATGCCTGCGACAAGCTGCGCTACCAGGCGCTGGACAACGATGCCCTCTACGGCAACGACAGCGAACTGCGCATCGAGATCGAGCACGATGCCGAGGCGAAGACTATCACCCTGCGTGACAACGGCATCGGCATGAGCCGTGACGATGTGGTCGCCAACCTGGGCACCATCGCACGCTCCGGCACCGCCGAGTTCATGAAGAACCTGTCGGGTGACCAGCAGAAGGATTCGCGTCTGATCGGTCAGTTCGGGGTCGGCTTCTACTCCGGCTTCATCGTCGCCGACGAGATCACCGTGCGCACCCGTCGCGCCGACCTGGGCGCTGACCAGGGTGTCGAGTGGACCTCGCGTGGCGAAGGCGAGTTCAGCGTCGCAGACATCGAGCGCGCCGAGCGCGGTACCGAGATCGTGCTGCACCTCAAGGACGATGCCATCGAGTTCGCTGACGATTATCGTCTGCGCAACCTGGTCACCAAGTACTCCGACCATATCGAACTGCCGGTGCGCATGAAGCGCGTCGAGAAGGACGAGGAAGGCAACGAGCAGGTCCACTGGGAAACCGCCAACTCCGCCACCGCGCTGTGGGTGCGCTCCAAGTCCGAGGTCAGCGACGAGGAGTACAAGAACTTCTACAAGCACGTCTCGCATGACTTCTCCGACCCGCTCAGCTGGAGCCACAACAAGGTCGAGGGCAAGCTCGAGTACACCAGCCTGCTGTTCGTGCCGGGCCGTGCGCCGTTCGACCTCTACCAGCGTGACGCCGCGCGTGGCCTGAAGCTCTACGTGCAGCGCGTCTTCATCATGGACGACGCCGAGCAGTTCCTGCCGCTGTACCTGCGCTTCATCAAGGGCGTGCTGGACACCAACGACCTGTCGCTGAACGTCTCGCGCGAACTGCTGCAGCAGGACCCGCAGGTCGACAAGCTCAAGTCCGCGCTGACCAAGCGTGGCCTGGACATGCTCAAGAAGCTGGCCAAGGATCCCGAGCAGTACCAGACCTTCTGGAACCAGTTCGGCTCCGTGCTCAAGGAAGGCGCGGCGGAAGACTTCGCCAACCGCGAGAAGATCGCCGAGCTGCTGCGCTTCTCCACCACCGAGACCGACAGCGCGACCCAGGACCAGTCTCTGGCCCAGTACGTCGAGCGCATGAAGGAAGGCCAGAGCAAGATCTACTATCTGGTCGCCGACAGCTTCAATGCCGCCAAGTCCAGCCCGCACCTCGAGATCTTCCGCAAGAAGGGCATCGAAGTCCTGCTGCTGACCGACCGCATCGACGAGTGGCTGATGAGCCACCTCACCGAGTTCGACGGCAAGTCCTTCGCGGATGTCGCCAAGGGCGATCTCGATCTCGGCGATGTCGAGAACGAAGAAGAGAAGAAGGCCCAGGAAGAGACCGCCAAGGCCAAGGAAGATCTGGTCAAGCGCGTCCAGGAAGCGCTGGCCGAGAACGTTCAGGAAGTGCGCATCACGCACCGTCTGACCGATTCCCCGGCCTGCGTGGTGCTGCCGGAGCACGAGATGGGCTACCAGATGCGCAAGATGATGGAAGCCGCTGGCCAGCCGTTGCCGGAAGTGAAGCCGATTCTCGAGCTGAACCCGGAGCACGCTCTGGTCACGCGTCTGGAAGGCGGTGAAGGCGATTACTTCACCGATCTGGCACACGTGCTGCTCGATCAGGCCATCATCGCCGAAGGCGGTGCGCTGGAGGATCCGGCCGCTTACGTGCGCCGCCTGAACAGCATGCTCAGCGCCTGAGACGGCGGAACGATCGAGTCACTGGCTTGATCAAGCATGTCCGCAACGACGCCCTCGCAGCCTATGCTGCGGGGGCGTTTTGCGTTGGGTGTGTCGTCAGCGATAGCGTCCAGTGCGAGGTGCAAGGTGTGCAGGGCAGGAAGGCGGCAGGGTAGGAAGGTAAGAAGGGGAAAGGGAAAAAGAAAAAGGGGAGGAAGCGTAGAGAGCACTGAGAGCGCGCCGCGTCAGTGGCGCGAAAGGCGGGCATCGCCTGGCGGTCTGTCGGTGACAAACGACAGGGCTTGCCGTGTCTTTCCTCGCTTGGCCGGCCGCGCCATCTTCTCGCCCACGCGTTTTTAGGGTTTCATGCAGCCTCATGAGATACGCTGATGGTATCTCGCGTCTTGCTACTGCATCCCTCTCGATGAGCGCAGCACATGACTTACCTATCTTTCTCTGCGGATTGGCTGACTGGCGGAGTGCGTGGCCTGCCACGCCTGTCTGCGTGGACGTGGGCGAGGGCCTGGTCGTGGCGCCTGAGCCCTGTCCGTCTGGGCGCTGTCCGTCTGGGCTCTGTTCGTCTGGGCTCTGTTCGTCTGGTCAGCGCCGCCTTGCTGCTGATGATGGGGCTGGGCTCGATGGCGCAGGCGGCGCGGCTGGATGATGAGCTGCTGGCCCGTGACAAGACCCATCAGATGCCGGACCTGCGACCCTATCCCGCGGGTAACAAGCGCAAGGTCGCATTCTTCGAGCTGATGATCCCGCTGGTGGTGGCCGAGAACCAGCGCATCGCCGAGCAGCGCGACTGGTTGCTGGCGATGCGCAAGCGCGCCGGGGACGGAGGGCGTGACTACAGCGAGCGCGAGCAGGAGCGTCTCAACGGCCTGTGTGATCAGGCCAATCTGCCCTGTGACGTCACGCGCGAGGACATCGGCGTCAGCTGGACGCGCCTGCTGCTGCGCATCGATACCCTGCCGCTGGACATGGTGCTGGTGCAGGCCATCGAGGAGTCGGGCTGGGGGACGTCGGGCCATGCCCGTGAGGGCAACAATCTGTTCGGCATGCGCTGCTTCTCGCGCGGCTGCGGTATCGGGCCGCCGGGGCGTGAATATCGGCGTTTCGAGAGTCTGGAGGCGGGTATCGCCGCCTATTTCGACAACCTCAATTCCCAGCGCAGCTATGCCGAGCTACGTGAGCTGCGCGGGCGTCTGCGCAACGCGGGCCAGCCGGTGCGCGCCGAAGACCTCATCCCGACGTTGAGTGCCTACTCGACGCGGGGCAACGCCTACTTCACCACGCTCTATGATCTGTTGCGCTGGAATCGTGGCCTGATGCGTACCGTGCGTGAACGCCTCGCGGCCAATGGCGCCCTGTCCTAGTCATGATCGCGTAGCGAAGGTCTTGCCCCCCGCGCTGACAGGGGGGATCATGCCGCCATGCATCTGAGCAATGATCAACGGCGAATTCTCGCCCATCCCTTTCCCTCGCGCCTGCGCGATCGCACGCCGGCCAACAGCGCCGAGCACAGCGATTGCGTGGTGGTGCGTGCCTGTGCCGGCAGCGGCAAGACCGTGCTGATGGTCGAGCTGGCGCGTACCTACGCCGACGAGACCCTCATCTATACCTCGCTCAACCCAGCGGTGGCCGGGCGGACTGCCAGTCAGCTGCCCGCCAATGTCCAGTCGCTGTCGCTGCACCAGCTGGCACGCCAGGCCTTGATGGAGGAGTACGGCGACAAGCTCAAGCGGCAGCCCGACATCACGCGTCGTTTGGCGCCGCAGAGCCTCAGCTGGCTGGGCAGTCTTTCCAGCCAGTCGCGCAGCCTGATCGCCCAGGGCCTGAACACCTTCTTCGCCGAGAGTGACGCGGTGCCGATGCCTGAGCACCTGCCCGACGGCGTGGCACAACGGCTGAGCGCAAATGAGCTGCGCCAGCTGGTCGAGAGCATGCGACTGGTGTGGGAGTGCCTGCTGGACCCCGCCGATCACCAGCAGAGCCTGTCGTTCAACGCCTTGCTCAAGCTGTGGTCGCAACATGGCCAGTCGCTGGAGGCCGACCTGGTGATGCTGGATGAGGCGCAGGACGCCACGCCAGCGTTGCTGGCCATGTTGCGTCGCCAGCGCTGCGACCTGCTGCTGATCGGCGACCCGCATCAGAGCCTGTCGCGTCAGGTGGAAGGTATGAGCTCGCTGGATTCGCCGCTGCTGGCCGATGCCACCGTCTACTCGCTGCCCGGTGCCTGGCGCTTCGGACCGGCATTGGCGGCGCTGGGCACGCGGCTGGCGGCCTGTTCGCCCACCGCCCGCGAGCAGGCCATGAGCGGCCTCGGCCCGGCGACCCGTCTGGCGCTGCCTGCGGTGCGTGAGGCATTGCTGCACTCCGGCAAGCGCCATGCGGTGATCAGTGCCGGCCCGGTGGCGGCGCTGGGTGAGGCGCTGTCACTGCATCAGCGCGGCATCGCGGTGGCCTGGCTGGACGGCATCGAAGGCTATCCGCTGGCGGGGCTGCTGGATCACTGGCGGCTCTGGCGCGCACATCAGATGGCCGAGCAGGGCGACAGCGCGAGTCAGCGTGAGTGGTGGCGACTGCTGCCCCCCTCCCTGACACAGCTCGGTCAGACCCCGGCGCAGGTGCTGGGAGCGCTGACGCGTCTCGATGATCACCAGGCGCGCAGCCTGCATGAGCTGGCCTCCTGGTATGCCCAGGCGCCACTCGATCAATGGATCGGGGAGCTGCGCAAGCACGATGGCGACCTGCAGGCCGCCATCGTCAGTGCTCACTCGCGGGGGCAGTCGGTCGAGCTGCCCACGGTCATGCTGGGGACGGTGTTCCGCGCCAAGGGTCTCGAATTTGATTGCGTGGTGCTGGCCGATGATCTGGCACTGCCAGGCGCGCGCCAGCAATTGCCCAATCAGGTGCTGGTCACCAATCTCAGCTACACCGCCGCCACGCGGGCACGCCAGCTGCTGGTGCTCAATGAGCGCCTGAGCCACTGGTGGCAGGCGCAGGGCGAGAGTGAGCGCTTCCCTCTGCTCGAGGCACTGCCGCAGGCCTGGCTGAGCGAGTCCACGCATGGCGTGCAGGCGCCACATCCGTGGTGGGGCAAGGCACGCCTGTCGGAGTTGGCGCTGACACCGCGCAAGCGCCTGCTGCTGCGCCGGCATGAGACCTCGCTTGAGGGCACGTCTGCTGCGGCTGGCACGCGCGATCAGGCGCCAGCCTCGGGCGCTCCTGCCAGCCATGCTCAGCACCTGGCTCATGATCAGCACCTGGGCCATGCCCGGGACTCCGACGATGCCCTGCAGGCGCTCAAGCGTCAGGCACGCACCGACACGACGGCGCGCAAGCTGTATGAAATGGCCAGCAAGCTGCCGCCCGGGCGACCCTCCGGCGGCTTGCGCAGCCTGCTGACCCCGAGCGACGCCGCCGCGTCCACTTCTTCCCCCAGCGAGTCGCCGACCCCCGGCGGCCCGACGGAGCCTCTTGATGAGTGAGTTTGCCCCTACGCCCGCCGCGCACGTGCACGACCTGGCGGCGCTGCGCTTCAACAATCGCTATGCCCGCCTGCCGGAGCACTTCTTCACGCGTGTTGCCCCGCAGCCGCGACACGGCACGCGCCTTGCCGATGTGAGTCCTGACTGCGCCCGCCTGCTGGGGCTGGAGGCGCCCTTGACCTCTGACGCCTCCAGCGAGGAGGCGCTCGAGCAGCTGCGCCTCCTGATGGCCGGTGAGCAGTTGCTGCCGGGTATGGACGCATTGGCCCAGAAATACACTGGCCATCAGTTCGGTCACTACAACCCGCAGCTCGGCGACGGGCGTGGCATTCTCCTCGGCGAGCTTGAGACCGACCACGGCAGGACCTTCGATCTGCATCTCAAGGGCGCCGGGCGTACGCCTTACTCGCGCTTCGGCGATGGTCAGGCGGTGGTGCGCTCCAGCGTGCGCGAGTATCTGGCCAGCGAGTACATGGCCGCGCTGGGCATTCCCACCAGCCGCGCACTGGCGCTGGCGGTGAATGCCGAGCGGGTCCAGCGCGAGACCGTCGAGCCCGGCGCTACCGTGTTGCGCGTCTGCGAGAGCCACCTGCGTTTCGGGCACTTCGAGTGGCTGGCCCACTCCGGCCGGCATGAAGACCTCAAGACGCTGATAGATCACGCCCTGCGGGAGCACTTTGCTGAGTGCCTGCCTGAGCATCTGTCTGAGTGCCTGCCCGAAGAGCTGACTGAACGTCTGCCGGAAGGCGGCGCGCAGGCAGCGGCGGACCAGCCGCTTGCAGATCAGCCGCTTGCAGACCAGCCCCTTGCAGATCAAGTGCGCGTGACCAGCGCGCTGGCCATGTTCGAGACAGTGATCACTCGCACCGCGAGACTGATCGCGGCCTGGCAGGCCTACGGCTTCGTGCATGCGGTGATGAACACCGACAACATGTCGCTGCTGGGGCTGACCTTCGATTACGGGCCCTACGCCTTCCTCGATGGCTATGAAGAGAATCTGGTGCCGAATCATACCGATCAGGCCGGGCGCTATGGTTTCGCCCAGCAACCGGGCATCGGGCTATGGAATCTGGAGCGTCTGGGGATCGCGCTGTCGCCGCTGATCGATGTCGAAGCGCTCTCCGCTGCGCTGGGCGCCTACGAGGGCGAGTTGCAGCGTGAATATGCCCGCCTGATGCGTGCGCGTCTCGGGTTGCCGGATGCGCGCGATGAGGACATGACGCTGGTGCAGCAGTGGCGCGAGCTGCTGGCGGCCGGCAAGGTCGACCACACCCATGCCTACCGTCTGCTCAGTCATTGGGATGTCGCGCAGCCCGCGCCGGAAACGCTGGTCGTGCGCCTGGCGGGGGAGCGTGGGCCGCATGGCAACTCGGCCCAGGCGCGCGATGAAGCCTCGGCGTGGCTTGAGCGCTATCAGGCGCGCGTCATGGCCATCGGGCTCTCCGCCGAGGATGAGCGCCAGCGTCGTCTGTCCATGCTCGGCTGCAATCCGCTCTATGTGCCGCGCACGCATCTGCTGCTGGAGGTGATCGCACGGGTCGAGCAGGGCGATGACACTTCGCTCAAGGCCTTGCGTCAGCGTCTGACGGCGCCTTTCTTCCGCCCCGAGGAGGGCAGTCTGGAGGCGGCACTGGCGCTGGGGCAGGCGCAGGGCGTCGCTGCCGAGCTCGTCGATGACTGGACACGGCCACCGGCGGCGAATGCAGCGCCGATCTGCATGAGTTGCTCTTCCTGAGCTGCTCGTCCTGAGCGGTTCTTATGGGGGGCTGAACTGCTGCGCTGACAGCGCAAGCCATGGCCGGACATCCGCTTGGCGCAATGCAGGAAACACGCGCTGACACTCAAGTCATCGTCACGAAAATGGGATACTGCTGCGGCGGTATCCCATTTTTCATGGCAGACGCTGTGGCAGCCATAAGCTCGAGATTATGCGATGCATAACACAAAGCTGAGCTATTCTTGGTGAGGTGCCTTTTGTAAACTCATTGCAAATCAGTCACTTGGTAGTGCCGCAAGGCGCCTGTCAGCATAAGGCGGCTGTTATGGCTGCCATAACGATAGCTTTATGCTTGATTTTATTGCTTTTTTTGCAATGCAGCGCTTGACCCTGATGCACCGACAAGAAAAGACTGATGCTGGACACTCATCGTGTCGCGGGTGATGTCAGGCCTTCTGGCCATGCGTGAGTCACGGCTTGCGATTCAGGCAAGTCTCACCTGTGACAGGCAATAACGTCGCTGAAAGCGCCTCCGGCAGGCAGGATGGCGCGAATCAGCGCTCAACAGGAACGACGCCATGAACCTTTCAAGGCTGGCAGCCTCAGGCATGAACACGGACGTGAAACGAGGTGCGCGATGCTGAATATTCTAGTCGTGCGCGAGATGCGTGCACCGGACCTGGTGACACCCGACGAGGGCGTGAGCAGCACACTGGCGCGCGGGGAATGCCGCGTCGCGCTGGACCCGGTGACGGCCGGCAAGCTCGCGCGTCACCTGGACAGCAGCGTCAGTGACACCAGCGATGCCATCGTGCACGTGGAGAGCGGTGCCGGACGTCATGCACACTTCGACGATGCGGCCTACGCCGCCCAGGCCGGGGTGGCGGTCGTCGCCGAGGCCGATATCGCGGCAGCGCGTGCCGCGGCGGATCTCGTGCTGTGCGTGCGCACGCCCAGCGAATCACAGATCAGCGAGTTGCGTGAGGGCGCGGTGGTGGTGGCATTGATGACGCCGTACCAGAACCCGCAGCTCATTACCAAGCTTGCCAGCCAGGGGCTGACCAGCCTGTGCATGGAATTCGTGCCGCGTATCTCGCGCGCTCAGAGCATGGACGCCCTGTCCTCGCAGGCGGGTGTCGCGGGCTATCACGCCGCGCTGCTGGCGGCCAATGAGTCCTCGGTATTCTTCCCGATGCTGACGACTGCCGCCGGGACCGTGCGTCCGGCGCGTGTCGTGGTGGTCGGTGCTGGCGTTGCGGGCCTGCAGGCCATCGCGACCGCCAAGCGTCTCGGCGCCCAGGTGTGGGCCTATGACATCCGTGCTGCCGCGCGTGAGCAGGTCGAATCGCTGGGCGCCAAGATGATCGATACCGGCGTCGATGCCTCCGGCGAGGGCGGCTACGCCCGCGAGCTGACCGATGACGAGCGCGCCCAGCAGGCCGATGCGCTGGCACGTCACATGGGCGATGCGCATGTGGTGATCTCCACCGCCGCGATTCCGGGGCGTCCGTCGCCGCGCATCATCAGCCGCGAGATGGTCGAAGGCATGAAGCCCGGCGCCGTGCTGGTCGATCTCGCCGCCGAAGGCGGTGGCAACTGTGAACTGACCGAGCCCGGCAAGCGTGTCGAGCACGCCGGCGTCACGGTACTCGGCCCGCTGGACATGGCCTCGAGCCTGGCGGTCAATGCCAGCGAGATGTACGCCAAGAACCTCTTCAACCTGCTGACCCCCTTCATGAAGGACGGCGAACTGACGCTGGACTTCGAGGATGCGGTGCTCGGCCCGATGCGTCTGACCGAAGGCGGCCGCATCACCCACGATGACGTACGCGCTCGCGCGGAGGACGCCGCATGATCGAAGGACTTTCTGCCGTATACATCCTGATGCTGGCGGCCTTCGTCGGCTACGAGGTCATCTCGCGCGTGCCGGTGATTCTGCACACGCCCCTGATGTCCGGTTCCAACTTCATCCACGGCATCGTGCTGGTCGGGGCGATGATCGCCCTCGGTCAGGCCGAGACCGGCATGCAGCAGTTCATCGGCTTCATCGCCGTGCTGCTGGGCGCCGGCAACGCGGTCGGCGGTTATGTGGTCACCGAGCGCATGCTGGAAATGTTCAAGACCAGTGATCGCAGCAAGGGCACAGACGCTGCCAATGGCATCAACGACAAGGAGGCTCGCTGATGAACTGGCTGGTCGAAACAGGGTATTTCGCGGCGGCGGTGGTCTTCATCCTCGGCCTCAAGCGCATGTCACATCCTTCCACGGCACGCAGCGGCATCCATTGGGCCGGTATCGCGATGGTCGTGGCCACGCTGCTCACCTTCCTGCATCCGCAGATTGATGGTCGTTATGGCCTGATGCTGCTGGCCATCGTCATCGGTGGCGGTATCGCCTGGTACTCCGGCAACAAGGTCGAGATGACCGACATGCCGCAGATGATCGCCATCTACAACGGCATGGGCGGCGGTGCGGCAGCGGCGATCGCCGCGGTCGAGCTGATGCGCATGAGTGACAACCCGGCACTGATCGAGCAGCACGGCTCGCTGGCGCTGTGGCTGGGTGTACTCGGGGCGATGATCGGTGCGGTGGCCTTCTCCGGTTCCATCGTGGCCTGGGCCAAGCTGGATGGGCGCCTCAAGAAGGCGTTCAACTTCCCGAGTCAGCAGCTGATCAACATGATCGTGCTGGGCCTGACGGTCTACCTGGGTGTCGTGATCGCGGCGGTGGAGCCATCAAGCTCGCTGGTACTGGTGTTCTTCGCGCTCGCGTTGCTGTTCGGCGCGATGCTGGCACTGCCCATCGGTGGCGCCGACATGCCGGTGATCATCTCGCTGTTCAATGCGCTGACCGGCCTTGCGGTGGCGATGGAAGGCTTCGTGCTCGGCAATGCCGCGATGATCATCGCCGGTACTGTCGTCGGGGCGGCCGGTACGCTGCTGACCCAGCTGATGGCCAAGGCCATGAATCGTCCGATCCGCAACGTGCTGTTCAAGCAGTTCGGTGGCGCATCAGGTGTCGAGCAGGGCGAGATCGAGGGCAGCATGAAGGCCTCCGATCCGATGGACGCCGCCGTGCAGCTGGCCTTCGCCGAGCGCGTCATCATCGTGCCGGGCTACGGCATGGCGGTGGCACAGGCGCAGCACAAGGTCTGGGAGATGGTCGAGCTGCTGGGTGAGCGTGGCGTCGAAGTGCGCTTCGCGATCCACCCGGTCGCCGGTCGCATGCCGGGCCACATGAACGTGCTGCTGGCGGAAGCCGGCGTGCCCTACGACATGATCGCGGACCTGGACGAGATCAACAACGACTTCGAGACCACCGACGTCACGCTGGTCATCGGCGCCAATGACGTGGTCAATCCGGTCGCCAAGAACGACGCCTCAAGCCCGCTGTACGGCATGCCGATCCTCAACGCCGACCAGTCACGCAATGTGCTGGTGATCAAGCGCGGTCAAGGCTCCGGCTTCTCCGGGGTCGAGAATCACCTGTTCTATCTTGACCACACGCGCATGGTATATGGTGATGGTCAGAAGGTGGTTGGCGACATGATCACGGCCCTCAAGACACTGTGATCTGACGCCTCGGCGTGATGGGGCAAGTCTGCCGCCATCACGCCAGTGCCGAACAGACCGGCAATTTCTGCGCCTCAGGGGCAGGGATTGCCGGTTTTTTTATGCATATCGATTGTTCATGCGTATCGATGGTGCATGCCAGTCGATTGCTTGCGAGGCGCACGTGGCAGGCACGTCACTCAGGCGCGTCACCCAGGCGCGTCACCCAGGCGCAGCCCCCTGCGTTGGCCACGAGGTCTGCGCAGACATCTCTTGTTCAGCATTCTCTGACAAACTATGAGTACAATGCCTGCCATTCACTGAGCACATCGTCATCCAAGGAGTCAGCATGTCTGCCACTACCCCTTCACCTCGTCGGGCCATTCGTGATCGCGAGGTAAGCGAAACGACCCCTCAGGCGGTGGGACTCAATGTCTGCGTGCTGGGTGGCGGCAGCTTCGGGACCGCGATCGCCTCGATTGCCGCCGACAATGGTGCCAGCGTCACCCAGTGGATGCGTGATGCCAACCAGGCCGAGGAGGTCAACACCCGGCACCGCAACTCGGGCTATCTGCCGGGCTTCGAGATCAATGCCTCGGTGCGTGCCACCACCGACATGGCCGATGCACTGGCCGAGGCCGAGCTGGTCTGCGTGGCGATTCCTTCCAAGGCCTTCCGTACGGTGGTCCGTCAGGCGCGCGCTCACCTGCGTGAAGGGCAGATTCTGGTGGCCACCACCAAGGGCATCGAGAGCGAAGGCTTCACCCTGATGAGCGAGGTGCTGGAGCAGGAAACCGGCTTCACGCATATCGGCGTACTGTCTGGCCCCAATCTGGCGGCCGAGATCGCCCAGCGGCAACTGACGGCCACGGTGATTGCCTCCGATGATGCCTACACCCGCGCTCGCGTGCAGACGGCCTTCGGTTGCGACTATTTCCGTGTCTATGCCAGCAATGACCGCTACGGCGTCGAGCTGGGCGGGGCGTTGAAGAACATCTACGCCATCGCGGCCGGCATGGCCGCGGCCCTTGGCATGGGCGAGAACACCCGCGCCATGCTGATGACCCGCGCGCTGGCCGAGATGAGCCGCTTCGCGGTGGCCAAGGGCGCCAATCCGATGACCTTCCTTGGCCTTGCCGGCGTGGGCGATCTGATCGTGACCTGCTCCTCGCCGCTGTCGCGCAACTATCGGGTCGGCTACGCGCTGGGAGAAGGGCGCACCCTCGACCAGGCGGTCGAGGTGCTGGGGCAGGTCGCCGAGGGTGTCAACACCGTACGACTGGTGCAGGATGAATCCGAGCGACTGGGCATCTACATGCCGCTGGTCAGTGGCATGGCCAAGGTGCTGTTCGAGAATGTCGACCCGCATCACATGGCCCGCGCGCTGATGGGCGGTGAGCAATCCAGCGATGTGGAATTCGTGCTGTCGCGTGAGTCGGTGCAGCAGGCGCGGCAGTTGGAACCCGACGGCTCCTGAGGACTCATAGCAGGTAGCGGGTGATGGAGTGTGTTTCGCCATCTCCTTGTCTGACTCGTGCAACGCTCCGGTTGGCGAGTCCCTGGTCATCGGCCGCAGCGATAGAGCGAGTGATGAAGCGCTTGCGCTGCGGCAGTCATCTTTTCAGGAGAATGTCATGAGTGTACTGATCATGCGTCACGGTGAGGCCCAGGCCGGCACGCCGGACCCCAGCCGCGAATTGAGTGAATATGGCCGCGAAGAGGCGCGCCGCATCGGGCGCTGGTTGGCCCATCAGCTTCCCGCCGAGCGTCGTGCGCGCCTGACGCTGGTCGTCAGTCCCTTCACCCGTGCCCAGCAGACCGCCCAGGAGATCTCCTCGGCGCTGGAGTTGAGTGGTGAGCAGCAGACCACGCTCGAGATCATCACCCCGGACGACCCGCTGACGCCGGTACTCGACTGGCTGCAGACCCATGTGCCGCCCACCTCTGAAGGGCGCGAGCCGCGCGACTGGCTGATCATCAGCCACAATCCGCTGGTCTCGAATCTGGCCAGCGCCCTGGTCGATGGCCCCGGCAGCACCCAGCTGGCCTTTGCCACCGCAAGTCTTGCCTGGCTGGACGCCGATGTCTGGGCTGCCGGTCTGGCGGACCTGCACCAGTTCGTGAGCCCGGCGGAGCTGGCGTAAGTCACGCGCGGCTGTCATGAACCACTACCATTGAGCCACAACGAAACGCCCCCGCCAGTCTGCACTGGCGGGGGCGTTTCGTTGTGGCCTGCAGCCAGACCGCTGCTGCTTGATCAGACCGCTGCTGCTAGACCAGACCGCTCAGCTTGAGCACGAAGATGCCTGCCGTGATGGTGATGCCCGCCATCAGGGTGCTGATGGCGATGATGTTGGCGGCCAGGCGGTCATTGCCGCCCATCGCCCGCACCATCACGAAGCTTGCCGCCGCCGTCGGTGAGGCGAAGAACAGGAAGAGCACTCCGAGTTCGGTGCCGCGGAAGCCCAGCAGCACGGCGACGGTGGTCGCCAGCAGCGGCACGCTGATCATCTTCATCAAGCTGGCGCTCAGCGCCAGCTTGCGGCCTTCACGCAGCGAGCGCATCGACAGGGTGCCGCCGATGCAGATCAATGCCAGCGGCAGCGTCATGCGCGCGAAGTAGTCGCCGGAGGTCTCCAGCCACTCGGGCAGCTGCCAGCTGAAGGCCGCGAAGGGCAGGGCAGCCAGCACGCCGAGAATCAACGGGTTGGTGATGATGCCGCGCGCGATGCCACTCCAGCTGGTGCGGCCATCGCCGAGATAGCTCGACAGCACCACCACCGACAGCATGTTGTAGGACAGGATGACGACGCCCATCAGGATGCCGCCCATCGAGAGGCCGAGATCGCCGTAGAGGTTGGCGGCCAGTGCCAGCCCGACGATGGCGCAGTTGCCGCGAAACGAGCCCTGGACCACCTCGCCGCGTTCCTTTCTCGGCACGCGCAGGATCGCCCAGCCCCACAGCAGCAGGAAGGTGCCCAGTGTCGCCAGCGCGAAATAGGTCAGCATGCCCGGACGCAGGGCGTGATCCAGATCCGCGCGCACGATGGAGAGGAAGACCAGCGCCGGCATGGTGCCCTTGAACACCAGCGATGAGGCGGTGCCGATGAAGGTGTCATCGATCCAGCCGAGGCGTTTGAGGCCCAGGCCCAGAAATACCATCGCGAAAACCGGAACGGTGACGTTCAGGGTCGCGACGAACAGCGCCAGCATGTCGTTCATGAAGTAGTCTCGCTCATTTCCGCCCTTGTCCTGTGAGTGTTGCGGTCTGTCTGGTGAGGCTTTTGGTCAGTGCCTGGCGAGCGTCGCGCTACCGCGGCGGCCCGTTGCAGCCCCGTCGTGAACTGCCGCGGCGGCCTGGCTCAGGCCAGCCAGAAGCCCGTGATCAAGGCCGCTGCCAGCAAGGCCCAGAACAGGCCGTTGCGCAGGCGGGTATCGCGACGCGGCCTGGAAGACGGCGAGGAAGTAGCGGACTGCTTGTCATGCTTGGGCATCGAGGGGTCCTGTCCAGCAAGGTGAAATATTGGCTCAGCGAATGAAGGCTCAGCGGGAGAAGGCTCAACGTGTGAAGGCCCTGGCGGGCAGACGGCCGGCCAGCAGGCGCTCTGACAACGGCGCGTGCCTGTCATCCGCCCAGCATATCAGGCTTTCCTTAGACTTAGGGATAGTCGTTCAGCTCGGCCATCAGCTCTGGTATCAGGTTGCGCTGGCCGCATGGCGCCAACCAGGGGCGCGGGCGGGCGTGATGGTAGAGAAGACCGGCGCCGAGGCCCGCCTGAGGGCCGGCAAAGGGCGGAATAGACGCCATAACCGCGCGAGTGGCGACTGTGCGCGCACTCCTGCTTGGCGAGCGCAGGCTGTCCGCTTACCCTGTGCGCTGCATTGTCATCTGTCACGGTTATCTGCCGGTGCCACGGTTATCTTCCGGCCTCATGATCACCTGCCGGAACCATCAGCCCCGGCAGCGCATTGCCCCTATCAAGAAAAGTACAAGGAGCGGGTATCTTGCAGGACCCATACACGACCTCTGCGTCATCTTCTGCCGCGACGCCCTCTGACGCGACGCCCTTTGCTGCGACTCGTTCTGTGGCGACTCGCTCTGCGGCAACTCCCGCGCGCGCGTCTGCCGAGCCGTCCGCTTCCCCGGCGCTGTTGGTCAGTCGTGGGCTCGGGCGTCAATTCGGCCAGCAACAGGCTGTCACCGGGCTGACCTTCACGGCCTCGCGTGGTGAGGTCATCGGTCTGCTGGGCCCCAATGGTGCCGGCAAGACCACCAGTCTGCGCATGCTGGCGGGCACGCTCGCCGCTACCCAGGGCCAGTTGGAGCTGGAAGGCGAAGCCTTCGATGGTCGCGCCAGTCAGCGCCAGCTCAATCGTCTCAAGCGTCGCATCGGCTATCTGCCGGAGGGCGCGCCCCTGTGGCCGCAGCTGACGGTGCGCGAGAGCCTCGAGTGCGTGGCGGGTCTGCATGGGTTGTCGCGCAAGGTGCGCAATGATCGCCTTGCGGCATTGATGGATCGCCTGGATATCACGCCTTTCGCCAATCAATTGTGCGCTGTGTTATCCAAAGGCTTTCGGCGTCGCGTGGCGCTGGCGATGGCGTTGACCCATGATCCGGACATCCTGCTGCTCGATGAGCCCACCGATGGGCTGGACCCGCTGCAGAAGGACAGCGTGCGCGCCTTCATTCGTGAGCTGGGTCGCGAGCGACTGATCATCGTCTCCACCCACCTGCTGGAGGAAGTGCCTCGTATCTGTGACCGCGTGCTGGTCATGGCCAATGGCCAGCTGGGCTTCGATGACACGCCGGAGGCGCTGGCCGCGACCTCCGTCAGCGAAGGCATTCTGGGTGGCAGCCGTTCGCGCTACGGCGCGGGGTATGGGGCGAGTTCCAGCCTGCCGGTATGGCGAGTGACGCTGAGCCGGGCCCTGAGCGAGCGCGAGCTGGCCAGTGTCTCGCGTCTGCCGGGCGTGGCGGCCATCACGCCCGTCAAGCCCGGCGATGCCATGGCGCGTGACAAGTCGCCGCTGGTGGTCTCGACCGGCGCCGTGCTGCGTCTGGCCGGGCGGCTCCACCAGGACCCGCGCCCCGCGCTGGCACGCTGGTGCAGCTACATGGAGATCCGCCTCGATGAATGCGTCCACGAACGGGGCGATATCGAGGTCGCGTTCCGCCAGCTGGTGACGCGCATGGCGGAGCAGCCCTCGCCGCTGCCGATGCGCAAGCAGACACCGCGCGCAGATCAGGAGGTGTCGTCATGAGGGCCGTTCTCGCGCTGGTCCGCCGTGACCTGCATCAGGCACTGACGCAGGGCGCCAGCTGGTCGCTGCTGGTGGTGATGGCGGTGCTGGCTCCATTGGGGGCCTTCGAGGTGGGCGATCTGCTGGCACGTGATCGCGCCGATCTTGGCTCGCTGTGGCAGGTATTGCCCTGGCTGCTGGTGCTGTGGACACCGCTGCTGGCGCTGCGCGGCTGGCCGGAAGAGCGTGCCAACGGCCTGCTCGAATGGCTGTCCGGCCTCGGGCTGGGGTCGTGGCGACTGGCCAGCGCACGCCTGATCAGTGCCAGCGTGCTGGGCTGGCTGGGGCTTGCGATGACGGCGCCGCTGGTGGTGCTGATCCATTGGCTCGGCACGCCGGATCTCGGCCTGATGCTCAGCGGCTATCTGGGCATGGCGCTGCTGGTGATGGCGCTGGCCAGTCTCGGCCAGGCGCTGGCGGTGCGCGCGCCTTCTGCGCTGTCGGCGTGGCTCGGGGCGCTGGTACTGGGCCTGGCGCTGATGCTGCCGGGCACACCCGCGGTGACGAGCCAGCTGGCTCAGCATCTGGCGCCGCACTGGGTGCAGCTGCTAGATCTGATCAGCTTGCCAGCACATCTGACGCCTTTCAGTGAAGGCCGGCCGACCTGGCTAGATGCCAGCTACTTCCTGCTGCTGACCCTGGCCGGGCTGGTGCTGCAGGCGCGCGGCCTCAGTCAGGAGCGCCATGCACGCAAGCAGGCGCCACAGTGGCTGGTCACGGCGGCGCTGGCGGCTGCGGTCACCGCGTTATTGCTGGCCGGCGTGCGCCTGCCGCCGCTGCTGACGGCCGACGGCCACAATCCGCTCACCCGCGCGCATGATCTGACCGCCACGCGTCAGCACAGCCTGAGCCCCGCCAGTCGTGCGGTGCTCGATGACCTCGAGGCACCGGTGACGCTGACCTTCGCCTACAGCGAACGCTTCGCCGCCGACCTGCCGCAGCTGCGTGAACTGGCGACACGGATCGAGACGCGTCTGGCCGCCTTCGCACGTGAACCGCAGATACGCCTCAAGCGTGTCGACCCTGCGCCGGACAGTGCCGACTTCGCGGATCTCGAAGCGCAGGGCCTGACCGCGCTGTCATTGCCGGGCGGCGAAGAGATGCTGTTCGGGCTGGTGGTGGATGGCCCCTACGCCGAACGCCGCGCCATTCCGCTGCTCAAGGCGGCGGATATCGGCGGGCTGGAAGCGCAGGTGACACGCCAGATCCAGGAAGTCTCGCGCACCGAGCCGCCGCGCCTGGGTGTCGTCTCGCGTTTGCCGGTGATGGGCCAACCCAGTCTGGAGCAGGGCAGAGCGCTGGGCAGCTGGGGCCTGATGGAGCATCTCAATGCACGCCTGCGCATCGACTGGCTGTCGGCCGGCGATGATGCCGCGCGTCCGATCGCCGATCAGGATGCGTTGCTGGTGATCGCGCCGCGGCTGTTGCCGGTCAAGACGCTGGAGGCCATCACGGCCTATCTCGAGCGTGGCGGCCGAGTGTTGATGCTGGTGGACCCGCTGCCCGAAATGCTCGATCAGCCGGCGCCGGCTTCCGAGGCGCTGACGACATTGCTGGCGCGCGCCGGGCTTGAATCACGCGCGGGCGAGGTGGTGGCGGATGCGCAGCTGGCCTTGCCGATCGGCTTGCTGGACGGCACGCGTGCGCTGAGTCCGACGTTGCTCGGGCTAAGTGCTGCCCAGCTGTCGGACGCCGCGCTCAACCTCAATGTCGAGCAACTGGTGATGTCCAGCGCGGGCTGGTTGGCGCCGCTGCCTGATGCAGCAGACGCATCATCGAAAGGCCCGGGAGCGCAAGACGCGCCGTTGCAGTGGCTGATTCGTGGCAGTGATGAGGCGCGGCTGATTCCGGCGGCGCGTGTTCACGCCAGCCGCATGGATCCGCGTCCGCTGTCGGGACTGGCGGGGGAAACACCGCCGGCGGGCGGGCTGGCCGTGCTGGCGCAATGGCCAGCGGCAGGCGCCAAGGGCGGCCAGTTGCTGGTGGTCAGCGATGTCGACATGGCCAGTGATCGTCTGTGGCGGCGCACGGCAGCGGATGGCAGCGAGCAGGCCCTCAATGCCAATGCGCGCTGGCTGGAAAATGCCGTGGACCTGCTGGCGGGCAGCCCCGAGCTGGTCGCCCTGCGCGCGCGTGCCCATCAGGTGCGCGAGCTGACGCGCCTGCATCAACTGGCCGATCGTCAGGCCGCCGAGGAGACCCGGCTGCGCAATGACTGGCAGACGCGTCTGAGTGCGCTCGGCGCGACGCCGGTGTCTGGCAAGGCCGAAGCCGCGCAGCAAAGCGACGCCCTGGCGGCGATGCAGCATGACTTCGAGGACGCTCTGTCACGTCAGCAGCGTGAGGCGAATGCCGAGCGTGATGCCCTGCGCCGCGAGCTGCGCCTGTGGACGCTGCTGGCCTTGCCGGTGGCGTTGAGCCTGCTTGGCGAGCTGATCTGCTGGCGGCGTTATCGTGCCAGCCGTCGCGCGGGCTATCAGTCGACAGGGCGTCTGTCGGGCCACGGTCAGCCCAGCGGGAAGCGCAGCGCAGAACGAAATGAACAGCGCAAGGAACAGCGCAATGCACAGCACAGCGCCCGCTCCGCGAGTCACGCCGCCATAAGCGCTTCGACAGGCTCGGGCAAGTCAGCCGCAGGTTCAGGCAAGGCAGATTCAGGCAAGGCGGCTTCAGGCAAGGCAGCTTCAGGCAAGGCGACGCCGTGCGATACTACCCAGTCGGGAGGTGATTGATGGGGCGCTTCAATCGGACGGGATGGGCACTGACGGCGCTGGTCTCCGTGGCCGCGGTGACGGCGCTCACCGCAGGGCCGTCACTGCTGGAATCGCTGCGTTCAGGCCCCGCCACGGGCGGGACAGACTTGGCCCAGTGGCAAAGTGATTCGCTGATGAGCCAGGCGCTGACGACAGTGGCCGCGGGTCAGTCAGGCATCTTGCTGCCCTTGCCGCTGCTCTCGCAGGTGGCCGCCTCGGCGCAGCGTATCGGCATTCGACGTGGCGCAGAGGCCAGCCAGGACTGGTTGAGTCTGGCGCGTGGGCCCGCAGGCGACTGGCAGATCACCTCATTGGCCGGCTGGCCTGCCCGCCAGGGCAAGGTGGAGGCGCTGGTGAGTCAGCTGGGCGAGGCACAATTGCGCACGCGCAAGCCGGCCACGGACAAGGCACTTGAAGCGCTGGGCTTCAGCGCGCAGTCACCGCTGCTGAGCGTGAAGGGCAACGGCGCTCAGGTGAGTCTGCAACTGGGCGCCAGGCCCGCGGCGGCAACGCAGCTGAGCGGTGCGGGCAGGGCTGAGTTGGCGGGACGCTACGTGCGGTGGGTGCCATCGCCCTCGGATGCGAAAGTGAAAGGCTCCCACGCTTTGGCTGGCGTGAATGGCGCGCCGATCTGGGAGCTGACGCGCGATATCGGGTTGCCGGACTGGCGCGGCGGCATGGCGCCCAGCGAGGTGCTGAATGTCACCGAGCTGCGCAGTGACGCCGCGGTGTACAAGCCGCTGAGTCGCATGGACATCTCGCTGGCGGCGTCTGCTCAAGACGCGTCAGCACGGCAAGCGCCGCTGGTGCGAGGCCTGGCACCTGACAGCGACGCTGCCCATCAGATTCTCGCTGCGCTGTCGCCGCTGACGCAGAATGACCTGCGCCCCCGTGCCTCCACGCCTGAAAGCGGCGCAGCCCAGCCAGACGCCTGGCAGCCTGCCGTGACGCTGACCCTCAACTGGTCGCGCCCCTCGCTCTATTACCGTCAGCATGAGCAGCTCAATGATCGCACCCAGCTGGTGCTGGCCATCGCCGCGGGCAGCAAGCCCTGGGCGCGGCTGACGCTCTCCGGCAAGGGGTGGCCGCCTGAACTGGTCGCGCGCTTGAATGCCGTCGAGATACAGGTCAATGGCGCGCTGCGCGATCATCTGCTGGCACTGGGCGCGAGGGTGCCCCAAGACGAGCACGTTGAGCTCACGGCTGTCGCGGTTCAGGCGGCGCTGGCGGTCAGTCGTGCCTTGGCGTTGCCTGAGGCGGAAGCAGCCGAGCCCAGCACGGAAACAGCCGCTGCGCTGGTGCCGGCGGGCATGGAAGGGGAGTGAGGTGCTCCATGGGCCAAAGGGAGGAGTAGCGCCTATTGGGCGGGGCTGGCATGCTGTTGACTATATTTAAACAACCGTTTGTCTGGGCGCGTCAGGGACGGCGGCCCGTGGTAAGGAGACCTTACGATGAATGCCACCTCACGGCAACCCCGGCCCGGGCAGGACTTGTCCGGACGTGCCTTGTCCGAACAGGCCTTGTCCAAGCAGGGCGACGCTGACCCGGCGGGCCTGAATACCGACACCGAGCGCCCGGTGCTGGCCTTCGCGCATGCCAATGGCTTCACCGGTGCCTGCTACAAGAGCCTGCTGGCGCCGCTGGCCGAGCACTTCAATCTGCTGCCGGTGGACCGACTGGCGCACGACCCTGCCTATCCGGTCGGCAACAATCTGATCTCGCTGCGTGATGAGTGGCTGGCATGTCTGGACGCCGCACTGGGGCCGTTGCCCGCGGCGGGCGGCGCCGGGCGCAAGGTGATCGGGGTCGGGCATTCGCTGGGAGGCATCGTCAATTACATGGCGGCGCTCAAGCAGCCGGAACGCTTCCACTGCCTCGTGCTGCTCGACCCGCCGTTGATGCTGGGCCGTGATGCGCTGGGCATGAAGGTCGCCAAGCGCTTCGGCTTCATTGATCGTGTCACGCCGGCAGGCCGCACTCGCGGGCGTCGCGCACGCTGGGACTCCCGTCAGGCCATGCAGGATTACCTGCGCCGCCGCTCACTGTTCGCCAACTTCACGCCAGAGGCGCTGGATGACTACGTCGACAACGCCACCCATCGTCACGCGGACGGCAGCCTGTCATTGAGCTTCGATACCCGTCACGAGGTCGAGATCTTCCGTCACCTCAGCGATCACCTGTCAGGCTCGCCGGCGAAGCTGGCGGTGCCGGTCAGGATTCTGGCCGGCGCCCAGTCTGATCTGCTCACGCCGGCGCGCCAGGCACGCCTGCGCCGCGCCGGGCTGACGGTGGAGCATGTCCGGGGAGGACATATGTACCCCTTTGAATACCCACAGGAGACGCGCGCCGCGCTGCTGGCGGCCATCGCCGACCTCGCGCCGCCGGATGTGCTGCCGCCAGGCCTGCTGGCCGGGAGGCAAGCATGAGCACTGATCAAACCGTTCAGGACATCGCAGAGGCTCCCCTGAGCGCCAACGTTACGCTGCGTGAGCGTCGCTTCCCACGGCGCACGGGCGGAGAGCTGGCGGCCCTGGAGTGGGCGCCTGCCGAGCACGCCGAGCAGGCACCGACGTGGCTGGCGCTGCATGGCTGGCTCGACAATGCCGCCAGCTTCAGCCGCCTGGCGCCGCTGTTGTGTGAACGGCTGGGCATTCGTCTCATCGCCATCGACATGGTCGGTCACGGGCACTCGAGTCCGCTGGGTGAGCACGGTGATTATGCGGTATGGGATTACTGCCACGATGTGATCGAGGCACTGGAAGGCCTGTATGACGAGGGGCTGTCGCGCGCGCCCGTCACGGTGATGGCGCACTCGCTGGGGGCGGCGGTGTCGGGGCAGGTGGCTGCGGCGCTGCCGGAATATATCGCGCGACTGGTGCTGATCGATGGCATCGGCGCACTTGCCACGCCAGCCTCGGAGGTGGTCGATCAGCTGCGCCGCGGATTGCTGGCACGCCACGCGCAGCCGGTCAGACGCGCCGCCACGCGACGTGCCCATTATCGTCATGTCGAGGACGCCGTGGCGGCGCGGGTCGCGGGAGGTGTTACGCCGATCGATGCCGACACGGCGCGGCCGATCGTCGAGCGCAACCTCGAGGTACTGGAAGACGGTGGCCTGCGGCTGAGAAGTGACCGCCGCCTGCTGCGGCCTTCACTGATGCGCTACACCCCGGAGCAGGTGCTGGCGTTATTGGCGGCGTTGACCCAACCGGTACTGCTGATCGAGGGCGAGCAGGGTATCCTGACCATAAGGCACGAGGCGCAGCAGGCGCGCGATGCCGTGAAGAGGCTCGAGCGTCGCGTCTTGCCGGGTGGCCACCACCTGCATCTGGAGCCGCCGCATGTGGCGGCGGTCGCCGATGCCATCGTCGAGTGGATCAGCTCGCACTGAGCGATGCACCGCGTGCCGCGTCCGTTCATCCATCATCATCTGCAGCGGGAGACATGCCATGGCCAAGCGCAAGACCATCGCCCTGGCACTGGGGAGTGGCGGGGCCCGAGGCTATGCCCATATCGGCGTCATCGAGGAAGTGCTGGCGCGCGGTTACGACATTCGCGCCATTTCGGGCTGCTCGATGGGCGCACTGGTCGGGGGTATCCATGCCGCCGGCAAGCTGGATGCCTATCGCGACTGGGTCTGTGAGCTGGATTATTTTGACGTGCTGCGGCTGGTGGATGTCACCTGGAGCCCGATGGGCGCCATCCGCGCGCGTCGCATCATGGATGAGCTGGAAGCCCTGATCGGCGACACGCGCATCGAGGACCTGCCGATTGCGGTCACCACCGTCGCCACCGACCTGATCGCCCAGAAGGAGGTCTGGTTCCAGAGCGGCAATCTGCTCGAGGCGATTCGGGCCTCCATCGCGGTGCCCGGGGTGATCACGCCGGTGCAACGCGACCGCAAGGTGCTGGTGGATGGCGGCCTGATGAATCCCTTGCCGATCACGCCGCTGGTCGCCGCCCACGTTGACCTGGTGCTGGCGGTCAACGCCACGGCGCATTCGCCGCGCAACCAGACACTGGAGCAGATGCTGCCACCGGCCGATGCCGCCGAGGAAGAGGCGCGCGAAGCCGCCCTGGAGGCGCGCGGCGGTGGTTTCAGTGACTGGCTGCGGGGAGTGCGTCGCGGGGCCGAGCGCATCTTCTCTGCCGAGAAGGAGCAGGCGCTGGAGGACCAGCAGGGCATGGCATTTGCCAGCCCGGTCGGCGGCGTCCCGCTGCCGCCGGGCGATGCCTCGCGCCTGAAGTTCGAGGCACTGAAAAGCAGCGATGCCGAGCCAGCGCCGGGAGAAGAAGCGTTGGCAGAGCCGCAGGCAGAGACTGGCGCTGTCACCCAGGGCAAGCAGCTGCCGCCAGCGTCCGCAGCCGAGCCTGAGCGGGTCGATGAGAATGCGCCGGAGCTTGCCTGGGGCAAGCTGGACATGATGATGCGTTCCTTCGATATCACCCAGGCGACGCTGGCCAAGTACAAGATCGCCGGCTATCCGCCGGATATCCTGGTCGAGATTCCCAAGACGGTGTGTGGTGCCTATGAATTCCACCGCGCCGCGGGCCTGATCAAGCTGGGCCGTCATCTGGCCGCCGAAGCGCTGGATCGCTACGAGAAGGGCAGCGACGGCTAGCCTGCCGTGAGTTGCCCTTTAATGAAAAAGCCCCCGCCGATTGGCGGGGGCTTTTCGTTGCAGTGCTCTTCACTACAGTGCTCTTCAATACAGAGCGCTTCAATACAGAGCGCTTCATTGCAGAGCGTGTGACCGGAGCCTGAGCGAAGCGTCGTCTCAGCCGTTGATCCACTTGTCGAAGATGGCAGCCTGCTCGCCGGTGCCCTGCATCTGGGTCAGCCACTGATCGACGTAGGCCTTCCAGATATTGTCACCCAGCGGCAGCAGATAGCCTTTCTGGGAGAAGGTGAACGGCGAGTCTGGGTGCACGCTGCACAGCTCCGGGTGACGGCTGGCCTGCAGCTGGGTCTCGATGGCGTCGGTCACCATCACATCGGCACGGTCTTCGATGATGTTGTTGAAGATGGTGCGGTTGTCGTTGTGCGCGACGCGCGTGGCATCGCTCAGGAATTCGTTGGCGAAGCGCTCGTTGGTGCCGCCCGGGTTGACGGTGATGCGCACGCTGGGCTGATTGATCTGCGCGACGGTCTGGTACTTGTCGACGTCTTCGCAGCGCACGATGGGCGTCTTGCCGCCGGTCTGGTACGGCTGGCTGAAGTAGGCCTGAGCCTGGCGGTCCAGCTTGACCGAGATACCGGACATGGCGATGTCGCACTTGCCGGAGGTGAAGTCTTCCATCAGTGTCGGCCAGCTGGTCGGCACGGTCTGTACCGTGGCGCCCAGGCTCCTGGCCAGTGAGGCGGCCATGTCGATGTCGATGCCTTCGAAGTCGCCATTGTCTTCACGGTGGCTGAAGGGCGCATAGTCACCGGTGGTGCAGACCTTCAGCACTTGGCCTTGTTGCACGCGCGAAAGCGTGCTGTCGGACAGTGCATCGCTGGCGGTGGCCGGCATGGCGAAGGCCAGTGACAGACCAGCGGCGGTCGCGCCGCCGAGAATGGCAGCGGAAAGGGCGCGGCGTGAAGAGGTGCGCATTGGCTGTTCAGCGTTGGGTGTCATCAGGGTGTTCCCTTGTCGTTATGGCGGCAGGCTCGGCGTGAGGCCTGCCTCTGCTACTCAAATACTCAACTATACGGATGCCCAGCTATTCAGGCGCTCAGCTATCAGATGCTCGGATCATCAATGTCTCGGCGATGTGGCGACCGTAGGATTCGCTCAGTCGAGCAGCGGGTCACGGCCCTTGCTGCGCAGCAGGACATAGACTGCGCCGCTGCCGCCATCCAGCTCCAGTGACGAGGTAAAGGCCAGCACGTCAGGCCATTGGCGCAGCCAGGCATTGACGTGGCTCTTGATGATGGGGTGATCAGCCATGCCGGTCCATGCCTTGCCATGCACCACCAGCACGCAGCGTGAGCGACGGGCGATGGCATCGTCGATGAAGGACTCGAGCTCGATGCGGGCCTGCTCCAGCGTATAGCCGTGCAGGTCGAGGCCCGCCTCCCAGGCGATCTCGCCGCGCTTGAGGCGCTGACGCTGGCGGTAGGGGAGATCTGGTACCGCGAAGTCGAGCAGCTGACTGGGCGTGACCGGCTCGACCTGACCATCGGTGGTGCGCGATGGCGTGCCGAGCGAGTCGGTCGAGGCTTCGCTGGCGGCAGCGCGGCGCGCCGCCAGACGCGCCTGCTCTTCCTTGTCGAGGGGCTTGCGGCCGGGGTCGGCGCGGTTGGTGGTGATCTTGCGTACGCCGGCCTGCTTGAGGGCGGCACGGAAGGCGTTGAAGTCGTCGCCGGTATCCGAGCTGTCGTCGTGGTTGGGTGGCATGGCCGGGCTCCGCGGGCAATAAAATGGCAAGTCGCGCAGTATAGCGCGGCTGTTGTCGCTGTCGAAGACAGGCGGTTGCCACTGTCGAAGACAAACGATTGTCGCTTGCGAAGACAAAAGCGGCAGGCGCGCCATCAAGGCATGCCAAGGGTCGCCGCCACGCCTCGTGAACGCTACAATGCCTGCGCGAGACGCCACCGACCCCTCACGACTGGCGGCGCTCGTTGTCCATCTGTCCGCTTACAGGAATCACCGTGTCCACATCTTCCGCGTCCGACCTGCGCCATCCTTCCAGCCTCAGTGAGCCGGACTCCCGTCTCGTCGAGGAGCTGGTGACCCTGCGCGACCTGATCCGCTGGGCGACCAGTGAGTTCCACGCGCATCGCCTGCACTTCGCCCACGGCACCGATTCTGCCTGGGACGAAGCGGTGGCGCTGGTGCTGGGTGCGCTGCATCTGCCGTGGGACACGGACCCCGCCGTGATCGACGCGCGCCTTCTGACCATGGAGCGAGCGCGCATCGTGGCGCTGGTGCGTGAGCGCATCACCACCCGCAAGCCGCTGCCGTATCTGCTGGGCGAGGCCTTCTTCACCGGCGTGCCCTTCGATGTCGATGAGCGTGTGCTGATTCCGCGCTCGCCGATCGCCGAGCTGATCGAGAGCGGCTTCTCGGCCTGGTTCCCGGAACTGCCGCCGACTCGCGTGCTGGACATGTGTACCGGTTCCGGCTGCATCGGTATCGCCACCGCGCTGGTGATGCCGACCGCCGAGGTCGACCTGGTCGATATCAGCAGCGAGGCGCTGGAAGTCGCGCGACGCAACATCGAACGCCACGACGTGGCAGGGCGTGTCATCGCCGTGCAGTCGGACCTGTTCGCGGGCGTGGCGGGCAAGCGCTATGACCTGATCGTCTCCAATCCGCCCTACGTGGATACCTTCGATCTCTCCAACATGCCGCAGGAATTCGGCCATGAGCCGGCACTGGCGCTGGGCGCCGGTGACGACGGCCTGGATATCGTGCGCCGTATCCTGCGCGAGGCGCGTGACTACCTGACCGACGACGGCATCTTGATCGTCGAGGTCGGCAACTCCGAGCGTCACCTGATGGAAGCCTTCCCGGAAGTGCCCTTCATGTGGCTGGAGTTCGAGCGCGGCGGCAACGGCGTCTTCGCCATCGATGCCCAGACGCTGGAAGTCTGCGCGCCCGAATTCGCCTGAGCTGGCGGGTGCCTGACCCGGCGGGATTCGCCAGAAGCACGGGCGCAGGCCGCCAGGCTCTGCAACGCTTACGACAACTATTATCAGAACGCCGTCGGCCATGACCGGCGGCATCGCCTGAGGACCCCCTGAATGTCCGGAAATACCTTCGGCAAGCTGTTCACCGTCACCACCTTCGGCGAAAGCCACGGCCCGGCACTGGGCGCCATCATCGATGGTTGCCCGCCGGGCATCGAGATCAGCGAAGCGGATCTGCAGATCGATCTGGACCGCCGCCGTCCCGGCACCTCGCGCCACACCACCCAGCGTCGCGAGCCGGACCAGGTGCGCATTCTCTCGGGCGTGTTCGAGGGTCGCACCACTGGCACGGCCATCGGCCTGATGGTCGAGAACACCGATCAGCGCTCCAAGGACTACGGCAAGATCAAGGACCAGTTCCGTCCGGCCCACGCCGACTACACCTATCACCACAAGTACGGTGAGCGTGACTACCGTGGCGGCGGCCGCAGTTCGGCCCGCGAGACCGCGATGCGTGTCGCCGCCGGTGCCATCGCCAAGAAGTATCTGGCGGGCCTCGGCGTGCAGGTGCGTGGCTACCTGTCCCAGCTCGGCCCCATCGAGCTTGAGGTCAAGGACTGGTCGCTGGTCGACACCAACCCGTTCTTCTGTGGCGATGCCGATCGCCTCGAGGAGCTGGAGCAGTACATGGACGCCCTGCGCAAGGAAGGCGATTCCGTGGGCGCCAAGGTCACCGTCGAGGCGACTGGCGTGCCGGTCGGCCTGGGTGAGCCGATCTTCGATCGCATCGATGCCGAACTCGCGCATGGCCTGATGAGCATCAATGCCGTCAAGGGCGTCGAGATCGGTGACGGTTTCGCCGTGGTCAGCCAGAAGGGCACCGAGCACCGTGACGAGATGACGCCGGAAGGCTTTCTCTCCAATCATGCCGGCGGCATTCTGGGCGGTATCACCAGCGGCCAGACCATCCGTGCCAGCATCGCCCTCAAGCCGACCTCCAGCCTGCGACTGCCGGGTCGCAGCATCGACGTCAACGGCGAGGCGGTCGAGGTGATCACCACCGGCCGTCATGATCCGTGTGTCGGTATCCGCGCCACGCCGATCGCCGAGGCGATGGTCGCGCTGACACTGATGGACCACCTGCTGCGCCATCGCGGTCAGAACGCCGACGTCAAGGTCGACACGCCGGTGCTGCGAGAGGTGTAAGCCGCTTGCGGCGCTGCTGAGCTTGTAGAAAGACACGCCCCAGTCGTGGAGTGATGCCCTGCATCCTTCGTGGCTGGGGCGTCTTGCGTTGTGGGCTGGCTTGCGGAAAGTAAATAAGAAAAGACGTAAGTAGCAGGCTGCCCCCGTGTCATTCGCGCTGCTAGACTCGAATGGCATGCATGCCAGCGGACTCGCGCACCACGCCGTGCGCGGGCAGACAACACAAGGAATCTGCCATGAAGATCAATGTCGAATTCGACCTCACGCCGCAGGAATTTCGCCAGGCGATGGGCCTGCCGGACGTGGAAGCCTTCCAGCAGGAATTGATGGAGCGCTTTCGTCGCCAGATGGAGGCGGGTGTTGAAGGTTACGACCCCATGAGTCTGCTCAAGCCGTTGATGGCGCCGGGCGCGGGCACGCCGTTTGCCAAGTTCATGCCGCCGGGCATGGCCGAGGGGATGATGGGCGGCGCGCCTGGCGCTGGCAATGCCGGGCAGGGCGCAGCGGGCGGCATGCCCGGCGACATGGGCGAGAGCATGGCCCAGGGCATGGCCGCCTTCAATCAGTATCAGAAGATGATGCTGGATACCCTGCAGCAGTTCGGTCAGGGCGGCGCGGAAGGCAAGGACGCTGACAAGACGGAGCCTGCCGCACGCAGGAGTTCGGGGCGTACTAGTGATCAAGGCGCGGATCAGAAGGCAGAGCAAAGCGCCAGTCGGGTGGATGATGCGAAACCGGCCTCCGCGGCCAGTGCGCGCTCACGCGCCAAGCGCAGTTGATGACCGGCAGGCGCGAAGAACGCTCTTGGCTGACAGGGGCGTGAGGAATGCCCGGCCAATCCCATGACAGAAAATGTCCTTTGACAGTTTTCTGTCATGGGATTGCAACCACCTGAGGAGCAGACTAGTCTTTGTGCAGTGCAGCATATTGCTGTGCTCCACAGGTGGCGCAGAGATTTCTGCGCGCTGTCCCGGTACGGAATCCATGGGAGGAACCGTCATGCAGCAGGATCAGATGTTCAACGCCTTTGCCGAGCAAGCCCGCAGCTTCTACCAGCCGATGCGCAAGCTCAACACTCTGATGCTCGACCATATGGGCAAGATTGCCGATTATCAGATGGACGCTGCCAAGCGCTATACCGAGACTGGTCTCGAGCGTGCGCGTGCTGCCACTGAAATCAAGGGTATGGAAGAGTTCAGCGAGTTCAGCAACCGCCAGCTGGAAGTGGCGACCGAGCTGTCTCAGCAGATGATGGATGATTCCCTGAAGCTGGCCGAGATGGGCAACGAAATGCGCGCCCAGCTCGAACAGGCCTACTCTGACGCTGGCAAGGAAGCCACCGACAAGGCGTCCGCTGCCACAGAGAAAGCCGCTTCAGCAGCAGAGGACAAGGCATCCTCCGCTGCCAGCAACAAGCCGGCTGCCGCGACAAGCCGCGCCAAGCAGAACTAAGGTATACCCCGAAAAGGCTGGCGCTTGCGCCAGCCTTTTTTTTGCCGTTTTCAGGCATTGCCCCTGCCGTGCTGGAAGGCGCATGCTGGAGATGAGCACGCTGGCACACAGGCTGTTTTGCTCTCGTATTTGCCGCGCGCGAATCCGACGGAAAGCAGACCTGCAGGAGGCAGACCATTCCAACTGACAGCGCACTTTGCTTGCCCTGGCATGTTCAACTGCAGCACCCTGAAATCAGCCGTGAAACGGTCTTCAAAACAGTCTGAAAAGCAGTGCCCGTCGCCAGTGAAGGCGCCCGTCTCACGAGAGACGGCATGGCACTGCTCAGTGGTCAGGAAGGATTCGATTCGATGAAATCGTGCCGCCGGCAGATGTTCGGCAGCCAAGCTTCGATAGCCAATGACGTGATGGTCAATGACAAGGAGGAAGGGCGATATGGACTCAGCCCAGCAGCAGGCGTTCTCGCAGACATTCTCTCAGGCCTTTACCAGTCTGTTCCCCGATGGTGCTGAAGGCACGGAGTGGGCCAGCGTGATGCAGCAGGCCAGTGCCCAGTATCAAGCCTTGATGAGTGACATGCTGGAGCGCCTATGGCCCAGCGCTGCCGCTTCCACCATCTATGACGAGATGGGTCGTTGCTTCCAGGCGGGGGCCGAGGCCCTGGCACGTGACCCGCAACTGTTGATGTCGACCCAGACGCGCCTCTTCCAGGACCAGATGGCCCTGTTGCAGGGCACGTTGCGCGAGCTGAATGGCGAGAGCGTCGAGCCGGTGATCACGCCCGCGCGCTCTGACCGTCGCTTCCGCGATGAGGCCTGGCAGAGCGAGCCCTATTACCACTTCCTCGTGCAGCAATACCTGCTGTTCTCGCGCGCCGTGGACGACATGCTGGCCGGCATTCAAGGCCTGCCGGAGAGCCAGAAGCGCAATCTCGAGTTCTACGCGCGCCAGTACGTCAGCGCCTTCTCGCCCTCCAACTTCGCCTCCACCAACCCGGAAGTGCAGCGCGTGACCCGCGAGACCGGCGGCCAGAACCTGCTCGACGGCCTGAAGCGTCTGCGCGATGACCTGGCCAACTCCGCCGAAGGCATCAATGTCGCGATGACCGACACCGAAGCCTTCCGTCTCGGCGACAACATCGCCGTCACGCCGGGCGACGTGGTCTTCGAGAACGAGCTGATCCAGCTGATCCAGTATCGTCCGGCCACCGAGAAGGCCTTCAGCACGCCGTTGCTGGTCGTGCCGCCGTGGATCAACAAGTACTACATTCTCGATCTGCGTCAGGACAATTCGATGATGCGCTGGCTGGTGGAGCAGGGTCACACCGTGTTCCTGATCTCCTGGCGCAACCCGGGGCCCGAGCAGAGTGATCTCACCTGGGCCGATTACATGCAGATGGGCCCGCTGGCCGCGATGGATGCCATCGAGCAGGCCACCGGCGAGAAGCAGGTCAACATCCTGTCCTACTGCATCGGCGGCACGCTGACAGCCAGCACCATGGCCTATCTGGCGGCCGAGAAGCAGTCCGACCGCGTGCGCTCGGTCAGCTACATGGCAACGCTGCAGGACTTCTCCGATCCCGGTGAGATCGGTGTCTTCCTCAACGAGCCGGTGCTGCAGGGCCTCGAGAAGCAGATGGCGCAGGACGGCTATCTGGATGGCCGCGTGATGGCGTTCTCCTTCAATCTGCTGCGCGAGAATGACCTGTTCTGGTCGTTCTACGTCTCCAACTATCTCAAGGGCGAAGCGCCGACCGCGTTCGACCTGCTGTACTGGAACACCGACGGCACCAACCTGCCGGCCGGTACCCATGCCTGGTATCTGCGTCACATGTATCTCGAGAACCGCCTGGTGCAGCCCGGCGGCATCGAGCTGGACGGCGTGCCGATCGATCTCTCGCAGATCGAGACACCGAGCTACTGGGTCTCCGCGCGCGAGGACCACATCGCCAAGTGGCAGACCACCTACAACGGCACCCAGCTGCCCAAGGCCTCCATCAAGCGCTTCGTGCTCGGTGGCTCTGGTCATATCGCGGGTATCGTCAATCCGCCGCACAAGAACAAGTACGGCTACGCCACCAATGACAGCCTGCCGGCAACGCCGGATGAGTGGCTCGAGGGCACCGAGCAGCACGAAGGTTCCTGGTGGAATGAC
This sequence comes from Cobetia sp. 1AS1, assembly GCF_029846435.1. Lineage (NCBI taxonomy): Bacteria > Pseudomonadati > Pseudomonadota > Gammaproteobacteria > Oceanospirillales > Halomonadaceae > Cobetia > Cobetia sp. 1AS1. The sequence goes on from NZ_JARWKU010000001.1 coordinate 188,524, forward strand.
TGGCAGGCGTGGATGACCGGCAATGGCTTCGTGGAGCCGGAACCGGAGGTCTCTGCGCGCACGCCGGGCGAGGGCAAGCTCGACGTGATCGAAGCGGCGCCGGGGCGTTATGCGCGCCAGACCATTCCGGAAGTGCTGGGGCAGAGCGTGCCGGAAGAGATCACCAGCGTGGCGGATGCGCAGCTCAAGGCCGTGCGTGATGTGCAGCAGACGGTCGAGAAGAGCGTGAATGAAGCGCTCAAGCAGGTGACGCTGCCGCTGGAAGAGGCCATGACCGCGATGACCGAAGCCGTCACCGGCAAGGCCGCCAATGATGCCGGTGACACGGCGGGCAACAGCTCATCCAGTGCCTCCAAAGCGCAAGGTGCGAGCACCAGACCTGCCGCTTCCAAGGCCGCATCAGCTGCTGGGGCGCCAGCCGCTGGATCGCCAGCCGCTGAGTCGTCAGCGCCGGCAAGCAAGCCCGCCGCGCGCAAGCGTGCTGCACCCAAGAGCACAGCCTCCAGGAGCACTGCTGCCAAGAGCACTGCTTCCAAGAGCGCAACGACCACCAGCAGCACGGCCAGCGACAGCACTGCAAAACAGAGCACTGCGAGCACGGCTGCCAGCAGCACCGGTAGCTCAGCGACCAAGACCACCACGGCGAGAAAGACCTCCACGCCACGCAAGACGGCAGCCAGCAAGACGACCACTGCCAACAAGTCAACGGCGGCCAAGACGACTGTAAGCAAGACGACTGCGAGCAAGTCAGACTCTGACAGCAAGCCGTCTGCATCAGGCACCTCGAGCAGCAGCACTTCTTCCACGTCTTCGGGTTCCAGCTCGGCAGGCTCCAGCGCTACGAAGCCCGCGACGACGCGCAAGAGCACTGCCAGCAAGAGCACTGCCAAGACGGGTAGCAGCACGGGGGCTTCCAATCAGGGGGCTTCCCGCTCGGGCACTTCAAGTTCTGGTGCTGCCACTACCACCGCCAAGAGCGACACCGGCAGCGAAGCACCCAAGCCGCGCCGTGGCCGTCCCTCCAATGCCAGCAAGGCCGCCGCCGCCAAGGCAGCGGAAGAAGCGAAGAAGGATGATGCCAAGCCTGCGACCAGCAAAGCGAAAAATGCGACAAGTTCTATAAGTAAAGATGGTAATGTAGAAGAGTGAAAGTCTAAATTTAGACTGCTGACAAAATCCGACTCCATTGTGAGTCGGGTTTTTTTATTTTATACGATAGGGGCGTGGGCTACTTCTCTTCCTGCAAATTCACTTGCTATAAGGAAAAGAAATTGTTGCGGTATATTTGTTATAGTTTCTTCAATATGAGCGCCATCAGGTCTTTCCAATAAGTCCTCGAAAAAATATGGTCTATAGCGAGTTACAGAACCTAGATAGTATATGAATGCATAAATTGACATGACTTGTGGGAGGCGTTGGTTTTTTTCTCCTTCTGGCGAAAGGTAAGCATAGTTTTTCCTGTAAGGCGGCATTCTAAGTACTGAAGACCATACTCTGTTTTTTATTAAATTGGTTAATTCTTCAAGCTTGTCACTTGGTCTTCCGGTATAAGTTAGAGGCAAAGTTTGTTCAAATTTTAGTAGCAAGCGACTATTTAGATTTTCCTCTGATTTTATGTGGTGAAATAAATCTCTTAGGCATCCTTCCTTCAGAAATTGAGTCCTACTAATCCCAAATCTAGATAAATCATCAGCATAAATATTTAAAACCATCCAAATTTTTTTTGTTTCGTTGTCATGGAAAAAATCGATCCTTTCGATTTCGATGAATCTCTCCTTAGCCTCATATGCATCCGCCCAGAGTCTGTGGCCCTGCAATATCTGAGGGTGAAGGTTTTTCAAATCATATACTTTCTCTCTCGCTGCTTCTGGACTTCCAGTAAAAGCGTGTACGAAGTCTGAAAAAATATTTACTTGATTACCTCTAGACTTGTAAGATTTTAGAAAAGAGTTTTCGAATTCTACTCCATCGGGGTGTATTGTTTCTTGTAATCCGTGATGAGCCTTGTCGTACTCTGTTCTTACTCCTTTGAACAATACAAAAGCTTTAGCTAGATTCAGCAGCGAGTAGTATACAAGTAAAGGCTTCGATGAAGTTTCATGAGCAGACTGATAGGCGCGGTAAAAGTCTTCTGCTTGGGCCACAAATGAATTTGCTTGGTTTTTTATAGAGCCATCCTGAATGGTAGCAATAGATCCACGAATTATGGACCAAGGATTGGTGGCAAATACTCGCGTTTGTAAGCCGAATCGTCTATCACGCTTGACTACTGTATGTCGACTGTAATTTATAGGTCTTTTCTTTACTTTAAGAATTTTTCCTCTTCTAGCTTGTCTATACGTTGGCATGTTATTCCCTCTAGTAGTTTTTGTTTTAATATAAGTATTTGTAGATATGGATGCAAGGCTATTACGGTCCTATTATCTCGATGCCGCATCCCTTGCCCCTTCCAGCAGCTCGATCATGGCGCTGGCGGCGTTCGAGAGGGTGCGGTTGTTGTGATAGAGGTAGCCGAGCTGGCGTTCGATGGGGCGGTGATCGATGGGCAGGATTTCGATCTCGTCGTCGATCATGCTTTCCGGCAGTACGCTCCAGCCCAGGCCGATGGCGACCATCATCTTGAGGGTTTCGAGGTAGTTGGTGGACATCGAGACTTCCACCGAGAGGCCGTCACGCGCGAAGGTGTCGATGACGATGCCGCGCGTGAAGGTCAGGTGGCCCGGCAGCACGGCGTCGTGCTGTGAGAGGGCGGCCAGCGGCAACGCTTTGTGACCTGCCAGCGGGTGATCACGTCCGCACACGAAGCGCATCTCATCCAGCCACACCGGCACCACCGTCAGATTGGGATCGCGATGCGGTGCCAGGGTGACGACGGCCAGTTCCAGCTCCCCATCCAGTACGCCCTGATAGGCCTGTTCCGAATCCAGAAAGCGCATGTCCATGCGCACCTCGGGGTGGGCCATGGTGAAGGCCTTGAGCAGCGGCGGCAGCCGGTGCAGGCCCACATGGTGGCTGGTGGCCATCGTCAGGCTGCCTTTTACCTCGCCGGAAAGATTGCGCAGCGCACGCCGGGTGTCATCGTGCATCACCAGAATGGCGCGGGCGCGGGGCAGCAGGATATTGCCGGCCTCCGTCAGCGAGACACGCCGCCCGATGCGATCGAACAGCCGTGCGCCATGCAGTTGCTCCAGCTGGGCAATGCGCTTGGAAACGGCCGGCTGGGTGAGGTGCAGCTGCTCGGCGGCAAGCGAGAAGGAGGCGGTTTCGGCGACGGCGACGAAGGCCTGCAGAGAGGGTGTGTCCATGTGGGGCAGCTATCCTGTCATGAGGGCGCTCATAGGGGCATTCAGGGGAGCGTCAAGCGGGGCGATCGATGCCGCCGCAGGCGGATGCACTCCTGATCAAGACCTGACGAGCAATGGTATTCCTTTTGGGAATCCAAAGCATGAAAAACATGAATTGCTTTTATTCATTGTCGCCGAGTACTCTTGATGGCACAGGACGCGGCGGCGATGCTGGAGCCAGCAAGCAAGTGGTCACTATCCACGGGCTCGCACGACCGCCCCGCCATCAACACTGGACGACACACCCTCATCAAGGGGCCGTTACGAGCCCCGAGGCAGCAAGCGCGCTCTTACCGTAAGGCGCCACGAGGAGACACGACATGGCTAGCCAGACCCTTTATGACAAGTTGTGGGATCAGCACCTGGTCAAGCAACGCGAAGACGGTACTGCACTCATCTACATCGACCGTCACCTGCTGCACGAAGTCACGTCGCCGCAGGCATTCGAAGGGCTGCGTCTGGCCGGTCGCAAACCGTGGCGTCTGGATGCCAACCTGGCAACGCCGGACCACAACGTGCCGACGTCTCTCAAGGAGCGTGCTGCGGGCATCGCGGGCATCGAGGACGAGACCTCACGCATCCAGGTGCAGACCCTCGACGACAACTGCAACAGCTTCAACATCGAGCAGTTCACCATCAATGATGCGCGTCAGGGCATCGTGCACGTGGTCGGGCCGGAGCAGGGCGCGACTCTGCCGGGCATGACCGTGGTATGTGGCGATTCCCACACCGCGACCCACGGTGCCTTCGCGGCACTGGCCCACGGGATCGGCACCTCCGAGGTCGAGCACGTGCTCGCCACCCAGTGCCTGATCCAGCGCAAGATGAAGAACATGCTGGTGCGCGTCGATGGTCGTCTCGGCACTGGCGTCACCGCCAAGGATGTCGTGCTCGCCATCATCGGCGAGATCGGCACCGCCGGCGGTACCGGCTACGCCATCGAATTCGGCGGCTCTGCCATCCAGGATATCTCCATGGAAGGCCGCATGACCATCTGCAACATGGCGATCGAAGCCGGTGCGCGGGTCGGTCTGGTCGGTGTCGATGACATCACCATCGACTATCTCTACGAGCGCCCCTATGCGCCGAACGCCCAGCAGTGGGAAGCGGCCGTCGCCGACTGGCGCAATCTGGTCTCCGATGCGGACGCCGAATTCGACAAGGTCGTGGTGCTCAAGGCCGAAGACATCGCGCCGCAGGTCACCTGGGGCACCAGCCCGGAGCAGGTCACCAGCGTCAATGGCGTGGTGCCGGACCCGGCCGCGGCCAGCGATGACACCGAAGCGCGTGGCATCACCCGTGCGCTCGAGTACATGGGCCTCAGCGCTCAGCAGAAGATCACCGACATCAAGCTGGACCGCGTGTTCATCGGTTCCTGCACCAACTCGCGTATCGAGGACTTGCGTGAAGCGGCGCGCGTGGCCGAAGGCCGCACGGTCGCCAAGAGCCTCAAGCAGGCGATGGTGGTGCCGGGCTCTGGCTTGGTGAAGGCGCAGGCGGAAGCGGAAGGGCTGCACGAGATCTTCCTCGCGGCGGGCTTTGAATGGCGTGAGCCGGGCTGCTCCATGTGTCTGGCGATGAACGCTGACAAGCTGGGCGCCGGTGAGCATTGTGCTTCTACCTCCAACCGCAACTTCGAAGGCCGCCAGGGCTTCGGTGGGCGTACGCACCTCGTCAGCCCGGCCATGGCCGCCGCTGCCGCGATTGCGGGTCACTTCGTTGATGTACGTGACTTTGCCCCCATCCCTACCAACAACACTCAAGTCGCCTGAGGAGGCCCGATATGGAAAAGTTCATTCGCCAGCAGGGCCTCGTGGCACCGCTTGATCGCGCCAACGTCGATACCGACCTGATCATCCCGAAGCAGTTTCTGAAGTCGATCAAGCGTACCGGCTTCGGGCCGAACCTCTTCGATGAGCTGCGTTATCTCGATGAGGGCTATATCGGTCAGGACATCAGCAAGCGTCCGCTGAATCCGGATTTCGTGCTCAATCAGCCGCGTTACGCGGGTGCCAGCGTATTGCTGGCGCGTCGCAACTTCGGTTGTGGTTCCTCGCGTGAACACGCGCCCTGGGCACTGACCGACTTCGGCTTCCGCGTGGTCATCGCGCCGAGCTTCGCCGATATCTTCTACAACAACTCGTTCAAGAACGGTCTGTTGTTGATTACCCTCGACGAGGACACGGTGGACCGTCTGTTCAAGGAAGCCGAGGCGGTGGAAGGGTATCGTCTGGATATCGACCTCGAGGCACAGGCGGTCATCACGCCGTCCGGTGAGTCGATTCCCTTCGAGGTCGACAGCTTCCGCAAGCATTGCCTGATGGAAGGCCTGGACGATATCGGTCTGACCCTCAAGGACCAGGACGCCATCGACAGCTTCGAGAAGCGTCATCGCACCGAGCGTCCGTGGCTGTTCCGCGACGGCAAGACGGCCTGATCTGGCCAGCGTCGCGTCAGTCAGCGCCTGACATCGCAACATATTCGTCATGGCTCGCCGTCCAGAATGGCGGCGAGCCCAGTCTCAGCACCGATGGTGAACCGTCGGTCTCGCCGGAAGACTTCCGGCCCAAGGAGAGTTCCAGATGAGCCGCAATATCCTGATTCTGCCCGGTGATGGCATTGGCCCGGAAATCACCGCCGAAGCCGTGAAGATCCTTGAAGCCGCCCGCAGCGAAGGTCTGGACATCACGCTGAGCGAAGGCAAGGTCGGTGGTGCAGGGTATGACGCGGCCGGTCACCCGCTACCGGCGGAAACGCTGGAGGCGGCCAAGGCGGCGGACGCCATCCTGCTCGGCGCAGTCGGTGGCCCGCAGTGGGACAAGCTCGAGGACATCTCGCTGCGCCCGGAACGCGGCCTGCTGGGGCTGCGCAAGGAGCTCGAGCTGTTCGCCAATCTGCGTCCGGCGATTCTCTACCCGCAGCTGGCCGAGGCCTCCAGCCTCAAGCCGGAAGTGGTGTCCGGTCTGGATATCATGATCGTGCGTGAGCTGACCGGCGGCATCTACTTCGGTCAGCCGCGTGGCATCGAGACGCGTGATGGCCAGCAGGTCGGGTACAACACCTACGTCTACTCCGAGTCCGAGATCGAGCGTATCGGTCGCACCGCCTTCGAGATGGCGCAGAAGCGCAACAAGAAGCTGTGCAGCGTCGACAAGGCCAACGTGCTGGAAGTCACTATGCTGTGGCGTGACGTGATGGAGCGTATCTCCGGCGACTACCCGGATGTCGAGCTGTCGCACATGTACGTCGACAACGCCGCCATGCAGCTGGTGCGTGCCCCCAAGCAGTTCGACGTGGTGGTCACCGGCAACATGTTCGGCGACATCCTGTCGGATGAGGCCGCCATGTTGACCGGCTCCATCGGCATGCTGCCGTCCGCCTCGCTGAATGCGGGTGGTCAGGGCATGTATGAGCCGTGCCACGGCAGCGCGCCGGACATCGCGGGTCAGGGCATCGCCAACCCGCTGGCGACCATCCTGTCGGTGGCCATGATGCTGCGCTACTCGCTCAACGAAGCCGCCTGGGCCGAGCGCATCGAGAAGGCGGTCGGCGTGGTGCTGAATGAAGGTCTGCGCACTGCCGACATCGCCTACGCCGGGACGCGCAAGGTCTCCACCTCCGAGATGGGCGATGCCGTGCTGGCCGCCTTCAAGGCCCAGGCGTAAGGCAAGACCCGCGTGAACGCCGCAAGCCAGCGGCGTTCACGTGATGATCATGGGGGAGCTCGGCGTGCGTCGCCGGGTTCTCATGTCAGGACCTGCGGCTGGAGCGTTGGGCAAGGCTCGCCTCGTGTGAGTTGCCTGTGCTCGCTGCGGGTCATTCCTGTGTCGGGAGCGGTGGTGTCTTCCATGCTCCCGGCCGTGCATGAACAAGGAGAACAAGCATGTTGAAAGTCGGATTTGTCGGTTGGCGTGGCATGGTCGGTTCCGTGCTGATGCAACGCATGCGTGATGACAACGATTTCGCCGGTATCGAGCCGGTATTCTTCTCCACCTCCCAGGTCGGTCAGGCCGGTCCTGACGTGGGCACGCCGGTGCCGGCGCTCAAGGATGCCAATGACATCAATGAGCTGAAGGCGCTGGATGTCATCGTCACCTGTCAGGGCGGCGACTACACCAAGCAGGTGTTTGGCCCGCTGCGTGACGCCGGCTGGAAGGGCGACTGGATCGATGCGGCCTCCACCCTGCGCATGGACAAGGACGCCGTGCTGGTGCTGGACCCGGTCAACCGTCACGTGATCGACCAGAAGATCGGCGCCGGTGCCAACACCTTCGTCGGCGGCAACTGCACCGTCAGCCTGATGCTGATGGGCCTGGGCGGCCTGTTCGAGGCCGGCATGGTCGAGTGGATGACCTCCATGAGCTACCAGGCGGCGTCCGGCAGCGGTGCGCGCCACATGCGTGAGCTGCTGACCCAGATGGGCCAGCTCAATGGCAGCGTGGCCTCCGAGCTTGCGGACCCGGCCAGCGCCATCCTCGACATCGACCGCAAGGTGACCGCCACCATGCGCGGCGATGACTTCGCGACCCAGCAGTTCGGTGCGCCGCTGGCCGGCTCGCTGCTGCCGTGGATCGATTCCGCGATGGAATCCGGTCAGACCCGCGAGGAGTGGAAGGCCGGTGTCGAGGCCAACAAGATTCTCGACAGCCAGGGCAACCCGATCATGATCGATGGGCTGTGCGTGCGTATCGGTGCGATGCGTTCCCACTCCCAGGCCTTCACCGTCAAGCTCAAGCAGGACGTGCCGCTGGACGAGATCGAAGACCGCCTGGCCAAGCACAACGACTGGGTCAAGGTCGTCGCCAATACCAAGGAAGACAGCCTCAAGCACCTGACGCCGGCCGCTGCGACCGGCACCCTGACCGTACCGGTCGGCCGTCTGCGCAAGCTGGCGATGGGTGGCGAATACCTGTCCGCCTTCAGTGTCGGTGACCAGCTGCTGTGGGGGGCCGCGGAGCCGCTCAAGCGCATGCTGACCATCCTGCGTGAACATCGCGCGGCCTGATCGCACTGTGTAGCAACATGTCGTCGGGTTCGTTGCGAGCCTGACCTGAAAGCGCCCTCGGCTCTCTGGAGTCGAGGGCGTTTCTCTTTTGCACGTTACGTCATGGAAGATCGGTGATTTCAGGTAAGAGGTAGGTCACTGATGTCACGGCGAGTACCAGATATCTCAGTCTTTCCTGCGCATTTTTTGCGATTTTGACTGGCGCTTTTGATGCATGATGGCAGGGAGGTGTTTTTTACGGGTATCGTAAAGGGGATATCGTCGAGCTGGTCACTCGCGATATGACGCCTCTGCGGCCTTTATCTATCGTGGGCCGTCACTCTATCGTTGAAACTTTTTCCACTTTGCCAATGGCTTCCCGCACTCTTGGGACGGACTCTCTGGTATCTTGTGTAAGTATACGTAACATAATGCGCAGGCCGGGCAATGATTCGGCCGCATACGAAGGGACACTCAATGGGACGCAAGCTTCCTCTCGCACTGGCGGTGTCGTTCGCCGTCTACAGTGCTCAGGCCTTGGCAGTCGGCATGGAATCGCCGCGGTTGCGCTCGAATCTGAATCAGCCACTGGACGCGCGCATCGGCCTCACGGATACCTCGGGCCTCGATGCCAGCCTCATCAAGGCCGGCGTTGCCGATTCTGCCGCCTTTACGCGAGCGGGCGTCGATCGCAGCTATGTCAGCGATGACATCAAGGTTGCCGTCAAGCAGCAGGGTGGGCGCTACTATCTCCAGCTGTCCACCAATGGCGCGGTACGTGAGCCCTATGTGGACCTGCTGCTGGATGTCGAATGGCCCAATGGCAAGCTGCAGCGTCAGGTGACCCTGTTGTTCGATCCGGCGGGCTATTCGAGTCAGCCGTCATTGGTGACACCTGCCGGCGCGCGTTCGCGCCCGCTGGCCACCAACGATTCCTCGCCGACGCGTTCCGTGGTGTTCCGCGACAATGCCCAGTCCAGCCAGGATGCCTCACGCAGTGCGTCATCCAGCACGCCGCCGTCCAGCATCAAGGTGCGCAACGGTGATTCGCTGTGGACGATCGCGCGTCGCGTGCGTCCGGATGCCAGTGTCAGCATCCGTCAGGCCATGCTGGCGATCCAGGAAGCCAACCCCAGGGCCTTCCCGGGCGGCAACATCAACAAGCTGCGTACGGGAGTGGTGCTGAGCGTGCCGGACCGCAGCACCATGTTGGGACGTTCGCGTACCGAGGCCGACAAGGAAGTGCGTCAGCAGTATCAGCAGTGGGTTGCGGGCGCGCAGGGCAAGACCGTGCCGGCTCCGGCCAGCAAGAAAACCGCTGCGGCCAGCACGTCGAACGAGCCCTCCGCCAGTGCTGCGCCTGCGGCCACGGCCGCACCGAGCGGGCCCGCCAGCGCGGGTGCCGACGGCAAGCCGCGTCTGACGTTGCTGGATGAAGACGGCAGCAAGCCCAAGGCGGCGGCCAGTGGTCAGATATCGGCGGGTAGTCAGCAGGCGATCGATGAACTGTCTGATCGCCTCGAGTCGCTGGAAGATCAGCTGCTGACCAATCAGCAACGCCTCGATCAGCTGGAGCAGGAGCGTGATGACCTGCGCAGCGAAGTGGCCTCCCTGCGCAACGAAGTCGGCGAGCTGCGAGCATCGCTGGCAGAGCGTACCGAGCAGCTCGAGACGGCCAAGGTGCTGCTCGCCAAACAGAATCGTCTGCTCGTCAACAGTGGCATCTCGCCGTTGGCGTTGCCGGAAAGCCTGATCGCCGCCGGGGTGGACCTCGGTCAGCCGCGCGACGGCGAGGGCAACCTGGTGTTGCCCAAGCAGCCGTGGCCCCAGGCGACCTGGCAGTGGGTGCAGGACAACCTGGCCATCGTCGGCGGGGCGGCCGGGGCATTGCTGCTTCTGTTGCTGCTGTTGTTGCGTCGCCGCTCCGGTTCCGGGGGCGATGAGAACATGAGCTTTGCCGATGCGGTCCGCGGCAATGAAGAGCCCGACCAGGACAAGCCTCGCGTTTTCCCGGATACCTTTGCGGCCTCGACTGCCGCTGCTGCCGCGGGTCACAAGTCATCCGCGTCTGAAGATGCCAACGTGGCGGCGCGCCGGGGTTCCGGTAGCCTTGAGCCGCTCTCCCAGCCGGAAGCGGCGGCGATCAGCGAGGCGGACATCTTCATCGCCTACGGCCGCTTCGATCAGGCTCAGGCCCTGCTGGAAGCCGGTCTGGTGGAAGATCCCGCACGCCAGGACCTGCGCCTCAAGCTGATGGGAGTCCATGGCGAGCTTGGCAACGCCGAAGCCCTGCACCAGGAAGGTGAGCAGGTGCTGGCGGCCGGCAATGAAGAAGAGCGCTTCGAGGCTCAGGCGCTGCTGGATCGTTACAGTGTCTCAAGCAGTGCGCTGCGTGCTGTCGCAGGCGGCGGCGCGAGTCAGGTGGGGCGCAAGGTCTCCTATCTGTCGGGGGTGGCAAGCCAGCAGGGGGCAGCGCCTCGCGCGCCGCTTGAAGGTCGCGACAAGGTCGATGATGCGGCTCATGGCCCGGCAGATGCATCCGCCACGGGCTCTGACGCCTCCCTTGATGACCAGGAAGATGCCGGCGCGCTGTCTGACAGCGTGAGCGAACCGCTGGTCGAGCACGCTCCCGATCAAGGCGTCGCGTTCGAACCGGGCCTCAAGGGCGAGGACCTCGAGAAGGCGCCAGTGCGTGAGAGCCACTTCAACAGCGACAACGTGATCGATTACCAGGCGCCGGAATTGACGCTGGGAGATGCTGGTCACGCTGATGGCGAGAAGGGGGCTGATGCCGCGGCATCCAAGGCGGCGGATAGCGCGCTCAAGGGCGAGTCCGTCGAGTTTACCTCACTGCGTGAAGAGCTGGATGACCACTCCGCGCTCGAGAGCGGTGCCGCGAGCGAGAAGAACGGTGCTGCAAGTGAGAGCAGTGGCGCAAGTGAAGGCAGCGCTGCGAGCCAGAAGCCGTATGAGGTGTCCAGCAAGCCGTCAGCCGCAGTCGATGGCATGGACGAGTTGCCGTCACTGGATAGCATGACGCTGGAAGAGGTGGACGTGCCGCGGCGTGATATCTCGGAATTCGAGGTCGAGGAAGTGGCGTTCGAGTCTGGGGATCAGGATAATGCCTATCCCTCTGTCGAGTCGGCAGGGTTTGGGGCTGGCGCCCAGGATACCGTGGCATTCCAACAGCTCGAGGAAGCCCGTCAGTTGTTGGTGGATGGCGATGATGATCAGGCGGCTGCGCTGCTTGAGCCGCTCGCTACTGCCAGTGATGACATGGTCCGTGAAGAGGCGCTGGCGTTGATGGAGCGCTTTGGTCTGACCTGATGCCCTTTTTTACACCGTTGGATGATAACGAGAAACGCCCGGGGCGCATTGCTCTGGGCGTTGAATATGATGGCACCCGCTATTGTGGCTGGCAGCGTCTGAGCCACGCCCCCTCCGTGCAGGAAGCGCTTGAGAAGGCCTTGTCCAAGGTCGCCTCCACGCCGATTACCGTGCATTGCAGTGGCCGCACCGATTCCGGTGTGCATGCCGTGCGTCAGGTCGTGCATTTCGATACCCCCGTGGGCCGCAGTCGCAAGGCCTGGCGCATGGGCGGTAACGTCAACCTTCCCCCCGATATCGGGATTCATTGGGCCGTGCCGGTGCCCGATGATTTCCATGCGCGTTTCAGCGCCATCGCCCGTCGCTATCGCTACATAATCATCAACCAGCCGTTTCGGCCGGTGATGGAGCGCAACAATGTCACCTGGTGTCGCGAGCCGCTCAATGTCGCCGACATGCAGGCCGCGGCGGCGCATCTGGTGGGCGAGCTGGATTTCTCGGCGTTCCGCGCCGCAGGCTGTCAGTCGCGTTCGCCGCGCCGTCACGTGCACTTCATTGAAGTCAGTCGCCATGGCCATATCGTCATGATCGATATCCAGGCCAATGCCTTCCTGCATCACATGGTGCGCAATATCGCGGGCACCTTGATGGCCATCGGGCGTGGCGAGAAGCCTGTCGAGTGGATCGTCGAGCTGATGCGCGGAGGAGATCGCACGCGCTCGAGCGCGACGGCAGCGGCGACAGGGCTTCACTTCGTCGATGTCATCTATCCGCCGCGCTATGCGCTGCCCAAGGAACCCCTGGGGCCTGGTCTGGTCGCACATCTTGGCGAGTGGACGGGCGAGCGCCCGTTGCCGGACTGCCCGATGGTGCGCTCACGCATGGCGCGCGCCGAGGCCGAGGGTGCCGAAGAGGCGCGTGCGGCAGGCAAGCTCAGTGAGCAGGAGGCCATCCGGCTGGCCAACGTGGCCCGTGAAGCCGAGCGCCTCAGTCGCGAGCATGAACAAGCGATTCCTGCGCCAGGCGATCCTGCGGCAGGCGATCCTGCGCCAGGCGACCCTGCGGCAGGCGCCGAGGATGACACGCTGACGGCTGCCACCCAGAATGAATCCTCACGTTGAACGGAGTGATCCCATGACCGAGATGAGCGCTCGAGCGAGCCAGCGTACCCGGATCAAGATCTGTGGCTTGACGCGAGAGCAGGATATCCGCGACGCCGTGGCAGCAGGGGCCGATGCGCTGGGCTTCGTGCTGTGGCCGGGCAGCAAGCGTGCGGTCGATGTGGCGCGTCTGGCCGAGCTTGCCGCGTGCGTGCCGGCCTTCGTGACGCGGGTCGGCCTGTTCGTGGATGCCAGCGGCGAAGAGATTGCCGCAGCGGCACCGCATCTCGATCTGCTCCAGTTGCATGGCAATGAGACGCCGGAGCAGTGCCGGGCGGCTGGGCGGCCCTATATCAAGGCGTTGCGCATGCGTGACGGGATCGATCTCGCCGCGCAGGCGGTGCGCTACCATGACGCGCGTGGCCTTTTGCTGGATGCCTATCGTCCCGGCGTGCCCGGTGGCACCGGCGAGACCTTCGACTGGTCGCGTATCCCGGCCGATCTGCCGCTGCCGGTCATCCTGGCCGGTGGTCTCGAGTCAGGCAATGTCGCCTCGGCGGTGGCGCAGGTCGCCCCTTACGCGGTCGATGTCTCCGGTGGTGTGGAAGCCGCGCCCGGCGAGAAGAGTGACGAGCGCATGCAGGCATTCTGTCAGGCAGTCCGCCAGCAGCGCTGATTTGCCGGCAAGCGTTGTGGCCCTTGCGTTGCTTTCGTCCCAAGCGGCGAGGGCCGCAACGCTCAATTGGCATCTCGCACTACCCGCAAGGGGGGCGAAGCCGCTACAATGACCCCCAGAATTCGGAAAAGTGGCCGTACGACCAATGGGTTGCACGGTCTTTTCCATTGGCACTGCCCTGTGATGGTAGCTGCCCGCCATATTGCCGGGGCGTGAACGCCCTGGAATATGTGCCAACTCGCATGGCCGCCGACAGTCGTCGAGCGGTGCCCAGAACAGCAGCAAAACGGAAGCCTCCCCACCATGAGCTGGCTTGACAAGATTGTGCCGTCAATGAGCCGTATCCAACGCAAGGATCGGCGTACCTCCATTCCTGACGGCCTGTGGCGTAAATGCCCCAAGTGCGAAGCAGTCCTGTACCTTCCGGAGCTGACCAAGCACGACAACGTCTGCCCGAAGTGTGACCACCACCTGCGTCTCACTGCGCGTGCGCGTCTGTCCTGGTTCCTCGACAGCGAAGGCCGCGAGGAAATCGCGGCGGATCTCGAGCCGGTCGATCGCCTCAAGTTCCGCGACTCCAAGAAGTACAAGGATCGCCTGAGCGCTGCCCAGAAGCAGACTTCCGAGAAGGATGCGCTGGTCGCCATGCGCGGTGCTCTCGCCGGTCAGCCGGTCGTGGCCGTGGCCTTCGAGTTCAGCTTCATGGGTGGCTCCATGGGTGCCATCGTCGGCGAGAAGTTCGTGCGTGCAGCAGAGCTTGCGCTGGCCGAGAACATCCCGCTGGTCTGCTTCGCCGCCTCCGGTGGTGCTCGTATGCAGGAAGCCTTGTTCTCCCTGATGCAGATGGCCAAGACCTCCGCGGCGCTTGAAAAGCTCAAGCAGGCTGGCGTGCCGTACATCAGCGTGCTGACCGATCCGGTCTTCGGTGGCGTGTCTGCGTCGCTGGCGATGCTGGGCGACCTGAATGTCGCCGAGCCGAACGCCCTGATCGGCTTTGCCGGTCCGCGTGTCATCGAGCAGACCGTGCGCGAGAAGCTGCCGGAAGGCTTCCAGCGCTCCGAGTTCCTGCTCGAGCATGGCGCCGTCGACATGATCATCCACCGCCGCGAGATGCGTGAGCGCCTGTCCAGCATCCTGCTCAAGCTGCAGGGCATGCCGGTCAACGCCGCCAACCTGCCGGTCGCGGATGCGGTCGTCGAAGAAGAATCCGTCGAGGCGGATGCGACTGTCGAAGCACCGGCCGAGCCGCGCTCCGCCGTGGACAGCGTGCTCGACGAGACCTTCACCAGCGAGAAGCCGCAAGGCGAACGTCGCGATGGCTGAGCAGGGCTCCGCCCCGGCAAGCTGCAGCACCGATGAGGTGCTGCAGTCTTCCTCATTCCCTCCGCTGGATGCCGCTTCGTGGCAGCTTTCCCCCCTGCATGATGCCGTGCCGCGTGGCCTCTCGCTGGATGAGTGGCTGACGCGTCTCGAGCATCAGCACCCCGTCAGTATCGATATGGGCCTTGCCCGAGTGCTGTGCGTGGCCAGGCGTCTCGGTCTGGTCGGGGCGGGTGCGCGTCGGCTCGGTGGCCGCATCATTACCGTGGCCGGCACCAACGGCAAGGGCTCGACGGTTGCCATGCTCGAGGCGCTGGGGCGTGCCCACGGGCTGAGCACCGCCACCTATACCTCTCCGCACCTGCTGCATTACAACGAGCGTCTGAGCTTCAATGGTCAAGACGTCAGTGATGCGGCATTGGTCACGGCCTTCGAGCAGGTCGATTCCGCGCGCCACTCCGGGCTGTCGGCCAGTGGTGAGCCGCTGGATGACGAGGGCGTGATCAGCCTGACCTACTTCGAGGCCGGCACGCTGGCCGGGCTATGGCTGATCGCTCAGCAGCAGCCGCAGCTCGCGATTCTGGAAGTTGGCCTGGGCGGGCGTCTGGATGCCGTCAACATCATCGACTGTGATGTCGCGATGATCATCACGGTCGCACAGGATCATGCCGCGTTTCTTGGCACCGACCTCGAGAACATCGGCTTCGAGAAGGCCGGGATTCTGCGCGCCGGCAAGCCGGCCGTATTCGGCTCGGATGTGCTGCCGTCCAGTTGTGCGGCGCATGCTCGCACGCTGGGTGTCACGCCGCAGGTGCTGTGGCAGGACTTTCGCTGGCAGGCCGCGGCTGAATTTGTGAATGGCAGTGTGAATAGCAGTGTGGATGGCAGCACGGACCATTCGGCTACCTCGCAATGGCAATGGCAGCGCCTGTCAGCGCCGGCACTGACGTTCGATGCGCTGCCAGACCCGGGCTTGCCGCGGGACAATGCGGCCAGTGCGCTGAATGCGCTGGTCGAGGCCGGTATCGAGCTCAACGCCGAATGCGTGCAGCAGGCCATGGCGAGCGTCAAGCTCAAGGGGCGCATGCAGTGGCTGAGTCGTCACGGGCGTGACTGGTGTCTGGATGTCGGCCATAACCCGCATGCCGCGAGTTATCTGGCCAGTCGTCTTGCCGCTCATGACCTGCGTTGCGCGCGGGATCCTGCCACCCGGCCGCGGCGGGCGTTGCTCGCCATGCTGGGCGACAAGGATGCCGCTGGCGTGATTCAGGCGCTGGCACCGGTGGTGGACGGCTTCGTCGTCGCCACCCTGGAGGGCGAGCGTAGCCGCCAGGCCAGTGAGCTTGCCGCCGTGGTCCGCCACTGTGGTGGTGAGGTACTGGCGGAGTGCGAGACGGTCACCGCTGCAGCCGAATGGTTGGCACGCGAGACGAGCGCTGGAGAAGTGTTGGTCTGTGGTTCCTTCTTCACGGTCGGTGAAGCATTGATGTGGCTCGACGCCCAGGCCTGATGCAGGCCGGCGGTGGGTCCGGGATTTCGGGTGCAAGGGAGATGTCACAATGAAATATGGCAAACGCGAGCGAATCAGCGGTGCGGTCATCCTGCTGGCGTTGGGGGTGATCTTCATCCCGATGCTCTTCGATGAGCCGCCGGCCCGTGATGAGCGCCCGAGTCCGGTGATGACGCTTGGCAAACCGGTGGATATCGATCGCTCCAACGTCGATGAGCCGCAGCCGCCCAGTGAGCTGAAGATCGGCACGGATGTGCCGATCACCTTCGTCGACAGCAACGGCAAGGTGCGTGACAGTGACCCGGGTGCCGGCAGTGACAGCGGTTCCGAGTCCCAGGGCCGTGTCGCCGAGGCCGAGCAATTGTCGCCGACCCGCTCTGTGGCCAGCAGCGAGCCGCAGTCAAAGCCAAAGCCGGAGCTGGAACCGGAACCGGAACCCGCTGCCAAGCCGGAGCCCAAGCCTGCTCCCAAGGCTGAACCCAAGCCCGCGCCCAAGCCTGAACCGAAGCCTGCGGTAGCCTCGAATGCGCCGTCGTCTTCCGCCGGTGGCTGGGCCGTGCAGGTCGGCAGCTTCGGTGACCCGGCCAATGCCGAGCGTCTCCAGAAGGAGCTGCAGGGCAAGGGTTTCGCGGCATACCGTATCCCGCGTGGCAGCAAGTTGACCGTTGTCTTCGTCGGCCCGTACAAGTCCTCCGAGATCGGTGAGTCCGCACGCTCGCGCCTGCAGCAGCAGGTCAATATCAAGGGCCTGCTGGTACGACGCAAGGAGGGTGAGTGAACGAGCTGGTCTGGATCGATTGGCTATGTCTGGGCCTGATCGGTATCTCGGTACTGCTGGGGCTGATGCGGGGCCTGCTCAGCGAGGCCCTGGGCCTGGCGGGCTGGCTGGTGGCACTGGTCGCGGCACGCCAGTTCGGCGCCGAGGTGGGTGGCCTGCTCGAAGAGATGATCGTCTCGCCGGGCATCCGCACCGCGGTCGGCTTCGTGCTGGTGGTGATCGCGAGCGTGCTGATCTGGGGGCTGATGTTGCGCCTGCTGGAACGCTTGATTCATGCGGTCGGCATGGGCGGCTTCAATCGTCTGCTCGGCGGTGTGTTCGGCGCCTTGCGCGCGGCGGTCATACTGGTGCTGATCACCGCCGTGGTGGGGCTGACGCCCCTGCGTGACAGCGCCGACTGGCAGGCCGCCCAGTTGCGGCCGACGCTTGAGCAGCTGCGCGACTGGTCGTTGGCTCGCTATCGTGAATGGGATACGGGCGGTGACTGGGGTCAGAGCGTGTCGCTGCCGGACTCCACCAGCGGCACCCGGCTCAAGCAGCAGGCCAGCGGTCTGATCGACAGCGCCCAGCGAGAAGGGCGTGCGTTGAGCGACAGCCTCAGCCAGCAGGCGCTGCAGTCGTTCACGCGCCAGGATTCCGCCCAGGACCAGCCCTCGCTGGAGGCGTTGCTCAGGGGCAACACCGCTGGCGAGGCCACAAGCCGCAATGCGGGTGGTGAGCAGTGACAGGCAGGATTTTCAGCGCCGGGCATCGTGGCCCGGCGTTGTCGTTTTCGGCATTCGGCACGCGTTGCTGAAGCCTCATGCGGGGCAGTCGAAGGGGTTGACCCATCGGTCAGGTGTTGCCTGCATGGGGGGCAGGCCTGACAATTGCGCCGTGTGAGCACTCATATTGCCATATGGACGGGCGCCGGCAGTCGCCAGCGTGCGCTTCCCTATCCAAGTGTGTATTAGTGAGGTAATGACGGGATGTGCGGGATTGTAGGTTTGATGGCCAACGCCTCGGTCAACCAGGCGCTGTATGACGCGCTGACCGTATTGCAGCACCGCGGGCAGGACGCCGCGGGCATGATGACCTGGCACGAAGGTCGTTTCCTGCTGCGCAAGAGCAATGGTCTGGTGCGTGATGTCTTCCGCACTCGTCACATGCAGCGTCTCAAGGGCAACATGGGGATCGGCCATGTTCGCTACCCGACCGCCGGTTCCTCCAGCGAGGCGGAATCACAGCCGTTCTATGTCAACTCGCCTTACGGCATCACGCTGGCGCACAACGGCAACCTGACCAACTCCGACCAGCTCAAGCAGGAGTTGTTCTCCTCTGATCTGCGTCACATCAACACCAGCTCCGATTCCGAGGTGCTGCTCAACGTCTTCGCTCACGAGCTGGGCAAGCAGGGCATGCGTCTGGGCGCCGGTGATGTGTTCGATGCCGTGCGTCGTGTGCATCGTCGCTGCAAGGGCGGCTACGCGGCCGTCTCGATCATCAACGGCACTGGCCTGGTCGCTTTCCGCGACCCGCACGGCATCCGTCCGGCGTGTTTCGGCAAGCGTGACTCCGCCGAAGGCGTCGAGTACATGATCGCCTCCGAATCCGTGGCGCTCGACGTCGCCGGCTTCGAGTTGATCCGTGATCTGGCCCCGGGCGAAGCGGTATTCATCGACATGGAGCGTGAGCTGCACACCCTGCAGTGCGCGGATGATCCGGTCCTCAAGCCGTGCATCTTCGAACACGTCTACCTGGCGCGTCCGGATTCCCTGCTCGACGGTGCCTATGTCTACGGCACCCGCATGCGCATGGGCGAGAAGCTGGCCGACAAGATCGTGCGGGAATGGCCGGAGCAGGACATCGATGTCGTGATTCCGATCCCCGATACCTCGCGTACCTCCGCCCTCGAGCTGGCCCAGCATCTGGGAGTGACTTACCGCGAAGGCTTCATGAAGAACCGCTATATCGGCCGTACCTTCATCATGCCGGGTCAGACACTGCGCAAGAAGTCCGTGCGTCAGAAGCTCAACGCCATCGATATCGAGTTTGCCGGCAAGAACGTGCTGCTGGTGGATGATTCCATCGTGCGCGGCACCACCTGCAACGAGATCATCCAGATGGCGCGCGAAGCGGGCGCCAAGAACGTCTACTTCGCGTCGGCAGCACCGGCGGTTCGCTATCCCAACGTCTACGGCATCGACATGCCGGCGGCGGAAGAGCTGATCGCCCATGACCGTACCGAGAAGGAAATCGCGGACCTGATTGGCGCTGACCGTCTGTTCTATCAGGACCTCGACGACCTGAAGGACGCCTGTCGTGAAGTCAATCCGGCGCTGGATGAGTTCGATTGCTCCGTGTTCGACGGTGTCTACGTGACCGGCGATATCGACGAAGCCTATCTGAACGACCTGCGTGCCTCGCGCAACGATGGCGCCAAGAGCGCTGGCGAGACCCACGCGGTGGTGGATCTGCACAACGATTCGGAAGATCTCGACTGATCCGGCTGCCTGCCATCCTCGGCAGGCAATCACGCGATGAGCGAACCGCAACGGGCTCCGGAGAAATCCGGGGCCCGTTGCGCGTTCAAAACCGGTAACATTGGCGCATCGCTTTTCCTTCTTCTTGCTGTCGACGCGACCCGAAATGCTGAAGACGCGACATGTCACAGCGGCGCGTGATGCTGGATCGTGATTCACAGGGCAGTAGATTCCATCAGTAGAGGTACTGGACACCATGCACGACGACAATCTTTCCCGCGCCGGTCTTTCCCGCGATGAGCTGGGCCTCGAGACGCTCGCCATCCGTGCCGGTCACCTGCGCGGTGCCGAGCAGGAACACGGCGAGCCCATCTACACCACCTCAAGCTTCGTCTATGGCAGCGCCGCTGAGGCCGCAGCCAAGTTCGGGGGAGATGAAGCCGGCAACATCTACTCGCGCTTCACCAATCCGACGGTGCGCTTCTTCGAGGAGCGCCTGGCGGCGATGGAAGGCGGTGAGCGTTGCGTGGCGACCAGTTCCGGCATGGCCGCGATCATGTCCACCGTGCTGGCGTTGCTGGAATCCGGCGATGAAATCGTCGCATCGCGTTCCATCTTCGGTTCGAGTGTCAGCCTGTTCACCAAGTACTTCGGCAAGCTGGGCATCACCACGCGCTTCGTCGAACTGAAGGATCTGGACGCCTGGCGCGACGCGATCACGCCGGCCACCAAGCTGCTGTTCGCCGAGACGCCGTCCAATCCGCTGTCCGAGCTTGGCGATATCAAGGCATTGGCGGCGCTGGCCCATGAGAACGACGCCTGGCTCGCCATCGACAACTGCTTCTGTACGCCGGCTCTGCAGCGTCCGCTGACGCTGGGCGCCGATATCGTCATCCACTCCGCCACCAAGTATCTCGATGGTCAGGGCCGGACGCTGGGCGGCGCCGTGGTGGGAAGCTCCTCGTTGATGGAAGAGGTCTATGGCGTGGTGCGTACCTGCGGGCCGTGCCTGAGCCCCTTCAACGCCTGGGTCTTCCTCAAGGGCCTCGAGACGCTGAACATTCGCATGGAAGCCCACTGTGCACGCGCGCTGACGCTGGCACATTGGCTGGAAGCGCATCCGGCCATCGAACGGGTGCATTACTCCGGACTTGAGAGCCATCCGCAGCATGAACTGGCCAAGGCCCAGCAGAAGGCCTTCGGTGCGGTGCTGGGGGTGGTGGTCAAGGGCGGCCGTGAGGCGGCCTGGTCGGTAGTCGATGCGACGCGCATCCTGTCGATCACCGGCAACCTGGGCGACGTGAAGACCACCATCACGCACCCGGCCACCACGACTCATGGTCGCCTCAGCGATGACCAGAAAGCGGCCGCCGGCATCGAAGAGGGCCTGCTGCGTATTGCCGTCGGCCTGGAAGACCTCGACGACATCAAGCGTGATCTGGCGCGCGGACTTGATCGCCTCGCGAGCTGAGTCCCGTAACGCCTGCCTTTGCACACCAACGCCCGGTTCTGCCGAGCGTTGGTGTCTCTGGACAATTTCGCTGGTGTTGCCCGCAAGGGTTGGCGTCCGTTCGGGCACTGGTTAAGCTCTTGCTCAAAGAACCTGCCAGCTCGATGGTCAGGTGGAGACTGTCATCAGGAGCACCTCATGTGGCGTAATTCTCGACGGGGCTGGGGCTGGCCTGTCATCGTGATGCATTGGCTGTCGGCGCTGGCCATCGTCGGGCTCTTCGCGCTGGGCTGGTGGATGACGTCGCTTGGCTATTACGATGCCTGGTACCAGCTCGGTCCGTGGTGGCATCGCTCGGTCGGGGTGATATTGCTGGTGCTGACGCTGGTGCGGCTCGCCTGGCGCTGGAGCCAGACGACCCCACAGGCGCACGGCACGCGCAATGAGCAGCGCGCGGCGCTGGTCGGGCATGTGCTGCTCTACGTGCTGATGCTGGTGGTGATGATCTCGGGTTACCTCATTTCCACCGCTGACGGGCGAGGCATCAAGGTATTCGATCTCTTCGAGGTGCCGGCAGTGATCTCGGGGCTGAAGGATCAGGCATCGCTGGCAGGTGAGGTGCATTGGTATGCTGCCTGTGCGCTGATCATCCTGTCGCTGGGGCATGCGGCGGCGGCATTCAAGCATCACCTGCTGGATGGGCAGGACACGTTGCGGCGCATGATTCGGCCGCTGCGCTGACGAAAAGGAAGGCGTTGGGTACGCTCGAACGCCAGATGTGACGAAACCTCTCAAGGAGCACCAACATGAACAAGACATCCTTCCTCGGCAAGTCACTGGTGGCAGGTCTCATGGCGGCGTCGTTGCCGCTGATGACGGGGCAGGCACAGGCCTCCGATTACACGATCGATACCGATGGCCAGCATGCCTTCATCCAGTTCAAGATCAGCCATCTGGGCTATTCCTACGTGCTGGGGCAGTTCAAGGAGTTCAGTGGTGATTTCTCCTATGACCAGGGCAAGCCGGAAGATGCAAAGGTGTCGGTAGAAGTCGATGTCGATAGCCTGGACAGCGCCCACGCCGAACGCGACAAGCACATCAAATCGGCCGACTTCCTGGATGTCTCCCAATATCCGACAGCGACCTTCACCTCGACCGGCTTCGAGTCCACCGGCGATGGTTCCGGCAAGCTGAAGGGCGACCTGACGCTGCACGGCCAGACGCAGCCCGTGACCCTGGATGTGGATCATATCGGCGGTGGTGAAGACCCGTGGGGCGGCTACCGTCAGGGCTTTGAAGGCACCACCACGCTGAAGCTCGCCGACTACGGCATCGATACCTCCAAGCTTGGCCCGAATGCGGCCACCGTCGATCTGTATCTGGTCATCGAAGGTATCCGCCAGTAAGGACGGCAAGTGCAGGACACTGGTGCTGACGTCAGCGCCGACAGTGTGCACTGACGCCGTGGGCTGAGCGCAAGCGCTCTGCAATCCCACCCCATGCCTCTCGACACAAACGCCCCTGCCAATCGGCAGGGGCGTTTGTGTTTGTGCAAGGCGCTCGCGTCACATGGAGCGTCGTTCAGGCGTCAGCCGCGCAATGCCAGATAGCCGCCTGCCCCGATCATCAGACCGCCGGCGCTGCGATTGAGGCGTTTGACTGCCTTCGCCGAGCGCAGATAGCGGCGGACACGCCCGGCGAGATAGCCCACCGGCACCACGCCCAGCAGCAATGCGCTCAGGTTGAGTCCGGCGGCGATCACGATATCGCTGCCGGTCAGCTGGGTGATATCCATGAAGGTGGGCAGGAAGGCGATATAGAACAGGATGACCTTGGGGTTGGATGCCGAGATGAGAAAGCCCTGTAGAAACCCTTTCCACCAGTTGCCACGTAGCCTGGGGACTTCAGCTTCCTCCAGTGTCGGTGAGCTCGTCCATAACTTGTAGCCGAGATAGAGCAGGTAGGCGGCGCCCAGGATACGGATGACCACGAAGACCTCGCCCCAATGCGTGGCCAGTGCCGACAGGCCGAACACCGCCGCCAGCATGTAGCAGACATCACTGAGACTCATGCCCACGGCCATCGGCACGCAGGCATTGCCACCCTGGCTCATGCCGCGCGCCAGCAGCGCCAGGATGCCAGGCCCGGGGGTGATGCCAAACAGGAAGATGGCAATGAAGAAGGTCAGCCCGCTTTCAAAGGTCATGAGAGGTCCCTGATGCATAGAGGGGAGGACAGCGCCGCCAAAGCGACGATGCAATCAAGCGCGTCTCGACGACAGGCGAGAGCGCCAAGCGCAAGACACCAGAGTAATGCAAAGCGCGGCGGTGCGGGAGAGCAGAAAAAGAGGAGGGGATGAAGGAGGAGAAAGCGAGAACAAGGAAAGACTGAAGAGATCAGAATGAAGAAGAGAGAAGAGAGAAGAGAGAGAAGAAGGAAGAATCGTGTAACAGGGCAGATGCATGATTCAAGGCAAGCGCGAAGCGGGCGCTCTGTGGCATATAAAAGCGCCAGCCGGTGGCCCGGCTGGCGCTGGGTGCTGCACATGCACGTTTTCGTCGGCGCGCATCTTGTGACAGTGCGTCACCTGATGGCAGGTTCTCCTTCTTCTTTCCTGTGTCTGACGCCATGAGGCTCGGGCGCTCAGGTACTCAGGCACTTGGGTACTTAGATACTCAGGTGCTCAGGCGCTTGGGCGCTCAGGGATTCAGGCGCTCAGAACAGGGTTTCACGTATCGGGGGCATCGGCATCGTGGCTTCTGCGCGGCGGGGCTTCAGATGAGACGACGCCGCAAGTTGCGATGCGTCTCGCTGCGATGGCTCGCGAGCAATCCGTTGCTCACTCGCAGTCGTTGAGGACGGCGTCCGGGAAATGACGACGCAGCATGCGGTTCTGGAACTCGTCGATGAACGAGCAGTTGATGATGATGATGAAGCGCTCGAAGTGCTCGCCGGCGTTCTCCTGGGTGATGGAGCTGACACTGTGGAACAGCTGGTCATCGTGGATGTGCAGGACCTCGCCCGGCGCCAGCTCCGTGGTGGTCAGCAGCTCCTTGCCTGCCTTGTCCTGATAGAGGGTGTTGATGGCACCGCTGACATTCTCGCGGTTGAGCACCAGGATGCTCAGGTACTTGCAGCCATCGGCGTGGATGCCCTGACCCTGGAGAGGGTCGATGGTGCCATCACCACGCACGCCGGTGATCTGCATCAGGATCGGTTCACGCGGGCCGATACCCCACATATCGGCCCAGGCCTTCACGAAGGCGCGCACATCCTCGCGCTCGGTGAAGCTCTCTTCCAGCGGTGCGTAATAGCGCAGACGGTCAGCCATGCTGGCGGCATCATTGAACTTGCCGCCCTGCGCCATCGGACATTCGCCCAGCGTCTCGACTTCATGCTGGTCGTTCAGGTGCAGCCAGGACATGCGCTTCCAGCGGGTGTTGACGTAGGGGTCGCGCGGCAGGTCCTTCAGGAAGCACTGCCAGGCCTCGAGGTCGATCTGGGAGGTGATGGACGCCTTGCTCCAATGCTGGCGTGCCAGCTCCTCGTGGACTGCCTCCGGCCAGTACTGCGAGGCAAGCGGCAGGCGCAAGGGGGTGGTGTCCGTCTTGGGGGTCGGGTAGTGCTCCACCAGGCCGCCCTGTTCCAGGGTGATCTTGCGGGAAGAGTCGGCCAGTTGACGTACGCCACGATTTGCGATGTTCATATGAAATTCCTCGACGTTTTGTGCGCTTGGGCGCAAATGGAAGGTGTTGCGTTGGCAACGTCGAGGAGAATGGGAAGGTGCGCACGAGATAGTCAAACCCGTACCATGGCGGTAACACGCTAATCTCGCGCAAGTATCATCAATATGGGTACATGGCCGATATCGAGGTATGAGTAATCTAATCGACTGGTATTATGTAAGTCATTGGCGCTATTCTTCGCCCTTTGCAGACGAGCAGCGCAACGCAGGTTCAGGCCGTCTGGCACTGAATGAAGCGTTGAGGATAGTGATCGAGAGGCGCTGCAAGACGCTGGGTTTACGCGCAGCAGACCCTTAGACTTTTCTCATGACGACAAGAACTCGTTCTGCGTGTGAGAGAACTCGTTCGAAGTGACATTCCGTCACGAGTTGATCTGCCCCGCCGAAGTCCGGCGAACAGGCGAAGGACGGCAGCGGAGGTATCCTTCAACATGGCTAAAGGGTTCCGCCAGGCCAGCAGGGCCGCCGGAATATTGTGCTCTCGTCCCGTCATCATTGCCGTGGTACTGACGTTGATGGTGGTGGTGATGTGGGGCCAGAGCATGCTGGGTCGATGGCCAACCGCGTTACTGATGGTGATTCTTGGCGCAACTGCGGGCATCATGCTATCTCGCAAGCGTCAGGTGTCACATCATCAGCATACGCAGGAGGCGGTCATGCAGACGAGTATGGTTGGCCTCTCGACCAGCAAGGGACTTCCCGTCAGTGATCAGCGCTTTCGAGAGCTGTTGGAAAGTCTGCCGCGCGTCGCCGTTCAGGGCTATGACAGCCAGCGCCGCGTCATCTACTGGAACGAGGCCAGCGAGCGGCTATACGGCTATAGCGAGCAGGAAGCTCGCGGACGATGCCTGGAAACTCTGGTGATCCCGGAGACGATGGCAGATGTCGTGGTGGACGCACACCATGCCTGGGTCTCTCAGGGTATCGAGATCCCCTCCAGTGAACTTGAGCTCAAGCACAAGTCAGGCGCCCCCGTGCCTGTCTTTTCCCACCATGTGATGCTGGGAGAGCGCACTGACAACCCGCTGATGTTCTGTATCGACATCGATCTGGCGGGTGAGCGCAAGGTCCAGCGTGATCTGGATTACATGACGCGTTTCGACCCCCTGACGGAGCTGCCCAATCGCCAGACCTTCGAGAGCGAACTCGGCGAGGCGCTCAGTGAATGTCAGCGTCATGACGACACCCTGATGGTGCTGTTTCTCGATATCGATCATTTCACCGAGATCAATGACACCCTCGGTTACGAGATGGGTGACCGCGTCATCCGTAGCGTGGCCAAGCGTCTGCAGGGCTTCCAGCGCAATCAGGATCTGCTCTCGCGCTTTGGTGGCGATGAATTCGTGCTGGCGATGCCACGACTGGATTACGAGAGTGATGCCCTGTCGGTGGTCGAGAGCATTCGTCAGGACTTCCAGCGACCCTTCGAGATCGAAGGGCGCCAGTTGCTGCTGCGCCTGAGTATCGGCATCAGCCTGTATCCCGAGAATGGGAGCGAGGCGGCCGAGCTGGTGCGCAATGCCGATGTCGCCAAGCATCGTGCCAAGCTGGCCGGGCGCGATGGCTATCAGTTCTTCAATCAGGAAGTCCGCAACGAGATGCTGCATCAGCACCATCTGGCCGGACGCCTGCAGGCGCTGTTGAATCAGGATGGCGGTGGGGAATTGTCGCTGCATTATCAGCCGCAGGTGGCGGCGCGCAGTGAGCGCATCGAATCCTTCGAGGCGCTGCTGCGCTGGCATTCTCCCGAGGGCTATATTCCGCCCTCCGATTTCGTGAAGGTCGCCGAGCGCACCAATCTGATCGAGCGTCTGGGAGACTGGGTCATCCGCCAGGCGTGTCGTCAGCAGGCCGAATGGCGCGCCATGGGGCTGAAAGGCTACCGGATCGACATCAACATCTCCGGACGCCAGGCCATCAGCTCGGATGTCTTCACCCGCCTTGAGGCCTATGTCGAGGAATACGGACTGACACCGCGGGACATCGGTATCGAGCTGACCGAGAACGTGTTGATCGATGCCGACATCAAGGTACGCGACAGCCTGCGGGCGCTCTACGACCGTGGCTACAAGATCGCCATCGATGACTTCGGCACCGGCTATTCCTCGATGAGCTATCTCAAGTTGTTGCCCGTGACGGCGCTCAAGATAGATCGCTCCTTCGTGATCGAGTGCGCCCAGGAGCCCAAGGACCGCGCCATCATGGAGGCTACGGTCTTCCTTGGGCATCGCCTCGGGCTGGAGGTGGTCGCGGAAGGGGTCGAGAACGAACAGCAGCTGGAGTTGCTGCGCGAGATGCGTTGTGACCTGATTCAGGGCTATTACTTCTACAAGCCGATGGCGGCCACGGATATTCAGCGTCTGTTACTCGGCGGCAACAATCCGCCGAATCGCGCCTCGGGGGCCCTCGCCTCGGACAAGGGTGCTGCAGCCCCTGGCTGTCACTGATACCGGTCGGCCATGCGAGCGATTGATGGTGCTTCTCCAGCAAAGGTCTGTTGCTGTTTGGGCCCTTTTTTGTTCGCGGACTAAAAGATATGATGCTGACAGTTGAAACGCGTCAGGCCGTCACCCTTCATCTCGAGTCTTCCATCTCGGATAAGGACTGGCCACCTGACGTGAAGTCTTCGAGTCGAGCCAGCCATGGCTCCTCGATCATTTCTGCCGAGGGTGGCTGCGTCGTTCAATGCGCAGGGTTGTTCGCCCATCCTCGCTTCCAGCCTGCGTTGCAGGTTGCGATGGTTCCTTGAGCGGATTCACGATCTTTCCGGCGCTATCCTCTGGATACATGTCCGGGCAAGCCAGTCCTTGTGACTGGCTTTTTTTATGCCTGTCACAAAGTGTGGCTAGTGGGGCGGTGCCGTCGCCAGCTCCCGGGCGAGCCATTCGCCCAGCGCCTCGGCATGCGGGTGGCGAGCACGAGCGCGGCCGACCTGCGGCAAGGTCAGCGTCAGGCATGCCTCGGTCTCGACGAAGCCCCAGGGGGCGACGAGGCGCTTGCTGCGAAGGTCTTCCTCCACCAGATAGTCCGGCGCGATGCCGACGCCCAGCCCGACCAGTGTCGCCTCGAGCAGGTAGTTGAGGTGCTCGAAGCCTTGCGCGTAATCAAGCCCCTCACTGGATAGCCCCTGGCGTGAGCACCAATCCGGCCAGGCTTGCGGGCGCGATCGGGTATGCAGCAGGGGCAGGCCAAGCAGAACCTCGGGGGGAGGGGGGCTGGATGCCTCGCTCAGCCACTCGCTGTCGGGCCGCAGGACGGGCCCGATGCGCTCGGTGCCCAGCACGCGCGTCTCCTGATGCTCGGCGTCGTCAAAGGGCGGCGTCTGGAAGCGCAGGACACCGTCCACGCCATTGCGCAGCCCTTCGTTGTCATCACTGGCGGTCAGGTGCAGCTCGAGTTCCGGCAGGGCGTCCTTGAGTGCCCCCAGCCGCGGAATGAACCAGCGTGCCAGAAACGACCCCGGGCAGCTCAGCACGAAGGGCGCCCGCGCATCACTGCGTGCCAGTGCACCGCACACGCGTGCCAGACCGCCAAGGTGATGACGGGTCGCGGTCGCCAGCTCACGGCCGGCCTGTGTCAGCGTCAGGCCACGCCCGGCGCGATCGAACAGGCGTGTGCCGAGTGCGTCTTCCAGCTGGCGGATCTGACGGCTGACGGCCCCGTGGGTCACATGCAGTTCCTCTGCGGCGCGCGAGGCGCTCTCATGGCGAGCTGCCACATCGAAGGTGCGCAGGGCATTGAGGGGAGGCAGTAGCTCGGTGCGCTCCATGGTGTGTCTCCTGAGCAAGTGCTGGGCGAGTGCTGGACGTGTCATTGGCATGGAAAGAGTGGCTGCGCGGCAATGACCGTCTCGACCATGTGTGAGATTTTCTCACACATCTTGGCGAATTTATCGTTTTTCTTCCAGTGCCTGCAGCGCTAGGATGATCACCATATCGCTGGCCCCGCAGATGCCTTGCGCAGTATGTGAGACCAGCCACTGACACGATTCGAGGAGTTCAGCATGAGCCAGACGACTGCTACCCCCAGCCTGCGCCAAGGGCCTGATGCCAAGGGTTTCTTCGGTGATTTCGGCGGCCGCTTCGTTGCCGAGACGCTGATGCCATTGATCCTGCACCTGCAGCGCGAGTATGAAGCCGCCAAGCAGGACCCGGCATTCGCCGAGGAGCTGGCTGGCCTGTCCGCGGACTATGTCGGCCGCCAGAGCCCGCTGTATTTCGCCGAGCGCCTGACCGAGCAGCTGGGCGGCGCCAAGATCTATCTCAAGCGTGAAGACCTGATGCATACCGGGGCTCACAAGATCAACAATGCGCTGGGCCAGGTACTGCTCGCTCGCCGCATGGGCAAGCAGCGCATCATCGCCGAGACCGGTGCCGGCATGCACGGTGTGGCGACTGCCACCGTGGCGGCGCGTTTCGGGCTGGACTGCGTGATCTACATGGGCTCCACCGATATCCATCGTCAGCAGCCCAATGTGCAGCGCATGCAGCTGCTGGGCGCCAAGGTCGTGCCTGTCACCGCCGGTGATGGCACGCTGAAGGACGCCATGAACGAGGCGCTGCGTGACTGGGTCACCAACGTCGATGACACCTTCTACATCATCGGTACCGTGGCCGGGCCGCACCCATATCCGCAGCTGGTGCGTGACTTCCAGTCCATCATCGGTCAGGAAACCCGCGTGCAGCTGCAGGAGAAGGAAGGGCGTCTGCCGGATTCGCTGGTCGCCTGCATCGGCGGCGGTTCCAATGCCATGGGCCTGTTCCACCCGTTCCTCGATGAGGAAAGCGTCGAGATCATCGGTGTCGAAGCCGCTGGTGAAGGCCTTGAGACTCCGCGTCATGCCGCCAGCCTCAAGGGCGGCCTGCCGGGCGTACTGCATGGCAACCGCACCTTCCTGCTGCAGGATGAAGAAGGTCAGATCGGCGATGCGCACTCCATCTCCGCCGGTCTCGACTATCCGGGTATCGGTCCGGAACACGCATGGTTGCATGACATCAAGCGTGCCGAATATGTCGCCGCGACCGACCAGGAAGCGCTGGACGCCTTCAAGATGCTGTGCCGTCTGGAAGGCATCATTCCGGCGCTGGAGTCCTCCCATGCGCTGGCGGAAGTCATCAAGCGTGCACCGGGCCTGCCGAAGGACCACCTGATGGTGGTCAACCTGAGCGGCCGTGGTGACAAGGACATGGCCACCGTGACTCATCACCTGGCCGACGAACTGGGCCTGAACCCTGACGGCGAGTAAGCCCGGGTCTGTCACGTGTTGCCCGGCGTCAGAATCGTCAGTCGCTGATCGAGTCTGAGCGCCCCATGCCTTCTTCGCCTGCAGCTGTCATCGATGCCTGTAGGCCAGCAAATTCGGAGTCTATTGATGAGCACTTCCGCTATCGACACTACTGCCAGCAGCCGTCTTGACCGTCGCTTCGCTGCCGTGCGCGCCGAGAATCGTGCCGCGCTGGTGACCTACATCACTGCGGGCGACCCCGGCTACGATGCCAGCCTCGCGACCTTCCTCGGCATGGCGGACGCCGGCGCCGATGTCATCGAGCTGGGCATGCCGTTCACGGACCCGATGGCCGATGGTCTGGCCATTCAGCATGCTACCCAGCGTGCCCTGAAGGCCGGCCAGACCATGGACCGCACCCTGGCGATGGTCAGCGAGTTCCGCAAGCGCGATCAGGACACTCCCATCGTGCTGATGGGCTACTACAACCCGATCTATCGTCGTGGCGTGAGCCGTTTTCTCGAGCAGGCGAGCGAGGCCGGCGTCGACGGCCTGATCGTCGTCGATCTGCCGCCGGAGCACGATGACGAGCTGTGCGTCCCGGCCAGCGAAGCGGGCATCAGCTTCATTCGCCTCGCTACACCGACCACTGACAGCGAGCGCCTGCCGGGTGTGCTGGCCAACACCTCGGGCTTCCTCTACTACGTCTCCAGCAATGGCGTGACCGGCGGCGCGGCACCGACTGCCGAGAAGGTCGAGGCCGAGGTCGGTCGCATTCGTGAGCATACCGATATTCCGGTCGCGGTCGGCTTCGGTATCCGTACCGCTGAACAGGCGGCACGGATCGGGCGTTTCTCCGACGGTGTGGTAGTCGGTTCTGCCTTGATCGACCTGCAGGCCAATGCCGAGACGCCGGAGCAGGGTACTCAAGCCGTGCACGCCCTGACCCGTGAGCTGGCTGATGCCCTGAAGACCGCACGTCAGTGATCGCTGGTTAGCGGTCAGCATGCCCCTCGCAGGGGCGGTAGTTAGTTAGATAGATAGACAGCAACGCCTCGAACCCTGTTCGGGGCGTTGCTGTTTGCGGGGCACGCGCTATTGGCACGACGCGGCGTGTCACGTCCATCGCCTCGTTCTTGCTCTCGCTCTTGCTTTCATTCTTGTGAAGCACGCGATGGCAGGATCTGAGACAACCAGTGTGCTATCCGCCCACGTACCTGCTCACTGTCGTGCCATTGCAGCAGCAGGTGGGGCGCCTCGGGCAGGTAATGAATCTCGAGCGTATCGCGTGAGGCGCTCGGCCAGTCGCTGACCAGCCGCTCGATGGCCACCCGGGGCACGGTCTTGTCGCGATCACCGTGCAACAGCAGGGTGGGCGGCAGTCGTGTGTCAGCAGAAAGTGCTGCGATGTCATCGCTGGCATGATCCGTGAAGCGAATCAGGCCGTAATAGGCATCAAGGCGCACGGAATGCACGACGCGGGAATCCTCGGCCAATCGCCTGGCGGCCGCGGGCTTGAGTTCTCCTTCGGGGTACCTGCGTGGTACCTCCACGCTGGTCGCGGGGATCAGGTGCGCCGCCGTCCAGAGCCCTGCGTTGTGCAGATAGCGCCAGCGGATACCGCCGCGGACGCCCGGGGCGGCGAGCAGGCTGCCATCGATCGACAGCGCCGGGTGCTGGGCGAGGGCATTGAGTATCACCGAGCCGCCCATGCTTTCGCCCGCCACGATCAAGGGGAGGTCCGGGTGGCGCTGGCGCAGTACCGTGATGGCGTCCACCAGGTCCTCGACCAGCAACGGGGTCTCCGGCCATCGCCCTTGCTGGCTGGACTCCCCGAAACCGCGTTGGTCATAGGCGTAGGTCACGATGCCTTGTCCGGCCAGCCACGGGCCCAGATCGGCATATGCCAGGCGGAAGTCGCCGTAGCTGTGCAGGCCAAGCAGCATGGCGCGTTGAGGGGTTGCCTGCGCAGGTTGCCAGGACTCCCATGTCAGCGACGTGGCGTCGCGGGTCACGAGATGGGGTGAGGCGGAGGATTCATCAAGGTAAGGGGCCTGGTGGATGTCATTGGCCGCAAGGTAGTGCGGCCCGCATCCCGAAAGCAGCATGCAGAGTGTGACTGACACAAAGGGCAGCAGAGCGTTCAAGGAGTGGCTCTCCGTGGCGAATGGCGTGATGTGTGTACTACGCCCGACGCTGCCGAGTGGATCATGCTGTCAGGGCATCTGAAATGTGAGCGCTGTCAGTGTTGTGGGAGTGAACGCGCTCGATTCAAAGCCTGAGCGGCGCTCGAGAGTCGAATCATGATCGACGCCAGTGCCGATCGAATGACGCTGGACTCATATTCAACGCATCGCAGTGGGTTAATATTACTGATACATAGGCCGCATACTGGTGCCGAGGATCCGGCACGCTGGTGCTGGTAATTCTCCGAGTCCTGCACAAGGCTCGGCATGTCATCCAGCCAGGATCGCAGAGGAGTCTGCTGAGGATACGCCAGTGAGTGACACCACATCGTTTGGCACCATGCCGAGCACTTCCCGGCCCGCCAATGGCCAGGAAGCCGAAGGCTTGCTGAATCAGCTGCTGGATCACACCAGCAACGGCGTCTGTTGCTACGACCTCGAAGGGCGCATTCGCTGGGTCAACCCCGCTTTTGAGCAGCTTCTCGGCTATCGAGAGCAGCAGGTGGTCGGCAAGGTGCCCAGTGAATTCCTGATGGGGCCGGCATCCGATCTGCTGGTCATCACCCGATTGCGTGAACAGCGCCGCCGCGGCGAACCCAGCGATGAGGAGCTGGTGCATTACGACAGCAATGGCCAACCACTGCGATTGCGGCTGCGCTGCATTCCGCTCAAGGATTCCAGGGGGCGGGTGGAAGGGTATCTGGGGCTGCAGACGGACATTACCCAGATGCACCGAGCCTTAATGTTGAGCCACTCCCAGCTTGAGCTGCTGGAAGCCGTGGCGGCAGGTCAGTCTCTGGACAAGACATTGCGAGACCTGTGCCTGACCATCGAAGGCGCCGCGGTTCAGGTTCGCTCCTCGTTGCTGCTGCTGGATGATGTGGGCCGCACCATCGTGGCAGGGCAGGGGCCCAGCCTGCCGGCAAGCTTCATGCTGTTCACCCGTGGCTTGAAGATCGGGGAAGGCGTGGGCACCTGTGGGACGGCGATGTGGCGGCGCAAGCCGGTCATGACGCCTTCCATCGCGCAGGAACCTGCCTGGGAGGGCTTCCGTGAGCATCCGCATGCGTTGGGGCTGGATGCCTGCCTGTCGATGCCGATTCTCGATGGCGAGGATAACCCCCTGGGCAGCTTTGCCTTCTATGCCGAGACAGGCGAGGTCTTCGATGCGACTCACCATGGCTTGCTCGAAGTGGCGGTCAAGGTAGCCAGGCTGGCGATCGAACGCTATCGACGTGACCAGCAACTGACGCATCAGGCCTTGCACGATTCGTTGACCGGCTTGCCCAACCGGCGTCTCGTGCGTCGTCATCTCTGTGAGCTGGCGGAGCAGGCCCAGCCCGGCGAGATGGGCGCGCTGATGTTTCTGGATCTCGATCACTTCAAGCGTCTCAACGATATCCTCGGACACGATGCCGGTGACCTGGCACTCAAGCAGGTCGCCTCGCGTCTGGCAGAGATGCTGGGCCCGCAGGACTTCCTCGCGCGCCATGGGGGAGACGAGTTCATCGTGCTGCTGGCACCGAGAGCCGGTGGGCCGCGCGAAGCGGCTAGCCGAGCGCGCCAGGTGGCGGAGCAGATGCTGGAGCGACTGCAGGAGCCGCTGGAGCTTGAAGGGCGAACGCATCAGTTGACCGGCTCGTTGGGCATCACGCTCTATCCGCGTCACGAGGAAGGCTATGGCGCCTGCCCTCAGCAAGTGTTGCCGGCTGGCAAGGCGGAGCATGACGAGATCGATAGAGAAGAGGGCGATGCCTGGAGTCACCTCCTGCATCAAGCGGATATCGCGCTCTATGAGAGCAAGGGGGCCGGGCGTGCACGGCTGTGTTTCTTCGCGCCCGAGATGCGCCAGCGCATCATCGATGCCGCCCGGATGGAACACGCGTTGCGTGAGGCCGTGTCTCGCCAGCAGCTGAGTGTCCACCTCCAGCCGCAATTTTCCCTGCCCGAAAGTGGTGAGCCGCAATTGTGTGGCGCCGAGGCATTGCTGCGTTGGCATGACCCGCAGCTGGGGATGGTCTCGCCAGCGACCTTCATCCCCATCGCGGAGGAGTCCGGACTGATTCTCGAGCTGGGGCATTGGGTGCTGGAACAGGTCTGTCGCGAGCTTGCCGCCATGACCGCCCGAGGCTATGCGCTACCGATGGCGGTCAATGTCAGTCAGGTGCAGTTCCGTAGTAGCGAGTTCGTGCCGCAGGTCACCAGGCTATTGGCGCAACATGACTTCGCGCCTGAGCTCTTGCGTATGGAAATCACCGAGAGCCTGGCGACGGATGATGAAGCGGCAATGCTCGAGAAGATTGACCAGCTGGCAGCCTTGGGCCTGAGCTTCTCGATTGATGACTTCGGCATCGGCTACTCGAACCTATCGCGTTTGCGTCGTATGCCGCTCAAGGAGCTGAAGATAGATCGCAGCTTCATCAATGACCTGTCTCATGAGGAATCGCCAGACACGCGTACCACAGGCAACGAGATCGTGCGTGCCATGTTGATGATGGCGCGCGCTCTGTCACTCGATGTCGTGGCGGAAGGCGTGGAAGAGACGGAGCAGCTCGAAGTCTTGCGGCGCATGGGCTGCGAGCGAGTCCAGGGTTACCTGCTGGGGCGCCCGCGTCCGATGGCAGAGGTGATTGGCGATGCGGAGGCCCGGTTGTCAAAAGGATAGGGAAGGCATGTTCATGAGGCTGTCTCAGCCAGCCAGAGGGCATGGCACCGAAATCAGGCGTCGAGCTTGCTCTCAGGATATTGATCCAGTGGCTGAAGCATGTGGCTGATGACAGGGGGCGTGATGCTGACGGCGCAGCAATCGTCGGGTTTATCTCGCCACTTCAATGGCTTATACTTCCGCTCGCTACGCCCCCTTAGCTCAGCTGGATAGAGCGGCCCCCTCCTAAGGGGCAGGTCGCAGGTTCGACTCCTGCAGGGGGCGCCAAGTCCCTCTTTTCCCTGCTTTACCCTCCTCTTATATTCTCGTAACTCCTTGTTTTACCTTTATTGTGTTCGTAATACTGTATATTTATACATGTATCCACTCTAGAGGCCCGTGTATGGTGTGGTGTATGGTGAGGTTCCACCATACATGGGCACCATACATGAAGCGTGATGCTATCAAGCGGCGACCGCTTGCAGACACCGTGTTGTCTACCCTCGAGCCAGAAGCGCGTGAGTATCGTGAGGCCTATGGCCTGGACCGTCTCTACTTCGTCGTGTCGCCAACTGGCCGCAAGCGCTGGGAGGTTCGCTACAAACACCCGATCACCCAAAAGTGGTCGTTCATGGGAGTAGGGGGTTACCCGGACACCAAGGCCAAGAAAGCGCGAGCTCAAGCTATTCAGATTGCCGAACTGGTAGCCGACGGCATTGACCCCCGGGAGCACCTTAGAGGGGGCGGTGGTGTCCGGACCTTTGGGGTTGTCGCGGAGCAGTGGTACGAGCACAAGCAGATGCAGGGGAGATCGGCCAAGACGCTGACCAAGATGAGGCATTGGCTCGATAATGATGCGTTGCCTGCACTGGGAGATATAGCAGTTGCTGATGTGTCACGGGCTGACTGCGTGCGCGTTCAGAAAGGCATTGAGGCCCGCAAGGCTTTCAATATTGCCGAGAAGTCCCGGGCTTTTCTGCGCCGGATCTTCGACTTCGCCATTGCTCACGGCTATTGCGAGAACAACCCGGCTTCGAACCTGCTGGACGTTGCGGCGCCGGCACCTGTCTCCAAGCCTCGTCCTCATCTACTGGAAGAAGATCTCCCAGACTTTCTGCGTGCGCTGCGTATGACAACCAGCCGCCGGTCTACTCGCTTGGCTGCCTGGATGGTCGTGTGGACGGCATCGCGACCAGGCATGGTGCGATGGATGGAATGGAGCGAGATCAAGGGCAAGTCGTGGCACATCCCCGCGGAGAAAATGAAGATGCGCCGCGATCATGTCGTGCCATTGTGCCGCCAAGCACTGCAAGCGCTTGAAGAGATGCGTCCTCTCTCTGGACGATCTAGGTATGTATTCACTGGGGAGGGGGCAAAGCTACCTGTCCTGTCGGATGCTGCGATCAATCGCTGCTTCTCGAATGCAGGATATAAGGAGAGGATGACGGGGCATGGAGCCCGCCACACGGCCAAGACGCTGCTGAGTGAGCATGGGTGGCCGTTACAGTGGACGGAGATGCAGCTTGCGCACAAGCCGATCGGGTTGGAGGGCGTGTACAACCAGGCGTCGTACCTTGAGCAGAGGCGGAAGATGATGCAGTGGTATGCCGACTACCTTGAGGCATTGGAAGTCGGCATGACCAAGGCCAAGCGGGACAAGTTCAAGCGTCGTCAGCGGGACGTAACTGCGTAGCCCATTGGCTCATCCATGCTTCAATCTCATGCTCGTACCAATAGTTGGTCGATGCCCGGCCAATGCCATCCTTGATGGGGCGCGGGAAGTTGGGGTCTTTTACCAGCAGCTTCTCGAGTGATGAGCGGCTGCGGCCTATCTTCTCGCAGACTTCACGGGTGCGGAGGAAGCGCAGCGGCTGGTGTGTGGCTGTGTCTGTCATGATCATCTCCTGTCTAGTCACCTTGATAACGGCCCGAGCTGTAGCCCAGGGCCTGCTCTTCTTGCGCGGCGGCATGATTGGCCATCGCGTCTTGCACACCGGGCACCTGCATCACTAAGGTGTACTTGCGGCGCCAGTGATCTCGTCGTTGGCTGATCATCACGATCAGGTCTTCCAGTGGCAGTGCTTCACCATCTTCTGCGGCGTACCCGGTACCGTGACAATGGACACATGGGGAGGTATGGAAGACGCCTTGAAATGTGCCGCTGCCACCGCATTGCGGGCATGGTCCATGCGCTGGCGGCTCCCACGTTGCTTGCGATACTTGACGCATAGACTCCCCTGATATCCGGATTTCACTAGATATTTAACTCATCTTGATATTCAAATAGAGAGCTGGTGTGACGGTTTACTTAATACTATTGGGCTAAACTCATCGATGACTACTAGTTTCTTCTCTAGTTATATGAGCCACGATTGGCTACATGGTAAATACAAAAAATTGAGCAGGCATTATTCCATGTTGGTACAATTGTACCGTTCATAAACGGAAAGGAGCTGCAAAATGATTGATAAGCATAAAAAAGCTATAGGGGTGCCGGAAAGCCATGATTTGACTTGCACGGGTAGTACTTGTAAGCAGAAGCATGGTTGGGATACCGATACATATGTTTATGAGGAGCGTGATAAGGCTGGGTCTCTACTAGCGAAATACGAGGTTGATGATTCAACACATATGTACCCGCCCTTCGAAAATAAAGTCACGTTTCGGAAGGTTAAAGCGTAAGATCCCAGTTTCAGTTTAGCTATACGGCTTCATCGTTTCGTCAATTTAATTCACCAGAGTGCACGAGGCATGTTGCTGGCCTTGCCTCGTGCATTGCTATTCTCTTGATAGCAGGGTGATGCCAGCATCAGGTCATGCGCGGGCACCTGACTCCAATCCGCCTGATGTGAGTCCTGGCAGATGTGTGCTGCGTCCGGATGATTGCGGCTGTGCCATTCGACAGCATCCGGCCATGCTGGTGCCGGTGCTGAATCCACCGGCCCCGGCGAAGAGGTCGATGACGTTCATGGCTTCACCTTGCGATGGCCTGCGTCGTAGAGCGCTCCCAATAGGTACTCTTCCGACAGTGCCCCGTGCAGCTCGCGCTTATGAGCGTCAGCCGCGGCCTTGGTTATCTGCTTCATGTCCTCAATGGCCGTCTCACGCTCGCAGCGGATGGGGCGGAATTGAAGATCGTTGAACGCTGACACCCACCAGCCGCCATCTTTCGTTTCCCATAGTTCGCGGCAGATACACACGGCAAGCCCGCGATTGAGGTGGACAATCACCTCGACTGCCTTCCCGTCACGTCTGACGTCTTCCTCGCTCACCCGGTCATGAGTAGTTAGCACCAGCTTTACCACCGCACCCACCGGCGGCAGGCCCTCGCCATTCCAGTCGCTTGGATCGACTTCATCTGCTGAGGTGATTGCAACCGCATCGCTGACTGGCCGCTCGAGGTGTTGGACGTGTGCCAGCAGCGCCTCTTCCCATTGTTCCCGCGTAACGACAATGCGGCGCTCATGGGCACCTATCCATGCGTAATGCCATTCGTTGTTGGTCGGGCCCTTGATCCAACCCTCGAGATCGCCGTGACCGTTATCGGTCGGGAGGCTGCATTCCGTCTCGGGTCGCGGCCACGGGTGGGGGAGGTGCAGCAGGCTTTCCATCAGTTGATCGCGGGTCATGTCAGTCTTCCTTGGTGAGCAGTGTGTCAAGCCAGCCACCGGCGAGCAGGCAAAAGAAAGCCGCCAGGCAAGTGGCGGCGATGAGTAGCGGGTGAATCATGGTCATTCCCTAGAACGGGATCTCGTCATCAAAGTCATCGAAGCTGCCGGCTGGCGGAGCCCCGAAATTGTTCGGCTGATGTTGTCCTGTAGGTGGCTGACCTACACCGTGGTGCGTACTGGCGGGCGCCGGTTGCTGGTAGCCGCCTTGCTGCTGGGGTGGCTGCTGATAGCCCTGCTGAGCTGGCGGACGCTGTGCCTGGGACGGTTGCCCGCCTCCGGAACCGCCGAGCATCTGCATGTCGTTGGCGACGATCTCGGTGCTGTAGCGTTCGATGCCTTGCTGGTCCGTCCACTTGCGAGTCTGCAAGCGCCCTTCGATGTACACCTGAGCGCCTTTCTTGAGGTACTGCTGAGCGATCTCGGCGGTCTTGTTGAACAGCACCACCCGATGCCATTCGGTGCGTTCCTGGACGTTGCCGGTCTGCCTGTCTCGCCACTTGTCAGTGGTGGCGATGCTGAGGTTGGCCACGGCTGAGCCGCTGGGAGTGAAGCGCACCTCTGGGTCTTGGCCGAGATGGCCGATCAGGATCGCCTTGTTGATGCCGCGGGCCATGCTGGTCTCCTTGAGTGGTTGAGCGCACAGGTCAGCCCCCAGTAGAGACTGGCGTGTGAGCACAAAAAGGCCCACCGATTAAGGTGGGCAAGGTGTGCCGAGAGACACGATGAAAAAGGGGAGTGCCAAAAGGCCCCGTCAGGGACGTGACGGGGAAGCACAGGCACTGCAGGGAAAGGGCATCGGGAAGCGGTCGCGCTTTGCGAAGGCTTGCCATTGCACTCTCGGGTGGGCTCTGCCATTGGCAAAGCCCCATACATTCCCAGTATTGCGACAGCCCTGGGCGGCGTACTCCCAGCGGCCTCTCACATGTCTAGCGCTACGGGCGGGCTGGGCATACCTGATTGTTAAAGAGCAGCCGCATTGCCCGGCGGTTCGGGACTCATCAGGCGATACCGGCAGTGCCGATGCCCTCTGATAAGCGCTGTCTCTCCAGCTGTCACACCACTTGCCCAGGTGTCGGGGGTAAGGCCGCTAGCGCAAGGGAGGAACCAGCGCCTTACCTGCGGGTGGTTATGCTCGCAATCCCACTGGCACCACCTGCTGGCCGAGGGGCGAGGTCCGATCAGCGACTGGCGAGCTGCTGACCATGCGTAATCTGAGGGGAGCAGAGGCTGGCGGCATTGCCGTGGAAGTCCGGCCAGCCGCGGCGCTGTGATTCGACGAAACCGGCCTTGGCGTCTTCCTGCCACATGGCGGTCATTTCGCAGTATTCGGCTTCGCTGGCGGACAGCTGGCGTGGGTCATCGGTCTGCTGGGTGAGGCTGGCGAGCGTGACCAGACCGCCGACGATGACGGCGAGGGTGATGGCTGAACGATGCTTGCGGGCTGTATCGGTCATGGGCTGCTCCAATCCACTCAGTGACGATGGCGGTGTGCCGTGTCGATGGATTAAATATGAACTATCAGTTCAACTGAAGTCAAGTACCAAAAGTACATGTTTTAATTTGGACAATAAAAAACCCGCCACGATGGGCGGGTCAGATGGCCTGCGGGAAGCTTAGCGGTCTGCGTTCTCGATGCGTCGCTTGTACGTCTCGGCGGCCTGAGTGTCTGTGCCACCGTGTTCCGCGTAATCGAAGCTACCGGCTGGAATGGGGGCTGGCTCCCGCGTCTTTTGTGGCTGGGGAGAGGCTGGCGGTGGGGTGGGGGATTTAGCCCCATGTACGGGCTTGCTGGCGCTCAGGGAGCTATTGCGGCCGCAGTGATGACAGATGGTGGCCTGCTTAGGGATCAGTGAGAGGCAGTGCGGGCATTCCTTGTCAGTGGACTTGGCGCCGCGCAGTCGTCGGCGTTTGAGTTTCACCGGGTCGCCCGGCATGGCGATGACGTAGAGCATGCCCATCAATGGCGTGCCGAAGAATCCCACGGCGCCCGACGATAGGACATCCACGCCCTTGTAGTACGCGGCATGCATTACGGCTAGCCAGGGCAGTAGAAAGACAGAGAGAGTCAAGAATATGATCAATGTGGCAGACATGAGTTCGCCTCCTTGCTAGTCATGTGGAGTGACGAGGTCACCCAAGGATAGTACTGCTGGCAAATGATAAATGCTTAAAACCCGCCACGGTGGACGGGTTTCTCTAGCGAATAATAAAAATAACCAGTTAATATCTAGTGCTGTGAGAATTTTGAGTTCATGCCTATCATCGTTGCTGAATTTATTGCTCCTAGGCGTGTACGGACTGTGAGTTTTATAAAGATGGGCTCGTCGTCTCGTAAGGCTTCCCAGAGCTCATCTAGTTCATCCGGTTTGAGTTTGTCTTTTGCAAGCTCTGCACGGATAGATGCACCTTGTTTGTCACTTAGAGTTACAGTAAAGCCTTCGGGTTTAGTTGCTATACCCGCAATATGATAAAAGTCATCCTGCCGATCTAGCTCAGTGCTTTGTCGTTCCGAGCGATTAGCTTCTTCAATATCACTTCTGTTGTAAATCTTTTCATTTATCTCCACTGAATCAGCAGTGGGAGTGGCTTTGAGAATATTGCTATCCATCTGACTCTTTTCTTTAATAGCCAATCTAATAGTCTCATTGGATTCTCCCAATGCTGTTATTAGTGCAGCTTGTCTCTTGGTTTCTTCTTCTTGCGACTTAATGGCAAGTTCTGTAGCGTGCTGCTGATCAGTTTCATTCTGTTTGCGGGTGTTGTAGGCATTAAATGCTTTGCTCCCACCCCAAACAACCGCCAAACCTAGAACAACAATTACTATCTCAGTGCCGGTCATTTTTTCAATCCCCGCTTCGCTGAGCTTTTCCAGCCAATTCCCCAAGTCAATTTCTATAAGTGAACTGCCTTTTGAGACTTGGAAAATTAGCTCAATTTCTTCTCTTTCATCGTTGCTTAATGCTTTAGCAGATTTTCCATATAAAGCATTAGCATAAATTCTGTTTAGCTGTGTCTGAAGCTCGGACAATGCTTTAATTAATCGACCGTTGAGTGATGCCTGGTAATTGTCACCCTTTATTAGTATGGTGATTTTAGACCAGTCACCCTTAATGTCTAAGTCAATTATTTTGTCTTCTTTTACCCCATCAAGAGCTTTCTCTATGAGGTCGAAAGCTTCTTCTCGAGAATTAATGATTAACTGTTCTTTTTCTGACATCGGATGTCCCTATCTAGTGTCTGAAAATAGTATTGTATGATTTTAATCAATGTCGCAACTTTGAACTTGCCTTGCCTTGCCTTGCCTTGCCTTGCTTACCGAACTGTCAGTCAAAAATGATACACGCGCTAAAGGGCCCGGCAATTTTCCTTGCACCTTCTCATCAAAGGGCCCAAAGACGGGGAGATGGTAGCACCGGTGATACGGGGAGGGTAGCACCAGTGACACGGGGAGGGTGACACCAGTGTCAGGGAGAGAGCGACACCAGCGTCGTACCTAGAACCTACCTATTAGAACCTCTCTCTCTGATTACGCGTGCGCGAGAGGATTGCTCAGGCAAACACTTCCCACCAGAAGACGCGGCCGATGATCTTCGGGGCATCCGGATCCCCTTGGGTGTAGATCTCTTCCGGGTATTCATGGTGATTATCGCTGACCACTCGCATGCGGCCCAACGGCAAGCGGTAGAGGCGCTTCACGCGCAGCATGCCGCCATGGTCTAGCGCGTAGATCTTGCCATCGATGATGTGACGGCAGCTCTTGTCGATGCCGATAGGGGACCCGTCAAAGATGGCTGGCTCCATAGAGTCACCTGAGACAGTAGCGCAGGCGGCTTGCTTGGGATCGACCCCTGCACGCGCCAGTCGCGACAGGCTGAAGCGCATGTAGGCCCCGTGATTCTCGATGACCTGAGTGCGACCATCACCAGCCGCCATCTCGACTTCGCGGAAGTAGGGGATTTCCACCTCATCCTCAGCTAGTGGAGCATCGCCATCCACGATTTCCGTTTCATGGAAGACAAGCTCATTTTTCCTGGTCTCCCGCATTGGCCCAGACCCGAACCTTAGCCACTCCGCGCGTACGTTCAGCCCTTTAGCGATCGCCACCAGCTTAGCCTGGCC
Organism: Cobetia sp. 1AS1; assembly: GCF_029846435.1. Lineage (NCBI taxonomy): Bacteria > Pseudomonadati > Pseudomonadota > Gammaproteobacteria > Oceanospirillales > Halomonadaceae > Cobetia > Cobetia sp. 1AS1. Next base: position 231,064 of record NZ_JARWKU010000001.1, read on the forward strand.
TGGCATTGATTCGGCATTGAGCCATTTGCTCGCGGCTTTGGGTGTAACGCCGGTGAGGTTTTTTAGGTGCACGCCCTGGCCACGATCAGGTATGCCCTGCTCGGCGAGTGCTTTCTTGAGGCGGGAGGCGAACTCATCCCTTTCTGACAATGAATGAACCATAGGTCCAATGATGATCGGACTTGCCTTGACTTTCAGTACATGTTTATTATGTACTTCCGGTACAAATTGAAGGGTGAGCAAATGAACTCCTTGCGCGAATTGGTCGAGCAGGCAGGAGGTGTGGAGGCGGTATCCAAGGCATGTGGAGTTTCAATTCGTGCCGTTTACAAGTGGGTCGAAAAAGGATGCCTACCGAGGACTGAGTACACGGGCGAAACCTGTCATGCGGAGGCCATCGCGGAGATCTCTCCTGCTGGATGTGACGCTGCAAACATTCGAGCTCTTTTCACGCCCAAGAGAAGCACCGCCTGACACCCACAGCCTAGCCCGCCGCCCATATCGGCTTAAACGGAACGAACACGGAGAGATTCACCATGGACAGCCATACAGTCCCCGAACGTGACATGGATACCTATCTGGATGCGGTACATGACGTGGTTTTCGAGTGCTGCCCCAAGGTGCTGGCAAGCGATATCGGCATGTCGGTGAAGTCACTTTACCGCCGAGTGGCCGAGGACGACCCCATGCCGATGCGTCTGATCGATGTGGTGGGGATCTTCTGGAACGTGGATCGCGAGCATCAGATGCGTTTGATCGCCCCGTTTCTCGATCACTTGGGGATGGTCGCGGTGCCGCGTTATGAGCAGGGCGAGGTGAGTCGTGGTGACGTGTTCGCGTCAGTGCTGGATGCCCAGCAGGGCCAGGGTGCGATGGCGGCGCTGATTCAGGCGGCGATTGCGGATGGCGAGATAGATGACAAAGAGGCGGCGCAGCTTGAAGCGCAGCACAAGGCCATCGAGCAGCAGATGAGCACCCTGATGGGCCAGCTGCAGGCGATGCGTAAGCCGCTGAAGGTGGTGAGCCGATAACCGGGCACCAGATACGAAAATCCCCCGAAGGCGTCCAAACCATTCCGGGGGAAGCATCTCACTATGCCAAGGGAGTATGGCATGACGATCAAGACGAGTGAAGCCAAGCAGATGTTGACCAGCTATCGCGGTTGGAGCTGTGAGTCCCTCAAGGCCGAGACCTATCGACTGGCGGTGGCCATCGAGAAGCGTGAGCGGGTGGGTGGCGTGATCGATTTGCGCATGAGCATGCAGCACCACCTGGCTGTGGTGGCCCTGCTGGAATGCGGCAAGGGGCAGGGGGAGACGGCCAAGGAAGATGCCCGCCGATCCCTGTCGATCGACCACCACATGAGCGAGGCAGGACGCTATGAGCGCTTGTCGCTGGGAATGGCTGCCAAGGGCGACGAGGTAATGGCATGACGATAACGGCAAGCATGAGCACGGCACGTATTGAAGCCGAGATGGCTCGCGCGAGTCGTCATATTGCTCAGCGAGAAGATATCCGCCATGAGCAGCCGGTGCGGGCCCGTGAGTATCACGAAGCTTATGCCACTTGGCACAAGTGCAATGCCATTCTCGCTGCCCGCCGAGGTGACAAGGGCGATGAGCTGGGCGGCAAGAAGTGGCACCGGGCGCGTGCGGCACGTCACTTGAAGTTGGCGGGAGGTGAGGCATGAGCCTGCATGCGATGAGTTGGGCGCGTGAGGTGATGCTCGAGATGCCTGAGTCGATCAAGGCGGGCCCGCGTCTGTTGCTGTTGTTGATGGCCGATTACGCGAACGAGCAGGGCGTGTGCTGGCCGTCCGTTCGTCGCCTGGCGGATGAGATGGCCTGTTCGATGCGCACGGTGCAGCGCGCGATTGAGGCGCTGGTCGAGCAAGGGGTCATGACGGTTGTGGCCCGCAAGACACCCTCTGGACGCCAGACCTCGAACTTCTACCGCCTTGCCATGGGTGATGACCAGCAGCAACCGCAAGCCGCCGATGAGCCGTCACCGGAAGAGCTCGAGGCGCTGATGGCCGGTAGCGATGAGGAAGAGGCACCTGTCGAGCCTGCCACCGCACCTGCCCAAGCCGAGCATCTCATCTTCGCCAATGCCGCCCAGCAGGCAGACAACGCCCAGTCGCAAGTGACTGCCGGTGCCCGTCAGGTGCCGATGACGCTGGACTGGCGACCGGACGATACCCACTGGCAGGCGGAGACCCTGCGCCGGGGTGATCCATCGCTGACATGGGATCAGGGCGAGCTGGCGGACTTCACCGCGCACTTCGCGGATCAGCCCGGGCGGAGGCATTCGCATCATGCCTGGTGCGCCAAGTTCGCGGGCTGGGTGAGTGAAAACCGCAAGCGAGAAGCGGCCCGTCAGGCCCGCATGAGCCAGAACGCCAACACTTCATCGAACAACAATGCACGCAACGCTGGAGGCACCCATGGAAGCCGTCGCTCAACTGGTCCAATCCGTAACTCGAAACTCTCAGCCGCTGAAGGGCGTGCACTCATTGAGCGCCGCCGTGAACAAGCCGAAGGCCAGCCGCCGTCCGGCGACGTCATCGATGGCGAGTGGTTGTGATGACCTGCCACGAGTGAGTCAGAAGGCGGTGGATGCGCTGTTCGATCGCTTGGCCCAGTTGCATGGCGCCCATTGGCACCGCCGCTGCCGTGAGATGGGCTGGGGAACTGAAGAGAATGGCCAGTGGGTGAGCTGTGACGTGGAAGGCGAGTGGCTGGCGGCCCTGAGCCACCTGAGCGCCCAGCACCTGCGCTGTGGCTTGCAGGCCGAGAAAGCCCGCACGGCCAAGTCACTCCAACAGCGTGGTAACGCCTTCCCGCCTGACAGCGCCATGCAGTTCGCCGAGCTATGCCAGATGACACCCGAGGGGCTGGGCCTGCCGGACTTCGATACCGCCTGGCAGGCATTGCAGGACCACGCCTTCACCGGCAAGCCGTACCCGCATGAGGCCATCGCCGCCGCGGGCGAGCACATGGACCTTCATGGCATGGCCTCGGCCACCTACCAGCGAATGGACAAGCATGAACGTGCCTTCCGCGTGTACTACCAGCAGGTGGTGGAGCGATACGCCCGGGGTGATGACCTCAAGCCGCAAGCGGCGATTGGACATGATGGCCAGCTGTCACCGGCAGAACGAGCCGCCATGGCGGGGGAGGAGAAGGCCCGTAAGGCAGCGGGTGAACTGGCAGGTATTACACCTGCCCAGGCACTGAAGATGATGCGGGGAGGGTTAGCGCATGGATAACCATGAATATCAAGCACTCACAACCACTACCGGTGCCAACATTGGCAGAACCCCACGGCCACGACGTGCGGCGCTGGACAACCCCGCAAGTCAGCTGGGGCGAACTTATCTGGCGCTTAGCGAATCGCGCTCATGGCTGATGCTGCATGAGCTGGCCGCCGAGATCCGCAAGCGCTTCGATCGGTTGGATAGTGAGGCAGCTATCAGCGCCCGCCTGCGAGATCTGCGTCGCCATCATGGGGTAAGAGTGGAGAGTCGCCGCCGTGGGGGGAGTGCGGCCCATGAGTATCGCTTGCTGCATCTTGCTCGAGGCAAGTCCCAGTCTGACATGCTGGAGGCTCTGCAGTGAGCTATCGCCCCGCTGGCAGCTTCAGCCGGCCGAATCGTTCAGCCCTGCGTCGCTGCTTTGCCTGCGGTAGGCGTGTAGCCGTTGATCAGCTGGCGGCGTGCCTGGGTACGTGCAAGCGCTGCATTGCCCTGGGTAGGCCCCACTACAACGCCAAGGGTGCTCGGATAAGAGGAACAGGGTGATGGGGTATTCAGGCGGCAAGTACGCTCAGATGGCGGAAATGTTGCTGGCTACGGAGGACTTTCTGCTATTTCTCGATCATGCCAAGCGCTACCGCTACAAACTTGATGAGAACACTATTCCGGATGGGACTCATCAATATGAGGATGGCGTGGATTTCCTTTGCAAGGCATGCGGCGTCACGACTTTTGCCGATATGGACAAGAGCAAGCGATCTGGCCAGATGCTACCGCGAATCATCGCGAACTTTCGTCGCTGGCAGTCGGCGCAAAGGAGGCCTGAATGAGCTGGGCAACACACCCATCCGCCAAGGTGGCGGCCCGCAAGGCAGGCCAAGCCCGCAAGTCGGCGCCACGCATCGACCGCGAGGGCAACGAGCAAAAGGTGCTGATCCGTTGGCTCAAAGGCGAGCAGCGACGCGGAAAGCAGGTGGGGGTGCTGCTCGAGGATGTCACCTATCACGTCCCCAATGGCGGCCAGCGCAACAAGAAGACGGCGGCAGACCTCAAGATGCAGGGCGTGCGGGCTGGGGTGAGTGACCTGGTGGTGGCCACGGCCCGCGGTGGGTATCACGGGCTCTACATCGAGTTCAAAGCAGCCCCGCCACATGATGCCGCCCTGGCGAAGTCTCAGCGCGAATGGCTTGAGAAGATGGAGGGCAATGGCTATCTGGCGGTGCTGGCCAAAGGCGTGGATGAGGCCAAGGCGGTGCTGGTGGCTTATGCGAGCTGGCCCGAGACAGTGGTGGCCGGTGAGCCGGAGGTGATGCCGCATGGCAGTGAGTGGCGCAAGGCAACGGCATAGGGCTCACGTAGTAACTCGGAGCAGGAGGGCAGGACATGCAGCGGATCGAGGATATGGGGCTGGCGGAGACCTTCCGCCTGATCGAGAAGCTGCCGGAGGGCGTGAGGCGTCAGCAGGCGTTGGCGCATGCCCTGGATGAGCTGCTCGAGGAAGAGATCGAGTATCGCACCGGGCTGCGCCACCAGAACGCGGGATGGCATCAGGTGTCATCGGTGGGCGGCATGGGGGAAGGGCGTGGCGAGTGCACGGGCCTGGTGGATCACGTCGGCAAAGCGTCAGAACGTTATCAGCAGGAAAGCCAGTGGCGGACGATGGCGGCAGCACTGCTGTCACGCCTGAGTGATCGACAGCGTATGGCGGTACTGCTGGCGGCCTATGCCATTCCGCCGGTGCAGAATTGCCAGTCGCCGCGCATGATGACCCAATCGCAGGCCGTGGCGGCGCAGGTTGCGATTCTGGCGCGGCTGGGCTGGGTGCCCGGGGCAGTGAAGGTGGAGCCGTTCAAGTCGGCCAAATCGATGCAGTGTGCGGCATCTCGTGGTCGTGAATCGCTACTGCATATGGTGCTTTCTCAAGCTGAAATGGCTGCCTGACTACCATATGTTGCAAAAGCGAGGGTTTGAGGGTACGATCCAGCTATTGTGTGATTCTTGCGTCTCTGGATCACCGCTCATTTCAAGGCCCTGCCATCTGGCGGGGCTTTTTGGTTTATATCTCGTTGATCGATAGCTTAGCTCTTCTCCCCGATATAGCTCACCCTCGCTGATGGGGGCACTCTGAGCAGGGGATAACATGAATCACATAGACGCTGGACTCGTTGAAAGAGCTAAGGCTGACCCTTCGGAGCTTCTGGCTCTAGGGGCTTTGCTAAATAAAGAGCGAAACAGGGACGAGCTCACCTTCTCGGAGCTACTCGAACGCTATAGACACTTAGGGCTGACGAGTGACATAGCAGGTTCGGCCTGTCACGAGGAGGAGCTTGCGCGCAGGCTGGAGCAAGCGAGAGGTATCAATCGAACTTTTTCCTTTAAGGACGGCCATGCTCGATGACATCATTTGTGTGACTCATGTGGAGATGGCCAAAGGGGGCGATTTCAGGCCTCTTGGCGAGTCTCTATGCATTGTGTGTGACGACATGGGGATAGACTTGGATGTTGTCATTGAGGAATGTGAATTTACACGGCTCACTCATGACGTAGCTGAGGCAGCGCTGGAGCACGGCCGTTCCCGCAGACGATATTCGTAGTGTGTTCCATATAATTTGCGAGCCCTGCCATCTGGCGGGGCTTTTTCGTATCTGCTCCCCGGTGATTCCTATGCCTGCACATGCTCCCGCGCACTGGCTCGATGAGGTCGAGCTGGTGGGCTTCGATGCGCCTATTGATCCGTCGGCTGATGATGCCAGCAATCTGTCGGCCTTCCTGGACACCATTGCCTATGCCGAGGGCACGCCGCGCTTCAGCTCGATTGAGGGCTATGACGTGCTGGTGGGCGGCAAGACCTTCGGTGGCTTCGATGATCATCCCCGCCAGTCGGTATGGCTGAAGTCGTACAACATCCACAGCACGGCGGCGGGCCGGTATCAGTTCCTGGTCGGGACGTGGGATGACCTGGCCAAGCGCTTCCACCTGTCGGACTTCTCGCCCGCCTCGCAGGATGAGGCAGCCAAGCAGTTGATCCGGCAGTGTCGGGCATTGGGCATGGTGTATGACGGGCGTATCGCTGAGGCCATCCACGCCTGCCGGCGCATCTGGGCGAGCCTGCCAGGGGCAGGTTATGGGCAGCGTGAGCTTGATACCGATGAGCTGCTGGGCGTTTACGTGCGTGCTGGCGGCCACATCGCATAACGATAACGACGAACTACGCAGGGCCTACCGACTCAGGAGGCCATATGCATGACGACGACCACGAGCCCGCCGATATGCCACACCGCGATCCATCGACATGGCAGATGCTGCTGGAGTGGCTACAGCCGTATCAAGCCAACCTCTATGCAGCGGGGCTGTCATTCGTGATCGCGCTGCTGCGCGGTCTACATGCCGGTGGCCGCTTCTACAAGTCATTGCTCGAGGCGACCCTGGTGGGTGGCCTGACATTGGCGCTCAAGCCGCTGCTGGACTGGGGCGGCTTGGATCAGGACATGGCCGTGGCCATCGGGGCTGCGATTGCTTTCCTCGGTGTCGAGTGGCTGCGTGCCAAGTCTGACGCCATCTTCGATAAGGTGCTGGGACGATGGCTGCACTGATCACGACCGCGTGGGCATGGGGCCGCAAGCTGATATCAGGTGTGAAGGTCGAGGTCATCCTGATGGCGGTGGTGCTGGGCTGGGGTGCCATGAAGACCTATGAGGCGACCAAGGCCGAGCAGCAAGCCAATGACCTCAAGGCTGAGCTATCCACCGAGAAGGCGGTCAACCGTGGGCTCGAGATGATGGCGTTGCACTACGGCAATCAGATGAAGCGATTGTCCGTCGCATTGGAGGCCCGCGAAGCCAGCCGCGCCCTGGATGACCGTTCAATCATGGCTGCCCGGGCAGCTGCACGCCGGATGGAGAGAGACGATGCGCCGACTGGGGATTGGGCTGACCGGCCTGTGCCTGACGCTGCTGCTGAGTGGCTGCAGCGCCTTCGAGAGCAAGCCAGTGGTGATGCCAACTGAGTGGCAGTGCACACCTGAAGTGCCGAGCTACCTGCTCAATCCACTGCCTGCGCCTGATCGGTCAGTGACATCCAACCGCGATCTGCTCAGCCTGCTGGCTGACTATGAGTCGCAGCGCCGTCGCTTCAATGCTGACCGCACGGCGACGGCCTCAATCCTCGAGCGCCTGGCCGATGGGCCTGATGGGGCCGAGCAGACGATTGCTGAGTGACACCACAAGAATTGAAAAGCCCTGCCATCCGGCGGGGCTTTTTTGTGGGCGCTTCACCCGCGCCCGGTACTTACCAGAGCCTTTCAGGATAGAGCCTGAGGAGCGCCGATGGCTTCATCGGGCCTCTCTGGGTTGGCGACTCCTGGGTGACAGGCTCTATCTCTAAAAGGCTCTACCGATGACAAACGTTATTCCTCTCGACTACGAAGGCCAGTCCATCCGCTTCAACACAGATGGCTGGATCAATGCCACCGACATTGCCAAGCGCTTTCATAAGCGCCCTGTGGATTGGCTTAAGCAAGACGAAACGCAGGCGTATCTTCGAGAGTTCGCTGCGGCACTTAATTGTGATCCTGAGTCACTTTTAAAAACCCGCCGTGGTCGTTATGACAGTGGCACATGGTTGCACCCGAAACTCGGAGTACGGTTCGCCCAATGGCTGGATGTCCGGTTCGCAGTATGGTGTGACCTCAGAATCGACGCATTCATGCGGGGCGAGCTAAGCGCTATGCAAGAGTTCGAAAAGGCCTGCTGCGCACTGGATGACCAGAATGCCAAGGGGAGCCTTGCCGGTCGCGAGCTGGCCAGCCATCGATGGATCAAGCCGGCACTGGAGTCTCGCGCTGACTACTGGCGGCAAGAGCTTCAGATGGCGCTGCCCATCGACTCTTAAGCACTCCTTGCTCCGGTCACAGTACGCGGTCTCGCCCAGTTCCCCCGTCGCGGATGACATAGAGCTTGTATCCCTTGATATGAGCGAGAGCCTCTGCGTACTCGCGGGCTTCGGCTTCCTGCTTGAATGTCTTGTGTGGCACATCCTCGAGCTCACGACGTACTGCCCAACCGTCAGAGCAGCGATAGAGATATAGCTCGAGCATCATGAAAGGCTCCTGTGATCGATAGCCATGGATCGATATATGTGTAGTTCTTACTGTAGTAATGGTGAGTATTTATCAACAATGTTTCCGCCTCTTGCTTCAATCACGAGCTTGGTTCTCAGTCGGGTCGCGAGGACGCGTGCGTAATCAATCGCATCGTATTGCGTTGTAAAGCTTCTGATACACAGTGTTTTCCCCTCTCGCTTCACGGCCCACTGATTATCTCGGATGACCACGCGGATACTCTTAGAAGTCGTCATATCGGCCCCCCCTTCCTATAGATATGGCTCGTGCATCTTCGTGCACTAAATTAGCTACATCAATAAGAATAATTATATCTATCGATTCTCCTGTTGAGGTCTTCACATGCCTATCAAGCCACCACGTCCATGCAAGGCACCCATGTGTGGTGGCAAGACGACGGCCTCTCATGGGTACTGCGAGGCGCATGCCGATCGCGCTATCAACTGGGGCAAGAGCAAGCGAGGCGGGCAAGGCCGAGGCGGCCGGCCTTGGCGACGACTGCGAAACGCGATTCTCAAGCGTGATCGCTACCTCTGCCAGCCATGCGAGCGCATGAATCGCATCACGCCAGCCACTGAAGTTGATCACATCGTGGGTAAGGCTCAGGGCGGGACAGACGCCCCTGACAACCTCGAAGCGATCTGCAAGGCCTGCCATCAGGCCAAGACGGCAAGCGAGGCGCAGGTGGCCAGACCAGGCGACTGAGGCAGGCCCTGAGTGGGGGGAGGGGGTGCAATCTCTACCACCTTTGGGGGCGGCCACCGTTCCGTTACGTTTCTTTCTCACACCCGCGAAATTGAAAAATCAGCCTAGCGCGAAGGATTCTCAGATGACACGAGGTCGCAAGCCCAAACCAAGCCACTTGAAGGCGGTGCAGGGCAACGCCGGCAAGCGTGCCATCAACCATGACGAGCCCGAGGGCGATGCACTCGATGAAGCCCCGCCGGCACCCGACTGGCTGTGCGAGATCGGCCGCGATGCCTGGGACAAGCTCGCGCCCTGGTTGGTCGGCTCCAAGATCCTGACGCGCTCTGACCTGCATCAGCTCGAGGCCTACTGCGATGCCTACGCCACTTGGCGTCAGGCCGTGGTCGAGATCCAGCAATGCGGCCTGGTGCTGGAAAGCCCTGCCACCGGCGCCCCCATCAAGAACCCAGCTCTGACCGCGAAGAATGAGGCGGCCCGTCAGATGACGACCTTCGGCAGCGCACTCGGTCTCGACCCATCCAGCCGAGCACGCCTGGCCGTGCCCGGGTCCAAGGATGCCGCCAACCCCTTCGCCGAGCTGCTGGGTGGTAACAAGCGATGACACTCAATGGCCAGCTATCCCAACGTCAATGCTGCGAACAAGTACGCTCGGGACGTGGTGGCTGGCCGGATACCCGCTTGCAAGTGGGTCCGTCTTGCCTGCCAGCGTCATGTCGATGAACAGAAGGCGGCCAAGACGCGCGCCTTTCCCTATCGGTTCGATCGTGACGCCGCCGAGCGGGCATGCGCCTTCATCCAGCTGCTGCCTCACACCAAGGGCAAGTGGGCACGCGAGCGCAAGCTGATCACCCTCGAGCCCTGGCAGCTCTTCATCTTCAGTGTGCTGTTCGGCTGGATGAGCAAGCGCAGTGGGCAGCGTCGTTATCGTGAGGCTTACATCGAGGTACCGCGCAAGAACGGCAAGTCAGTGATCGCCGCTGGCGTGGCCACCTACATGCTGGCCGCCGATGGGGAATACGGCGCCGAGGTCTACTGTGGTGCCACCACAGAGAAGCAGGCTTGGGAGGTCTTCCGCCCGGCCAAGCTGATGCTGCAGAAGTCACCGGCCCTGATCAGCGCCGCCGGCATTGAGGTGATGGCCAAGAACATCAGCATCCCCGGTGACGGCTCCCGCCTGGAACCGATGATCGGTGACCCGGGCGACGGCTCGAGCCCCAGCTGCGCCATTGTCGATGAGTTCCACGAGCACCAATCGCCCAGCCTCTACGAAACCATGCTGACCGGCATGGGTGCCCGCGATCAGCCGCTGATGTTCATCATCACCACTGCCGGCTTCAACCTCGCTGGCCCTTGCTACGACAAGCGCCGGCAAGCGCAGCAGATGCTCGAGGGTGTGGTTGATAACCCTGAACTCTTCGCGCTGATCTACACCATCGATGAGGGCGACGACTGGCAGTCACCGGACGTGCTGCGCAAGGCCAACCCCAACTTCGGTGTCAGCGTCAGCGAGGAATTCCTGCTCAAGGCGCAGCGCGATGCCATCCAGTATCCCAGTCGCCAGAACTCCTTTCTGACCAAGCACCTCGATGTCTGGGTCTCGGCACGCAGCGCCTGGCTGAACATGGCCACCTGGCTGGCGGCCGGCGATGACTCGATGTCGCTGGACCAGATGGAGGGCGAGCCCTGCTGGCTGGGCGTTGACCTTGCCAGCAAGACCGACATCGCCGCCATCGGCCTGATCTTCCGCAAGGTGCGCGAAGACGCCAAGGTCGAGTGGCGTGCCTTCGTGCGCAGCTACCTGCCGGAAGGTGCGATCGAGCGCGCCAGCAGCAACCGCGCTGCCTATGAGGGCTGGGTCAACTCCGGCCACCTGATCATCACTGATGGCGAGGAGCTCGACTTCGAGGTCATCCGGCAAGACATCCTCGATCTCTCCAGTCGCTTCGATGTGCAGGAAGTCGCCTACGATCCGTGGCGAGCCACCCAGCTCGCCCATCAGCTGATGCAGGAAGGCGCGCCGGTCATCGAGTACCGCAACACGGTCCAGAACATGAGCCCCGCCATGCGCGAGATGGAGGCCGCCGTCACTGGTGGTCGCTTCACGCACCCGGCTGACCCGCTGCTCACCTGGATGGCCAGCAATGTGGTCGCCAAGGCCGACGCCAAAGAGAACATCTACCCGCGCAAGGAAGCCGCCGACAACAAGATCGACGGCATCATCGCGCTGCTCATGGCGTTGGGGCGTGCCATCACCCTCGATGTCGAGCCACCCAGCCTTCTCGACTCCCTCTCAGACGACGACTTCCTGGTCATGTGACATGCGAAACCTACTGTTCGACACCCTCGGGCTGGCCGGCTTCGCCAGCCTGACGGGCGGCCTGTACCTGCGATTCGGCCTCGCGGACGCGCTGATGGTCAGTGGCAGCCTGCTACTGGTGTTGGCACTGCTCGGCGCACGCGCCATGCGCAAGGGGGCCTCATGATTCTCGATCAACTGTTCTCCACCCGCTCGGTCGAGAACCCGGCAACACCGCTCACCGGTCAGACGCTGGCGGACTATCTGCATGGCGACTCCAGCATCACGGTCAACCAGCAGAGCGCCATGACGCTTGGCGCGGTCTACGCCTGCATCTACGTGCTGTCATCCTCGCTGGCGCAATTGCCGCTGCACGTCATGCGCAAGCAGAACGGCGTCATCACCGCCGCCACGGACCACCCCGCGTATCAGCTGCTGCATGACGAGCCCAACGACTGGCAGACCAGCTACAAGTGGCGCGAGACGGCCCAGTCCCACGTGCTTGGCTGGGGCAATGGCTACACCGAGGTGGTTCGGGATGCGCGGGGCAATGCCGTCTCCCTGCAACGCCATTGCCCGTGGAACTGCAGCCCAGTGAAGCGCGGCAACCGCTGGCTATATGCCGTCACCGATGAGGATGGCTCACGTGCCGTCGCCACCGAGGACATGATCCACGTTCGCGCGCTTGGCTCGCACGATCGCACCGGCGTCAGCGTGGTGCGTCAGCACGCCGAGACCATCGGCCTCGGGCTGGCGGCTCAGCGCTACGGCAAGGATTTCTTCGAGGGAGGCGGGCGCCCGACCGGGCTTGTCACCGTCAAGGACAGCTTGAACGCCGACAGCTGGAATCGCCTCAAGGAGACCTGGGCCAAGGCCGTGGCCAGTCTGCGCCAGTCCGAGAACAAGACGCTGATGCTCCCCGCACAGCTGGATTACAAGTCGATCACCATCGCGCCGGAGGACGCCCAGTTCCTCGAGACGCGCAAGCTCAACCGCTCCGAGGTGGCCGGCATCTTCAACGTGCCCGCGCACATGATCAACGACCTGGACAAGGCCACCTTCTCGAACATCTCCGAGCAGGCCATCCAGTTCGTGCGGCACACGATGATGCCCTGGGTCATCAACTGGGAGCAGGAGATCAACCGCGCCATCTTCACGCCCACCGAGCGTCGGGCTGGCTACTACGCCAAGTTCAACCTCGCCGGGCTGCTGCGCGGCACCCCCACGGAGCGTGCCGAGTTCTATCACAAGGCCATCACCGATGGCTGGATGGATCGCAACGAAGTCCGCGCCCTGGAAGACATGAACCCACGCGATGGCCTCAGCGAGATGCTGATCAGCGTCAACGCCACCCCAGCCAGTCAGCTGGGCCAGTCACCCTCGCCCGAGGACTCCACATCATGAGTGAGACAGAAAAGCGCGCCCTGACGTGCGAGGTCCGCGCCGAAGCGGGCGAAGAAGGGCAGCCGTTGCGGATCATTGGTCACGGCGCCGTCTTCAACAAGCGCAGCGAAATGATCATGGGCATGTTCAAGGAGCAGATCGCCCCCGGTGCATTCGACAACGTGCTGGGCGATGACGTGCGCGCCCTGTTCAACCATGACCCCAACTTCGTGCTCGGCCGCACCCTCAGCAACACGCTGTCGCTGTCCGTGGATGAAGAGGGCCTGCGTTATGAGATCGACCCACCCGACACCCAGTCGGTGCGTGATCTGGTCATGGCGCCGCTGGCACGGGGTGACATCACCGGTTCCAGCTTCGCCTTCCGTGTCGCCCCCGATGGTGACGAGTGGGGCGAGGACGAGCACGGCGTGATCGTGCGCACCATTCACCGATTCAGCCGCCTGCTGGATGTGTCCCCCGTGACCTATCCGGCCTACCCCGATGCGGGCGCCGCCAAGCGGTCGCTCCAAGCCCGTTGCGATGAACTCCGAGAGATCACGCAGCGTGCCGTCAATCAGCGCCGCGCCCGCGAGCGCTTCCTTGAACTCATCAATGCCTGAGCCCGTGGAGGCTACATGAAACTCTCTGAACTGAAGCAGAAGTACGCGGCCATCGCCAAGGACATGCGCAAGATGCATGAAGATGCCGGCGACACCGAATGGAAGGATGAGCAGCGCAGCCAGTGGCAGTCCATGAAGAGCGAGCTGGATGGCCTGCAGGACAAGATCGATCGCGAAGAAGCCCTGCGCGATGCAGATCAGCGCTTCGTGCGTGACAACGAAGAGGAGCTGCGCGGCCAGTCTCAGACGCCGGAAGCTGGGCAGTCCCAGGGCCTGAGCGTGGATGAGCAGCGTGCCGCGGCCTTCGATGCCTTCGTACGTGAAGGCATGGGCAACATGAGCAAAGAGCAGCGCGCGATCATGCGTGAGATGCGAGCTCAGGCAGCGGGCGAGAATGACAAGGGCGGCTACACCGTCCCGACCACCATGCTCAACCGCATCCATGAGTCCATGCAGGACTATGGCGGGCTGGCCTCGGTCGCCCAGATCCTGAATACCTCCGATGGCGCCACCATCGAATGGCCGGTGTCTGACGGTACCGGGGAAGAGGGCGAGCTGCTGGGCGAGAACACCGCCGCCAGTGAAAAGGATGTCGAGTTCGGCATCCAGAACCTCGGCGCCAAGAAGCTGAGCTCCAAGGTCATCCGTGTCTCCAATGAGCTGCTGCAGGACTCGGCCTTTGACATCGAGGGCTTCCTGGCCTCGCGCATCGGCTCCCGTATCGGTCGCGCCGAAGCCAAGTACCTGGTGAGCGGTACCGGTGCCGGCACTCCCCAGCAGCCCAAAGGCCTCGCCACCTCGGTCACTGGCACCGTGGCGGCAGCCGCTGCGGCCAGCCTGAACTGGAAGGACATCACCAAGCTGATCCACAGCATTGATCCGGCGTACCGTCGTGCCGCGAACTTCCGTCTGGGCTTCAACGACAACACCCTGCAGAAGATCACCGAGATGGAAGATGGCCAGGGGCGCCCACTGTGGCTGCCGGCCGTCGCGGGCCTGGCACCGTCCACGGTACTCGGTCAGTCCTACTTCATTGATCAGGGCTTCGAGGACATGGCCGCGAGCAAGAAATTCATGTTCGCCGGTGACTTCCAGCAGTTCGTGATTCGTCGCATCAACTACATGACGCTCAAGCGCCTGGTCGAGCGCTATGCCGAATTCGACCAGACAGCCTTTCTCGCCTTCCATCGCTTCGATTGCGTGCTGCAGGACACTGCCGCCATCAAGGCGCTGACCGGCAAGGCGGCCTGATCCTCACCCACCACCTGACACAAGGGCCGCCATCGCGCGGCCCTTGCCTGTTGGGGCCAACCCAATGAGGCATGTCGATGCTCGAGCTGGACATCATCAAGTTGCACGTCCGGCTGGAGCCGGACTTCTCCGAGGACGATCAGCTCCTGGAGACCTATTCCAATGCGGCCCGTCGCGTCATTGAAGGACGCACGGGACGCACGCTGTATGAAACCCACGACGCCATCCCGGCAGAAGGGGATGAGCACGCGCTGGTCATCGATGACGACATCACCACCGCGATGCTGCTGCTGATCGGCCACTGGTACGAGACCCGTGAAGCCGTGGTCATCGGCACCATCACCTCAGAGGTACCCATGGCCGTGGGCGCCCTGGTCGATCACTACACCCATTACCATTTCGCATGAGGTGACTATGCGCGCCGGACAGCTTCGTCATCGCGTCACCCTGCTGGGTAGCCGCACCGGGCATCCGCCCAGCTGGCCCACCTTGCGTGAGGTCTGGGCCGAATTCGTGGAGCCCAAGAGTGCCGGGCGAGAAGAGCAGTCGGGCATCCGTGCCCCATCCTCCACGCTGGTGCGCATGCGGCCCCGCGATGAGTTGACAGCAGGCCAGATCATCCGCCGCCGCGATGGGGTGCTGTTCATCATCGAATCCCTCGACCCGGCACGCAGCATGGTCGAGATTGCCGCGCGTCGCCTGCAAGGCGTGGTGGCCGAGTATGAGCCGATGAGGGGTGAGGCCTATCCCATTCAGGCATGGCTGCACCGGCAGAACGTCTTCATCGGCCAGGCCAATGAGGCCCGCAACGTGGTCGAGATACTGCAACCGGAGCTGCGCTGGCCGTGGCCAGAGCCCGGCGACAGGATTCACATCGCCGGCCTGGCGCTCGAGATCGAAGGCATCGTGGAAGGCAGCGATGACGGCATCACCGTGCAGCTGTTCACCATTCCTCGCTGACAGGAGGCCGCATGCCTCGCAAGCGTGGCAAGAACTCACGGCTGCCCAAGGGCGTGGCCATCGAGGGGTTGACCGATAGCCTGGCGGAGTTCAAGGCGCTACCCGCGGCCACCCGCCGCGCGATGACCTCGGCCATCAATGAGCAGGCATCCGCGACCCGCAAGCAGCTCATCGATGACATCAGCGTCGATGGCAAGGTCAGGCCGACGGCGGTGCGCTCGCGCATCACGGTCGAGAAGGCCAGCAAGGACCAGCCAAGCGCCAGCCTCACGCTCAGCCGCTCACCGGTGCCATTCAAGTTCTGGCAGTACCGCACCGAGGTGGAGGATGGCACTGGTACCCGCGCCAGTATCTGGATTCGCAAGGGCGGCAAGCGCATGCGGGTCTATGGCTTCGTCAATCCCAAGGGCGGCAGCAAGACACCGCTGGTGCGCTACCGCAAGGGCAGCCAGCGTCGCCTCACCCGTGCCAACGGCTGGACCCTCAAGAACCACTGGAATCATCAGGTGAATGGCGAGCTGCGCAAGCAGGTCGCCTTCGACCTCCAGCAACGCTTCCTCGCTCGCCTGGCCAAGGAGAGAGCCACATGACGCCCATCACCCGCGTGATCGATGCCTTCGTGGCACAACTGGCGGCCATCTCGACGGCCAATGGCCATGCCACCGACATCGCGCATATCGAGACCGAGGCCATCCAGATCAACCTGCGCTCGGAGACCCCGCTGCCACTGCTGCATGTCCGTCGTCTGACCAGCAACGTGGATGCCCGTGCCGGGCGGGGGACGCGCAAGGAATCGATCAGCCTTCAGATCGAGGCCTACCTCGACCTCAAGACGCATGGGCGTGCCGGTCAGGATGCGCTGCTCAATGATCTTTACAACGCCATCTATCCGGAGAGCCAGGTACTACTGGATGGGCTGGCGGTCGCCATCACGACTGGTGAAGCCGAACTGGATGATGCGGAGCTGGGCAGCCGCATTCTTCCCATCTATCTGCCCGTGACCATCACCTACACCCGCACGAGGTAACTCATGGCTGATTTCAAAGACACAGGCCTGATCATGTCTGGCGACATCTTCATGGCCGAGGTGGATGCCAACGGCAAGTTCGGCGCCCTGAATGGCCCGATGAACGTGCCGTCCCTGAGCATCACGCCGACCAGCGTGAACCGCATTTCTCGCCCTTCCTTCCAGAAGGACAACTACGGCCAGGCGCTGGATGCCGTCAACCTGCCCAGTGACTCGGCCAGTGTCACCATCCAGTTCGATTCCATGCCGGCCGCCATGCTGGCGGAGACGCTTGGCGGCACGGCAGAGCTGGCGGATGCCGAAGCTGACAGCGTGACCGGCGAGGCGCTGACCCTGACGGAAGGGGCTTGGGCGGCGCTGCCGCATTCCTCGCTGGCCGCGGGCAGTGTCGTGGTCACCAAGGACGCTACCGATGTCACTGCTGACTGCGAGATCAACCTGAGTGCCGGCCTCATCAAGGCGCGTACCGCTGCCGCGGCAGGTGATGTCACCGTGGATTACGATACCGAGGCGGTCACCGGCCATCGCGTGATGGGGGACACCGAGATCTCCAAGCCGCGTTACATCCTGGTGGATGGCATCAACCTCGCCACCGGCAAGCGTACCCGGGTCGAGATCTTCCGTGCCGTGTTGTCGGCGGATCAGGCCACCGAGCTGATGGGCACCGAGTTCATCACCGGGCAGCTGTCCGGCTCGCTGGTGGTGCCGCCCGGCAAGGGCGCCGCCTACACCGCCACCATGTACAGCTAACGGGAGCGAGCCATGACCGACAAGACTGCTACGGGCAAGACTGGCACTGAGGCCAAGCCCGGCACTGAGGCAAAGCCCACCGACTCGGTGAGCGTCAAGCTCAGGAAGGCGCACCGCCACGGCGGTAAGGAGTATGCCGCCGGCGACTCCCTCACCCTCGAGGTGCGCCAGCTGGATCGACTGAAGAAGGCGGGCAAGGTCTGAGCCTGCCTGCTGTGAGTTGCACCACCTAGCCCGCCATCTGGCGGGCTTTTTCATGTCCGGAGCACGACACGATGGCCAATCAGAGTGACATTCAGCTGCGCATTCAGGCCGCGGTCGATGGGCTGCAAGACATCGGCAAGCTGATGAGCGAGCTGGACAATCTCGGGCAGGATAGCAGCGAGGCCTCAGCCGAGGTCGAGCGCCTCTCTGAAGAAATGTCGGCCATCGGCCAGCAACAGAAGCTGGTCACCCAGATCAACAAGGTCGCGGCGGTCGTGGATGACGCCGGGACTGCCATGCGCGAAGCCGTGGACAAGGCTGACGGCTTGCAGGCCGCGTATGAGAATTCCGCCAATGGTGCGGACTCGCTGCGGCTGGCGACACAGCGGGCTGCTCAAGAGGCGGACGACGCCAAGGCGGCGCATGTCGCCCAGACTCAGACGCTGACCCAGCTGCAGACCAGCTACAAGGGCGCCCAGACCGCCACCACTGCCGCCCGTCAGGCATGGCGTGATGCCGCACAGCGTGTGCGTGACCTCAAGTCCGAGATCGGCCGGAGCGCCAACGCCACCGACGAGCAGCGCCAGGCATTGTCGCGGGCCAGTGGTGCCGTGGAGCAGGCGAAGGATACCTACGATGCCCAGGCACAAAGCCTCAGCAGTCTGCGTGATGAGCTGCAGCAGCAGCGTGAAGCGACGGATGAGGCCAAGGAGGAGTGGCAGAGCGCTAGCGCCAGTGCGGCCCAGCTGACTGCCGAGCTCAAGCCGGTCGAGCGCGAACTGAAACAGCAGGAAAAGGCCCTCAACAAAGCCCGCGCGGCAGCCGACAAGGCGACCGCCGGTCATGAGGCTCAGGCCCAGAAGCTCACGCGCCTGCAGCAGGATGCCCACGCCGCGGGTGTGAACATCGACAACCTGGCCGATGAAGAACAGCGCCTGGCCCGCCAATCCCGTGAGCTGGAAGACAACGTGACCTCGCTGGCATCCGGCTTGCGTGAGACCGCCGCGGCCGCCCGCGAATCCGGTGAGGCAGCCGAGCGCAGCGAAAGCCGCTTCAAGAAAGCGGGTGCCTCACTCAAACAGTGGGCTGCCGGTGCTGCCGCCGCCACGGTGGCAGGGGCAGGGCTGGCCGTCGGCTGGGCCACGCGCTACACCGCTCAGCAGGCCGAGATGGCCCAGCAGCTGGATATCACGTCGCGCTCGCTGGGTATCTCCACTCAGGCGCTGCAGGGCTATCAGTACGCCTTTCAGCGTGCCGGTATCGATGCCGACAAGACCGGCAATATCTTCAAGGACACTGCCGACAAGATCGGTGACGCCTACCAGAACGGCGGCGGTGAGGCGCAGGACGCCCTCGATGCTCTGGGCATCAAGGCCGAGGAGCTGATCGAGCTGGCGCCAGACGAGATGATGCTGCGCCTGGCCGATGCCATGAAGAATCTGCCCCAGGCAGCTCAGGTCAACCTGCTGGAATCACTGGCAGACGATGCCACACGCCTGCAGCCACTGCTTGCCAATAATGCCGCTGAACTCCGAGCGCTGATGGAAGAGGCCAGCGAGGTGGGGCTGATCATGTCCCCCGAGCAGATCGCCAATCTGCAAGCGACCGATGCCGCCATCACCCGCCTGCAAGGCCGGCTACAAGGGTTGAGCAATCGCCTGATGGGCGAGCTGTCACCGGCGGTCAATCAGGTATCTGCCGACTTCGAGCGGGCACTGGCGGAAAACCCCGGGCTGCTGGATGACCTCGCCACGGCCATCGGGGGTGTGATTCGCACCGGCGGAGAGTGGGCGCGAAGTTTCATTGAGCATCGCGAGCAGATCGGTGGTGCCATGCAGTCGATCATTGATACCGGGCAATTCCTCGGCAACTCCCTCACGGCGGTCTTCCGTGGTGTGCAATCTGTTGTCGCGGGGCTGGTCGCTGCGGTCGCGGCAGCTTCCACCTGGGTGCTGGAGTTGACGGCTACCTCGGTCAGGGCGCTGGAGGTGGTGGGGCTGGCATCCGAGGCACAGGTGGCGCAGGCCAAGGCGCGGGCCGTGGCTGCCCGTGCCACCTTGAATGACTTGAACGCGGATGCAGTGCGCTATGCCCAGCAAGCTGCTGCCGCTGCCAAGAATGCCTTCAACGCCTTCGACAACAGCGATACGGCCGCGCAGAAGGCCGCCAAGTCGGCTGCCAAGCAGGCCGCTGCCGCTGAGGCTGCGGCCATTGCCGCCAAGAAGCAGGCCGAGGAGGAAGAGAAGGCTGCCAAGCAAGCAGCGGATGCGGCCGCCAAACGCCAGAAGGCACTGGAAAACGCTGCCACATCTCTCGGTACCTCGCTGGGCGAGCTGTCCAGTGGTATCGCCGACAGCGAGCAGGAAGCCCTTGATGCCTTCGCCACGCTGGCGGCCAGTGGTGAATTGAGTGCAGCGCAGCTGGCGACGGCCTTCGAGAAGGCGCAGGACAAGATCAAGTCTGACAAGGGGATCGCCGCCCTCAAGGATCAGGTCGATGGGCTGGTGAATGACGGCGTGAGCGGCGCGGATTCTCTCGCGACCAAGTGGAAGTCTGCCGGTGCCCGCCTGGCCAAGGACATGGGCACCACCCTGGAAGAGATTCGCACCGGTGTGACCGAGGCGGAACGCTCGGCCATTGATGCCTTCACCAAGATCGCCTCCACCGGTGAGCTGTCCGCCAAGGAGCTGAGCCGTGCCTATGTCGGCGCCAAGGAGCAGATCAGCTCGAAGGAAGGCATCAAGGCCTTCGGCGCGGTTCTCGATGGGCTGGTCAAGGATGGCGTGACCGGGGCTCGCACGCTCAAGGCCCAGTGGATCGAGGCGCAGGAAGCCACGGCCAAGGCAGCCCGGGACACGGGAGACAAGGCGCAGCAGGCCTCTGCCGACACGGCCAAGACGGTGGAGGCCTCTGTCACACGCAGTGCCCAGACCATTGCTCAGCTGATGAGCAATGCCTTGCACGAGACGGAAGAGCAGATGCGGTCACTCAGTGACGCCGCCTATCAGGCCTTCGCGACTGACTGGGGGATCGATACCCAGGCCGAAGGCATCGAGGGAATGCAGGACCGCATTGCCGAGTTGGATCATGAAATCGGTGATCTTCGCGACAACCTCGCCACCCGTCTCGACTCCACCGGCTTCACGGCCTGGATGACGGACCTCGCCACTACGTCACGTCAGACCGAGATCGCCTTCCTCGAGCAGAAGATCGCCGTGGAATCGCTGACCGATCAGATCGAGGCAGGGCGGGCGCCAGCCAGCGCACTCTCACAGGACATGGACGATCTCTCAAGCCGCTTCGACCTGCTCGATGAGTCGGATCTTTCCGGCCTCGAAAGCTCCATTCAATCGGTGCGCAGTCAGGTCGAGTCGCTGTCAGACAGCGTGAGTGACACCTTGGCCAGTCTGCGCTCGGAGCTCGCCAGCCTGCAGGGCGATAGCGCCCAGGTCGAGGCGCTGCGGTATCAGCAGCAACAGGCCGAGCTTCAGGAAGCGCTCAACGCCGCCCGGGCATTGGGCGATGCTCAGACCATCAGCGCGGCACAGGAATCGCTGCGGCTGGCGGAACGCGCCCACGATCTTCGCCTTGAGGATATCCGCGCCCAGTCCGAGCAGGAGAAGCAGCAGGCCTTGGCCGATGAGGCTGAGCGGCAGCGCAACGTGCAGGAGGCCGAGGTCACCCAGCGCGAGAACAACCGTGACGCCCAGAACCGTACCAGCCAGCTCACCCAGTCGGTGCAGGCTCAACGCCGCGTGGCGGTGGATCTCAACATCGCCGGCCAGCAGGTCACGCTGAACGGGGTGGACGAGCGCGAGGCCGATGTCTTCCTTGATCGATTGGCCCAAGCCTCACGCACGACGGCCCGCCGCTGATGGCGGGCGTTTCATTTCTATTGAGAGAGCACCATGGCGATCACCCTTGAGGGCATTGTCTTGCCCGATGACATCCAGTGGACCGATGAGCTGGTGTCCCACAGCGTCGGCCAGGTGCAGACGCCCACGCTGACCGGGGCACTCATCATCGAGGAATCCGCGCAGGCGGCAGGGCGTCCCATCACCCTCGCCAGTGGCAACGGGGCCTGGGTAACCCGTGCCACCGCGTTGTCCCTCACTGAGCTGGCGGCCACGCCACGGCCAGACGGCACGCCCATGACGCTCATCTGGGGCGATGGGCAAACCTTCGATTGCGTGTTCGATCGTGCCAGTGGTGAGGCGGTCACGGCCACCGAGGTCTATCGCCTCGCCGCTGGCGGCCAGGGGCCGGATCATCCCTACACCATCACCCTGCGCCTGATCACCGTCTGACACCCCATCATCTTGCTGGAGCCAGCCCAATGGCCGACGAAACAATCCATAGCGGCGACATCCGCATCCTGCAGTCTGAGCGCATGACCGATAACGCCGATGGCGGTGGCCGGCTGACTGGTCGCCCCGTGGTCGATGGCGCGAGCAATGACATCTTTGATGACATCTCTGACCTCGATCGCGCCGCAGGGCGCACCTCGCTGCGCAAGGTGGGTGCCGGCGTACTGACCGACAACACCGCCCAGTATTTCGGCGCCCACGCGATCATCGATCAGGTGCCATCCGACCCGAACGTCAGCGTGGTGATGTTCGATACCGGCTCCCCCTCGGATGAGCGGGAGTCCGCGCGTGACCATGTGGAAAGCTATGTCACCGCCGGCGTCAATTCACGCATGACACTGCTGGGCGATCAGCTCGCCGGTCAACGCAGCCTCACCACGTTTCAGATGACCGAGGCCCCATTGCCGGACCTGGGCGATGTGCTGGCGCTGATCACCGAGCAGGGCGACTTCGCCGGCGAGGTGCAGTACGTGCGTATCACAGAGATCGATCACGAGATCCGCACCTTCGAGTATCTGAATGGCAGCAGCGTGCAGACGTTCGAGCGCCGCGTGCTGACGCTGGGGCTATCCACTGCGCTGCGCCAGCGTGTCTATGGCGTGCAGCCCAAGCCCGGCACCGTGGACCCTGACACCGTAATCCGCGAAGGGCAGAGCACTGATGCTGCCCGATACTATGGCGTCAGCACTCTGGCCCAGCCCGCTGAGTTTGGTGACAACACCGTGCAGGTCGCCAGCACCTACGCGCCACTGGTACCGGCCACCACCACCGAGCAGGCAGTGACCGACGTGCAAGTGGGCGGCACGGCGAGTATCACCGTCAGCAGCAACGGCCAATCCTTCGAGGTGGCGCAGATCGCCAGCACCACCCAGATCGCGGTAGAGCTCAACAATCGCGCCTTCACCTATGTCAATCGCCTGAATCCGCTGCCGGCCCCGGGCAGCGTGGTGATCGCCTTCCGTAGCTTGGGCAAGTGGTATGAGCTCAGAGATGAAGACAGCAATAGCGACCTCACCGGCAATGGCGCAGGTCGGGTGGATTACACCAGCGGCTCGGTCAACGTCACGCTCAGCGCCATGCCGGATGTGGGCAGCGCCATCCTGTTCAGCTGGGGCACGCCGGTCCATTACGAAGACCGTGCCGGTCAAGCCACCATCGACAAGCCGTGGATGACCTTCCCGCTCGAGCATCCGGGTGTGGTGCCCAACTCGGTCACCGTGCGTTGGATCGCTGGCGGTAGCCAGAAGACTGCCACCGATGATGGTCTGGGCACTCTGAGTGGGGCCGCCACCGGCCGCATCGTCTATGGCTATGCAGACCGCAACGGCAATCCTCAGCCGGGCGAGGCCTATGTCGCGTTCAACGGCGATGCCTTCCCGGATGCCAACTCTCAGGTCGAGATCGAATACGACTACGGCGCCCCGACCACCGAGCAATTCCTGCCGTCTGCCAATGGGGCAGGGCTGGTCAGCCTGACCATCAGCGATGCGCCAGTGCGTCCGGGCAGTGTGTCACTCACCTGGACCGTCACGCGTACCTGGTCCAGCTCCGAGAATGAGACCAGCACCTCGCGCAATGGCACCTGGGAGACTGTCGAGCAGAATGGCGGCGAGGCCGATGTCACCTACACCATCACCGATGATGGCCGTGGCGGCTTTAATGGTGGCTGGGAGGGCAGCATCGACTACGCCACCGGCGCGGTCACTTTCGAGGTTGAGAAGGTCCGCGAGGTCAAGGAATGGGATGACGGCGACAACCTCAACCGTGAGTGGGGCAGTTACGAGAAGCGCGACAACTTCGAGAATGGTTCCAGTGTGTGGCTGACCAGTCAGCTGGATAGCGCTGCGCCGACCACCCACACCATCACTCAGGATCTTGCCCCTCTGGATGTAGACCTGATGCCGCTGCTGCAGGACAGCGTGGTGCCCGGCACGCTCAGCTTCACCTTCCGTGGTGACACCTTCATCGACCGCCAGGGCAGCCTCTATCGCAGCGTGGACAGCAATGGCGCTGGGGTGTTGGCGGGCACCATCGATTATGGCAGCGGCGATGCCCGCATCACCGACTGGCCGACAGGCACCAGCGCCACCATCACCGTGCAGACACTCGTGTCTACTTTCGGTACCTGGACGCTCGATGAAGCCTTCTTCCGCACGCCCGGCTCGCCGCTGCAGGTGGGTGGTCTACTGATTCAGGCCACCACGCTCGACGGCCGCTCGATCACCGGCCAGGCGGCACTCTCTGGCGAGATCGAGGGTGATGAGATGGCAGGGCAGGTCAGCTTCGAGACGGGCGTGGTGCGCGTCATGTTCGGCAAGCAGGTGGCCGATGCCAGTCTGACAGCCGCCGAGAAGTCAGAAAGCTGGTATGACGCCGCTGCGGTGGATGATGCCGGTATGATCTGGCGACCGACACAGATCATCCCCAGTACGGCCCGCTTCAATGCTGTGGTGTTGACCACTCTGCCGCTTGAGGCTGAGTTGATCGGTATCGACCCCGTGCGCCTGCCTAGCGATGGCCGCGTGCCCATCTATCGCGCCGGCGGCGTGGTGGTGGTGCACCACACTGGCCGAGCGCCGTTCCCCTTGGGGCTGGCGGATGGCACCACGCTGGATGTGGGACGTACCCGTCTGGCCAGTCTGGTGGTGGAGGACGCTACCGGCGAGGAGGTGCCGGCCACCCAGTACAGTGCAGACCTCGATGCCGGCACCGTACAGCTCGCCGCGCCTGACACGGCCACCTACCCCGAGCCCTGGTACGCCCTTCACCGTGTCGAGGACATGCTGCTGGTGGGTGACGTGGACCTCTCAGGCGTGCTGACGCTCAAGGGCAATCTGAGCCACGACTACCCGTCAGATGACACTCTGGTCAGCGCCGCGATGGTGGCCGGTGACCTGCAGGCGCGCGTCACCAATTTCTTCGACCTCGCCAGCTGGGACCGGGACTGGAGCAAGGATGATAACGACGGCGCAGACGGCACCCTGGCCGAGTACAACGTGACCACCTATCCGCCCATCATCACCAACCGCGGGGCCATCACCGAAGACTGGGCGCTGATCTTCACCGGCTCGAGCACGTTCCGCATCATCGGTCGCACTGTAGGTGAGATTGGCGTGGGCAATATCAATGAAGACACCGCCCCCACCAATCCCAATCACGGCGTGCCCTACTGGACCCTCAAGGCGGGCGGCTTCGGGGCCGGCTGGGTGAATGGCAACGTGATCCGCTTCTCGACCATCGGCGCGAGCTTCCCGATGTGGCTGGCGCGCGTGATCCTGCAGGGGCCGGCCAGCGGCCAGCAAGATTCTTTCCGCCTGCAGATCCGTGGCAACGCCAACGCCTGACCGCCACCGGCAGGCGCAACCCTCTATCCCTCAACCGCCCAGCCACTCGCTGGGCGGCCTTGTTTCTGGAGACGTTCAAGATGGCCGATTTTCCCGTGAAGTGGCTCAGCAGTGACATGGGCGGCAGCCCCGAGAATGGCGACCAATATGGTGCGCTGATCGAGCTGCTGAAAGCCTGCCTCGTGACCGGCTTCAACACCAAGCCCATTGCCTCGCTGACGTATGACAGCGCTACCCAGCAAGCCACCGCGAGCGTGGGCAGTGGTCATGGCTATCTCAAATGGCAGGTAATCGCCATCAGCGGGGCAGATCAGGCTGGCTACAATGGCGAGCATCGAGTGACCGCTATCGGCAGCGACTGGGTGCGCTTCGCGCTCGATACCGCGCCCGCTGCCAATGAGGCGACCGGCGATCTGATCGAGATCAAGACGGCACCCGTGGGCGGCTGGGAGATCGCAGCAGAGGATGCTGACAATCATCGCGCAGTGTTCAAGCGTACCAGCGAGCGTGCCACCGAGGTGATGCTGATGGTGGAGAATGGCACCTGGGGAGGGCATAGCAGTAACAGTGGCCGCCAGGCGCGTGTCAGTCTCATTGAAGAGATGATCGACATCGACACGTATACCGTGGCCGCGTCACGGCAATGGCCCTATTCCGCAAAGGAGACGACGCGCGATTGGGCATTGTTGGGGGATGGTCTGACGATGTTCTACCTCAACCGCTATGGCGGCCAAGGTAAGCACGGGGTATTCGTCTGGGGTGACATTAAGACGGTACGCCCAGGCGATGCGTATCATTGTGTGGTCGCGGGGCTGCAGGATGGCACCTGGTCCTCAAGCTCAGACACTTACGAGACGTATAGTGCGCTTCCCTACTTTGGCTCGACTGTCGAGATGAGTATCGCGCGTGCCTGGCATCAGCTGCCTGGTGCGGTGGGCTGGACGCTGGAGGGTGTCGGGGATCGCATCGGTAGCCTGATCAGTTACCCGAATCCGCAGGATAATGGCTTCTATGTGGCGCAGGGCGAGATGCTGGTCATTGAGTCAGGCGGCGTGCGCGGCTCGATGCCAGGGATGCTGCAACCGCTTCACACGGGGGCAGGGTACGACAAAGCGGTGGTGGACAATCTGCCCCAGATGGATGATGTGCCCGTCATGTTTCGCCTAGCGGCCAGTCGCGGGAATGCCGGCAAGGAGACGTTGATGGCCTGGCGGCTTGATCGCTGGCAGGAGGTATAAATGGCACTCACACACCATTACCCGCTAGAGGGTGATCTAGTGGATGAGCTGGGCGACTCTACCGCTCAGCAGGCGCTGGGTGACTGGACACCGAGCCAGATGCTCGAGGCGACCAAAGAGCTTGATCTGGCCGTGCCTGGTGCTAGCGCCTTATTTCCGATGGGGCTGGTGGCACCCTGGACGCTCGAGGTCTGGATGCTGTCAGCAGGGGGCGGCACTAGCCTTGTCCTGGGTGACAGCGGCATCGCGCTAGAGACAGATGCTGATGGCCTCTGGCTTGTCGTATCCGGCGAGCGCGTGCAGGCCCAGGGATTTTACCCTGGCTACTATCACACCGTTTTTATCACGCATGACGGGGCAAGTATCGGCGTGGCACTGGATGGGCGAGAAGGCATCGAGAGGCCGGCGGCTGCCATGCCACTCGAAACGCTGACCATCTCTCAGGCCACTGCGGCTGACCTGCGAGTGGTCGATGTTCGAGGGTATGACCAGGCGTTGACCAGGCCCGAGCAAGACCAGGCAGCGATGAGTCTTGCGGTACGTGACTTCCGCCCTAGCTGGGCAGTCGGCGGGATTGGCGGGGAGATCGCGGCGTATGACATGAGCATCGTGGCCGGGGGCAAGGTGGTCGATCAGGTCGGGGGCATTGATGCTGAGATCGTCGGGGCAACACCTACCACCCTAGGCGGCGTGCCTGCCATGGCGTTTGATGGTGAGGCCATGCTGCGAAGTGACAGTAGCCCCGCCATGATCAAGACCAAAAACCACACCATTGCCATGCTCTATCGCATGGATTCTATCGGTCACGACAATTTTTCCAACCTGGTCACGCTGGGCAGCCCTGGCGAGGATGTGGCCAGTAACTACTATTCGTGGCGCATTGATGTGTCTGCTCGCCTGTATACCTTCTATGAGGTGGGGGCTGGGGCAAATCGTAATACCTATCTCAATCACCGGCTGAAGCTCGATGGAAAGTCTCATTTTCTGGTGCTGCTGGTGGGTGATGGTGTTGTCAGTATTTATGAAGATGGGGTGCTGTCAGAGAGCAATGCGGCGTTTGGCCATTCCGACTCTGAGGCCACGCAAGTTGCCATAGGCGCAAACCCCGACACCGGCAGTGATGGATTTATTGGCGCTATTGGAGCGTTCACGTCCTATGACCGGCTATTGACTGAGAGTGAGATACTGGCGCTGACGGCCCGTTTCGGCATGCTGGCAGAGGCAAGGATGCCCAAGCAGTCGATGCGCCCACTAACTCGCCCCAAGCCCCAAGGGTATACCACCGCCACCGTGCCGGTGCCCAATCCGTCCGCGATTGATAGCAGAGGCATGAGCGATCAGAGGGTGGAGGCAACGGCAGGGGAAGGCATGTCGCACCTCGATCAAGTCGATGGCAGTGGTGCCAATGGCACGCCGACTGGCGGCGTCTCTGATCCGACGCGCATGGGCGTCATTGCAGGCACCGTTCTGGACATTCAGGCGCAGCCCGTCAGCCGGCGGGTGCGGGTGCATGAGCGCGCCACTGGCCGCATCGTGCGCGAGACATGGAGTGATGCCGATGGCAAATACCGACTTACGGACCTCGACCCGCGTCGCGCCTTCTTTGTGATGGCGTTCGATCACACCCTGCAGCAGAACGCGGTGGTATCTGACAACGTGCATCCTGAGCTGGAGGACAGCCCGTGATCCAATTCTCGACAGCAGTGAAGAATGAGCGGCTGGCAGCCATTGCCACCGCTATCGATGCCGGCGAGTCGCCGGCATCTTTCGTTGTGTACTCAGGCACTCGCCCATCACCTGGTGCTGCCGTCACCGATCAGGTGGCGCTGGCCACGCTGGAGGTGCCCCAACCCTTCGCGGCTGACATCTCGAGCGGAGTGCTGACAGGGGCCGGATTCGAGGAAGTCATGGCCGACGCCGACGGCGAAGCCACCTGGGCGCGATTGGTGGATGGCGAGGGTGGCTGGGTGATGGATCTGGATGTCGGCATCGAGGGATCAGGCGCTGACGTGACCATCAGCTCGACGACGATTTATCGCGGCATCATTACCCGAATCAGTCGAATCATTTTCGCCGAGGCCTGATGTGACTCCAATCGATCTGCGTTTCACTGGGCAGCCGTTGGCAGGCGATGCCCTTCAGCTGGTGTTGGATTTCAGCGGTGGCAAAGGTGAAGAGCGGATCACGTTGGCAGTAGATACTACGCTGCCGCCCCCAGAGCTGGATGCCACGCTCAGTCAAGGGCTGCTGATCGAGCTCGTCGCCACGCTGGGCGCACCGGCGGTTATCGATGTCGCCATGACTCGGGACATCAATGCCTATCGTGGTCCTGCCGAACAGGCGGGGTCACGGTTCGAGAATGCCGCGCGGGTAGAGGCCCAGGGCAGCACCCGCTGGCAGCAGCCTGCTCGCCCCTATGGGGCCACCGTGTCAGGCTTCGAGCAGGGCGCAACGCTTGCGGCCAGCCAGGGCGGCCAGTGGTCGGCACGGCCCCGCACCGATGCCGCCAGTGGCTCGCGGTGGGAGCAGGCCGAGCGCATCCTGGGCACCCTCAGCGGTAGCTCATGGCTGAGCTTGCCGCGTGTCCGCCGCGGATCTCGGCCGGTATGGGAGCAGGGGCAGGGAATCGCCGCGGCTCGCTCGAGCGGCTACCAGCACCCGCCCCGCAATGATGCCCGCCGGCGCTCGCGCTATGAGGAGGCCCGCACCCTCGAGCCGGTGACGATGGAGGTGCCCTATCAGCAGGGGCGCACCACCGGCGACGATTGGCGCGTGCCCTGGGAGCAGGCCCGCCGGCCACCGCCTGGCCTCGACTTGCCGCCAGACCCGCCTGAGCCGCCGGTGCTCGAGCCGGTGGAGGGTGGCACCACCCTGCAATTCTGCCACGCCATGCCGAGCGCCCCGTGGGTGCTGCAGTTTGGTCTGACGTGTGAGATACCCACCCCGACCATTCCCGTCAAAAGGCTCTATATCGTGCAAAACTCCGCGCGCCTGGTGCGCCTCTCCGATGGCCTGGAGCTGCCGGCCACCCAGATGACGCTCAGCATCGACGCTGACAGCTGGGCATGGTCATTCTCTGCCGGCCTGGCAGGGCGTGATGCTCAAGCGCTGGTGACCGGTACTGATGGCCAGCCGGTGGAGGTGATGGCCGAGATCAATGGCGAGCAGTGGCGGTGCTTGGTGGATGGCTGGCGACGCTCTGAGAGCTGGCAGAGCCATAGCGTGACCATCAGCGGCCGCTCGCTTGCGGCGTACCTGGGCGCGCCCTACGCCACCGCGCGCAGCCACACCGAGGACAGCCAGGCCACCGCCTCGCAGCTCGCCCGTGCTGAGCTGCCAGAGGGCTGGTCACTGGATTGGCGCATGACTGACTGGGTGGTGCCCGCCGGCGCGTGGAGCTATGACAGCCTCGCGCCCATCGACGCCATCTCGCGGATCGCCCAGGCGGCCGGCGGCTATGTGCAGGCCCATCAGCAGGATCAGACCATCATCGTTGCGCCACGCTTCGAGTCAGCGCCCTGGCGCTGGGCTGAGGTCGAGGCTGATCTGGCGGTGCCGCGTGACATCATCACCCAGCTGGGCAGCGATCAGCAGCCAGGTGATGCACGCAATGCCGTCTGGCTCCATGGCGACACCGGTGGCATCCAGGCCCAGATCATTCGGCAGGGCACCGCCGGCGATCAGCTTGCGCCCACCGTGGTGGATGCCCTGATCACCGATCAGGCACCGGCGCAGTCGCGCGGGATCGCTGAGCTGGCCGCTACCCTACGCCAGAGCACCGAGAGCCTGCAGATGCCCCTGGCGGCCTCTTTGGGCGGCCTGCTGCTGCCTGGCATGATGATCGAGTGCGATGGCTGGCGTGGTGTCTCGCGGGGCGTGAGCGTCAGCGCAAGCCTGCAGGGGCGTGCCCTGAGCGTGCGCCAGTCTATCGAGCTGCAGAGATTCCATCTGTGATGGCGTCGTGTGGTATCAGTTCAAGCAAAGGAGGGGGATAGCATGGCCAATCCATATCGCCGCTTGCTGGCGTTGCTGCCGACCACGCCGCGCCAGGTAGGCGAGGTGATCAGCGTCAGCGGCTCGCGCGTTCGCGTGGATCTGGTAGGGGGTGGGGTGCGCACCTGCCAGGGCGATGCCCAGGTGGGTGGCATGGTCTACGTGGAGGGGGACCAGATCACTGGCGTGGCTCCGAATTTAAAAATTATTGTTGTTGAAGTGTGAGTGAGAAGGATATTGCTTATTAAGTGATTAGTACTTAGATGTCAGGATGAGTTAGAGAGATTTAGGTAGTTAGTTAAAGGCCGGCTCACTTAGAACCGGCTGGAGTTATAAAGCATCTCGAGATTTTCAATGAGTAGCTATTTTATTAAAGTGCCGCTAACAAAGCAGACGAACCAGCACCAATAAGACTAGAAACAGTAGGGTTTTCGAGAAGCGATTTTAGTTTTGATTTTGCGTCTGTGTCTTGGCTTTCGGCTACATGCTTAACTATTTCTTTTATAGTTGCGTTGTGTATTAGTGTATTATTGTTTCCGACTTGTACGCTATTGGATGAAATTGACCCGATATTAATTGTGTTGCTTTCTGGCTTAGGCTTATGTTTTTCAGCAGCCTGATTGGTGATATATAGTGTAAGTAAACCTGGTGATTTTGTGCCCACACTTAATGACCCTTTTTCGTTAAAGTCAAAGTCAGTAATCATTAGCGGGATAAGCAGGGAGCCAATTTTTTGTTCTATTACCATCCCATGAGTTATGGCAGGGATGTCTTCGCAAGGAATTAGGACCTTGCCTTCTTTAGTTATTTTTTGAGCCCCATATTCTTCATTGTTGATTATCACTAAATCTGGGTAAAAGAATTTGTCTACAGTATTAATCATAACCGCTCCTTGGTTTGCTATATTTTATTAGTCTCACCCAATTCACTGTAGTCTAGTCGTTATGTTCTGTAAAGACGCTAGGTGCTAAAATTAGATGTATATTTATACGAGTAAACTATTTTGTCAGTGCATACTAAACACTGCTGGTGTTCTTCACTAGATATAAGTCATGCAATAGCTTTGTAGATGCTTTAAGTAAGCTATTTTAAGTTGCTGGAGGTCAAATTTTCACTTGTCTTATTAATCCCCCACAATGTGCGGGAAATTCCATCTTCTCTTTCCTTTCCCTTCTCTATCAGCCCATCTTCCTTAAGTTTCTCTAGAGATTTTGTTAATTCTACCCTACTAATAGGTAAAGTAATTCTTAGGCTCCGTTCAGTAAAAAATTTTCCCTTATTGTTATTAAGGTAGCTGTAAACTTGTGATTCGCTCGACTCAGCCAATCGCTCGTTGAGTGAGTTTAATACTGACTTTTTGAACTTGTTCCAGTCAATGTTATTGTTGATGTTGTTTTCATTTTTCTCATGGTTAAAATCTTCAATTGATTTGTCTATGGATTCTGTAACTGACTGCTCCAAGCTATGCGCGAGCAAGTAGTGATTTTGATCGATAAAGTCACTTGGCGCATACAAGCATTTATTGTTGAAGAGTAGTGCATAAAAAAATAAAGCCACTAAAATTATAGGGAAAGCCATGACAAAATAAACAAATATCTTTTGTATTTCAATCGGTAGGTTTACTAACGCAAGTGCAGCAAATGCTTCCGCTGCGCCTGCAAATACCGATATTAATGTAAGTGGATTGCTTATCTTGAATCTATCCATGACCACATCCTTGTGTATCAATAGCTTTTGGAGTTAACAAAATATTTTTGGTACTAAATGTAAAAATAAATATTAAGTTCTCCGTAAATACTTCTTTATCTTCGAAGTGCTAAGAGTTTTTTGGGCAAAGCAGTATGTCAACTGTGTTTACTCGTAGCTATTTGAGGGCATGTGCTACGTAGCCCATCGATATGCTCATCAAGGGCTGCTGGTATTTCGCGCCTCATTGGATCTAGAATGAAATCGATCCCCTCTCGTCGAGCTATTTTGGCTACGGGTACAAAATCTGCGTCACCTGCGAATAGAATTATCTGATCGACCTGGTTCTTCAAGGTCAACGATGTGACATCAACACCTATTCTCATGTCTACACCCTTCTGACGAGTAGACATTTTGACATCATCAGGACCAAGTTCTTCCAGCTTATACTTGCCTTTCAGCATCTTTTCAATGATATGAGGCTTTATGGTCCATTGTGTATCTTCCGATAAGTTTCCCAAGCGCAAGGCTACTTTGCGTTTCTTTTTAAGGGAACTATGCAACTCATTTCTAAAAACAGCTTCGTCAGTTTTTGAAAAATCTATAGCTCGCTTTGTTATTGGGTTATGGGCTTTCTTTTGAAGAGGAGGGCAGTCGTATACAAATATGCGATAAAGTTCTTTCCTAGACTTTTGGCCATGTATACGTTCATTCAAATGGCTAACAGCCCAGCGATGTAAACAGTCAGCTGCTCTTGACGCATTATAAGCATTTTCAGGCTCGATCTTTCGAAAGCGCTTAATGAAATAAGCGCAGTCAACTAGTATTGCTGTTGGCAATTATTTTCTCCTTGAAACGTAAACGCCCCTGGGCTGGGCACACCTCATGATTGTTTGAGGAGGCTTACTGCCAGGGGCGAAGATGAGTAAAACATACAATCCTTTTCTAGGGGTGTCAACATTCTCCCATTGAACTGGGTTGATGCTATACGAAAGGAGGGGGCCGTGAGGTTCTATGAAGTCGCCTGATGACGCTGCTGCCAGCCT
This sequence comes from Cobetia sp. 1AS1, assembly GCF_029846435.1. Classification (NCBI taxonomy): domain Bacteria; kingdom Pseudomonadati; phylum Pseudomonadota; class Gammaproteobacteria; order Oceanospirillales; family Halomonadaceae; genus Cobetia; species Cobetia sp. 1AS1. The sequence continues at coordinate 264,309 of NZ_JARWKU010000001.1, forward strand.
TGCTACGTTGCTAGGTGGGGAACCAGGATAGACGTCAGCGGCTGCGCGTTCGCGTGGATCTGGTAGGGCGCGGGGTGCGTATCTGCCAGGGGATGCCGAGGTGGGCAGCATGGTCTACGTAGAGGAGGATCAGATCATCGGTGAGGCACCGAGGTTGCCAGTGGTGGTAGAGGTGTGAGCTAGCGGTACTATGAGAATGTGTGAAGATCGATTCTCAAAGCCGTGCAGTGATGTCTTAGTCCATAGCTGTGCCCCGTGTATGGTGACATGTATGGTGGAGATAGAAATATGCCGTTGGGCCCAGTATCTGCCGGTCTATTAGACTCCTGCAGGGGGCGCCAGCAATCCCACCTTCTGGACGACGTCGTCTGCCCTGCCTTCTGCGTCATCGCCTTATCGTCTTCTCAGTACCCTTCGTTGTGTGCTCAGCCCTCGCGGTGAGCAGCGTCTGTCTTGGCTTCAGGCCCGGAGTAAGAATTGCCGCACTTGATCTTCCTATCCGATACTCAATCAACAATGCCCTGACTCCTGGTCTGGACATCGCACCGTCGTGTCTGTCGGTCGCTTTGTCACTCAAACGTATTGCCAGCCAATCGTCCTGCCAGTTCAGCGCCGCGGGAAGGCGCAAGAGCAAGCCCTGCAAGAGAGTCTCTCGATAAATGCAGGGCTTTGGGTGTCAGCGGGAGTCTGATGTCACGGCATCAGTGGGCAGGGACAGAAACTTCTGCATGATGCGGGTATCGCGGAAGCGTTCGATCAGCTCCGGATCCGAGTCGAGTGCCGGCGGGTTGGCGAGACCTTCACGAATCTTGGCTGCCAGCGCCTCGATGGAGTCTTCGGAGATCAGGCGCGCCTGATCATGGATCAAGACATTGCGAATGCCGCCGGGGACATCCGGTGCCACGCACGGCGTGCCACAACACATGCTCTCCACCAGCACGATGCCGAAGGCCTCACTGCGTGAACTGAGCACGAACAGGCGGGCGTGCTTCATCCACGGGTAGGGGTTCAAGCGGCTACCGATCAGGTGGACCCTGTCGCCGACGCCCAGCTCGCGGATCAGTGCTTCGGTGGCTTCCCGCTTGGGGCCATCGCCGACGATGACGAGGTCTTCCTCGATGCCTGAGGCGAGGTATGCCTTGATCAGCACATCCTGACGCTTGACGTCCGAGAGGCGACACACCTGCACCACATAGGGGCGGGAGGGCAGTTCCACCTCTTCCTCTGCCATGGCGGCGATGGCATCCAGATCACAGACATTGCCGATGGTCGCGAGTCGCGCCGCCTTGATCCCGTGATGGTCCAGCAGGTGCTCGAGTTGCTGGCGCACATTGTCGGTGTTGCACACGACCTGCTTGCCGCTATACAGGCGGCTTAACAGGAAGCGTTGTTGCCAGCCCTCTTTCAGGTCGCCGGGCCATGACACCGCCACCTGCCACAGGCGTGGGTCCCGCCACGACCAGAAGGTCTCGAAGGCGCCCTGGCCGCGCGTGATGACCCGGTCGATCGGGCCGTGTTCCTTCTCCAGGCGCGCGATGAAACGGCGCAGGTAGTGACCGCCGTAATAGCCTCGCCAGACGTATCCTGAGCCCTTGATCCACGGAGCCAGCAGCAGGCGAGTGAACAGGTCGTAGAACAGGCCGATGCCCGTCTTGCGAAATGCCTTGTCGAAGTCGACCTGATGAAGGTGCACGCCGGCATCCGGGACGAGCTCCAGTTCGCCCTTCAGTACCAGTACATGGACCTCATGGCCTTCGCGGTGCAAGACATTGGCGAGATTGACGGTATTGCGTTGGATACCGCCGATGTTGAGCTTGCGGACGATTAGCAGGACGCGTTGTTTCATGGCTGAGGTCTATGTCGGAAGTGGAGTCGATGTGCACAAGTCAGTCACGTTGAAGCCTTGGCTGCTCAAGTCGATCAAGTGTCGGTCTTTCTCTGCCCCATGACCTCTTTCCTCGCCATGTGCCGTTCCTTGGCCCCTCGATGCAGGCGCCATTCTACGCCGATCCATTTGGCGGAGGAAATGCGTGGCGGCGGGCCATCAGCGGCATCAGTGCGCGGTTCATCCGCACCGAGAAGTGCCTTTGGCGAGTGAGTGAGGCATTATCTGCACCATTGCTTCGTCAGTTCTTTCTCCTTCGCCAAGATATTCTTCATGCCTGAGCCGAAAACCTCGTCCCGCGCTGGCGCTTCCCGCGTTCGCCGTGCCACCGCTGATCGTCATTTCGACGGTCTGGCCGACAAGTTCGAACGTGGTTTCTACACCACGGAGCGCGGCCGTGTTCGCCTTGCGCTCACCCAGCGCCTGATGGATGAGCGTTTCTCGCATTTGCCGCCTTCCCCGGTACTGGAAATCGGTGCGGGGCTTGGGCAGACAGCCCACTGGTGGCTCACGCGCGGACACCATCTCACGCTGGTCGAACCCTCTGGCGAGATGCGTGAGCGCGCGAAACGCTTCCTGAGCACTGCCGCGCCGCAAGGCCAGGGGTTGTCCGTTGGTACGACGGCTGACCCATCCCGGGCGGCTCAGGAGGCGTCAGATCCGCAAGTGCCAGGTCAAACCGACGCGCTGTCGAATGATGAGCCGTTCGCTGGGCGGCTGGTCTGGGAGGAGCGTGATCTGCAGGGCTTCGCCGCCGAGACTGATCAGCAGTGGCCGGTGGTGGTGTGCCACGCCGTGCTGGAGTGGCTGGTCGATCCCCGGGAGGGTTTTGCATTGCTCGCGAAGTTGCTGGCGCCCGGTGGCGTCATGTCGCTGAGTGTCTTCAATCGCGATGCGCTGGCGTTTTCCAATGTCAGCAAGGGCAATTTCGACAAGGTACTGGAAGGGCGCCTGGCAGGCTGGGGTACCGGCAAGCGCTTGACGCCCATCTCACCGCTGCGCGATGGCGAGATACGTCAGTGGGCCGCGGAGGCGGGGCTTGAGGTACGTGAGCTGACCGGGCTGCGCGTCTTCCATGACTATCTGCGCTCACGCGACCCGCTGAGCGAGGCTGACATGCAGAAATTGCTCGCGCTCGAGTGTCAGCACTGGCGCACGCCCCCCTTCGTCTATCTGGGCCGCTATCTGCACTATGAGCTGGTGTGTCCAGCCTGAGGCGGCACCCGCACAACCGTATTGTTTCGATATCCGGCGCTCTCGCCGTTGTTCGTATCTTCCTACCCTGTTGGAGTCTTCATGTCTGCTCAAACCCCCGCCTGTCAGCTGCTCGAGCGTCAGGACAGTGATTTCCGTGATTGGCTGTGGGTCGCTGCACCGCGTGATGACTGGTGGCTGTCATCGGACCGCCAGCGGCGTGTCTGGGGGCATGACACAGGCATCGTGAATGCCGCGCGGGAGGCCGGGCACCGGGTCAGCCATGCGGTGTCCTTCGCCGATGCGCGAGCTGATGACACCATCGCGCAAGCCGCGGGCGCCATCGTGTTCTGGCCCAAGGCGCACGCGCTGGGCGAGTGGTGGCTGGTGGCGCTGTGCCAGGTGTTGCCGGCCGGTACGCCGATCAAGGTGGTGGGCGAGGTCAACGGTGGCATCAAGCGCGCTGAGCGCATCCTCAAGGCGCTGGGAATGACGGCGCGCAAGGACGATACCGCGCGCCGTTGCCAGCTGTGGTCATCCTCCACGCGTGAGTTGACGGCCGAACAGGCCGCCAGCAGTGAATCGCCACTGGCAGTGGCTGGACAATGGACAGAAGGCTGGGGCGAATTCGAGGCGCTGGAGATGCGACTGACCAGTCATCCGGGGCTCTATGGCAATGCCAAGCTGGATCCGGGTACCGCGCTGCTGCTGGAGAACCTGCCGATCCGTGGCTACAAGCGTGCGCTGGATATCGGGACGGGTGATGGCATCATCAGCTGCTGGCTGGCGCGCCACGGTGCGCGCGTGATGGCAGGCGATGTCAGTGCCTTCGCGGTGGAAGCGACCCGTCGCAGCCTGGCGCTCAACGGGCTTGAGGCGGACGTACGCCTGAGTGATGTCTTCGCGGCGTTCGAGGGGGAGCGGTTCGAGGCCATCGTGGCCAATCCGCCGTTCCATCATGAGCGCGATATCGATTACGGACCGGCGGCGCGCCTGATCAGCCAGGCACCGGATCACCTGATGCCCGGCGGCACCCTGACACTGGTCGCCAATGCCTTCCTGCCGTATCCCGACCTGCTGCAGGCGGCCTTCGGCGAGTTTGAAGTGCTCGCGGAAACGCGCCAGTTCAAGGTCTATCGTGCACGCAAGGCGCGCTGATTCCCTGCGACCTGAGCCTCTGCGGCCTGATGCCCAGCTCGCCGCTTACGCCTCTGGCGACTGATAGCGGATGGCCGTGATGATGTAGGTCGTCTCGCCACCCGGTGCGGCCACGCTCACCTCGTCATCCAGCCCCTTGCCCAGCAATGCCTTGGCAAGGGGGGCATCGACGCTGATCCAGCGGCGCGGATTGTCGGTCTCGTCAGGGCCGACGATGCGGATCTCCATCTCCTCTCCCTGCTCGTCCTCCAGCGTCACGAAGGCCGCGAAATAGACGCGCTCCAGATCCGCGGGCAGGCGATCGACGACCGTCAGCTCATCCAGGCGTTTCTCCAGATAGGCGATCTTGGCGATGGTCTGATTGAGCGCCTTCTTGTTGTAGGTGTAATCCGCATTCTCGCTGCGATCCCCCATGGCGGCAGCTTCGCCCGTCTTGCGCGAAAGCTCCGGGCGCCTCACGCGCCTCAGGTGGTCGGCCAGCCCCTTCATCTTCGCGTGGCCCTGCGGGGTAATCACTTTGCTCTTCTTTTCCTGGCGCGGGTCCGTCTTGGGGTCGCGCCAGCGTGTCATGTTGCGACCTTGCATGGTCTGCTCCGCTGGTTCTGTGGGTAAGGCTCAAGGCGTCGTGTGCGATGTTCGCTAGCGTTGAGACCTGCGACCAAGGGTGATTGGCGGCCGATTCAAACGTTCGTTACAGTCAGTGTGTGCTCGCCGGAGCACTTGCGCGTCACCCATGCTGAATCTGCCAACAATAACGAAAATCAGGGAGCTGTCCATGCCCATGCTGCCATCTTCACACCCGTCTTGCCGTGTCATATCCCGTTGCTGTCGCGTATTGCTCTCCGGGGGCATGGCGCTGGGCATCACGCTGGCCGGCATGACCGGAGTCCATGCTGCCCCGGGCGATGATGACGTCTTCCCGCTCTCCAAGCGCTGGGCACAGATCAATTATCAGGTCTCCGGTGATGCTCAGGAAAAGGGCATGGAGGCCCTGGGCAAGGAGGTACGCGCGCTGGCGGATCAGTATCCGGACAATGCCCATGTGCTGACCTGGGAAGGCATCATTCTGGCCTCATGGGCCAAGGCGCGCGGTGGCCTCGGAGCGCTGGATCTGGCCAAGGAAGCCAAGGCCACGCTCGAGAAGGCGATCACGCTCGACCCCAAGGGCGACAATGCCTCCGCCTATGTGACGCTTGGCGCGCTCTATGACAAGGCGCCCGGCTGGCCGGTGGGCTTCGGGGATGATGAGAAGGCGGGAGAAGTGCTGCGCAAGGGGCTTGAGGTCAACCCGACGGGCATGGATACCAATTATTATTACGCCGATTATCTGGCCTCAGAAGGCCGTGATGAGGAAGCGCTCAAGCATGCGCGTCTCGCACAGGACGGGCCGCCACGCCCCAATCGTGAGCTGGCCGATCAGGAATTGCAGAAAGAGATTGCCGCGCTGATCAAGCGCCTGCAGTGAGTCTCCGCCGCCCGTATCGCTTGCATGGCTGCCAGAAGCGGAGACTGGCTGGAGTGACATCAGTGAGTCATGCAAGTGAACGGCAGCGCTGGCGTCAGGCGCTGATGTAACATCCCCGAATGAATTCCTGCATGACACGGCCCGAGCGGAGATCCCGCTCGGGCCGTGTCGTTTACCGCTCTGTGGATGAGAAGTCGCCCAGATGCCTTCAGGTGGCGCCTTGAATGGCGCTGATGACGGACTCAGTGCGGCGCGGCAAGCAAGTTTGCAGGTGACGGGCTGGCCAGTCTCGCGGCAGGACAGGATAATGCCTGCTCAGCCAAGGAGGATGCATGAGCGAGCAACAAGAGCACGTCGCAGGGCAACAGGCCTTCGCACATGATGATGTCGAGCTGGTCGAAGCCAGGGTGTTGCAGGACGGCTTCTTTCGCCTCGAGCAGCGCGAATTCCGCCACCAGCGTTTCAACGGTGGCTGGAGCGATGTGATCCATCGCGAGGTGCATGTTCGTCACGATGCGGTAGGCGTATTGCCCTACGACCCGGTCAACGACCGCGTGGTCTTCGTCGAGCAGATTCGTGCCGGCATGCTGGAAGATGCACGCACGCCCTGGAGTCTGGAGCCGATTGCGGGGCTGGTGGACAAGGACGAGCAGGCCCATGAGGTCGCGCGCCGTGAGGCGATCGAGGAGGCGGGGTGTGAGCTGACCGACCTGATCGAACTCTACCGCTACTATCCGAGCCCCGGCGCCTGTACCGAGGAGGTCACGCTGTTCATCGGTCTGTGTGACAGCAGTGGGCTGGGCGGCGTGCATGGTCTGGCCGAGGAGAATGAAGATATCCGCGTGCATGTGCTCGATTTCCAGGCGGCCCTCACGCTGCTGGAACAAGGGCGGTTGGGCAATGCGATGGCCATCATGGCCATGCAATGGCTGCTGCGTGAACGTGCCTCGTTGCGCGTCATGCATGCCTGAGGCAGTGAAGGCGAAGCTTGGCAATCCCCCGCGTCTCACGCAGGCTTCCTCAACCTGCGCGTCAGAGCTGCTATTCTAGAGGCTTGCTGAAAACCGGCAGCCAGCAACGATCACTGTCTGCGCCAGTGTCCGTATCAGTCTCGGTTTTCGTCTCAGCCTCAGTCCCGAGAGCTGGACTCGAGAGTCGATAGCCGAGAGCTGATCGCCGACAGCCTGAGCGCTGGCGCAGCGCTTGATTTATCGCACGTTGCCCGCATCTTGCCACGCACGATAGCGGGCGTGCTTTGACAGACAACATGCCAATGTTCTGAGATTCGCAAGGAGATCGCCCATGCAGGTCAAGAAAGCCTATGTGGCTGACCTAAAAGCACTCCATGCCGAGTGCGGGTCCAATTATCTGCGCCTCACGCGCATCCTCGGCAAGGCCGAGGCCGGTGACAGCTTCGCCTTCCCGCTGGCGGGCAATCAGGGCCACTTCGGCACGCTGCTGCTCGAGGTGGTCGAATGCGCGCCCTATACCACCATGGTCACGGTCGCCCAGACCGGCGTGCTGGACCACATCATCGATTCGCCGCGCATGAGCGTGCACCTGTACCACGACGTGCGCATGGCGGAGGTCACCGACTTTCAGCGCCAGCGTCACTTCTCAGGGCGCAATCGTTACCCGAATCCGCGCATGCATCAGCCGGACGAAAAGCTTCAGCTCAATCGCTTTCTCGGCGAATGGCTGACCCATGCCCGCGCCTTCGGGCAGGCGGATGTGCCGGAGTTGCCGTGACGTTTGGGGCTGGCATGGCGCACAGGCGCTGACACCCGATGGATTTCCCGTCTTGATTGACAGAACCGCGATGGCCCGGCCGTCGCGGTTCTGTTCATTTTCCTGCTGCTCGAGAGACCGATGCGACTGATTCAGATAAGTGATTGCCATCTGCGCGCCGACCCTGATGCGCGTTCACGGCTGGGCTTCCCCTGGCGTCAGCTGGAGGCGGTGATGGCGCATGCCTCGCGCCTGCGCCCCGATATCCTGCTAGTGACCGGTGATGTCAGCCAGGATGAGAGCCCTGCCTCCTATCGCATGGCGGCAGAGCTGTTCGATGGCCTGGGCTGTCCCTGGTTCTGGTTCGCGGGCAACCACGATCATCCTGAATTCATGCAGGAGCTGCGTCCCTTCCATCACGAGCTGGATCTGGGCGACTGGCGACTGCTGTGTCTGGATTCGCGCGTCACCGGGCAGGCCGGGGGGGAGCTTGGCGAGGAGCAGTTGAGCGAGCTTGCGCAGTCACTGGCGCTGTCCGTCGAGCTGGACCCGCGTCCGATCCTGCTGGCCATGCATCATCATCCGCTGCCGATCGGCTCGGACTGGATGGATGCGCTGGGCCTTGCCGACCGCGATGCGCTGTGGGAAACGTTGCGTCCATACCCGCAGGTGCGGGCCGTGCTGTGTGGGCATATCCATCAGGCCTTCACGCAACTCATGCCGTGTGGGCAGGGCAGTGTGGCCGTCTATGGCGTTCCCTCCACCTCCGATCAGTTCGCTCCGCTGAGCCATGATTTCGCCGTGGATGAGGCGGCGCGCCCCGGCCTGCGCGTGGTGGATCTCGATGGCGAGCATCTCGAGACCTGGGTGGAGCGGGTCACGCTCTAGCCAGGCTCGCAAGGAAGGGCGGGCAAGCTCACCCCATGCGCTGGCGCTGCCTCGGCGTCAGCGTGAATGCCCTCGGTGTTGATGAGTGTGGTGCAAGGCCCACAGGTATCAGGTATGCCTTTTTGGTCTTAAAAGATAGTTTCTGATTCTTTGACGTTATCAAGGCGGGGCGAGTACCGTGTAACCATTCGGCGTGCTCCCTCGGGGCATTCATCTGTCGCTGACAGAGCGCGCCACTGACTTCACGGGCCGCCTCTCGGGGCGTGTCCCAACGCTCACGAGGTTGCCGCACGCGATGCTTACCCCCGAACGTCAGACCCACCTCAAGCAGCTTGAGGCCGAATCCATTCACATCATCCGTGAAGTGGCAGCGGAATTTGCCAATCCGGTCATGCTGTACTCCATCGGCAAGGATTCCGCCGTCATGCTGCACCTAGCGCGCAAGGCCTTTGCGCCGGGCGTGCCGCCGTTCCCGCTGATGCACGTCAACACCACCTGGAAATTCCAGGAAATGATCAAGTTCCGCGACGAGATGGCCGCGGAAGTCGGCATGGAGTTGATCGAGCACATCAACCAGGAAGGCGTCGAGGCGGGCATCAACCCGTTCGATCACGGCAGCGCCAAGTACACCGACATCATGAAGACCGCCGGTCTCAAGCAGGCACTCGACAAGCACGGCTTCGATGCTGCCTTCGGTGGCGCACGTCGTGACGAGGAAGCCTCGCGCGCCAAGGAGCGCGTCTACTCCTTCCGCGATCAGTACCACCGCTGGGACCCCAAGAACCAGCGTCCGGAGCTGTGGAACATCTACAACTCCAAGATCAACAAGGGTGAGTCCATCCGCGTCTTCCCGCTCTCCAACTGGACCGAGCTGGACATCTGGCAGTACATCTATCTCGAATCCATCAAGATCGTGCCGCTGTACTACTCCGCTGTGCGTCCGGTGGTGAAGCGTGACGGCCTCGACATCATGGTCGACGACGACCGTCTGCCGCTCAAGGAAGGCGAAGTGCCGGAAATGAAGTCCGTGCGCTTCCGTACCCTGGGCTGCTACCCGCTGACCGGCGCCGTGGAATCCACCGCCGCGACCCTGCCGGAAATCATCCAGGAAATGCTGCTGACGCGTACCAGCGAGCGCTCCGGGCGTGCCATCGATCACGACCAGGCAGGTTCGATGGAGAAGAAGAAGCGCGAAGGTTACTTCTAAGGTCGCCTCAGCACATTGCCTGCAGGCGCCGCCACGCGGCGCTTGATGACCCGAACGAACAATTCGCCTGATGAGACGGCTCGCAGCCTCACGAGACACTGGTTCGCGACACTGGCTCGCCACCTCATCAGGCCCATGACAGCGGCAAGGAGAAGAGTGTGTCCCACGCGTCAGACAAGATTTCCGCAGATATCGAAGCCTACCTGCAAGAACACGAGCGCAAGGACCTGCTGCGCTTCATCACCTGCGGTAGCGTCGATGATGGCAAGTCGACCCTGATCGGTCGTCTGCTGTTCGATTCCAAGCTGATCTATGAAGATCAACTGGCCTCCATCACCCAGGCCTCCAAGTCCAGCGGCACCACCGGTGACGAGGTCGATCTGGCTCTGCTGGTCGATGGCCTGCAGTCCGAGCGTGAGCAGGGCATCACCATCGATGTCGCCTATCGCTTCTTCTCGACCGATAAGCGCAAGTTCATCATCGCCGACACGCCGGGGCATGAGCAGTACACCCGCAACATGGCCACCGGCGCCTCGTCCGCGAGTCTGGCGATCATCCTGATCGACGCGCGCTACGGCGTGCAGACCCAGACCCGTCGTCACAGCTTCATCGCCGACCTGCTGGGCATCCAGCACCTGGTGATCGCGGTCAACAAGATGGACCTGGTCGATTACTCCGAGACACGCTTCAACGAGATCGTCGCCGAGTATCAGGAATTCGCCAACAAGCTGAATGCGCCCGACATCCGCTTCGTGCCGATGTCAGCGCTCAAGGGCGACAATGTCGTCAATCGCAGCCCGTCACTGGACTGGTACACCGTCGATGGCGAAGCGGGCCCGTCACTGCTGGAGGTGCTGGAAACCGTCGAACTGACCCACGACCAGAACCTCAGCGATCTGCGCTTCCCGGTGCAGTACGTCAATCGCCCCAACCTCGATTTCCGCGGTTACTGCGGCACCCTGGCGGCCGGTGTCGTGCGCCCGGGGGACAGCGTCAAGGTGCTGCCGTCCGGCAAGACCTCGACCATCGAGCGCATCGTTACCTTCGATGGTGATCTCGAGATCGCCTACCCGGGTCAGGCCATCACCCTGACGCTCGACGACGAGATCGACATCTCGCGTGGCGACTGGCTGGTGGCGGCGGATGCCGAGCTGCCGCTTTCCAATGCGCTGGAAGCGGATGTCGTCTGGATGCACGAGAAGCCGCTGCAGCCGGGCCGTCAGTACGATATCAAGCTGGCGACCCGCGACCTGACTGGCCAGGTCAGCGCCATCGACTACCTCTACGACGTCAACACGCTGGAGCATCACGAGGGCGACAGCCTGGCGCTGAACGCCATCGGTCGCGTCCAGCTCGAGCTGACCCAGGCGGTGCCGGTGGATGACTACCGCTCAAGCCCGGGCACCGGCAGCTTCATCGTCATTGATCGTCTGAGCAACGTGACCGTCGGCGCGGGCATGATTCGCGGCGTGGGTCGCTCCGGCACCCAGGCCACCACCCAGCAGACCGACTGGGCCGCGTTTGAAGCCGACCTCAACGCGCTGGTGCGCAAGCACTTCCCGCACTGGGAAGCCCGCGATGTGCGCGAGCTGCTCGGCCGCACCAACTGATTCCGTCCTGTAGCGACAGCAGAATGGAAGTCAGCGAAATACCAACAACAACGCTGGACACGCAATAACAACACGGCCTGCTGGAATGAAGCCGGAGAACGCAAAAGCCCCCATGGCCGCAAGGCGATGGGGGCTTTTTGCATGGCGCGGCTCACCTCTGGCGCATCAGGCGACAGCAGTGTCGATGGCGAGTGGGGCGGAGGGGCCGAAATGCTCGTGGTGACACTGGCTGAGCGGTACGCCGATACGGCTGAGGTGCTGGATCATGCTCTGCATGAAGCCATGCGGGCCGATCACGAAGGCCTGCAGCGACTCGGCGCTGGCACCGGTCGCGGCGATCTGCTGCGCCAGCCAGTCGCGCTCGATGATGCCCAGCTGCGCATGGGGCGGCAGCGTCTCGGCCTGTTCGTAGCAGACCTGATAATGCAGCTGCGTTGGATACTGCGCGACCAGTGCCTTGAGAGTGGCGTCGAAGGCATGCACCTCGGGATTGCGCGCCGCATGCAGGTAGATCACCTGGCGGCCTGCCGCCAGCGCCGCCGTCAGCAGCGGCAGCATCGGCGTCTGGCCGACACCCGCCGACAGCAACAGCACCGGGGCATCGGCGCTCTGCGGGGCAGCATGCTCGAAGGTCAGCTCGCCGGCTGGCGGCAGCAGTTCGATCTCGTCACCTGCCTTCAGCGCATGCAGGTACTGGCTGGACTGGCCGTGGGCCTCACGCTTGACCGAGATACGGCAGAAGCGCTCGTCCGGCGCGTGGGACAGGCTGTAATGGCGATGGATCACGCCCTGGGGTGTCGTCAGGCGCATGCCGATGTACTGGCCCGGCAGGAAGGAGAACATCGGGCCTTCCACCGGCGCCAGGTACAGCGAGCGAATCTCGCGGCTCTCGTCCTGCGCGCGCACGATGCGGAAGCGGCGCAGCCCCTGCCAGCCGCCGCGGGTGGCGGCGAAGCTGTCGTAGCGGCCCTGCTCGGCGGCGATCAGCACAGCGGCCAGTTCCCCGTAGAGGGCGCCCCAGGCATCGGCGATCTCCGGCGTGACGGCGTCCCCCAGCACCTCACCGATGGCGGCCAGCAGGCACTCGCCGACGATGGGGTAGTGTTCCGGCAGGATATTGAGCGAGACATGCTTGCTGACCACGGGCGCCAGCAGGCGGTCCACCGCCTCACGCGAGTGGCGCGCGCCGACATAGGCGAGTACGGCGCCGGCCAGCGCACGGGCCTGGCCGCCGCTGGCCTGGTGGGTCTGGTTGAACAGCGGCTTCACCTCGGGATAGCGCTCGAACATCAGCGGATAGAAGCGCGCCGTGATGGCATTGAGATGCTCGGCGACGACGGGAGCGGTGGCGGCGATCAGGTCTTCCTGGGCGTTGGTCAGCATGACGATACCTCTGATTGATGTCCTCCTATCCATGGCAAGGGGCGTGCCAACTCTCGAGGCCAGTCGTCATGCACCCTGCAGGCCAGTGATGTCAAAAAGACATGGTCATGTGGCGTGTTTTAATGACATCAAGCGTGTCATGATGACATCAAGATTCAGCTCTCTCTCACTCCCGATACCCGCAAGGATGCCCGCATGCCCGATGCCCACTTGCCCCTGAACGATACGCCGGTCGCGGCCGTGAATGCCTGGCTTGCCGCCTGGTTGTCCCGCGAGGAGGGCGGCGAGCGGCGCGCGCTGCCATGGACGCGTCTGCTGGCCGCGATCATGCAGCAGCTGCCCGGTGAGGCGGCGACCCTGATGCGCTACCTGCCCGAGCGTGACGAGCTGTTGCCACTGGCCACCTACGGCCTGCCTGCCGAGGTGCGCGGGCGACGCTTCGCGCTGGCGGAGCACCCGCGGCTCAAGGCGATCGTCGAGCACACGGGAGTGCATCGTTTCGCGTTGGACAGCGACCTGCCGGACCCCTTCGATGGTCTGCTGGGGGACGTGCATGGGCCGGATCTGCTGGTGCATGACTGTGCCGGTATCGCGCTGCGCGAGGGCGATACCTTGCTGGGGGTGATGACCTTCGACGCACTGACGCCGGGGGTGCTGGCCCCGCTGGAATCGCTGTGCGCCTTTGCGAGTACGGACGAGCTGGCACCTCCGCTTAAGGAGTTGCAGGCCTGGTTGTCACTCCCCGCACACTGTCTGTCGCTGTCACTGCGACAGGAGTGGGCTGCGGGGGCCACGGACGGCAGGTCAGGGCTTTCGGCACCGATGGTGGTCTCACCGACAGGCATGGCGTCACAGAGTGCCATGGCCTGCCCGCAGCGGGGCCCGGCGATGGCCAGGCTCGAGGCGCAGCTGGAGGCGGTCGCCGATACTGAGATGACGGTTCTGGTGCAGGGCGAGACCGGCGTGGGCAAGGAGGGCGTGGTCCAGCGTCTGCATGACGCCTCTCGGCGGGCTGCGCGGCCGCTGGTACGCATCAACTGCGCCGCCTTGTCGCCGGACCTGGTCGAGAGTGCGCTGTTCGGGCATCGGCGTGGCGCCTTCTCGGGCGCGACCCATGATCACCGTGGCCACTTCGTGATGGCGGATGGCGGCACCCTGCTGCTGGATGAGATCGGCGAGCTGCCGCTGGCGCTGCAGCCCAAGCTGCTGCGGGTGTTGCAGGAAGGCGAGCTGCAGCCGCTGGGCAGCGATCGCGTAGTCAGGGTCGATGTGCGCGTCATCGCGGCCACCAATCGCGATCTCGAGGCGGAGGTCGCCGCCGGGCATTTCCGTGAAGACCTCTACCACCGCCTGAGCGTCTATCCGCTCAGGGTGCCGCCGCTGCGTGAACGCGGGCGTGCGGATCTGCTGGCGCTGGCCGGCACCTTTCTTGAGCACAACCGCACGCGCCTCGGACTGGGCAATCTGCGCCTGACGCCGGCGGCGGAGCGCCTGCTGTGCGAGTACCCCTGGCCCGGCAACGTGCGTGAGCTGGAGCACTGCCTGAGCCGCGCCGCCCTGCATGCCCGGCTCGCGCATGGTGCCCACCCGACTCGCCTGCGCGCCGATGGGCGCCAGCTGGTGGTGATCACGCCGGAGCTGCTGGGGCTGGAGGTCAACGCCGAGGTGTCACTTGAACGGGCCACCGGCGCGGCGCAGGAGATTCAGGGCGCGCAGGTGGGGCTGGTGGATCAGGCGGGAAGAGCGAGTCAGGCGGCGGAAGCGAGTCAGACAGAAGGAGCAAGCTCTACACAGCGCGCCACCTGGCAGGACGACGACGAGACGCTGGGACTGCGCGATGCCACCGAGGCGTTTCAGCGCGAGCACATCTCGCGGGTCTGGCAGGCGAGTGATCGCAACTGGGCGGAGGCAGCGCGCAGGCTCAAGGTCGATCGCGGCAACCTGTACCGGCAGGCGCAGCGTCTGGGGATTGTCTGAGGCGAGTTGCAGTGCCTGAGACGAGGGGCAGTGTCTGAGGAGAGAAAAGAAGACGGCGATGCTCATGGAGCATCGCCGTTCTTGTATTTCTGCTGCTGTCGGCTCTGGCGCGACGAGAAGTCCGTGTCTCGAACGCGCGTTCAGACGCCAGCTCAGACGCCAGTTCAGGCGCGCGTGGCGATCAGCACCGCACGCCGCGGCGCCGGGTGGCCTTCGCGGGTCAGGCTCGGGTCAGCGGGATCGAGGAAGTCGCTCAGCGAGTGGTAGGTCATCCAGTCGGTGGCACGCTGCTCGTCCAGGGTGGTCACGGCTTCATCGACGATGCGCACGTCCTTGAAGCCGGCGCGCTCGCACCAGTGGGCCAGCGCCTGCGAGGAGGGCAGGAAGTAGACATTGGGCATCGCGGCGTAACGCTCGCCGGGCATCAGCACCGTCGTCACGTCACCTTCCACCACCAGGGTTTCCAGCACCAGCTCGCCGCCGGGACGCAGGGTGTCACGCAGCTGGAAGAGGTGGTCCATCGGCGAGGGGCGATGATAGAGCACGCCCATCGAGAACACGCTATCGAAGGCGCCCATCTTCGCTGGCACATCCTCGATGCCCACCGGCAGGAAGTGCAGATTGCGGCCCTGGGGGTGGTCCGCGCCGATGAAGTGGCGTACGGCATGGAACTGGCAGTAGAAGCGTGGCGAAGGGTCGATCACCAGCGTGAAGGTCGCGCCTGCACCGACCATGCGCCAGCCGTGGTAGCCATTGCCGCCGCCGACATCCAGCACGCGGCGATGGGTGAGATCCGACAGGTGCGGCGCGAGACGCTGCCACTTCCAGTCGGAGCGCCATTCGGTGTCGATATGGATCTCGTCGAGCTGATAGGGGCCCTTGCGCCACGGCATCATCGCACGCAGCAGGTTCTCGCTCTGGCGCAGCTGGCCGCTAGTCAGGCCAGTGGGAAAGCGTGCACCGACCCGGTCGGCATCCAGCTGTACATCGCGCGCGTCGGGCAGGGCGGGCAGCTTTTCCAGCGCGCCATGCCAGGCCTTGAGGTCGGCGTGACGCTTGCGGTCCAGGCCATTGGCCAGTTGCTCGGGCAGGGCGCCCAGCCAGCGGGCGAAGCCGTCGCCGACGGCGCCTGGCTCACAGGCAAGCTCGGTGAAGGCGCGGTAAAGGTCGCGGTCGTACGGGGAAATGCTCATGCGCTGGGTCGGGTCCGTGCAGGCGTAGCGGTCATTCGGCGGCTTTGAAGGCGACCATCGATGCGAAATTCAGGTATTGCAGCCAGGTGTGGCTGCGCTGGAAGCCGGCGCGCGCCAGGCGCTCGTGATGCGTGTTCAGACTGTCGGGCTTCATCACGTCCTCGAGGGCCTCACGTTTCTGGGAGATTTCCAGATCGGAGTAGCCGTTGGCGCGCTTGAAGTCATGATACCGTTCGATCAGCCAGGCATTCTCGACCGGATCATCGCTGATGATCTTCTCGGAGAGGATCAGCACGCCGCCGGGTTCCAGCGCCGCGAACAGCTTGTCGATCACGGCGTCGCGGTCTTCCGGCGGCAGGAACTGCAGCGTCAGATTGACCACGATCATGCCGGCCGGCTGATAGTCGAGGGTGCGAATGTCGGCTTCGGTGACGTTGATGCGGTGGTCGGGGAAGGCCTCGGCGAGTTCGCGGCTGGCGCGCTCGACCATCGGTCTGGACAGATCGACGGCTTCGATCTCGATATCCTCGGCGGCCATCTCGCGGGCCAGCGCCATGCTGGCAGCACCCAGTGAGCAGCCCAGATCATAGACCCGCGCGCCGGGGCGCAGGTGGGCGCGGGCCATCAGGCCCAGCATGGCGATGATCTGACCGTAACCCGGCACCGAGCGGCGCAGCATGTCCGGAAAGCAGCTGACGACCTGCTCGTCGAAGGAGAAGCTGGCGACACGGTCAAGGGGTGTCGTAAATATCGCGTCACGGTAAGATGCATCACTCATGGATCAAGGCTTCATCGGGCAGTGGGCCAGGGCGACATGCCTGTGGCCGAGGACCGGCCGGGCAGAGCGCCCCGTCGGGCCCGCCATTCTACGCATTCGGCGCCCGTGACGCACCCGTCACGGCCGGTGGGTGATGCCTCCATCAATCGATTTCAGGCCGGGCCATGCAGGGCCGGTCATTACACTTCAAGGAGAGAGGTGGCCATGTCCACTCAATCAGCGGCACGTTCTGCGCGTCGTAATACCCAGGCCTGGCAGGCTCTCGCGCGCCATCATCAAGAGCAGATGGCCGATGTGCATCTGAAGGACCTGTTCGCCGAGGATGCGGCGCAAGGGCGTGACCGAGTGGCGACCTTCACACGCTCTGCCGCGGGGCTGCGTCTGGATCTCTCCAAGCAGCGCCTCAAGGGCGAGACCTTGGAGCTGCTGCTGGAGCTGGCGCGCGAAACCGGCGTCGAGCAGGGCATCAAGCGCCTGCTGGCCGGTGAGCATGTCAATCGCTCCGAAGACCGTCCGGCGCTGCACGCCGCGCTGCGTCTGCCGCGCTCCGCCAGCCTCGAGGTGGACGGCGAGGATATCGTGCCGGCCATCCACGAGAGCCTCGAGCACCTGGCCGAGATGGTCGACACCTTCCACAGCGGCCAGTGGCGTGGCGCCACCGGCAAGCCGATCACCGACGTGGTCAACCTCGGTGTCGGTGGCTCGGACCTGGGCCCGCTGATGGTCTCCAGCGCCCTGAGCGATTGCCGCCCCAAGGACATCCACGAGATCGGCGTGCACTTCGCCTCGACCATGGATGGCTCCCAGCTGGCGGATTATCTGGAGTCCTTCAGCCCGGAAACCACGCTGTTCATCCTGTCCTCCAAGTCATTCTCGACCATCGACACGCTGTCCAATGCCCGCACTGCCCGCGACTGGCTGAAGTCACGCCTCGACCCGGAAGGGCGCCTGGAGGCGCTGATCAACCGTCAGCACTTCATCGGCGCTTCTGCCAAGCCGGAGAAGATGACCGAGTGGGGCATCGCGCCGGAACATCAGCTGCTGTTCTGGGATTGGGTCGGCGGGCGCTATTCGCTGTGGGGCACGATCGGTCTGCCCATCGCGCTCAATGTCGGCATGGACAACTTCCGTCGCCTGCTGGCCGGGGCGCATGAGCTGGATGAGCACTTCCGCACCGCGCCGCTGGAAGACAACCTGCCGGTGCTGCTGGCGCTGGCCGGGATCTGGAACAACAACTTCCTCGATATCCGCGCCCACTCCATCCTGCCCTACGATGGTCGCCTGGAATACTTCGCCAGCTACCTCGAGCAGCTGGAGATGGAATCCAACGGCAAGTCAGTGACCAACGATGGCGAGATGATCGACTACTCGACCTGTCCGGTGCTGTGGGGCCAGCTGGGGCCGAACGCTCAGCACGCCTTCTATCAGCTGCTGCACCAGGGCACCCAGGCGGTCGAGTGTGACTTCATCGCGCCGATGTGCCGTTATGATCACGTCGAGGACGCCGAGACACGCGCCCACCTCAAGGCACAGCACCGCCTGACGCTGGCCAACTGCTTCGCCCAGTCACGTGTGCTGATGCTGGGCGATGACGCCATCCCCGGTGATGAGGCGCAGCCGAACCACAAGCGCTACCGTGGCAATCAGCCGTCGACCACGCTGTTGCTGGAGACGCTGACACCGGAAACGCTGGGTGCGTTGATTGCGCTCTATGAGCAGAAGGTCTTCGTTCAGGCCACCATCTGGGATATCAACCCGTTCGATCAGTGGGGTGTGGAGCTGGGCAAGCAGATCGCCACCGCCACCGAAGCGACCATGACCACCGGCGAAGGCTTCGAGACGCTGGATGCCTCCAGCCGTGCGCTGATCGAAGCGGTGTGGGCAGCCCAGGATCAGGACCCGCGCTGAGCCCACGGCGGATGTGAGTGAGAGTGAGAGTGTGTGAGTGAGGGCATGCTGATATGCCATGCAAGACGAGCGGCGGCGTCAGTCGTCGCTCTCTGTTGATTTATACAGTATTCTCGCTATCCTATAAGCGAATCAATCGTTTACACTAGACAGCACGACGCGGACCGTCGAAATCCCTGCTTCCAGCGTATGAACGCTCGAGATATGCCCAGCCATCTTGAGGCGTGGGAGGGAAGGTTTCGCGGTCTGGCGTGTTGTCGGGAGTGCTGATGGCCAATTCCCCCTTTCCGTCAGATACGGCAGTGATGCACGCCACCGCGCCCGTCAAGGGTCTGCTGTATCTGCACGGCTTCAATTCGGCCAGTTGTTCGCCCAAGGCACGCTTGATGCAGCGCGCGGCAGAGCAGTTCGGCCTGCCGTGCGTGATGCCGGACATCCCCCCGGAGCCCGGCGCGGGTCAGGCGGCGGTCAACGCGGCCTATCTCACGTTGTGTGAGCGCCTGGCGCTGGACCCCGCAGACCCTGCCTGTGATGACGCCATCATGGTGATCGGCAGTTCCATGGGCGGCTTTCTGGCCACCTGGCTGGTCGCGCGTGAGGCCGCGCGCCTCGAGGGGCCGTCTGGTCCCTCTCAGAGCGTCTGGCGTCAGGGGCCGCGCAGCGTGCTGATCAATCCGGCCGTGCGTCCCGCGCGACTGGTCAGCGAATGGCTCGGTTCGGTGCATGCCAACCCCTATACCGGCGTGACGTTCACCGTCACCGAGGATTTCGGGCCCGGACTGCTCGCATTGGAAGCGGAACCGGTCACGGCGCAGCGCACCCTGGTGCTGTTGGCGACGGCCGATGAGACATTGGATGTCAATGATGCCGCAGGGCTCTATCAGGGAAGTCGCTTGATCATCACGCCGGGTGGCGATCACGGCTTTGCGCAGCTGGCGGAATACCTGCCGGCGATCATGGCGCATGGCGGGCACCGACTGGCCCCCGCCACCGCAGCGGCGATGCATGTCGCGCCGGACTAGCAGGTCATGTGCGTGGTGCTTTCTGCTACGAGACACCACGACCTGGCTGGGCACGGCACCTCTTGGCACGACATGGATTGGCACGACTTGGCAGGGCGTTCGATGCTGTACGCCAGGCGCCGGTCTCTCATTTTTCAGGAATCCGTTGTCCGTCTCGCGCACGTGAAATGGCGAGTCGGAGGGCGGACGTCAACACCAAGGACACAAGGCTGCGATGAGTCAGTACAGCGCCAGTTCCATTGAGGTCCTCTCCGGCCTCGAACCGGTCCGCAAGCGGCCCGGCATGTATACCGACACTTCTCGGCCCAACCATCTGGCGCAGGAAGTCATCGACAACTCCGTCGATGAGGCGCTGGCGGGGCACGCGAAGGAAATCCGCGTGCGCCTGCTCGAGAATGGCGGTATCGAGGTCGGCGATGACGGTCGTGGCATGCCCACCGACATCCACCCCGAGCATGGCGTGACCGGCATCGAGCTGATCCTCACCAAGCTGCACGCGGGGGGCAAGTTCTCCCAGGACAGCTATCGCTTTTCCGGCGGCCTGCACGGCGTGGGCGTCTCGGTGGTCAATGCGCTGTCGACACGTCTGGAAGTGGAAGTGTGCCGCGATGGCCTGCGTCAGCGCATCGCCTTCGAGAATGGCGAGAAGGCCGAGGAGCTGACCCAGATCGGCACCGTCGGCAAGCGCAATACCGGCACCCTGGTGCGCTTCTGGCCGGACGAGAGTTACTTCGATAGCCCGCGCCTGGCGATGCCGCGTCTGCGCCACCTGCTGCGTGCCAAGGCCGTGCTGTGTCCGGGCCTCAAGGTCGTGCTCATCGAGACCGATGGCAGCGAGACGACCTGGCACTACGAGGATGGCCTGCGCGATTACCTGCTCGGCGCCACGGATGGCTTCGAGCGCCTGCCGGAATCGCCGTTCGTCGGCCATTTCGAGGATGAGGAGCACGGGGTCGACTGGGCGATCCAGTGGCTGCCGGAAGGCGGCGAGCTGGTGCAGGAACCCTACGTCAACCTGATCCCCACGCCGCTGGGCGGCACCCACGTCAACGGCCTGCGCTCCGGCCTGCTCGAGGCGCTCAAGGAATTCTGCGACTACCGCAGCCTGCTGCCGCGTGGCGTCAAGCTGAGCGCGGATGACCTGTGGGAGCGCGCCGCCTTCGTGCTGTCGGTGAAGATGCTCGATCCACAGTTCGCCGGCCAGACCAAGGAACGTCTGTCCTCGCGCAGCGTCGCCGCCTTCGTCTCCGGCGTGGTCAAGGACGCCTTCTCGCTGTGGCTCAACCACCATGTCGATCAGGCCGAAGCGCTGGCGGAACTGGTGATCTCGGCGGCCCAGCGCCGTCTGAAGAGCGCCAAGAAGGTCGCGCGCAAGAAGGTCACCTCCGGGCCTGCGCTGCCGGGCAAGCTCTCGGACTGCTCAAGCTCCGACCCTGCCGACAGCGAGCTGTTTCTGGTCGAGGGTGACTCCGCCGGCGGCAGCGCCAAGCAGGGCCGCAACCGCGAGACCCAGGCGATCCTGCCGCTGCGTGGCAAGATCCTCAATACCTGGGAAGTCGAGTCGCATGACATCTACTCCTCCCAGGAAGTCCACGACATCGCGGTCGCCATCGGCCTGGACCCGGGCTCGGATGACCTCACCAAGCTGCGCTATCACAAGGTCTGCATCCTGGCGGATGCCGACTCCGATGGTCTGCACATCGCCACGCTGCTGTGCGCGCTGTTCGTGCGTCACTTCCCGGCGCTGGTGGATGCCGGGCGCGTCTTCGTCGCCATGCCGCCGCTGTACCGCATCGACCTGGGCAAGGAAGTACATTACGCCCTGGACGAGAGCGAGAAGGCGCACATCCTCAAGCAGCTCGAGAGCAAGCGTGGCACGCCCAATGTGCAGCGCTTCAAGGGTCTGGGTGAGATGAATCCGCTGCAGCTGCGCGAAACGACCATGGCGCCGGACACCCGCCGTCTGGTGCAGCTGACGCGCAGTGCGGATGACGGCACCCACGAGATGCTCGACATGCTGCTGGCCAAGAAGCGCGCCAGTGATCGCAAGAGTTGGCTCGAGGACTACGGCAACATGGCCGATATCGAGGTCTGATCATCGGTTGAGCTGCAAGAGAAGACAAGCTGCGCGACAGCATTCTTTCGGGAGCGCCACAGTCAGGCGCTCCCCGGTTTTACGCTCGTAATCAAGGTCAAGCGCCCATGAGCATGGATATCCAGGTTGCGGAGGGTGACGTCGAACGTCTGGCCCTGCGCGACTACACCGAAAAGGCGTACCTCGACTACTCGATGTACGTGATTCTCGACCGCGCCCTGCCGCATGTCGGCGATGGCATGAAGCCGGTGCAGCGCCGCATCGTCTACGCCATGCGCGAACTGTCTCTGACGGCCAACGCCAAGTACAAGAAGTCGGCGCGTACCGTCGGCGACGTGCTGGGCAAGTTCCACCCCCACGGCGACAGCGCCTGTTACGAGGCGATGGTGCTGATGGCGCAGCCGTTCAGCTATCGCTATCCGCTGGTGGATGGCCAGGGCAACTGGGGTAGTCAGGATGACCCCAAGTCCTTCGCGGCCATGCGTTACACCGAATCGCGGCTGTCGAAGTACTCCGAGGTGCTGCTGTCCGAGCTCTCCCAGGGCACCGTCGACTGGGTGCCCAACTTCGATGGCACCATGAACGAGCCCAAGGTGCTGCCGGCGCGTCTGCCCAATGTGCTGCTCAACGGCACCACCGGTATCGCGGTGGGCATGGCCACCGACATCCCGCCGCACAACGTGCATGAAGTCGTGGCCGCCACCCGCCATCTGCTGCGCCATCCGGACTCCGACAGCGATCAGCTGATGGAATATCTGCCGGCACCGGACTTCCCCACCGAGGCGGAGATCATCACGCCGCGCACCGACCTCGCCAAGCTCTACCGCACCGGTCGTGGCAGCGTGAAGATGCGCGCCCGCTACGTGCTGGAAGAGGGCGATATCGTGATCACGGCACTGCCGTATCAGGTCTCCGGCGCCAAGGTGATCGAGCAGATCGCCGCCCAGATGCAGGCCAAGAAGCTGCCGATGGTCGCGGACCTGCGTGATGAATCCGACCACGAGAACCCGACGCGCCTGCTGATTCAGCCGCGCTCCAATCGTGTCGATATCGAAGGCCTGATGGCGCACCTGTTCGCCACCACGGACCTCGAGAAGAACGCGCGCGTCAACATGAACGTCATCGACCTCAAGGGGCGCCCGCGGGTGATGGCGCTGCACGAGATGCTGGCCGAGTGGCTGCGCTATCGTCGCGCCACCGTGCGTCGTCGCCTCGAACATCGTCTGGCCAAGGTCGAGGACCGTCTGCATATCCTCGAGGGTCTGCTGACGGCTTATCTGAATCTCGACGAGGTGATTCGCATCATCCGCGAGGAGGAGGACCCCAAGGCCAGCCTGATCGAGACCTTCCAGCTCTCCGAGCGTCAGGCCGAGGCGATCCTCGAGCTGCGTCTGCGTCATCTGGCACGTCTTGAAGAGATGAAGCTGCGTGGTGAGCAGGACGAGCTCAAGCGCGAGCGCAAGCACCTCAAGCATCTGCTGGGCAACGACGAGGCACTGACGGACCTGATCGACAGTGAGCTTGAGCAGGCCGCCACCGACTTCGGTGATGCACGTCGCTCGCCGCTGGTCGAGCGCGGCGAAGCCAAGGCGCTGTCGGAAGTCGAGCTGATGGGCGCCGACCCGATCACCGTCGCGCTGTCCGAGAAGGGCTGGATCCGTGCCGCCAAGGGGCATGATATCGACCCCGAAGGCCTGTCCTACAAGGCCGGCGACCGCTTCCATCTGGCGGCGCGCGGCAAGACCAATCAGCCGCTGGTGCTGCTGGATGACACCGGGCGTGCCTACACCCTGGCCGCGCACAATCTGCCCAGTGCGCGCGGGCAGGGCGAGCCGATCACCGGGCGCATGAATCCGGCGGCGGGGGCGGCGATGGTCGGGCTGCTGCTCGATGCGCCTTCCGCGCGCTATCTGCTGGCCTCCGATGGCGGCTATGGCTTCGTGACCACGCTCGAACAGCTCACCGGCAAGAACAAGTCCGGCAAGGCGGCGCTGACCTTGCCGCGCGGCTGTGCGGTGCTGCCGCCGGTCGAGGTGCCGACAGTGCCGGAGGCTGCCGATGGCACGCCCGCGGCCCTGGAAGTGGCGGTGGTGTCCAACGAAGGGCGCCTGCTGGTCTTCCCGCTCTCCGAACTGCCCGAGATGTCCAAGGGCAAGGGCAACAAGATGCTGTCGATTCCGGGCGAACGCGCCGCCAACCGCGAGGAGTTCGTGCGCTCGCTGGTGGTCTTGCCCGCCAGCGCGACCCTGGTGGTGCATGCCGGCAAGCGCAAGACCCTGCTCAAGGGGGCGGATCTCGATTATTATCGTGGCGAGCGTGGCCGCCGCGGCAGCAAGCTGCCCAAGGGCTTCCAGAAGGTCGACCGTCTGGCCGTCGATAGTTGAATCCGGGCCGGATGGCCTGGCTTGTTAGCTGAGGTGCGTCGGCGTTGACGCCGACATGCCCCGTGGGCGACACCTTGATGATTCATTGCTCAGGAATGATTTTCCAATGACACAACGTATCTTGATCCGTGCCACCGGTACGGCTCGTCCAGGACAGCTGGCAGGGCTTGGTCAGGCGCTGGCGCGCAGCGGCGCACGACTGCTGGACATTAATCAGAGCGTGACCTTCGGGCTGGTGTCGCTGGAAGCGCTGGTGGCTCTCGGCGCGGAGTCCGACCTGGAGGCCGCGCTGGCCGCCGCCGGTGAACAGCTGGGGCTGGATGTGCAGGCCGTGCAGGTCGGTGCTGAAGAATATGCGCGCTGGAGCCATCAGGCGGAGCGCCCGCGCTGGATTCTGACGCTGCTGGCGCCGTGTCTGCCGGCCGGCATTCTGGCCGAGGTCGGTGGCCTGACGGCAGAATTCGGCATCACCGTCGAGCTGATGCATCGTCTGTCGGGGCGTGAGCCGCTGGATGGCGAGTCACCGGCCGAAGGCGCCTGTGTCGAGTGCTGGCTGCGCCTGCCGGAGAGTGGCACCGACATCAACGCCCTGCGCGAGAAGGCGCTGGCGCTGGGCGCGCTGCACGGTGTCGATATCGCGATCCAGGAAGACGATATCTGGCGTCGGCATCGTCGCCTGATCTGCTTCGACATGGATTCGACGCTGATCCAGACCGAAGTGATCGACGAGCTGGCGCGTCGTCACGGTGTCGGCGAGGAAGTCTCGGAAGTCACCGAGCGTGCCATGCGGGGCGAGCTGGACTTCAAGGAAAGCTTCCGCGAACGCATGAGCAAGCTGGAAGGCCTGGATGAGTCGGTGCTGGCCGATATCGCCGCCAATCTGCCGCTGATGGATGGGGTCGAGCGCCTGATGGCCAACCTGAAGGCGCTGGGCTATCGCACCGCGATCCTGTCCGGCGGCTTCACCTACTTCGCGCGTCATCTTCAGCAGCTGCTGGGCTTCGATGAGATCCACGCCAATGAGCTGGTGATCGTCAATGGCAAGGTCACCGGTGAAGTGCGCGAGCCGATCGTCGATGCCGAGCGCAAGGCGCTGCTGCTGCGCGAAATCGCCGAGCGTCATGGCCTGCGCATGGAGCAGACCATCGCCGTCGGTGACGGTGCCAATGACCTCAAGATGCTGGCCGAGGCGGGGCTGGGCATCGCCTTCCGCGCCAAGCCGCTGGTGCGTGAACAGGCGCGCCAGTCGATCTCGACTCTGGGCCTGGATGCCGTGCTCTACCTGATGGGCTATCGCCAGCAGGATCTCGAGCACTGATCCGTGATTCAGCCGCTGAACGCCTGTGCTGAGTGACAAGCCAGTGTGTGAGTGACAACGCCCCCATCGCCGCCGCGATGGGGGCGTTGTCGTCTGGTCATCAGGTCATAGAATAGTCCCAAAGCAGCAATGCGCTTTCGGGTGTGAGGGCTAGACTGGAGGGGAAGCGCCGACGACTCGTCGCTCGTCAGTTGACGCCACACTGAAACGCCACTCGCCACGCCGTCAGGAGTTTGCCCATGCCGTCACCCTATGACGATGAACTGCACCTGCTGTGCCTGTTTCCGCATGATGCCGCCCTCAAGGGTTTGAAGATTCGCCACGATGCCAGTCCCGACATGGTGGCCGCCGCCGAGCGTCTGCATGCCAAGGGGTTGACCACGCTGCCGGATGGCGGCTATCTGACGTCGGTGGGCCGTGAGGCCGCCGAACACGCCCATCGTCTCAATGACCTGCTTCACGTCCCGATGGCCATGACGGGCACCTGAGTTCGCCCACTGGCTTGAATCGCTGATCGCGAGAAGGAAAAACGCCCCGTGGCTTTCGGTCACGGGGTGTTTTCGTCTGCGGTCTCAGGGGCGGTGAGTCACCCGTGCGCTCAGGCCTTGTGCTTGCGATAGGTCGCGCGGGTGATCTCGACGATCTCCACGCTGACTTCGCGGGCCGCCTCGCAGTGAGGCTTGAGGGCCTCCATCAGGATATCCGCCAGGCGCGACTTGTCGTCATCGCTGCGGCCTTCCAGCTGGTGGCAGTGCAGATTGACGAAGCCGTGCTTGTGCGCCAGCGGTGCCTGATTGCCTGCCAGACGCCAGTGGCGCCAGCTTTCCGCGCGCACCTTGATGTCGGTTTCCTTGAACAGGCCACTTTGCATGGCAGCGGCATGCAGGTCATCCATGATCGCGTCCATGTCGAGGCTGGGGGCCAGACTGTCGGCATAATCAATGACGAGATGAGGCATGTGATGGGCTCCTTGAGGATGGCCACGCCTCTCGGGGCGTGTGCCGATGATGAAATTGGCCAGCGATAGTAGCAAATTTTGTGCAGCACGCCGCCTGTTGTTGCAGCACGCTGCCAGTGCGCCATTCACGCGCTGGCGATGATACCCGTCAGGTTGAGCGAAGATGGCTCTCCCTCGTCGCCCGCGGGGGAAGACGCCGAAGGGCCAGTGGCGGCGCCGACTCCCGGATGTGTCTTGGACTCCGTGGGCTTGGACACTGTGGGCTTGGACAGAGGTGTCTTGGAGCGTCGTCCGGGCACTTCACGTACCAGGCGCGGCATCAGGAAGCCGGGCAGGTGCTCAAGCAGCGCTTCCATCAGGTTGCAGGCTTCTTCATCGCTGACCGCGAAGTGGGCGGCACCTTGCACGGGGTCGAAGGCATGCAGGTAGTAGGGCAGTACGCCGCACTCGAAGAGGCGCTCGGCGAGGGCCGTCTGCACTTCCACGCTGTCATTGACGCCGCGCAGGATGACTCCCTGGTTGAGCAGGGTGACGCCGGCGCTCTTGAGGCGAGTCATGGCGGCAGCGACGGCGTCGTCCAGCTCGTTGGCATGGTTGGTGTGAATGACCAGCACCTTCTGCAGGCGTGTGGCACCCAGCCAGCCGAGCAGCTCGTCATTGACGCGGTCCGGAATCACCACCGGCAGGCGCGTGTGGATGCGCAGGCGCTTGAGATGCGGAATCTCGCCCAGCGACTCCACCAGCCACGCCAGGCGCTTGTCGGGGGAGACCAGCGGGTCGCCGCCGGACAGGATCACCTCATGGATGCGCTCGTCGGCACGCAGGTAGTCGAGGATATCCTGCCACTGCGCGCGGCTGGGCTGGTGGTCGTCATAGGGGAAGTGACGGCGGAAGCAGTAGCGGCAGTTGATCGCGCAGCCGCCGCTGGCCATCAGCAGCACCCGGTTGGTGTACTTGTGGATCAGCCCCGGCAGCGGCGTATGCTCGGCCTCTTCCAGCGGATCGGTGACGTAGCCGTCGAGCACGTCGGTCTCGGCGTCCAGCGGCAGCACCTGGCGCAGCAGTGGGTCGTCGGGGTCATTGGCGCGAATGCGGCTGGCATAGGCCTCGGGCACGCGGATCGCGAACAGTTCATGGCCGTCGCGGGCGCCCGGCAGCCACTCGCGCTCCAGTCCCAGGCGCTCCAGCAGGGCCTGTGGAGAGCGGATCACGTCGCGTAGCTGTGCACGCCAGTCATTCGGGGCAGACGGGGCTTCACCGGCAGATGAGAAGGCCTCTGAGGCACGACTTTCGTGGCTGGTGTGCGGGATGGTATGCAAGGATGCAGGGGTTCGGGTTATCATGCGCATCACTTCTAGTCATGATTGCAGCCAATTGACTGCAATCTGGAATTCATGGCGGGCAAGACCCGTTAACGAGTCGAGAGCGAGCAAGATGGCCAACTATTCTACCAACGAATTCAAGTCCGGTCTGAAAGTGATGCTGGACAATGATCCCTGTGCCATCGTCGATAACGAACTGGTCAAGCCGGGCAAGGGCCAGGCCTTCAACCGCGTCAAGCTGCGCAACCTGAAGACCGGTCGTGTATGGGAGCGTACTTTCAAGTCCGGCGAGAGCATCGAAGCCGCCGATGTCATGGAAGTCGACATGGAATACCTCTACACCGACGGTGAGATGTGGCACTTCATGCGTACCGATGGCTCCTTCGAGCAGTACGCTGTCGATGGCAAGGCGCTGGGCGACACGGTCAAGTGGCTGAAAGAGCAGGTCGTCTACACCATCACGCTGTGGAACGACAACGCGATCGCCGTCACCGCGCCGAACTTCATCGAGCTGGAAGTCGTCGAGACGGACCCGGGTCTCAAGGGCGACACCGCCAACGGTGGCTCCAAGCCGGCGACCCTGTCTTCCGGTGCCGTGGTGCGTGTGCCGCTGTTCATCAACCAGGGCGAAGTCCTCAAGGTTGATACCCGCAGCGCCGAGTACGTGTCTCGCGCCTGAGCCCTTTCGCTCACGCCGTGAACACCCTGATGCCTCGCCTCGTGCGGGGCATCATCGTTTGTGCTGCTCATTCGTGCTCCTCATTCCTGCTGGTCGGTCGTGCAGGGTGATCGTGTCGATCAGCCCTCGCGATAGGCCAGCGTTCACCGCTGATCCCTTCCTCGAGCCTGTCCATGTCTGATGCCGATTCTTCCGCCGCTGCTTCACCTCTCTCAGCCGCTGCCGCGCCAGGCGCCGCCCTGGCAGAGGACTGGGCGCCCACTGCCACGCGCGAGCGGCTCGTCCAGCGCGCGCGTCTGATGAGTGAGGTGCGCACCTTCTTCGCCGAGCGTGAGGTGCTGGAGGTGGAAACGCCGGTGCTGGGGCAGGCCGGTTCGACGGATGTCGGTCTCGCGTCATTGTCCTTGACCGCACAGCTGCCGGGCGAGCGTGAGCGCGTGCCGATGTGGCTGCAGACGTCGCCGGAATTTCACATGAAGCGATTGCTGGCGGCCGGCAGCGGGCCGATCTTCCAGATCGCGCGTGCCTTCCGCGATGGCGAGGTCAGCCGCCGCCACAATCCCGAGTTCTGCATGCTGGAGTGGTATCGCCCCGGCATGAGCCTTGAGGCGCTGATGACGGAGACCTGCGAGTTGATCCGGCGCGTGATGGCGCTCGGGGCACAGTTGACCGGTCAGCCGTCGTTGCTCAATGAGTCACAAGGCGCCCAGGCCAGGCCTGCCATCACGCCTTACCGTGCGCTGTTTCGCCGTGTGCTGGCGCTGGACCCCTTCACGGCCTCGCTTGAGGAGCTACGAGCCGCCTGTGCGCGAGAATGTGAGGTCGCGGCTGACGACTGGTCGCATGAGACCTGCCTGGATGCGCTGATGAGTCTGGTGATCGAGCCGACTCTTGGCTCAGGGTCACAGGGCGCAGAAGCACAGGGCGCAGGAGCGCAGGGGCCAGGGTCAGAGGGGATAGAAGCGCAGGGACAAGCCACCGTGGAGCTGGTCACCGAGTATCCGGCCGCGCAGGCTGCCTTGGCGCGCAAGCATCAGGACAGTGAGGGTGATTGGGTGGCGTCGCGTTTCGAGGCCTATGTGGCGGGCATCGAGCTGGCCAACGGCTATGACGAGCTGACCGATGCCAGTGAGCAGGCGGCGCGCTTTGCCGAAGACAATGCCGCGCGAGTCGCCCAGGGTCTGCCTGAGGTGGCGGCGGACCAGCGCCTGGTGGCGGCCTTGCAGGCGGGGATGCCCGCGGGGAGCGGGGTGGCGCTGGGGCTGGATCGCCTGATCATGTTGGCGCTGGGAGAGCGCGATATCTCGGCGGTCATCGCTTTTCCGGCATCACGTGCTTGAGAGCCGATATGAGAGGCAGCTTTCGATGTGATTTGCGTGAATCCCAGCGTTTATTGCCAACACGCTTGCCGAGCGTGCGTCGACTAGACTGTAGAGGTCAGCGTGGAGGGTTGGCGCTTGCCTGCGAAGCCCGCAGACAAGGTGATGGCAGGACCAAGGCAATGGTCGCAGCGGGTCTTCTTTTATCGGGCATGGTGAAAGAAGGCGACAGATGATGGCTCGAACCCTCGGAGCCTTCGAGGCATCATCCGGCAGTCGCGTCGTGAGAGCGTGACGCCCGTCATGGAGGACTCTGATCTGTTTGGGCACTGAAGGTAGTGATCACCCCGATGGCAACGTTCATCGCGGGGCAAGGCAAGAAGGCGAGGAGCGCGGTCAGTCTCCTGTCGTTAAAAAGGGAAGCCAGGGGCTTCCCTTTTTTTATGCTCGGGTTTCATGTGCGGGCTTTATGCGCGAGTGTCGTGCTCGCTCTGTGCCAGACCTGACCTTATTTCTCGTCTGTGGTCGGCGAATCCTGCGCCGTCTCTGTCGCATGCTCTTCTGCCTCGGCCGGGGCCGGCGCCGGTGCTGTCGCAGACGGGCGCATGCCGAGTGACTGACCCATGCTGACCTTCTGGCCCGGTGTCAGGGCGTCATCGAACTCGACGCTGTCCGGGAAGCACATCACCACGGTGGAGCCGAGCTGGAAACGGCCCATCTCGGCGCCATGTGCCAGCTCGATGAGCTGATCGAAACGGGTCGTCTCGACATCACCGGAAAGCGGCGTGACCTGACCGCTCCAGACGGTCTTGATCGCCGCGACGATCATCGCGCCCACCAGCACCATGGCCATCGGACCATGCTCGGTCTCGAAGATGCACACCAGGCGCTCGTTGCGGGCGAAGAGGCCCGGCACGTGCTTGGCGGTGGCTTCGTTGACCGAGAACAGGCGTCCCGGGACGTAAGCCATCTCGACCAGACGACCGGCCACCGGCATATGGACGCGATGGTAGTCCTTCGGTGACAGATAGACGGTGGCGAAGCGACCGTTGCGGAAGGGCGCGGCGCGCTCTTCACTGCCACCCAGCAGCTGGGTCAGTGAGAACGCCTGACCCTTGGCCTGTACCAGGGTGCCGTGGTCGATGTTGCCGAACTGGGACAGTACGCCATCGGCCGGTGACACCAGGCCTTCACCGATGGGGCGGGCGTCCGCCTTCAGGGCGCGGGTGAAGAAGTCATTGAAGCAGGCGTAGGCCCGCGGATTCTCCTCGAGCGCCTCGTTCATGTTGACGCCGTAGGCCTTGATGAAACGCTCGATGAAGGTGTTCTTGACCCACGGATTGGTGCAGGCGGCGACACGGCCGATGAGGCGTGAGATCAGGTGCTGGGGCAGTGGGTACTGGCTCAGGGAAAACAGCTTGGCGCGATCCACGATGGCGATCCTTGCAGGCACTTTCAGGAATGAAAAGCCCGCTCCTCGAGAGGGCGGGCGTTGGCCGGCAACAGCGGCGGCCAGCAGTTGGGCTGCACCTTAGCCCATCGTCAATAACGGCTCAAGCCTGCGAATTGCCGCAGCCGTGGGCCTGGTGACAGTTGCCAGGCAGGCCACGCGTGTCATCCCGGCATGGCCTGCCTTGGCGTGCTGGCGTTCGATAGGCCCGTCTCAGGCTGCCGTCTGGAGCCTTCAGTCTGTTATCAGGAGCCTTCAGCCCATTATCAGTCGTCAGCGTTCGATGGGCGTGTCGTCACGGTTGCCCCATTCCTTCCAGGAGCCCGGATAGGCGCGCACATCGCTGAAGCCCAGCGCCTGACCCACCAGCCAGGTCAGGCCGGAGCGGTGATGGCTCTGGCAGTGCGTCACGATGTGCTGTTCGGGGTTGAGGCCGCGAGCGCCCAGTTCGGTCACCAGCTCCGCATAGTCGCGGATACGCAGGTTGCGCTCACGGTCCATGGCCTCGGTCCACTCGAAATGCACGGCG
Organism: Cobetia sp. 1AS1; assembly: GCF_029846435.1. Taxonomy (NCBI): domain Bacteria; kingdom Pseudomonadati; phylum Pseudomonadota; class Gammaproteobacteria; order Oceanospirillales; family Halomonadaceae; genus Cobetia; species Cobetia sp. 1AS1. Next base: position 295,759 of record NZ_JARWKU010000001.1, read on the forward strand.
CCGGGGATATGGCCGAGGCGGGCGTTCTGGCCCTTCTCGCCGCGATACTCTTCCGCGGAGCGTGCATCCCAGACCACGACGCTTTCCTGCGGGTCCTCGGCCGCCAGTCGATCGAGAATGTCTTCCCGCGTCGCCATCACGCTGGTGTCCATGTAGGCGGCGTGATACTCGCTGGGGCTCCAGTCGCTGGCGGTGTCACTCAGCGGCAGGCCATCGCCTTGCCATGCGTGCAGGCCACCATTGAGGTAGCTATAGCGGGTATGGCCGAGCAGCGCCAGGGTCCACAGCAGGCGTCCGGCCCAACCGCCGCCTTCATCGTCATAGGCCACCACATGGCTGTCGCGGGTGATGCCAAGGGCTGACATCACGCCAGACAGTGCCTCGGGGCTCGGCACGCCGGGAATGTCGTCGTCATTGCTGCCGACCAGCTGCTTGAAGTCGAGCAGGCGAGCGCCGGGCACGTGACGCGCATGGCTTTCGGCTTTCAGCGGCACGTCGACGATCACGATATCAGGATGGTCGAGCATCTCCGCGAGCTGCTGCGGTTCGACGATCAAGGGCAGCAGGTCGGCTTCCGAGGGGGAAGGGTGTGAAGAATCGTGAGACATGGCGTAATCCTTGCTTCTACGAATAGAGTGATCCTTCCGGCATCATGGCACGTCGGCTGGCACTGTGGTCAAGTCACTGCGATCAAGTGACTGCGGCGAGGCGAAGTGTCACCGCGCCAGATTCCTTGCCATCTTGTCCCCTGAAACGACATGTTTTCAGTATAATGCCGCGCGTCACATTCCGGGGCGAACGTGTGAATGCCCAGTGCGCACGCATAACGGCACAGACGTGGACGACGCGTGTGCCAGCAGGGCACAGTGCGCGCCATGACCTGACCTTCTGGACAGCCTTCTGGACAGGCTTCTGATCTGCTGGCGAGGCCAGCCAGTAGCCCCAGCAGCCAGTAGATCCAGTAGGTCTTGTCGAAAGAAGCGGTTGTTTCAGTGCAGCGGGCCTGAGGCGAATGCCACATTCTGGCCCTCGGGAACACCCTCTTCACGGCCCCAGGCAATACACTGTCTGTCGCCAGTGGCGCTGCTGCACTCTTCGAGTGCGGTACGGGCGCTCAATGTGTGTCATTTCGGTGCAGCGTGTCGGCGACTCGTCGACGCTGAGCTGCTACTCAATCGCTTCATCCTGAACGGGAGTCATCATCTTGCTCGAGCGCCTATTCTCACTGCGTGCCGAAGGCACCACGACGCGCACGGAAGTGCTGGCGGGCATCGCCACCTTCATGGCGTCGATGTACATCATCGTGGTCAATCCCGGCATCCTGTCAGCCGCCGGCGTGCCATTCAGTGCCGCCCTCACGGCGACCGTGCTGGTCAGCTTCTTCGGCAGCCTGATGATGGGCCTGTACGCGCGCAACCCGATCCTGGTCGCGCCGGGCATGGGCATCAATGCCCTGTTCGCCTACACCATGGTGCTGGGCGGCGGCATGAGCTGGGAGGTCGCGTTGGGCTGCGTGTTCTGGGCCGGCGTCATCTTCGCGGTACTGGCCCTGTTCAACGTGCGCCGCCTGGTGATCGATGCGATTCCCGCTCAGCTTCGCTACGCCATCGCCTGTGGTATCGGCCTGTTCATCACCTTGATCGGTCTGGTGAATGCCAAGCTGATCGTCTCCAATCCGGTCACCGTGGTCAGTGTCGCGCCGATGACGCCCTCGCTGGTGGTCTTCCTGCTGGGGCTGGCGCTGACCGCCATCCTTGTCGCGAAGCGCATCCACGGCGCACTGATCATCGGCATCATCGTCACGACCCTGATGGCGACCACCATCGGGCGTCTGTGGGGGGATGGCAGCGCCTACTTCCCGCCGGAGATCGCTCAGCCGACGCTGGTCAACTTCACCGGTATCTTCGCTGCGCCTGATTTCAGCGGCCTGCTGGCGCTGGACCTGCTCGGTTCGCTCAAGGTGGCCTATGCGCCGTTCATCTTCGTCATCCTGTTCACGGTGTTCTTCGATGCGCTCTCGACCTTCATGGCGGTGGCCGAGGCGGGCAATCTGAAGGACGAGAATGGTGACCCGCGCAATATCCGTCGCTCGATGATGGTCGATGCCTTCTCGGCGCTGGTATCTGCGCCACTGGGTACCAGCCCGGCAAATGCCTACATCGAATCGGCGGCCGGTATCAGTCAGGGCGGACGCACCGGGCTGGTCGCGGTGGTGGTGGCGCTCTGCTTCCTGCCGTTCCTGTTCCTGGCGCCGTTGCTGTCGCTGGTACCGTCCATCGCGACCGCTCCGGCGCTGATTCTGGTCGGTGTGTTCATGATGGAGCCGATCGGCAAGATCCACTGGCACCAGTTCGATGATGCGATTCCGGCCTTCATCGCCATGGTGATGATTCCGCTGACCTATTCCATCACCCACGGTATCGTGTTCGGTTTCCTGAGCTTCGTGGTCATCAAGCTCGGCGTCGGCAAGGCGCGCGAGATTCGCCCGACCATGTGGGTGCTGTTCGCGCTGTCACTGCTGCTGTTGCTGGAAGGCTAGGCTTCGAAAGCGGCAGTGATGTGTCTCGAGAGCGTCGTGCATGAAAAAGCCCCGCCAGGCAGTGACTGCCTGGCGGGGCTTTTTGTTGACGGCTTTTTTTATAGCGCCTGATCAGCTCTCGGTCAGCGAGAGCAGGATCTTCTTGTAGCTCTCGAAGCGCACGCGGCCGATCTCGCCGTTGTCCACGGCCTGCAGCAGGGCACAGCCCGGCTCCTTCTCATGCTTGCAGTCGCGGAAGCGGCAATAGCCGAGATAGTCGTGGAACTCGCGGAAGCCGTCGGTGACCTGCTCGGGAGTCAGGTGCACCAGGCCGAATTCGCGGATGCCGGGCGAGTCGATCAGGTCACCGCCATCCGGCATGTGATAGAGCCAGGCAGTGGTGGTGGTGTGCATGCCCTGGCGTGATTCGGCCGACAGCGGGCCGACACGAACTTCTTCCCTGGGCAGCAGCATGCCGATCAGGGACGACTTGCCGACGCCACTCTGGCCGACGAAGACCGAGGTGCGGTCGCTGAGCTGGGCCTTGAGGGCATCGAGCCCCGACTCGCCACGCGTGGTACAGGCGACGACTTCGTAGCCGAGCGCTTCATAGCGCGCCAGCAGGTCGCGCAGCTCACCGCCGCTTTCCGGCAGCAGGTCGACCTTGTTGAGCACCAGCACCGGCGTGATGCCGGTGGCTTCCGCGGCGATCAGATAGCGGTCGATCAGGTTGGGCTGCGGGGCGGGTTCGGCGGCGAACACGATCAGGATCTGGTCGATGTTGGCCGCCACCGGCTTGAGCACGCCGCGCATGTCGGGGCGTTCAAGCTCGGTGGTGCGTGCGCCACGCGCGACGACGACGCCGCTGGCATCGCTGGCTTCGCGCCAGATGACCCGGTCACCGGTGACCAGCGTCTCGAGGTTGGCGCGCAGGTGGCAGCGGTGCAGGCTGCCGGATTCGCTTTCGACTTCCAGGCTGCGCCCGAAGTGGGCGATGACACGGCCATGCTGCTCCGGGCCATATTCGCCGGCGTCGAGCTTGTCACGGTCCTGCGTCTCGCGCTTCTCGGCGCGCTTGGTACGCTCGGCCTGCACCTTCTCGATTCGCCATTGCTGCTGGCGGCTTAGCTTGCGTTTACTCATGCTTGGCTGGTGACTCCGGTCGCCGTTCGTTCGCCAGGGATGGGAGAGTCTTCCCCCCTTTGCGGCGCGATTGTACCCTTTGCGCCCTCGGGTGTCGTGCGACGCCCCGGGATGGCGTGTGATACTGCTGTCATCGACTGGCGTCCCGCGCCATTCCATCATCTGCTCAGCAAGGAGTGACCTATGGCAAATCCCACCGCGCAGGCCGACCGCCTCATCTGGATCGACCTGGAAATGACCGGTCTCGACCCAGCGCGTGAGCGCATCATCGAGGTGGCCACGCTGGTCACCGACGGCGACCTCAACCTGATCGCCGAAGGCCCGGTGTTGGCCGTGCATCAGCCGGACAGCCTGCTGGAGGCGATGGATGAGTGGAATACGCGCACCCATGGTGAATCCGGGCTGGTGAAACGCGTCAAGGAAAGTCAGATAGATACCGCCGAAGCCGAACGCCAGACCCTCGAGTTCCTGGCCCGGCACGTGGCGGCAGGCGCCTCGCCGATGTGTGGCAACAGCGTGCATCAGGACCGCCGCTTCCTGCAGCACGAGATGCCGTTGCTGGAAGAATTCTTCCACTACCGCAACATCGATGTCTCGACCCTCAAGGAGCTGGCCAAACGCTGGAACCCGGCCGCGCTCGACGGCTTCAAGAAGCGTGCGACCCACCAGGCGATGGACGATATCCGCGAATCCCTGGCGGAGCTTGCGCATTACCGCAAGACCTTCCTCAAGCTGACCCAGCAGGGCATCGTCTAAGCATCGTTCCTCAACTGAAAGCGATAGCCCTGGAGGCAACGGCTCTCAAAGCGCGGTGGCCAGACGGGCGCCGCGCTTGATGGCCTGCTCCTTCAGCGCCCAGCGCACATGCTCGCGCAGTGGCTCGCTGGGGTAGGCCAGACGGGCGCGCAGCACATGCTCGACCTGCTCCGACCAGGGCGCGTTGCCCAGCCCGATGGCGATGTTGGAGAGCCACTTCTCGTAGCCGATGCGTCGAATCGGGCTGCCTTCCGTCTTGCTGAGGAATTCCTGCTCCCCCCAGCAGAACAGGCGGATCAGCTCGATGCGATCCAGATCATGGCGCGGCGAGAAGTCAGTCTCCTGAGTCGCCTTGGCGAAGCGCGTGAAGGGGCAGAACAGCTGACAGTCATCGCAGCCGTAGATGCGGTTGCCCATCGGGCGACGGAATTCCTCGGGGATGGCGCCATCGAGCTCGATGGTCAGGTACGAGATGCAGCGCCGCGCATCGACGACCTTGTCCTCGACGATGGCATCCGTCGGGCAGGCGGCCTTGCAGGCGTTGCAGCTGCCGCAGTGTTCCTTTTCAAAGGGGGCGTCCACCGGCAGGGGCAGGTCGGTGTAGAGTTCGCCCAGAAAGAACAGGCAGCCGGCCTGCTGATTCATCAGCATGGCGTTCTTGCCGAACCAGCCGATGCCGGCCTTCTGTGCCAGGGCGCGCTCCATCACCGGGGCGGAGTCGACGAAGGCGCGATAGCCGAACTTGCCGACTTCCTTCTCGATCTGCTTGGCCAGATTGGCCAGTCGCTTGCGCATCAGCTTGTGGTAATCACGCCCCAGCGCGTAGCGTGACACATAGGCGCGCTCAGGTTGACTGAGCACCTGAGTGGTCTCGACCTCAGGCGGCAGGTAATCGAGGCGCACGCTGATGACGCGCAGTGTCCCGGGCACCAGCTCCTCAGGACGAGTGCGCTTGGTGCCGTGCTTGGCCATGAAGTTCATCTCGCCGTGATGGCCGTTGGCCAGCCAGCGCTCCAGATAGGCCTCGTGGGCCGAGAGGTCGACATCGGTGATGCCGACCTGCTGAAAACCCAGCTCGCGCCCCCATGTCTTGATGCGCGTTGCCAGTTCCGCCATGGCCTGTTCATCGGCGGCGGGGCTCCCGGTGTCGGCAGGTGAAGCGGCGGCGGTGGATGAGTGCGGAGCAGACATGGGTGTTCCAGCGAGATCGAGGGCAGAGGCGCGCCACCTTAGCGCAACTTGCCGGTCAGCCCAAGCGTGCTGCCTGACGGCGTGAGCACGGCAGGTAAAGTGCAGTAGAAAGGAAGGTGGCATGCAGCGCCATGCCTCACGATAGGCAACGCATATCCAGACAGGCAACGAGCGTCCAGACGGGCAATGGATATCCAGACAAGGAGTGTAGGCATGACAGCGCACGAATCGACCCCTGACCAGACCTGCCCCCCGGCATCTTCGGCAACCATGACGCTGTGGCGTTCGGTCAACTGTCTGTGGCCGTTGGCGGCGCTGCGTGATCTGGAGCATTGGATGCTCGCGGAGGAGACCGTCGCCGCTGACAGTGGCCAGAGCGAGGCGCCGGTGGAGAAGCGCCTGATGGGGCGCGCCGCGCAATCGGCATTCGATCTGCTGCGTCAGCGTTGGCCGGAGGCGCGCAGGCTGTGCGTGCTGTGTGGTGGCGGCAACAATGGCGGTGATGGCTATCTGCTGGCGCGCCTGGCATTGCTGGCGGGCTTCGAGGTGCGAGTCATCGCCTTGACGCCGGAGGATGCCTTGACCGGTGATGCGCAGCTGGCCGCGATCGCGGCGCGCGAGGCTGGTGTCGAGACGCTGGCATGGCCGAAGGCCGATGAGGAGGCGGCGGATGCGCTGCTCAAGGGCTGGCCCTTGCTGGTGGATGCACTGACCGGCATCGGCCTGCGCGATGCCCCGCGCGGCAGCGTGGTCGAAGCCATCGAACGCATCAATCACGCTCATCAGCAGGGCGTGCATGTCATGGCGCTGGATGTGCCCTCAGGCTTGAACGCCGCGACGGGCGCGGTCGCGGGTGTCGCCGTGGAAGCGGATGTGACGCTGACGTTTCTGGTCGACAAGCCGGGCCTGCACACCGGACGCGCCGAGCTGCACGCCGGGCACGTCAGTCTGGCGCGCCTGGGCGCGGCGCGCGTGTTGCCGGAGGTGGTCGCGCAGTCGCGAACCGCGGCCTTGCTGGCAGAGGACGCCGTGCAGCGGCTGACACCGCGCTGGCTGGAGTCCGAGCTGGTGCCGCGCTCGCCGCTGGCCCACAAGGGCGATACCGGCAGTGTGCTGGTCTTCGGCGGCGGGCCGGGGCTGGGGGGCTCGGTGTTGCTGGCCAGTGAGGCAGCGGCGCGGGCCGGCGCCGGCAAGGTCGCGCTGCTGACGGCGCCCGCGCATATCAGCGCCAGCCTGACGCGCTGCCCCGAGGTCATGGCGCGCGGTCTCAAGAGTGGCCCGGAGGGCAGCAGCCATGATGGCTTCGCCGTGCTGGAATCACAGCTGGCACAGGCCAGTGTGACGCTGGTCGGACCGGGCATGGGCACCGAGAGTCTCGGGAGCATGCTGTGGGGCTGGGGCGGCATGTCGCGGGTGCTGGCGGCGGGGCAGCCGCTGGTCGTGGATGCCGATGGCCTGAGCCTGCTGGCCTGGCGCGCGAGCGAAGGCGACATCATCCGTCGCGACGACTGGGTGCTGACGCCGCATCCCGGCGAGGCCGCGCGTTTGCTCGATTGCAGTGTGGCGGATGTCGAACACGACCGGATCGCAGCCGCAAGAGCACTCCAGCAGCGTTTCGGCGGCAGCGTGGTGCTCAAGGGCGCGGGCAGTCTGGTGGCGAGTCCTGCGGGGGTACTTGAGGGGCCGGCGGTGGCGCTCTGCCCCTATGGCAATCCGGGCATGGCCAGTGGCGGCATGGGCGATGTGCTGGGTGGCATCATCGCGGGTCTGGCGGCGCAGGCGCTCAACGGCGGCTTCGATGCACGCCAGCCGCGTTCCTCCCAGGATGAGGCGGTGCAGGCCCGGCGAGTCACGCGCGCCATGGCGCAGGCGGCCAGGCTTGGGGTGCTGGTGCATGCCCTGGCGGCCGACCGGGCGGTACAGGAGCGTGGTGAACGTGGCCTGCTCGCAGGTGATCTGGCATCCTATATGCATTTATTGCTCAATCCACGGGCCCGAGATGCGCATACTTCTGTCTGATGAAAACGCCCAGGTTGCCTTCGGCACTCAATTGGGAAATATCCTTGCCGGCCGCGGGCTGGTGTTCCTGGAGGGCGAGCTGGGGGCGGGCAAGACGACCCTGACCCGCGGCGTGCTGCGCGCCTATGGTCACCAGGGCGCGGTCAAGAGCCCGACCTACACCCTGGTGGAGCCCTACGTGCTGCCACGGGCCGAGGGTGGCGAATGGCACATCAACCACTTCGACCTCTACCGTCTCGCCGACCCTGAAGAGCTCGAGTTCATCGGGGGGCGCGATCTGCTCGCCGCCGACAGCCTGGCGCTGATCGAGTGGCCGAGCTGTGGTCAGGGCTTTCTGCCCACGCCGGATCTGCGCATCACGCTGTTCGTCGCCGACGAAGGACGCGAGGCCGAATTGACTGCCCTGACACCGCGAGGTGAGGGTTGGTTGGCAACACTGGCCGAGCGCCGAACCTCTCAGGCATGATGACGCCGATCCGCTTGCGCTGTCTGGCGGCGCAGTGTCCGATCATTCGTTATCTTCATTCATGTTCTTTCTGTCTGGGTCATCCTGTCTGATGCCTGAAATAGCGTCCAAAATCCCCCGTATGCGTCTGGCGCGCAGCCTCCGTCGCTGGCTGGCGGGTGGCGTCGTCTGCTCGCTTGCCAGTCTGGTGCTGGCGCCGCAGGCGCTGGCCGCCAAGGTCGAGAACCTGCGCCTGTGGACCGCACCGGATCACACGCGGCTGGTGTTCGATCTCGACAGTGCCGCCAAGGCCAAGGTCTTCGGCCTCGACAATCCGCGCCGTCTGGTGATCGACCTTGCCGGCAGCGAAGTGGCCAGTGCCGCGGTCGAGCGCAAGTTCGCCGCGCTGAATCTCGAAGGCAGTGCCATCAAGTCGATCCGCAGCGGACGTCAGGGGGATGCCCTGCGTGTGGTGCTCGACCTGACGCGCCCGGTCAATCCCAAGGACTTCACGCTGGCGCCGAATGCCAAGTACGGCAATCGCCTGGTGGTGGATCTCGAGTTCCCCGGCGAATCGGCGGTCGAGAACCCCATCGACCCCATCGAGGCCCGTATCCGCGAGCAGGAACAGGCCGCGGCCAAGCGCAAGCTGAAGGGCGAGCCGGCGGAACCTGTGGTCAATACCCAGGCGGCGGCACATCCCAAGCGTGACATCATCATCGCGATCGACCCTGGCCACGGCGGGGAAGACCCGGGCGCCAGCGGCCCCAGCGGGACTCGAGAGAAGGATGTGGTGCTCAAGATCGGCAAGCGCCTCAAGCGCATGTTCGATGCCCAGCCCGGCTTCAAGGCCATCCTGACCCGCAATAGCGATTACTACATTCCGCTGCGCAAGCGCACCGAGATCGCGCGTGAGCAGAAGGCAGACTTCTTCGTCTCGATTCACGCCGATGCCTTCAACAGCCCGCGCCCGCACGGCAGCTCGGTCTTTGCGCTCTCAAGCCGCGGCGCGACGTCCGAGACCGCACGCTGGCTGGCCGCCACCGAAAACCGTGCTGACCTGATCGGGGGCGTGGATGGCAATCTCAGCCTGAATGACAAGGATGAGATGCTGCGTGGCGTCTTGCTCGACCTGACCATGACCGCGACGCTCAATGATTCTCTGGCGGCGGGTAGCGGCGTGCTGGCCAACCTCGGGCGCATGAATTCCCTGCACAAGCGTCAGGTGGAGCAAGCGGGCTTCGTGGTGCTCAAGTCGCCGGATATCCCCTCGCTGCTGGTGGAGACGGGCTTCATCTCCAATCCCCAGGAAGAGCGCAACCTCAACAGCGGCCCCTATCAGGAGAAGCTGGCGCGCTCGATCTTCTCGGGAATCCAGAGCCACTTCGAGCGCAATCCGCCGCCCGCGAGTCTGCTGGCATGGCAGCGCAGCCAGGCACGCGGTGGCAATGGCGGCGAATATCGCGTCAAGAGTGGCGATACGCTGTCGGAAGTGGCCCAGCGCCACAACGTGAGCATGGCGGCCCTCAAGCAGGCCAACAACATGAGTGGTGACACGGTGCGCGTGGGCCAGCTGCTCAAGATTCCGCGCAGCTGAACCTGACGTCATGAAGTCGCCCTGACCGCGCCTTGCGTTGGCGGGGCGCAGACACTGTCCGCTGATGCAGTTCCGGCATGCGTTGCTTGCCGTGGCTGGGTCGGCGGACAGTATCGTTTTCAGAGAAGCGGGGTTTTTCGCTCGTGTATCCAGGAGTCTATCGATGTCTGACGAGCTGACCGACATGCAGCCCGCTCGCCCTGGCGAGCGACGGATCCGTATCCTCAATCCGCGCCTTGCCAACCAGATCGCGGCGGGTGAGGTCGTGGAGCGGCCGGCTTCCGTGGTCAAGGAGCTGGTCGAGAACGCCATCGATGCCGGCAGCACCCGCATCGAGCTGGAGCTGGAAGGTGGCGGAGCGCGGTTGATTCGCGTGCGCGACAACGGCTGCGGCATCACCGAGGAAGACCTGCCGCTGGCGCTGTCACGGCATGCGACCAGCAAGATCGAGAGCCTGGATGATCTCGAGGGCGTGGTGAGCCTCGGTTTCCGGGGCGAGGCACTGGCCTCGATCAGTTCGGTCTCGCGGCTGGAGCTGTTCTCGAATGTCTCGGAGGAACCAGCCAATGGCTGGCGCGTGGTGGCGGAAGGGCGCGAGATGGCGCCGCGCGTCTCCCCGGCGCCGCATCCGCGTGGCACCAGCGTCGCGGTGCGTGATCTGTTCTTCAATACGCCGGCGCGCCGCAAGTTCATGCGCACCGAGAAGACCGAGTTCGGCCATGTCGAGGAAAGCTTCCGACGGCTGGCACTGTCACGCCACGATATCGGCTGGACGCTGCGTCACAACCAGAAGGTGGTGCACCAGCTGCGCGCCGGTGAAGACACCCTGACGGTGGAGCGGCGCATCGGTGCGCTGCTCGGGCGCAACTTCCTCGAGCATGCGCTGCATCTGGATATCGAGGCCTCCGGGCTGCGCCTGTCCGGTTGGGTGGGCTTGCCGACGCATTCGCGTGCCCAGGCCGATCAGCAGTACTTCTTCGTCAATGGCCGCGTGGTGCGCGACCGGCTGGTCGCGCATGCCGTTCGTCAGGCCTACCGCGATGTGCTGTTCCATGGTCGGCATCCGGTGTTCGTGCTCTATCTGGAGCTCGACCCGACAGTGGTGGATGTCAACGTTCACCCGACCAAGCACGAAGTGCGCTTCCGGGACGGGCGACTGGTGCATGACTTCCTGTTCTCGAGCCTGCACAAGGCGCTGGCCGAGGTGCGCCCCGGTGACAACAGCGCCGCGCCTACCGGCATCGACGGGCAGGAGAAGGAAGAGGACCCTGGTTGGCAGCAGCAGGGCATGCGCCTTGGCCGTCAGGAACAGGACGCCCAGCCAAATGCCGCCTCCGAGCAGCAATCGACATCGGCCGGTCCGCAGGCCGGGGGCGACTCGTCGGCCTCGCCGAGCGCGCCTGCAGGCCGCCCTGCGGCCCCCTGGCAGCCTTCCTCGCAGTTGCCGCCTGCCGGTGATGGTCGCTCCAGCGAACGCCTGAGTGCCGAGCGTGTGCGTCAGTTCATGGCCGGCTATCGGGCACTGCACCCCAGCGAAGATCATCTGCTCACGCCAGGTGGCGGCGCAGGCGGCGCAGGCGGTGCGGGCGTGGCCAATGATCCGGCGGCGATCGCCAGTGCCGAGCGTGAGGCGCGGCGTGCACCACGTGTCACGCTGGGCGAAGGTGACCGCGAGGGTGACGGGCCAGGACCGGGCGCAGGACAGGGGAGTGCGCAGGCCGGTGTCGGGGAAGCTGCGCCCGGCTGGCGGGTCGACTTGGCGCCGGCGGGCGCGCCTTCCAGCGACGCAGGGTCTGGCATGTCGGCGCCGTCTGTCTCTAGTGGCTCGGGCTCAGGCAGTTCGGTCTCGGGTGGCGCGGTCTCAGGTGGTTCGGTCTCAGGCAGCTCGGCAGTGGTGATGCGTGGTCTGCCGGCCCAGAGTGACGACGATGACACCCCGCCGCTGGGCTACGCCGTGGCGCAGCTGCATGGCGTCTATATCCTGTCGCAGACCTCGCGCGGGCTGGTGATGGTCGACATGCATGCCGCTCACGAGCGCATCACCTATGAGCGCATGAAGCAGCACGTTCACGGCGGCGGCCATCTGGAGGCCCAGCCGCTGCTGGTGCCGGTATCGCTGGCGGTCAGTGCGCGTGAGATGGGCACCTTCGAGCGCGAGTCCGAGGCGTTCACGCGTCTGGGCGTCGAGCTGGACGCTGCCGGGCCGGAAACGCTGCTGGTGCGTCAGGTGCCGGTCGTGCTCGGCAATGCCGATGTGGAACCCCTGGTGCGCGGCATGCTGGAAGATCTTGAGCGCTATGGGCGCAGTGACCGCATGGAGGCGCACATGAATGAACTGCTCGCCGACATGGCGTGTCGCGGCAGCGTGCGCGCCAACCGCCGACTGACGATTCCGGAAATGAATGCCCTGCTACGTGACATGGAGCGCACCGAGCGCTCCGGGCAATGCAATCATGGCCGGCCGACCTGGACCGAGCTTTCGATGCATGAGCTCGACAAGCTGTTCCTGCGCGGCCAGTAGATGACGCCCCGTGTCGTCGCGGTTCACCCCTGATTCACCTCCCAGCCCAGACAATAGGCCATGACCCAGATTCAACCCCCTGAAGATTCCCGACACCACGCGCCTGAGGTAGCTGACAAGCCGCCTGTCGTGTTGTTGATGGGGCCGACGGCCTCCGGCAAGACCGACCTCGCCATTCGCTGGCACGAGGAGCAGGGCGCGGAGCTGGTCAGTGTCGATTCGGCGCTGATCTATCGCGGCATGGATATCGGCACGGCCAAGCCGAGCGCGGCCGAGCTGGCCCGAGCGCCACACCGCCTGATCGACTTTCTCGACCCGCTGGAGAGCTATTCCGCCGCCGAGTTTCGTCGCGATGCGCTGGCGCATATCGCCGAGATCCAGTCCCGCGGCAAGATGCCGCTGCTGGTCGGTGGCACCATGATGTATTTCAAGCGTCTGTTGGAAGGCGTAGCGGAGCTGCCGGCAGCGGATGCCGAGCTGCGCGCGGAGCTCGAGGCGCGTATCCAGTCCGAGGGTCTGCCGGCGCTGCATGCGCAGCTGGCGCGGCTTGATCCGGCCACGGCACAGCGCATTCGGGCCACTGACCCCCAGCGGCTGACACGCGCGCTGGAGGTCTGTCTGATCAGCGGGCGCCCGATGAGCGAGCTGCTCGCGGAGCAGCCAGAGGCGGAACTTCCGTTCCGGCCGATAGCGATCGCACTGGCGCCCCACGATAGAGCCGTGTTACATGAACGTATCGAGACGCGTTTTGATCAGATGTTGGAACAGGGCTTCATTGCCGAGGTCGAAGCGCTGAAGGCACGTCCGGAGCTGCATGCGGGCCTGCCCTCGATACGTTGTGTCGGCTACCGTCAGGTGTGGGATTTTCTCGATGGCCATCTGAGCCGGGATGAGATGCGCGAACGCGGCATCATCGCGACGCGTCAACTCGCCAAGCGACAGTTGACCTGGTTGCGGAGCTGGCAGGGGATTCACTCGGTGGATTCCATGGGTGTAGATCCTTACAGTGAAACCTTGAAAATCGTGCGCCAGACCTGCACTTAGCGTAACATGAGCGGTCACGACCCGCGCCCGTGAAGCCCCCTCAAGAGGGCAACCCGGAGCGCTGGCGAACATAACCATACTTACCTCGAACGAGACATTTTTACGGAGAGTCACATGTCCAAAGGTCAATCACTCCAGGACCCGTACCTGAACATCCTGCGCAAGGAACGTATCCCGGTCTCGATCTTCCTGGTCAACGGCATCAAGCTGCAGGGCCAGATCGAATCCTTCGATCAGTTCGTGATCCTGCTGCGCAATACTGTCTCCCAGATGGTTTACAAGCACGCTATCTCGACCGTGGTGCCGTCGCGCAATGTGCGCCTGCCGGCCCAGGATCCGAGCGTGCCGTCCACAGAAAGCTGAAGTTAGAGGCGCTGATTGTTCTTCGAACGACCCGAAGCCGGTGAAACGGCCGTCCTGGTGCATGTCAATTTCCGGGACGAAAAAGAACGCGAGGATGCCGGTGAGCTCCTCGAACTCGTACGTTCGGCAGGCGCCGTGCCGGCGACCCTCATCGAGGGTAGCCGGCCCCGCCCCGACTCCCGTACGTTCATCGGAGAAGGCAAGCTTGAGGAAGTGCAAGAGGCCCTGGCCGTGCACGAAGCCGAGCTGGTCATTTTCAACCATTCATTGAGTCCTTCCCAGCAGCGTAACCTCGAAGCCACGCTCAAGTGTCGCGTCATCGACCGTACCGGTCTGATTCTCGACATCTTTGCCCAGCGTGCGCGGACCCATGAGGGCAAGCTGCAGGTGGAACTCGCACAGCTCGAGTACATGTCCACCCGCCTGGTGCGGGGTTGGACCCACCTTGAGCGTCAGAAAGGCGGTATCGGTCTGCGAGGCCCGGGGGAAACCCAGCTCGAGACTGACCGTCGCCTGTTGCGCGCCCGTATCAAGTCGATCCACAAGCGACTCGAGAAGGTGCACAAGCAGCGCGATCAGAACCGCCGTGCCCGTGCGCGTGCCGAGATTCCGAGCCTGTCGCTGGTCGGCTATACCAACGCCGGCAAGTCGACGCTGTTCAACGCGCTGACCACCTCCGAGGTGTACGCCGCCGATCAGCTTTTCGCGACGCTGGACCCGACGCTGCGTCGTCTGGAGCTCGAGGATGTCGGTCCGGCAGTCCTTGCCGATACCGTCGGCTTCATTCGTCATCTGCCGCACAAGCTGGTGGAAGCCTTCCAGGCGACCCTGCAGGAAGCGGCGGAAGCGGATCTGCTGGTACATGTCATCGACGCCGCAGACCCGGAGAATGACCGCAATACCGAGCAGGTCAATCACGTCCTGAGCGAGATCGATGCCGGTGATGTGCCGCGTCTGTTGGTCATGAACAAGATCGACCGACTCGACATGGCGCCGCGCATCGAGCGTGATGGCTTCGGTCGTCCGCTGGCGGTGTGGCTGTCGGCACGCGACGGCAAGGGGCTGGATCTGCTGATGCAGGCCTTCGCCGAGCTGCTGTCCGACAACGTCATCTCCATGCAGCTGACGCTGGGGCCTGCGAAGTCCCGTCTGCGGGCAGGCCTGCATGAGCTGGACGCGGTCAAGGACGAGCAATATGACGAGCAGGGCAATGCGCTGCTGGACATTCGTCTCGAGAAACGCGATTTTCTGCAGTTGTTGTCGCATCTTGGTGAATCGCCTGAAGATTATCTCGGCGGTGAACATGACGACCGCGAAGCCTGGCAGCGTGAGCTGTCCGCCGAACGCGCGGAAAAGCATCGCGTGTCGGTCACGCACAAGTCCTGATACCGTCTGGTAACGAGACTTGTGCCGGTGCGCTGCGCAGCAGCTCGATGATAAGTGGCGAACGACGCAGCATCGCACCGTTGTCGCAACGCAGTGGCAAGCACTACCCGGCATCCATCGCCGCGCACGAATGACGATGGATGCCCTCGCGCAGGGCATGCCCTGCGCGTCAGAGCAGCGGGCATTCAGCAGGATTGGCTGGATGCCGTCCGACGGACGATGGCCGTCGGGCAGGGCCATGGCCTTCTCCCGCAAGGGACGCGTCGCCATGCCGTACGAGAGAACCGGTCGCCGGAGGCCATCAGGCTCAAGGCACGGAACCGGTCGCAGCTGGCAGGGCGGCGTCATCATAATGACGAGCGGAACATCGACTGAGTGGAGACGACGTATGGCTTGGAATGAGCCGGGTGGCGGCAACCAGCATGACCCGTGGAGCGGCGGTGGTCGCAACGGGGACAAGAAGGGGGGCGGGGGTAACGGCGGTGGCAATGGTGGACCGCCCGACCTCGACGAAGCGCTGAAGAAATTCCAGGATAAGCTCAACGGCATGCTCGGCAATGGCCGCAAGCGTCGTGGCGGTGCCGGTGGCAATGGCGGCAACGGTGGCAGCACCAATGCCTTCGCACTGCCGGGTATCATCGGCGTCATCCTAGTCGCCATCTGGGCGGCTTCCGGTTTCTATCTGGTCGATCAGTCAGAGCGTGGCGTCGTGCTGCGTTTCGGCAAGTACAACGACATCGTCGGTCCGGGCCTGCACTGGAATCCTCCGATCATCGACGATGTGCGTGAGGTCAACGTCACCAAGGTGCGTTCGCTCTCCCAGACCAAGTCGATGCTGACCCAGGACGAGAACATCGTCGAAGTCCAGATGTCCGTGCAGTATCAGGTGTCCAACCCGCGTGACTTCCTGCTCAACGTCCGTGCGCCCGAGATCAGTCTCGAAAACGCCATGGACTCTGCGCTGCGTCATGAAGTCGGCAGTGCCGACATGAACGACATCCTGACCTCCGGTCGTGAACTGCTGGCCAGCAACGTCAAGTCGCGCCTGCAGTCCTATCTGGACAACTACGGTGTCGGCCTGACGCTGCAGACCATCAACGTCGAGTCCACCTCTGCGCCGGCAGCGGTCCAGGATTCCTTCGATGACGTCATCAAGGCGCGTGAGGATCGTCAGCGCACGATCAACCAGGCACTGGCCTACGAAAACTCGATTCTCCCGGAAGCCCAGGGTCAGGCGCAGCGCATCATCGAGGAAGCCGAGGGTTACAAGGAGTCCGTGGTCGCGAAGTCCCAGGGTGAAGCCAACCGCTTCACGTCCCTGCTGACCGAGTACCAGAAGGCGCCGGAAATCATCCGCGAGCGCATGTATCTGGAAACCATGGGCGAAGTGCTCGGCAAGACCAACAAGGTGCTGGTGGATGTCGAGAACGGCAATTCTCTCATGTACCTGCCGTTGGACAAGCTGGCCAACAAGTCCAGTGCTGCCGCTGAAGACAGCAGTGGCATGAGTCGTAGCGAGCTGGACCGTGTGTCCCGACAGGCGAGTGATGCCCTGAGCCGCAGCCAGAGCACTGACAGCAGCAACAGCATCCGTCGGGAGGGTCGTTAATGATCAACAATCGCTCACTGATGGCCGTCGCCGGTCTGGCCGTAGTGGCCTGGCTTGGTAGCAACAGCCTCTACACGGTTGATGAGACCCAGCGCGCCATCAAGCTCAAGTTTGGTGAAGTGGTGGAAGACAACATCCAGCCCGGCCTGCACTTCAAGCTGCCGGTCTACAACACGATCCGTACCTTCGATACGCGCGTGTTGACGCTGGATGCCCAGGCAAGCCGTTATCTGACCCGCGAGAAGAAGGCCGTCATCGTCGACTCCTTCGTCAAGTGGAAGATCGTCGATCCGAAGCGCTACTACGAAGCGACCTCCGGCGACGAGCAGATGGCCGAGCGCCTGATCGCGCCGCGTGTCGACGAGAGTCTGCGTAACGAGTTCGGCAAGCTCGAGCTGGTGCAGATCATCTCCGAGCAGCGTGACGCGCTGATGAAGAAGCCCACCGAAGAGCTCGACGAGGTGATGCGCAAGGAACTGGGGGTGTCGATTCTCGATATCCGCGTCAAGCGTATCGACCTGCCGGACGAAGTCTCCCAGGCGGTCTACGAGCGCATGAAGACCGAGCGTCAGCGTGAGGCACGTGAGTATCGTGCCCAGGGTCAGGAGCAGGCCGAGAAGATCCAGGCCAATGCCGATCGTCGTCGTTCCGTACTGCTCGCGCAGGCCGAAGAACAGGCGCAGACCCTGCGCGGTGAGGGCGATGCCTCCGCCGCCGCCATCTATGCCGGTGCCTACGGGGCGGATACCGAGTTCTTCCGCTTCTACCGCTCACTGCAGGCCTATCGCGACAGCTTCAAGGGCGATGGCAACATGATGGTCATGCAGCCGGACAGCGAGTTCTTCCGCTTCTTCAAGGACCCGCAGGGTGGTAGCAAGTAAGCAGCATCACTCAGCCCGAAGGCTCGCCTTCGGGGATGTTGCGCGCGGCCTCTGGCAGCATCAGAGGCCGCGCAGTGGATGAACCTCGCTCGAGAGGTTCGCGGGGTTCATCCCACAAGGATTCATGCTAGACTCCTGCAACCGGGCACCGCCCGGTTTTTTTGTGGCCGCTTTTCATGCACAGGCGCAAGGCCGACAGGAAAGCGTCGAGCAGGACCTTGCTTCACGGGTCTCGGTCGGCTGCTGTGAAATCCCCCGCAGGCGTCGCGTTCGTCACGCACGCCAGCCGGGTGCATTTCCTCGCGTCACGAGTCACCCCTTGTCATAAATCTCTCGCAGGATAGCGCAATGACCATCGCAGATCGCTGGCTCCTCCCGGATGGCATGGATGAGGTATTGCCCCCTCAGGCAACCCGTATGGAGGCGCTGCGCCGCGCGCTGCTCGACCTCTATCATCGCTTCGGCTATGACCTGGTGCTGCCGCCGCCCGTCGAATTTCTCGATTCGCTGCTGACCGGCACCGGTACCGAGCTTGATCTGCAGACCTTCAAGCTGACCGACCAGATGACCGGTCGCATGATGGGCGCCAGCGCCGACGTCACCCCGCAGGTGGCGCGCATGGATGCTCACTCCCTGCACCGCGAAGGCCCGGTACGTCTGTGCTACTGCGCCAACGTGCTGCGCACCAAGGCGGACAAGCACCAGGGCGGTCGCAGCCCGGTGCAGGTCGGTGCTGAGCTCTTCGGTCACGCCGGCCTCGAGGCCGACCACGAGATCCTGCACCTGGCCCTGACCAGTCTCGAGCAGGCCGGTGCCGGTGAATTGCACCTGGCACTGGGTCATATCGGCATCTACCGTGCCTTGATCGCCGAAGCCGGCATGAATGACGAGCACGAGCGTGAGCTGTTCGCCGCCATCGAGCGTAAACAGTATTCCGCTCTCGATGCATTGATCGATCGCGTGGTGGGTGACAAGGTAGTGGCGGGCATGCTCAAGGCGCTGCCGCACCTGCACGGTGATGACGAGATTCTTGCCCAGGCGCGTACCGCCTTCGCCGGCGCACCGGCGGCAGTCGCCAGCGCTCTGGATCAGCTGACGGCGCTGAGCTGCGCGGTCCGCGAGCGTCATCCGCAGGTCACGCTCTATTTCGATCTCGCCGAACTGCGCGGTTACGAGTATCACACCGGCATGGTGTTCGCGGCCTACGTCCCGGGTTACGGTCAGGCGCTGGCCAAGGGGGGGCGCTACGACGATACTGGACGTGCCTTCGGTCGTGCGCGTCCTGCCACCGGCTTCTCGATGGACCTCAAGCAGCTGGCCTCGCTGGCCGTGCAGGCTCCGGCCTGCGACGGCATCTGGGCGCCGGCACTCAACGACAGCGCGCTGCGTGAGTGTGTCGATCAGCTGCGTGCCGCTGGCGAGCGTGTCATCGAAGCGCTGCCGGGCCAGACCACCGGCGCGGATGCACACCGTTGCAACCGTGAGCTGGTCAATGGCGACGGCGGCTGGCAGGTCGTCACACTCGATGACTGAGCTTGTATGACTTAGCCTAGATGCCTGAGCTTGAAGGGTTGAGCTTCGGTGATCCGAGAGCGATGGCAGCGAGTGACAGATAGCAGAACAGCTGGGGCCACTGGGTCCCGAGGTGCAGCTGCCGACAGGGCAGCTGCACTTGTGAGTGGGTTTTCACCGACGGTTATTCACCGAAAGAGATAGGAACCATGGGCAAGAATGTAGTCGTGCTCGGCACCCAATGGGGTGATGAAGGCAAGGGCAAGGTCGTCGACCTGCTGACCGAATCCGCCAGCGCCGTCGTGCGTTTCCAAGGTGGCCACAACGCGGGTCACACCCTGGTGCTGGACGGCAAGAAGACCGTCCTCCACCTGATCCCGTCCGGCATCCTCCACCCGGGCAAGACCTGCGTCATCGGCAACGGTGTCGTGCTGTCTCCGGAAGCGCTGATCAAGGAAATCCGTGAGCTTGAAGCCAACGACGTGCCGGTGCGTGATCGCCTGCGTCTGTCGCCGGCCTGCCCGCTGATCCTGTCCTACCACGTGCGTCTGGACCAGGCGCGCGAGAAGGCCCGTGGCGTCGCCAAGATCGGCACTACCGGTCGCGGCATCGGTCCGGCCTACGAAGACAAGGTCGCGCGTCGTGGCCTGCGTCTGGGTGACATGCTCCACCGTGAGCGTTTCGCCTCCAAGCTGGGCGAAGTGCTGGATTACCACAACTTCGTGCTGCAGCACTATCACGGTGAAGCGCCGGTCGATTTCCAGCAGGTGCTGGACGAAGCCATGGAAATGGCCGAAGAGCTGCGCCCGATGGTCTGCGACACCGTGGATCTGGTCCACTCCGTGCGCAAGGCCAACGAGAATATCCTCTTCGAAGGTGCTCAGGGCTCACTGCTCGACATCGACCACGGTACCTACCCGTACGTCACCAGCTCCAACACCACTGCCGGCGGCACCGCCACCGGTTCCGGCGTCGGCCCGCTGTATCTCGACTACGTGCTGGGCATCACCAAGGCCTACACCACGCGTGTCGGCTCCGGCCCGTTCCCGACCGAGCTGTTCGATGAGTTCGGTCGTCACCTGGCCGAGCGTGGCCACGAATTCGGTGCCACCACCGGTCGTGCGCGTCGTTGTGGTTGGTTCGATGCCGTCGCTCTGCGTCACGCCGTGCAGATCAACTCGGTCAGCGGCATCTGCCTGACCAAGCTGGACGTGCTGGACGGTCTCGAGAACATCCGTGTCTGCATCGGCTATCGCAGCAAGGATGGCGACGTGCTGGACAACCCGGTGGATTCCGAAGGCTACGAAGCCATCGAACCGCTGTACCAGGACCTGCCGGGCTGGAGCGATTCCACCATCGGCGTGCGCGAAGTCGACAAGCTGCCGGCCAACGCCCGCGCTTACATCAGCTTCCTGGAAGAGCAGGTCGGCGTGCCGATCGACATCATCTCCACTGGCCCGGACCGCAACGAGACCATCGTGCTGCGCAACCCGTTCCACGGCTGATCATCACGCATGGCTCCGATGAGCCTTGCATGACGGCATGATGGCGTGACCAAGACACCCCGTCGGGATTCTCCCGGCGGGGTGTCTTGCGTTGTGGAGTTGTGGAGTTGTGGAGATGGAGAGGGGCTTGAGAAGTGGGGGTCTTTAGAGAGGGCTTGCGTTGCAGGGGAGGGGGCGGCCGTCATCGATCTCTCGCTGCGCACGGGAAGCGCCTGGGGCTTCGGGCGTGGCTGGTAGATATTTTAAATGGGAATGATTGTTATTTTTGTTGTGATCGGCGGCTATCTTGTCGGCAAACTGGTTGCCCAGGTCGCAATTCGACGTTTTCGGTGGGGTCCCCGCTTCACATCGTTCTGATACAGGACTAAAATGGTCCCCAATTAATCTTCCCGTGGTGGAGGCCAGCATGCTGAAGCTTTCCAAGATGACCGATTATGCCGCTGTCGTGATGGCGCGCATCGCCCGCGAGCCGGACTCGGCCCATGCGGCGATCGATCTGGCCGAAAGCGTGCAGCTGCCGCATCCCACCGTGAGCAAGACGCTCAAGGCGCTGGTGCGGGCAGGGCTGCTTGAGTCGCGGCGCGGTGCGCTGGGCGGTTATCGCCTGGCACGCCCGGCCAGCCAGATCACGGCCAGCGACATCATCAGCGCCATCGAAGGTCCGGTGGCCGTGACCGAGTGCAGTCACGCCGACGGCGATTGCGAGCTGGTCAACACCTGCGGGGTGGCCGACAACTGGCAGCGCGTCTCGTACGCCATCAGTGAGCTGCTGGGCAGCGTGACACTGGCGCATCTGGCGTCATCCGCGCCACTGCGCATGCCGGTGCAACTGCCGATTCAGGCCATCAGCCTGTACGGGGATGACGAGCCGCCCCCCATGGCCACGGCAACCAACGGCACTGGCAAACGCTAGAACCGGCAAACGCTGAATCCATTGCCGCGCGACACATGTCGCCGTGGCAACACGAACATTCGAACTTCGCTGCGATTCGGGCGGGGTGATCAGGCATCTGAACAGACCCGGAGCTCTCCGGGAGAGGAGACCAGCATGGCGAGCCAGGAGATGGAGCAGCTTGTACAGCGCGAGTACAAGCAGGGCTTCGTGACCGATATCGAGAGCGACACCATTCCGCCGGGACTGGATGAAAGCGTGATTCGCTTCATCTCGGCCAAGAAGGGTGAGCCGGAGTGGATGCTGGAGTGGCGTCTGGATGCGTATCAGCAGTGGCTGAAGATGAAGGCGCCGTCCTGGGCCCACCTGGATTATCCGGAGATCGACTACCAGGCGATTTCCTACTTCAGCGCGCCGAAGAAGCCGGAAGACCGCCCGCAGAGTCTGGACGAGGTCGACCCCAAGCTGCTCGAGACCTACGAGAAGCTGGGTATCCCGCTGCACGAGCGTGCCGCACTGGCGGGTGTCGCGGTCGACGCGGTCTTCGACTCCGTGTCCGTGACCACCACCTTCAAGAAGGAGCTGTCCGAGGCGGGCGTCATCTTCTGCTCCATCTCGGAAGCCATCCAGGACTACCCGGAGCTGATCAAGCAGTATCTCGGTACCGTGGTGCCCAAGGCAGACAACTACTTCACCGCGCTGAACGCGGCCGTCTTCACCGATGGCTCCTTCGTGTTCGTGCCGGAAGGCGTCACCTGCCCGATGGAGCTTTCCACCTACTTCCGCATCAACGCCGCCAACACCGGCCAGTTCGAGCGCACCCTGATCATCTGCGAGAAGCAGGCTCAGGTCTCGTATCTGGAGGGCTGTACCGCGCCGCAGCGTGATGACAACCAGCTGCACGCCGCCGTGGTCGAGCTGGTGGCACTGGAAGACGCCTACATCAAGTACTCCACCGTCCAGAACTGGTATCCGGGCGATGAAGATGGCAAGGGCGGCATCTACAACTTCGTCACCAAGCGTGCCGACTGCCGTGGTGACCGCTCCAAGGTCTCCTGGACCCAGGTCGAGACCGGCTCCGCGATCACCTGGAAGTACCCGTCATGCATCCTGCGTGGCAAGGACAGTGTCGGGGAGTTCTACTCCGTCGCCGTCACCAATGGCCGTCAGCAGGCGGACACCGGGACCAAGATGATCCACATCGGTGAGGGCACCAAGTCCACCATCGTCTCCAAGGGCATCTCGGCCGGTAATTCCGAGCAGTCCTATCGTGGTCTGGTCAAGATCGGCCCGCGGGCCAAGGGCGCGCGCAACTTCACCCAGTGTGACTCGCTGTTGATCGGCGACCGCTGTGGCGCGCACACCTTCCCGTATCAGGAAATCGGCAACGCGACGGCCACCGTCGAGCACGAGGCGACGACCTCCAAGATCGGCGAAGATCAGCTGTTCTACTGCCGTCAGCGCGGCATCAGCGAGGAAGATGCGGTCAACATGATCGTCAATGGCTTCTGCAAGGACGTCTTCCAGGAGCTGCCGATGGAGTTCGCCGTCGAGGCCGAGGCGCTGCTCAACGTCACCCTTGAAGGCGCCGTCGGCTGATCCCGCCGTCCCTTTCGCATTCACCCCATTCTTGAGGGCCGCTCGCGGGCGGCCTGTCAGCAAAAGGTATCAACATGCTCGTAGTCAAAGATCTGCACGTTTCGGTGGAAGGCAAGGAAATCCTCAAGGGTCTCGATCTGACCATCAACAAGGGTGAAGTCCACGCCATCATGGGCCCGAACGGCGCAGGCAAGTCCACGCTGTCTTCCGTGATCGCCGGCAAGGACGGCTATGAAGTGACCTCGGGCACCATTACCTATGAAGGTGAGGATGTGCTGGAGATGGAAGTCGAAGAGCGTGCGCGTGCCGGCATGCTGCTGGGCTTCCAGTACCCGGTGGAAATCCCGGGGGTCAAGAACGTCTACCTGCTCAAGGCGGCGCTGAATGCCAAGCGTGAAGCCGAAGGCCTGGGCGAGATTCCGGCCCCGGAATTCATGAAGCTGATCCGCGAGAAACTGGCCTTCATGCAGATGGACGCCAGCTTCCTGCAGCGCGCCGTCAACGAAGGCTTCTCCGGCGGCGAGAAGAAGCGCAACGAGATCCTGCAGATGCTGGTGCTGGAACCGAAGCTCGCCATGCTCGACGAGATCGACTCCGGCCTCGACATCGATGCCCTCAAGGTCGTCGCCAAGGGTGTCAACTCGCTGCGCAACGAAGACCGCGCCGTGCTGATGGTCACCCACTACCAGCGTCTGCTCGAGCACATCGTGCCGGACCAGATCCACGTGCTGATGGATGGCCGCATCGTCAAGTCCGGCGACAAGTCGCTGGCACTCGAACTCGAAGCCCAGGGCTATGACTGGCTGCAGGAGGAAACCGCGTAATGACAGCACTTGCTACCGCGTCCGTCCCCGGCAGCGAAGCCTTCGCCAGCGAATTCGCTGCCCGCAAGGCCCGCTTTGCGGCTGATCCGAGCTGGATGGCCGCCCGCCGTCAGGCCGGCATCGCCCGCTTTGAAGCCCTCGGCCTGCCGACCCGCAAGGTCGAGGCCTGGAAGTACACCGACACCCAGGCACTGGGTCGTCAGCAATATCGTCTTGCCGACGATGCAAGCCTCGCGCCGGCCGTGAAGGATGCGCTGGCTCTCGACGTCGACGCCTACCGTCTGGTGTTCGTCGATGGCCTCTACAATGCCGAGCTGTCCGATGTGGCAGACCTGCCCGACACCGTGCGTGTCGTGCCGCTGTCTGACGCCATCGTCAATCAGCCGGAAGTCATCGGTGGCTCGCTGAACCGCCTGACCGGCATCGATTTCACGCCGTTCGTGGCGCTGAACTCCGCCTTCACCGAAGAGGGTGCGGTGATTCAGGTCGGCCCGCGCACGGTGCTCGACAAGCCGGTCTACGTGCTGTTCCTGTCGCGTGCCGCCGTCGAAGGCCAGCCCGTGACCATGAGCCACCCGCGTCTGCTGGTGCAGCTGGGCAGCCGCGCCGAAGCCAGCGTGATCGAGCATCACATCGGTGAAAGCGGCGCGACCAACTTCACCAACATGGTCAGCGAAGTGATGCTGGAGCGCGGCGCCGTGCTCAATCACTACAAGCTGGGCGAAGCCGCCACCGGCGAGACGCATATCGCCTCGCTGCAGGTCGAGCAGCCGCGTGACAGCCAGTATCGTTCCATCAATCTGAACACCGGTGGTGGTCTGGTGCGCAACGATATCGTCTGCGACCTGAACGGCAACAACGCCCATGCACGCCTCGATGGCCTGTTCTTCGGTCGTGATCGCCAGCACGTGGACACCCACTCGCTGGTCAATCACAACGAGGCGCTGACGTTCTCCGACGAGAACTACAAGGGCATCCTGGCCGACCGTGCCCGCGGCGTCTTCAATGGCCGCGTGCTGGTCAAGCGCGACAGTCAGCAGATCGAGGCGCATCAGAACAACGCCAACCTGCTGCTGTCGGACCGCGCCGAGATCAACACCAAGCCGGAACTCGAGATCTACGCCGACGACGTCAAGTGCTCCCACGGCACCACGACCGGCCAGCTCGACGAGACCGCCGTGTTCGCGCTGCGCGCCCGTGGCATCGATGAGCAGACCGCCCGTGGCCTTTTGACCCTGGCCTTCGCCAACGAAGTCATGACCGGTCTGGGCATCGACGCCATCGCCGAGCGCATCGAGCGCAGTGTCGCGGGACGCCTGCCGTCACGCTTCCACCTCGATGAGCTGGTCGATCTCAGCGTCGAGCTGGGCGGTGGCGCCGTGGCGGTGGCACGTGATGAGGACTTTGCATGAGCGCACTCGACAACCTGATGCTCGACGTCGTGCGGGTACGCGAGGATTTTCCGATCCTCGAGCGTCGCGTACATGGTGATGTGCCGCTGATCTATCTGGACAGCGCCGCCACCAGCCAGACGCCGACCGCCGTCATCGACGCGATGAGCGACTACTACCGCAAGACCAATGCCAACATCCACCGCGGCCTGCATACCCTGGCGGATGAGGCGACGGCGGCCTTCGAAGGCACGCGTGAGAAAGTGCGCAGCTTCATCAATGCGCGTCTGACGCGGGAAGTCATCTTCACGCGTGGCACCACCGAGGCGATCAATCTGGTCGCCAACAGCTGGGGGGCCAACTGGCTGAACGCCGGTGATGAAGTGCTGATCTCGGTGATGGAGCATCATGCCAACATCGTGCCGTGGCAGCTTCTGGCCGAGCGTCTCGATATCGTCATCAAGGTCATCCCGTGTGACGACGATGGTGTGCTCGACATGGCGGCCTACCGCGACCTACTGGGCGAGAAGACGCGCCTGGTCTGCGTCAATCAGGTCTCCAACGCCCTGGGCAGCATCAACCCGGTGGCCGAGATGGCGACGCTGGCACACGCTCACGACGCGCTGATTCTGGTCGATGGTGCCCAGGCGGTACCGCATCAGCAGGTCGATGTGCGCGAGATCGATGCTGACTTCTATGTCTTCTCGGGCCACAAGATGTACGGCCCGACCGGCATCGGTGTGCTCTACGGCAAGGAAGCGCTGCTGGAGGCGATGCCGCCGTGGCAGGGTGGTGGTGAGATGATCCGCACGGTGTCGTTCGAGAATGGCACCCTGTTCGCGGACCTGCCGCACAAGTTCGAGGCCGGCACGCCGCCCATCGCCGAGGTCATCGGACTGGGCAAGGCCATCGACTGGCTGGACTGCACCCACATGGCGCTGATCACGCGCTGGGAACAGCAGCTGATGCGCCATGCCAGCGAGCGCATGCGCGAAGTGGACGGCCTGCGCATCATCGGCAACTCGCCTGACAAGGCGGGCGCGATCTCCTTCGTGGTCGATGGTGCCCACGCCCAGGATATCGGTCTGCTGATCGACCAGCTGGGGGTCGCCATCCGTACCGGCCACCACTGCGCGCAGCCGGTGCTGCGTCGCTTCGGTGTCGACGCCACCTGTCGGGCTTCCTTCGCGGCCTACAACACGCCGGAAGAGATCGACATGTTCGTCGATGCCCTGCAGCGTGTGCTGACCATGGTGCGCTGAGCACCACCCTGCGGTGGCCCTGACGGGCGCTGATCAATGAGGCTCGCGCATGGCGGGCCTCATTGGTATCGGCCCTTCCCAGGGGATGTTGTCACCCGCACGTCTTGAGTGAACCAACAGAATTCACGAGCCGCATGCCTGTCATGCGGCTCGGCAAGGAGAGGGCATGAGCCACACTGAAGACCAGCTGGCCAGCCTCGGCAAGGGCCAGAAGATGCCGTTGCAGCGGGACGTGGAGGGCATCTCGGTACCGTTCGGCAAGTCGGTGACCCTGCACGAGGACTCGGTGGTCGAAGTCATGCAGGCCAAGGGCGGCACCGTCAGCGTTGCCTTCGAGGGTCGCATGTACCTGATCGAGAGCTTCAGCCTCGATGCGCTGGGGCTGGACGCCGTGCCGCGTCCGCATCTGCCGGCCGGCCAGAGCGATGCCGACATCGAGGCCTTCGTCTGGGCCCAGCTGCGCACCTGCTTCGACCCCGAGATCCCGGTCGACATCGTCGAGCTGGGGCTGGTCTATGGCTGTCGTATCGATACCCTGATCAGCGGCGAGAAGATGGTCAATCTCAAGATGACGTTGACCGCGCCGGGCTGCGGCATGGGCAACGTCATCGCCGAGGACGCCAAGCGCAAGATTCTCGGCGCCGAGGATGTCTCCAAGGTCCACGTCGAGATCGTGTTCTCGCCTGCCTGGTCGCGCGAGATGATGAGTGAGGATGCCCGCCTGGAACTGGGCATGTTCTGAGCATCATCAGCGCGCCTTTGTCGTCTGCTGTTGTCGCCCTTTATTGTCTGCGGCTCCCTGGAGGCCTTTCATGGCCGTCAGTCGCAGTAACACTTGGGTGAGATGCAGCAAACGCAACCGGATGGGCGGGAACCTCTCGTCCATCCGGCTATCCAATTCACGTTGCTGAGCGTCCGGGCAAGTTGCTGCCTCGGGCCGCGTCGGCACGTCCGTTTGACGGTTTCCCGTATCACCTGCCTCAAGGAAGACTCCCCAATGCGATTCCAGACTGCGCTGCGCACCCTGACCGCCACCCTGATCCTGAGCACCGCTGCCAGCGCGCAGGCCGCCTGGAAGCTGGATGGCGATGTGTCACAGCTGAGCTTCCAGACCACCAAGATGGCCAAGTCGGGCGCCAGCACCGTCGAGACGGATGCTTTCACCTCCTGGCGTGCGCGCGTCAATGACGCCGGTCAGCTGTCGGTGGAGATCGACCTCGACTCCGCCAGTACCGGTATCGACATTCGTGACCAGCGCGTCAGCGAGAAGCTGTTCGAGTCCGGCACCTATCCGTTGGCCGTGATGACCGCCAGTCTCGACATGCCGACCCTCAAGGTAATGGAGCCTGGCGACACTCAGAAGGTGGATGTCGAAGGTCAGCTGACGCTGCACGACAACACCCAGAACCTGCCGATGAGCCTGCAGGTGACGCGCCTGCGCGGCGATCGCTGGCTGGTGCAGACCCTCACGCCTGTGATGGTCGATGCTGAGCAGTTCGCGCTGGTCGATGGCATTCGCACCCTGCGTGACCTGGCCGGGCTTGGCAACATCGCGACCCAGGTGCCAGTCAACGTCAAGGCCGTGATGGTGCAGGAAGACTGAGCGGAGTCACCCGCATGCGTGGCCGGAGAACAGTCAGTGCTGGCAGAGCCTCGGCCGCTTGGGTAGGCTGGGCGCT
The DNA here is from genome assembly GCF_029846435.1 of Cobetia sp. 1AS1. Taxonomy (NCBI): domain Bacteria; kingdom Pseudomonadati; phylum Pseudomonadota; class Gammaproteobacteria; order Oceanospirillales; family Halomonadaceae; genus Cobetia; species Cobetia sp. 1AS1. Next base: position 323,896 of record NZ_JARWKU010000001.1, read on the forward strand.
CATGCCTGCACGATGTGACGGTAGCGGCAGGAAAGACAGGCAGGGATGGGCGTGAGGAAGAGATGCAGCGAGTGATCATGCGGGCTGGCTGGACCATCGTCGGTCTGCTGGCCGCCGGGGCAATGACGGTGGTCGGGCTCAACCTCTGGGTCGTGATGGCAACGCACGACCGCATTGCCACGTCACCGCTGACCTGTCAGAGCCGTGCGGTGGGGATCGTGTTCGGCACCTCCCACGGCCTGGTGGGCGGGGGCAGCAATCCACACTATCAGGCACGCCTTGATACCGCCGCCCAGCTCTACCGCCTGCGCCGCGTCTCCAACCTGCTGCTCTCGGGAGACAACCGTACGCGTTACTACAATGAGCCGATGACCATGTGGCGTGACCTGCGAGCACGTAACGTGCCGCAGGAGTTCATGACGCTCGATTACGCGGGCTTCTCCACCTTCGATACCCTCGTACGAGCGCACAAGGTCTTCGGTGTCGACGAGGCGGTGCTGGTCACCCAGCCGTGGCACCTGCCGCGTGCGCTGTTCATCGCCGATGCACTGGGCCTGGAGGCTGTGGGCTGTCCGGCCATCTCCGAGCGCCAGCCGCCGGGGCTCAAGCTGATGCTGCGCGAGTGGCTGGCCCGTGCGGCGACAGTGGGTGATCTCTACCTGTGGGGGCGCAAGCCGCGCTTCCTCGGACCGCAGGAGTCGCTGCCGACGCCGGTGTTGTCATCGCACTCATCTTCGCATCCCTCATCATCTCACTCCTCAGACAAGCACGTGATGTCGCCGCGGGAGGACTCCGTGACAGCCGGAGCAGGGCAGCAGGCCGCTGTCAGTCGTGATGTGGCGGATGAAGTGGATGTGACGGATGAAGAGAGCGCTGCCGACACGCCGGAACCGCATGCCCTCGCGCGTCAGGCGCAGGCAAGCCTGCTGGCCAGTCTGCCCGGGGTGAAGCAGGCATTGCTCCAGTGGCTGCCTGTCAGGTCTGATACGAACTAGCCGCGTATTGGTCTCGTCTGACGCACAGGGTCAACACGAAGACGCCCCGCACTTCCTTTGGAAGGCGGGGCGTCTTGCGTTCACGGCTTGGCGGCGGGCAGGTGGCTAGCCGGCGCGGCGGCGGGCGGCCTGACCTGTCTGGTGACGGTACAGCTCGCGGATCAGATGGCGGCAGTTGTGGAAGATGCCTTCCAGTACCTTTTCCATGCTGTCAGGCAGCGGATGCGTGAAGGCAGTCGAGCAGGCCTGCATCAGGACGCGTTCCTGTTCGAGCAGCTCGTTGATCAGCACCTGATTGTCATTGCCGACGATGCTCTTCAGGCGACTCCACAGCCACATGTAGTCATCGCGCTCGACATCGGCGTCGCGCGGCATCAGGCTCAGATGCTTGCGTGTCTCGACTTCCAGGGCCTGTTTGAGCTCGACACGGCTCGCATAGAAGGGCTCGAAGGCCTTCAGGAGCGCGGGACGCAGCCGTTCGGCATTATCCTCGAAATAATCAAGACTGTCTGCCAGGGCTTCCTGGACGCTATCCATCGCCACCTGGCGATTGTCGAGAAACATGGGCGGTCACCTCCTCCGTCAGAAGAGATTGTGCGGGTGAAAACAGTGTTTTTCTACCCCTGAAGGGCAGAAAGTCAGGATATTTATTCCCGCACTGTCAATCCCTGCAGTTTACGACAATACAATGACGTTCTGGTGACGATTATCGTTGCCTTCCAGACGCTGGCCTTGCCCTGTTTCCAACGCTCACGCTTGTGCACGCGCGGCCATCTGACCCAGAGACGCCAAGGGTGCAGTCATGACGACCTGCACCCTTGATCAAGCGTTGCCCGCAATGCTCTCAGGCTTCAGCCCTAAGGCTCAAGCCCTCAGCCCTTGGGCTTGGGCGGAATCTTCTTGGCCGGCGCGGCGGACTTGGCGATGTGATCGATGATCAGACCGGCGATGTCCTTGCCGGTGGCCGTCTCGATGCCCTGCAGGCCCGGCGAGGAGTTCACTTCCATTATCACCGGGCCATGATTGGCGCGCAGCAGGTCGACACCGGCGACGGACAGGCCCATGGCTTTGGCGGCGCGGATGGCGGTGGAGCGCTCTTCCGGCGTGATGCGGATCTCGCTCGCGGTGCCACCACGGTGCAGGTTGGAGCGGAACTCGCCATCGGCCGCCTGACGCTTCATGGACGCCACCACCTTGTCTCCCACCACCAGGCAGCGGATGTCGGCGCCACGCGCTTCCTTGATGTATTCCTGCACCATGATGTTGGCTTTCATTCCCATGAAAGCCTGGATCACGCTCTCGGCGGCCTGGTTGGTCTCGGCGAGCACCACGCCGATGCCCTGGGTGCCTTCCAGCAGCTTGATGACCAGCGGCGCGCCCTTGACCATGGTGATCAGGTCAGGGATGTCATCCGGCGAATGCGCGAAGCCGGTGACCGGCAGGCCCAGCCCCTTGCGTGACAGCAGCTGCAGGGAGCGCAGCTTGTCGCGGGAGCGGGAGATGGCCACGGAATCATTGACCACGTAGGTGCCCATCATCTCGAACTGACGCAGCACGGCGCAGCCATAGAAGGTGACGGAGGCACCGATGCGCGGCACGACGGCATCGAAGTGCTCGATCTCGGCGCCCTTGTAATGGATGGACGGGCGGTGCGAGGCGATGTTCATGTAGCAACGCAGCGTGTCCACCACGCGCGCGGTGTGGCCACGTGCCTCGGCGGCCTCGATCAGGCGACGGGTGGAGTAGAGGCGTGAGTTACGCGACAGGATACCGATATGCATGAAATCCTCCGGAGCCGAATGGGCCAGACAGAGATAGGAATGAATCAGAAGAAGACTGACGTGATGCCCGTCAGGAGGCGTGGTATTCGCCGGTGAAGCCCTTGTCGTCTCGAGGCGTCACGCGATGCAGATGGCAGCGGGGCCAGCGTCTTGAGGCGAGATGCCGAGGCATGCCGCCGCGCGCCTGGCTGGTGCCGTCAGGGTTCGCCATGCAGATAGGCGGCGCCCGGTGCGACCAGCAGGCGACGCAGGGCACGGCGCCCCAGCAGAATGGGGTGACGCATCTGGGAGCGGTCCACCAGCGTCATGTCGATATCGTAGTCAAGGCCGGCCAGCTTCATGCGCGAGCGAATCGCGTAGCGCCATTCGGCCTGACCATTGGATGAGCGCACGCGGCGGCGATCATGCACCGGCGTCTCGACCGTATGCGGCGGGGAGTCGCTACCGCCGGTTCGGGTGATGAAGCGAACCCACAGATCATCGTTGTGTTCGAAGACCTCGATGCTCTCGGCATGCAGCGCACTGGAATGCGCACCGGTGTCGATCTTGGCATTGAGGTGCAGCTTGAGTTCCGGCAGCTCGATCAGCTCACGCCGACCCACCACGCCCCGCGGACGAAAGCCCAGCAGGTCATGATTCAGTGTCTTGAGATCGAGGGGCGGTGCCTTGTCGATGTGATGACGCGAAGTGTTCTTGTGATGCGACATGTTTCATCCTGAATCAGAGGGCGTGAGCGAAGCGGGCAGCGGCTCACGGCATGAAGACACCGGGCAGGCGCGGCACAGCGTAATGTGCGTTGCCGGCATGGCGGGGTAATGGCCAGGCGGGCGCGCAGCATAGTCACTTAACGTACTGACAGCAATCCTTGCTGAAGCCTCTTTTTTCGCCTCACGAATCGGAGATGACGGTGGCGCTGGCAACGCCCAGCAAAACCGCCCCGGGCACGCGGTCATGGCGCGCGGTGATGGCGCGCTTTCATCGCCGCCGGACGCCTCGCTTGCGGGCGCTGGGCAAATCACCCACGGCCACAGGCGCGGGTGACATCGTGCCGGTGGCGCGTTGCCGCGCGCCTTGTTCACCGGTGCCGATCAGCCCCGATTCCATGCCTTGAGCAAGTGTCCGATCAAGTGTCTGTTCAAGTGTTCGATCAAGTGTCGTGGGTTATGCGCATGATCTCAAGCACTGTCACCTGTGGGCATGCCCGGCGTCAATGACGCGGGGCAGGATTGCCGGTATCGGCCTGGCGTGTCAGGGCGGCAAGCGCCTGACCCAGCGGGCTGTCCGCGCTTGCGTTGCGCAGCGTCATCAGTACCGGCAGACGCAGACGCGGAATCAGGGCGAGGTCGCGGGCCAGGGCAGCGAAGTTGGCCTGCGGGCAGCTGGCCAGGCGGGTCAGGAAGGCCGGCAGACGTTCGGCATCTTCCAGATGGGCGTAGCCGCGCGCGGCGATCGCGACCAGCACGTCGACATTGACGGCCTCGTCGTCGGCCAGCAGGGCATCGATCCACTCCGCCGCCGCAGGGCGTGGGCTGGCACCGGCAGCCCGCAGGCAGGCGCACAGCGTCTCCAGATCCCCCAGGTCACGTGCAGCCTGACCACGCGCGATCAAGGCGGTGAGCAGCTCGGTCTCGTATTCCTCCGGCAGCGGGGCGGCCAGCTGGGCATGGGCGGGCGGTGCCTGCTCCAGACACAGCGCGATGGCGCGCAGCGGCGTGTCCGGCAGGTCAGCCAGACGCTGCACGAAGGCCGCGGCAAGCTCGCTGGACAGCTCGCCGCGCCGTGTCAGCACGTCGGCGATGCCCTGCAGACCGAGTGACGGCCAGTCATCCAGCGGTAGCTGGGCGGTGAGATACTGCTCGGCGAGCTCGTAGTACTGGCTGGCAGGGCGGTCGCAATCGAGACTGGCACGGGCGTGCAGCATGGCGCGCAGGCTGTCATCCGGCGTGAAGGCCAGCGGATTGTCCTGCATCAGATTGTCGATCTTGCCTGCCTCGGCCTGCTGGAGATCAGGCCGGCCGACGGTCAGCGCCGTCTGACCCAGCGTCGTGATCAGGCGTTCCAGGAAGGCGTCGCGTTGCGCGGGGGACAGACGGCCTTCCTCATCCAGCGGCAGGGCCAGAAACCACACCAGCGGATCGTCGAGCCCGGCCGGACGGAACACGCATGCCAGGCGGGCCTGGCCCTTGAAGGGCTGCTCCCACGGCTGCTGTTCGGTCTCGAAGGCTTCCAGTTGCTCAAGACTGAGCGGCGCCAGGGTGCGACCCAGGTGATAAAGGTGCAGCTCGGCGCCGGTGCGTGTGAAGAAGTTGCTCAAGGAAGAGAGAGGAGTCATGAGGCTCACCACGGCTGTGTCTCCGCCACGCCTTGGCTTGGCGTGCGGAAGAACGGAAGAAAAGAGTCTTGTCGAGCATCATTGCCAGGCGTGGCATGTGTCGTTGAGTGACAGCTGCCGGCGCGTGACATGTGCCTGAGCATGTCTGGAATGGCAGCGACTTTAGCGATTCACCGGCTGTCATGCCACCCGCTGGCGTGTGCTGGCGGCCAGAGGGAAGAGGGCGACCTGTCCCTATTATGGCCGCTCTTTCGACCCGTGACGGCTTGACAGATGACGCGGCACCTCAAGTCCCGCTGAGCGTTTTACAGGTTGATGATTTTTTGATCAATTTTCGTCATCCCACGGCTGGCGCGGCTTGCAGCGTGACCGAGACGGGTTATCCACAGCATCGTCCACGGATGGCGTGAATAACTGTCATCCACTTGTCGTCAGGCTGACATCTAGCGCTGCAGGTGGCCCAGACGGCGCCACTGGCCCGCCATGACAGGCATGCTAGAATCGCGCTCATTGACAGAATTGCTGTCTTATTCCTTCTGGTTATGTCCTTAAGGGATGAAATGATTGGGAATGCGGGGCAGTCCCGTTATCCTATACAACCAAATCACATATAAAAGGCTGTGCTTATACCTGTTCTGTTGGCTCGACATCCGCGATCAGCCGAATGTCAGCGACCGTCCAGCGCCAATGGCCCAGTCTTGCGATCCATGAGGAATCCCGATGCGCCAATCACGTTCGCTCGCAGCTGTCTTCTCTTCTACCGCTCTCAAGGGCGCCGTGATGGCTGCCGCGCTGGGCGCGACCACCCTGGGCAGCCTGGCGGCACAGGCTGACACCCTCAAGGTCGGCATGTCGGGCGGCTACTTCCCGTTCACCTTCGTCAAGCAGGACAAGCTGCAGGGCTTTGAAGTGGATGTCCTCAACGCCGTCGGCGAGATCACCGGCGACGACATCGAATTCGTGACCATGAGCTTCTCCGGCCTGATCGGCTCGCTGGAAGCCGGCCGTATCGATACCGTGGCCAACCAGATCACCATCACCGATGCGCGTAAGGCCAAGTTCGCCTTCACCCAGCCCTACGTCTATGACGGGGCTCAGGTGGTCAAGCGTCGCGGCAATGACGAGATCACCGGCGTCGAGTCCCTCAAGGGCCACAGCGTGGCGGTCAACCTGGGCTCCAACTACGAAGCGCTGATGAAAGAGCTGCCCTACGCCGACCAGATCGACATCAAGACCTATGAGTCCAACATCGAGCAGGACACCGCCCTGGGCCGTGTCGATGCCTTCGTGATGGACCGCGTCAGCGCAAGCCAGGTGATCCAGAAGACGCCGCTGCCGCTGGAACTGGCTGGCAAGCCGTTCTCGCGCCTGGAGAACGCACTGCCGTTCCGCAAGGACGCCGAAGGTGAGGCCAAGCGTGACGAGGTGGATGCCGCGCTGACCGAGCTCAAGGAAAATGGCCGCCTGGCCGAGATTTCCAACAAGTGGTTCGGCAACGACATCACCACGCCTTGAACATTGCCCGCTGCGCCCTGATACAAGGGCGCATGCCAGGATGTCATGTGCCAACGGGGTGACGGCTTGACCGTCGCCCCGTTGTCGTCATGTCGACGGGTGTCTTTCCAGACCCTCAGCCAAGCCCCCAGCCTGTCCGGATAACGAATGGATACTCTCAATATCGATTACATGCTTGGCCTGTTGCCGGTCATGCTCAAATACCTGCCACTGACACTCAAGATGGCCTGTATCGGCATGGTGGCCGCGCTGGTGCTGGCCTCGCTGTTGGCGGTAGTGCGGGTGCTCAAGGTGCCGGTGCTGAATGCGCTGACCATCGTGTTCATCTCCTTCTTCCGCGGCACACCGCTGCTGGTGCAGTTGTTCCTGTTCTACTACGGTCTGCCGCAGGTGATGGCGTTCCTGACCCAGATCGATGGCGTCACCGCGACGATTCTCGGCCTGACGCTGCACTTCTCGGCCTACATGGCCGAATCCATTCGCGCCGCCATCGTCGGGGTCGATCGCAGCCAGACCGAAGCGGCGCTCTCGATCGGCATGACCAATGTCCAGCTGATGCGACGCATCGTGCTGCCCCAGGCGGCCCGCGTGGCGGCCCCCACGCTGATGAACTACTTCGTGGACATGATCAAGTCCACGTCGCTGGCCTTCACGCTGGGGGTGACCGAGTTGATGGGCGCGACCCAGAAGGAAGCGGCCAGCAGCTTCCTGTACTTTGAATCCTTCATCATGGTGGCCATCGTCTACTGGGTGATGGTGGAAGGGCTGTCCTTCGTGCAGCGCTGGATGGAGAAACGTCTCAACAAGGCCTATCAGCGATGATTGCAGTCAGAAACCTGGTCAAGAAATTCGGCGGGCAGGCCGTACTCGATGGCATCACTCTGGAAGTGAAGCAGGGTGAGATCATCGTCGTCATCGGCCCGTCAGGCACCGGCAAGTCCACGCTGCTGCGCTGCATCAACTTCCTCGAGCAGCCCGATGGTGGCGAGATCCAGATCGGCGAACGCAAGGTCGAGGCCACGCGCGCCAGCCGTCACGACATTCTGGGACTGCGTCGCAGCAGTGCCTTCGTGTTCCAGAACTATGCGCTGTTCGCCAACAAGACGGCGCTGGAGAACATTGCCGAGGGCCTGATCGTCGTCAATGGCTGGCCAAAGGCCAAGGCGCACCAGCGGGCGCGCGAGATTCTCGAGCGTATCGGCATGAGCGAGAAGGCGGATGCCTTCCCGGCGGCTTTGTCCGGTGGTCAGCAGCAGCGTATCGGCATCGGGCGCGCCATGGCCGCCCAGGCCGAGGTGATCCTGTTCGATGAGCCGACCTCGGCACTGGACCCGGAATGGGTCGATGAGGTGCTGGAGCTGATGAAGCAGCTGGCGGTCGAGCGCCAGACCATGATCGTGGTCACCCACGAGATGCAGTTCGCGCGGGAAGTCGCCGACCGCGTCATCTTCATGGAAGGCGGACGTATCGTCGAGCAGGGGCCGCCGAGTCAGCTGTTCAGCGCGCCGAAGGATGACCGCACGCGCGCCTTCCTGCGCAAGGTGCTGGATGAAGTGCCGCCGCAGTGCGCCGAGGGAATCTGATGCTGTCCGATTGAGGTAGTGCCCCTCAGGCCACGTGAGGTAACGCCTCGGGCAGCATCTGCGACAGACACAACGGCCACCGCGATATCCATCGCGGTGGCCGTTGTCGTTTCTCTGGCGGTGATCATTGACCCGCTTCTGGTGTTGCAGGGCGCGTTCAGGGCGACGCTTCATGGGGCCGCAGCGCGTGGCTAGCCGTGGCGGGGCATCGAACGCACCTTGTCGAAGGCTTCCTGAAGCGCCATCGAGACGCGCTCTTCCAGCAGCTCCTGCTCGGCGGGCGCCATGTAGAACGCCATGTCGACGTCGTGGCGGATATAGCGGGGCGCCAGCTGATTGAGCGCGATGCAGGCCACGTCTTCGCGGCTGTCGACATCCATGGCATGGCTATCGGGATGCAAGCGCAGCTGGTCGAGCACCAGCTGCTCCATGTAGTTGTGTACGCCTGCGCTTTCCATGTGTATTGCCTCCTGGTGATGGGGGCTATCTCCCATGCAGGGCCGTGCCCCCTGACATGTCGATCCCTTCAGTGTGCTCATCAGTTTTTTCATCCGAGCTGACTCTCTGTGACGCTCTCCCTCCCGCACGCCAGCTCGGTTGCTGGCGGCAGGACAGCAGGCGGCGGAGTCTTGGGTGTCGCCTGCCGCTCAAGGCCTGTCAGCCGGTCAGCAGGCGGGTTTCCGCCTCTTCAATATGATCAGCCAATCCCGATAATACCAGTGTATCGCCACACGCCAGCGTCAGGTCGCCGGTGGGCTCTTCCAGGTTCTCGCCACTGGCGCGCACCACGCGTGAGACGAGAATGCCGCACACTTCCGGCAGGGCGATGTCGTCCAGTCGCCGGCCACAGGCCCAGGCATCGGCGGTCAGCGTCAGCGGATGACGCCGCAGCAGCGGGTTGCCGCGTTTGTCGGTCAGCTGGGACTGCTGACCATGGAAATAGCCATGCAGCATGCTGTAGCGAGCCTCGCGCGCATTCTGGATCGAGCGCGCCACCCGTCGGAAGGGCACCTCGAGATTGACCAGCACATGCGAGACCAGCATCAGCGAGCCCTCGAGCACCTCGGGAATCACCTCGGTGGCCCCGGCGGCCTTGTAGGTCTCGAGGTCCGCGTCATCCTGGGTGCGCACCAGCACCTTGAGGTTCTCGAGCTCCAACGGCTGGATGGCACGCAGAATGGCCAGCGCATGCGAGAGCTGATTGACGGTGATCACCACCTGACGGGCGCGCTCGATACCGAGTGCGCGCAGGATTTCCAGACGCTGCGCATCACCGAACACCACCGGCTCGCCGGCGCTGGCGGCCTCGTGGACGCGGATGGGGTCGGCATCGATGGCGATCCACTCAAGTTTCTCCTGAGTGAGAAATCGTCCCACCGTCTGGCCGACACGCCCGAAGCCACACACGATGACATGGCCACTGAGCGGGGCGGTGGCGGCGCTCAGCTCCGCGGTGGTGTGCGGGTTCTCCTGGGTGGGCGTGGTGGAGCGACACAGGCGGCGCGTCAGCTGCTGGTTGTGGCGAATCAGGCTGGGCGTGACCACCAGCGAGCCGATGATGATCGCCACCACCAGGCCCACGGTCTCGTTGTCCATCAGGCGTTGCTGACTGGCCAGGGCCAGCAGCGCGAAGCCGAATTCGCCACCCTGGGACAGCACCAGGCCAGTGCGCAGCGCGCTGTCCAGCGGGCGGCCGGAGAGGCGCGCCAGTCCGGTGATCAGCAGTGCCTTGGTCGCCAGCAGGCAGGCCACGCCGATGACGACCCAATACCACTGGGCCAGCAACACCTGCGGGTCCAGCAACATACCCACCGAGACGAAGAACAGCCCCAGCAGGATGTCGCGGAAGGGCCGGATGTCGGCCTCGATCTGATGGCGGAAATGGCTCTCGCCGAGCATCATCCCGGCCAGGAAGGCGCCCAGCGCCATCGACAGGTGCAGGCTGTGGGTCAGCCAGGCGGAGAACAGCGCCACCAGCAGCACGGTGAGCACGAACAGCTCTTCCGAGCGCGCGCGCGAGATTTCCTGGAACACGAACGGCAGCACCCACTTGCCGATCATCAGCATCACCGCCACCAGCCCCAGCCCCTTGATGAGCATCAGGCCCAGGTCACTGAGCAGCTGGCTGCCATCACCAGCCATGGCCGGAATCAGGATCAGGAACAGCAGGGCGGCGAGGTCCTGGAACAGCAGCACGCCCACGGCGGCATGGCCGTGGGGGCTGTCCAGCTCATTCCAGCGCGCCAGTTCCCGCGTGACGATGGCGGTGGAGGAAAGCCCCAGCGCACCGGCCGCGACCAGCGCCGCCGCTGGTGACAGGCCCAGCGCCGAGCCCAGCGCCCAGAACAGGCCGCTGCATACCGCCACCTGACAGGCACCCAGCCCGAACACCGTGGTCTTGAGCGCGCGCATGCGCGGCACCGAGAATTCGAGGCCGAGCGAGAAGAGCAGAAATACCAGCCCGAATTCCGACAGGAAGGCGAGTTCTTCCGGGCGACCGATCCAGCCCGCCAGATGGGGGCCGACCAGAAAGCCGACCGCCAGATAGGCCAGCACCGGCGGCAGATGCAGGCGGCGGAACAGCGCCGCGGCCACTACCGAGGCTCCCAGCAGTATCATCACATCATTGAACAGCGTGTCTGCCATGCGGCCTCCTGGCCTTCCGTGAGCATCATCGGGATAATAGCGTGAACGAACCATGCATGATTTGACGGAGGTCGCATGAATCCGACTGAACAACCCCAGGACGGCGAGATCGTCGGCAATCCCTACGACGAGCTGCGCGCGCTGCTGGCACGTCTGGAAGCGACAATGAAGGCAGCAGACCTGTGGCGCATGGACACGCCATCTCCGCAGGCCTTCATGAGTGTGGAGCCATTCTGTGTCGATCGCATGGACATGGGTCAGTGGCTGCGCTTCGTGTTCATCGCTCGTCTGCAAGCGTTGTGCGATGCCCGCGCGCCGTTCCCCGCCAGGTGTGAAGTGGCGCCGGCCATCGAGGCCTGGTTGAAGGATGCCCGCCCCGAGCGCCGCGTGGCGATGACGGAAGTGATTCGCGAGATCGACACGCTGATCACGACGCACTGAGCCTCCTCTACCCGACACCGCCCACTGTGCCCCTATGCAGGCGTGATGCCCTCGCATTGCGCCTCGAGACAACTGTCAGGAGCTTGCATGGCCTATTACTTCGCCTACGGCAGCAACATGAATCCGGCGCGTGTCGAGGCACGCATCGGCGAGACGCGACGGGCCGTGCATGGTTGGCTGCAAGAGCATCGCCTGAGTTTCGACAAGGCCTCTCGGGTCGATGGTATCGCGCATGCCAACGTGCAGCCTGCGCCGGGCGAGCGCGTCGAAGGCGTGCTGTATGAGTTGCTCGAGGCCGAGCAGATCACGCTGATGGACCCCTTCGAAGGCCGCCCGCATGAATATGAGCGTTTCCTTCATCCCATCATCACCCGCGAAGGCGTGATCGACGCTTGGGTGTATGTGGCGCTGCCCGAGCGCACCGCCGAGGGCCTCAAGCCGGCACGAGAATACCTGGAGCACCTGCTTGGCGGGCGTGACTTCCTGACGCCGGACTACTTCACGGCGCTGAGCGGCGTCGAGGCCGTGCATGCGCTGGATGACGCCACCCTGGCTCAGCTGGGCCTGTCGCGCAGTACGCCGCGCTGACGGTCGCCTGATAGCGGACGGGTGCCTGTCATCTGTCACCTGTCGTGTGGCAACAAAAAGCCCGCCTCTCATTGGAGAGGCGGGCTTTCGTGTTTCTGGTCACGCTGCGCGACTGATTGGCGTGAGCCTCAGTCCTGCGCGGCCAGTGCCGGGTCCAGGTTCGTCTGGTCACGGCGGCTTGCCAGCATGCCGATGATCAGCCCCGCCAGCGCTGGCGCCAGCCAGCCCAGATTCATCGAGGCCAGCGGCAGCAGCGGCTCGATGCGGTGCGAGATGGCCATCAGCGAGTCGATGCCACTGGCTTCGAAGCCATCCAGCAGGCTGACCAGCAGCGTCAGGCCCAGGGTCCAGGCGAACACGCGCGGCGCATCGTGCAGGCGCGGACGCAGGTAGGACAGCAGCGTCAGCACCAGCACCAGCGGATAGAGCGTCACCAGTACCGGAATCGAGACGCTGATCAGGGTCGAGAGGCCCAGATTGGCGATCAACGCCGAGGCCACGGCCATCACGATCACCAGCAGGCGGTAGGGCACGCTCGGCAGCAGGCGATGGAAGAACTCGCCGCAGGAGGTCAACAGGCCCACCGCGGTGGTCAGACACGCCAGGGTGATGACCAGCGCCAGGATCAGCTTGCCGGCATCGCCGAACAGTGCCTCGACGTAGACCGGGATCAGCTCGCCCTTGGCCGCTTCGCTGACCAGCGCATGGCTGGTGGCGCCCATGTAGGTCAGCGGCAGATAGACGGCGGCCAGACAGATGGCGGCGATGGCGCCGGCCCACAGGGTGTAGCGGGTCACGTCAGCGGTCGCGGTGATGCCGCGTGCCTTGATCGCCGAGACGATCAGGATGCCGAACACCATCGAGGCCAGCGCATCCATGGTCAGGTAGCCCTGCTGGAAGCCGGTCATGAATGGCGCCTCGGCCCACTCGGGGCTCACCGGCCCCAGCGGCCCCTGCGGGTCGATGATGGTGAACAGCGCAATCAGCGCCAGCAGCGCGATCAGCAGCGGCGTCAGCCACTTGCCGACCACATCCATCAACTTGCCCGGGCTCAGCGCGATCAGCGTGGCGATGCCGAAGAACAGCACCGAATGCAGGGCCAGGCCGCTCTGTGCTGACATGTCGATGAAGGGGCGCATGCCCATCTCGAAGGCCACGGTGCCGGTGCGCGGAATCGCGAACATCGGCCCGATGGACAGGTAGATGGCGACGCCGAAGGCTGCGGCCGCCCACTTGGGCAACGGCGAGGTGATCTTGTCGAGGCCACCGCCGATCACGGCCACCGCGACGATACCGGCCAGCGGCATGCCGACACCGGTGGCCAGAAAGCCCAGTGCCGCCGGCCAGAATTCGGCACCCGCGCCCTGACCCACCTGAGGCGGGAAGATGATATTGCCTGCGCCCAGAAAGAGGGCAAAGGTCATGAAGCCCAGCGCCACGATATCGAGGCTGGAAAGTCGTGTTTTCACTATGACGTCCTACGGATTCAGCAGATGCGTTGCAGCAGGCGTCATCAGGTGACCGATGAGGTGGTCGGTCAGGCAAGAAGACGTGCCGAGAAGCCGTTGGCTAGCGACAGGGGTGGGTCACCAGCAGACCCGGGAGCAGCGGGGTAGTGTTGCGCGCGGGCCGAATGGCGAGATCAGGCTGACGGATTGTCGCCACCCTGATCTGACGCGGCGCATTATCGTTGATTTCACGTAGCAAGACAAAGCCACCAGCAAGTCACGCGGCAGGCTCACTGCGTGGCAGGCGCCGGGGGCGGTAGTGGAATGAAGCTCGGCCAGTCGTCCGGCACCACGAAGATCCGCCATTGCTGGCGGGGCGAGCTGGCGGTGGTCGGCTCGCCGTCAGGCGCCGCCACGCTGCGCTCCAGCCACAGCTGGCGGGGGTGTTGATGCGTGCGCTGGGGGCTGTGCTGCTGAACCGGTTCGTCCGGCCTGAGGTCATCAGCGGCAGGTGGCACGAAGTGATCGCGCAGCCAGCGGTCCAGTTCATGCCATGGTTGTAGCGACGCCACGGGCGGGGCGGCCAGCCAGGCAGGTTTTTCCCTGACACAGCCCAGCAGTGGGCCGCCATGCATCGGGGAGGCCTCGAGGGTTTGACAGAAGGCAGCAAACTGGCTGACGCTCATCCACCAGCCGGCCTGGCGCGCACTCTCGGGGTGGCAATGGCGGGGCGAGGGCAGACAGTCGGCGGGAGCTACGTCTGGCTGCCAGGGGCGAAACAGGCAGCCGGGCAATGCCAGTTGCTGGCCTGCAAGCAGCGGGGCAGACGGGCATTCTATCGGCGGCGGGTTCGTCTCGCTCGCGCCTGCCTGTCTGGCCAGTGCTTGTCTGGCTAGTGCCTGGCGGATCGTCTGCTGTCCGCGCTCGGTATAGGCCAGGGGCAATTGATGCTCAAGGCTGCGCTGATACTTGATGGCGAGGCTGTCGGCGCCGCCGGGGCCTATCCAGCGTGCGGGGCTGTCGGCCGCTTCGGGGCCTTCGGGCAGGCCGAGATAGAACTTGATCGCGACCTCCAGGTGCGTGGGCGCCGTGTCCTGCGCCGCCAGATAGAGCATGTCCAGCTCGCCCAGCGTGATCTTGCTCTGGGAAATCCTGAGGTTGTTGACCAGCAGGCGACTGCCGGGCGCATGTGCCAGCACGAATTGCCAGAGCAGCTCATGGTAGTGGCCCAGGCGATAGTGGCGGCGCTCATTCACGGCGGCCTCGAGCGCGTGGGGCGCCTGCTCCAGCGTCATCAGCCAGCGGTGGCGGACGCGGTCATCCTCCAGCCCGAGTGCCGCCAGGGACGGGCGCGGATAACGCGCAAGCTGCAATAGGTCTGGGGCACTCAGAAGCCAGGCGATATCCCTGACGCGCGGGTGACTGTAGTGCGCGCAGTCGCGGCGCAGGTCGCAGCCGGTCGCACAGGGGGAGTCGGCCCATTGGGCAAAAGGGGGCGATGACTCGGCTGCACCGGGCGATGCATGGGGCGGGGCTTCGGGATCGATAGGCATGACGCCAGTGTATCCCACGTCGGATGACGGTCGATAATGCGTGGCACCGTTCGGGGCTGGCCCTGTGCTGAACCGAGCCGAGTGCTGCTTGCCGGCCGTGGTGTCCTGCTGCTCCTTTCCTCCCACTCTCTGCTCCCTCTGTCTGCCCCCTCTGTCTTTTCGCTCCTTTTCCTCACTCGCCACTCTTGTCCGACCCTTTACGCCAGTCTTGCGCTGCTCACGCGACACTTTCTCGCCGCTCTTCCAACACGTTCTGCTGTCCGCCGACGGAAATGCGACGGCTGTCTCCGGGCTGTCATCATTTTGACATCGTTACGTGGGTCGCCTAAGCAATTGAAAACGTTGGGATTACTTCGCGTGGGTGGGTGAAGGGGCTTCCGTCTGGGTTGGAAGAGCGCTGAATTGATTCGCTGGGGGAATCAATCCTGTTCCAGTGCGGGGATATATCCCGCGCCTCGCGAGGTTCACAATGCACTCCATCAACGTTGCAGCAAATATGCAGGGCTGATGAGGCGGGGTTGACCTCGAGCTCTTGGTTGTCGAGCGACATGAATCTTCTCGACATCAGTGGGCAAGGCGTCACCGACTGGCAGTGTGAGGGGCAGAATCCACACCCTGAACAATCGGTCAATGAATATTCGTAAAGATTGATGTGCACAATTTCTTGCTGCTGGACGCTGTTTTCAGGCGTCTCAGCCAAAGCAGAAAGAAAAATACGCATTTTCTTGTTTTTGTGGCATCCAGTTCTGCTGTGGCGACGTATAACTCATCAGCACAGCAAGACACACCCTGCAGCGTGCAGCATGTTCGACCAAGGTGGTGGGCGAGACACTGTCTTCCTCAACCAAAGTCGATAGTGATCTGCCAGACCGAAGCGCCGCTCAAGGGGATGGGCCAGCACGCAAACAAGGAATTCTTGCACTCTCCATGTTGTACAAGTCTTTTTCAGAACCACTGCAATAGCTTTATGGGTGATGAGAGGGGCAGGAGGGTCAATCGCTGGGGAAGGCCGTTCGTTTCCAGTGGCGTTGCTCAAAGAGAAACAGTGAGCTTCCAGTTGCACGGCTAGTTTGAACGCAGCATAACAATTAGTCTGTTAATCATCGAAACGCAGCACGCACTACAGTCAGTGAAGGCCAGGACCCGGACAGGGGTCAGCAAACCACTCCTTCACTGACTGACAACGACTCAAAGCGGAAGCATCCGCACCAGGACCAGGAGATACACCATGAAAAACATTTCCCTCAAGACTCTGATTGCTACCGTCGCCATCGCCACTGCCAGCACCTCCGTGTTCGCAGCCGACGATAGCCCTGCCGCCGTGCGCGTCCAGAACGCCATCAGCAGCCAGCAGATCATGGGCCAGACTCAGCCGGCTGCCACCAGCCAGCAGAGTTTCTCCGAAACGGGCATGAGCGTTGCTGCCGGTCGCGTTGAGCAGGCGCTCAATGCTGACCACATCCGCGGCGTCGATACCGCTGCCGTGTCCCAGGCCAACGCCACCGTCAATGATCAGGGCAAGAGCGTCGCCGCTAGCCGCGTTCAGCAGCACATCAGCGACAACGCCTGAAGCAGAGTGGGCCACGCTGACAACTCGGTGACCCCCGAACATCGCCTCACCTGACATTCGATCCTTGCCCATTTCTGGAGAATCATCATGAAAACCCTGACTTCCCTGATCGCCGCCGCTGCCATTTCCATTGCTGCCACCGGCGTTGCCACCGCTGATGAAAGTGTTGCCGATGCCCAGGTGCGTGCCGCACTGAGCGAACAGGTCATCCACGGTCAGGCGCAGCCCGCCGCGACGCAGCTGAATGCTGCCGAGTCCGGCATGAGTGCCGCTGCCAACCGTGTCGAGCAGTCCCTGAACGCCGACACCATCAAGGGTGAACAGACGCACGCCGTCTCCCGCGGCCAGAGCCTGAGCAACGACAACGGCAAGAGTGTCGCGGCATCACGCTTTGAAGATGCACTGAACGACAGCGCCTGAGTCTGCAGGTCCTGATTCATGGCCCCAGGCCCGGGACCACAGCAGCATTGATCTTCCTTTTATCTATTCGCTATTCACCTTTTCTGGAGTCATCTCATGAAAACCCTCAATGCCCTTATCGCCGCCGTTGCCCTGTCCGTGACCGCCACTGGCGTCGCCAATGCCGATAGCGTTGCCGACCAGCAGGTTCGCGCCAACATCAGCGAATCCGTGATCCACGGTCAGGCCCAGCAGGCAGCCACTCAGCAGCAGGCCATCACCGATGCAGGCAAGAGCGTTGCGGCCAGCCGTGTCGAGCAGGCGCTGAACAGCCAGACCATCAAGGGCCAGCAGGCGCAGGTCACTCGCGACACTCAGCAGTTCGTCAATGATTCCGGCAAGAGCGTTGCCGCGTCACGTGTCGAGCATGCCCTGAACGACAACGCCTGATGCGTCGCGCCGTCACAGTGACGGCACCTAAGACAGACTCTGCTTGCGACCTGGCTGACCTTGTTGACCCGGTTGGCCCAGTTGACCCGAACAAAGATTTCACTGGAGATATTTCATGAAAATGCTCAATACCCTCATCGCCGCCACCGCGCTTTCCGTTGCTGCCACCGGTGCTGCCTTTGCAGACAGCGTCGCTGACCTTCAGGTGCGTTCTGCGCTCAGCGAATCCGGCATTCACGGCCAGGCCCAGTCCGCCGCCGCCGAGCAAGGCACCTTTGCCGATACCGGCATGAGCGTTGCTGCGGGCCGTGTCGAAAGCTCCTTGAACGATGCTGCGATCGAAGGTCAGCGCGAGACCCTGGCGTCCGACGCCCAGCAATTCGTCAACGATGCTGGCAAGAGCGTTTCCGCGACTCGCGTCCAACATGCTCTGAGCGAAAGCGTCTGATTCAGATTGTCTGAGCCAGGTTGTCTGATTCAGGTTGTCTGAGCCCCGCTCTGATTCGTGACTACGCATAGCAGCAACTGACTCAAGTGTCCCCGCAGCAAGTGTCGTCATGAGCAGCAGCCAGAGTTTCAAGCAGCTAGAGCTTGAAGACATAAGGGCTTGGAGACATAAGGGCTTGAAGAATTAAGAGCGTGAACAAGCCAGTCTTAAAGCAGTGTCACTGACACTGATCGCCAGGTGATACCTCGTCGCGAAGCGAAACGGCAGTCTGACCCTTCCTGAAATGGCCGGTATCTGTCGGGAGTCATCCCACGCAGCGACGCCCCGTGCCTAATACGATGACGTAGAAGGGTCCCGCCATGGGCAAGCCTGAATATCGCGCCATCGTAAGCCGCATCCTTGTGGGTAGTGCTTGTTGATGGTCTTTATCAATAGGTCACGTGGGTGATGTCAAGTATCAACTCTGATAGATATCCCGCCTGGATATACGCAGTACATGAAGTGATCAATGATGTGTCACTTCATGGCAACTCGATAGTGAAAATGAACGGAGGATAGAAAGATGATCAAGTCATTCATGACTCACGGCCTGGCAGCGTTTGCCCTCGCCACCAGCGGTCTGGCCAGTGCCGATATCAGCACTGATGACAGCAGCAACGCGCGATTCAATAGCGCTCAATCTCACGGTATTCACAGCGAAGTGCGTGATTATCAGAAGAGCGAAAAGCGCTACGCCGCAAATCCTGACATTCTGATCACCAGCCGCGGCAATGTGTTTGCCGATAGTGATGTGCATGGTGCAGTCGATATCGACGCCGATCATCGCTGAGCTTTCGATGATGATGGTTCACATGACTCGGTTCACATGACTCGCTTCACACGACTTCATGCCGCAAGTTGTCATTGCGAAACAATTGAAGCGCTGTGATTTGATTGCCGCTGCTTGAATCACCGCGCAGCGATGATCGAAGGCGTAGGCACTGATGCGCAAGCCAGTGACTACCGAAATTCAGGGAAAGCGAAAGGAAATATCCCAGACGTAGAGACACTTGGATAGTGAGCAGAACGCTTGAGCAAGGGCTTTGGGCCCCTCCACCAGCCCGTCTTGAACGACTCGGTGGCAAAACCCTTTCTCAAACGCTTTCCTGTCCTGGGTGTCGCTGTCCCGACATTCATTGCCCGCCACCATGGCGGGTTTTTTTATGCCCGGATTCATGCTGTACGCAACATGAGGCACGCAGGTGGCAGATGCCAGCGTCAATGGTAGGCTGGGCGGCATTCCCCTTCTTACCGACCGGAGCTGAATATGAGTGACGCATCACAGCAGCATGGCCACCGTGCCCCTCAGATCATCGAGCCGAGCGCCCAGGCGGATGCCTGCGTGATCTGGCTGCACGGCCTGGGTGCTGACGGCAGTGATTTCGTGCCCGTGGTGCCTGCGTTGGGTCTGCCTGAGAATCACGGCGTGCGTTTCGTCTTTCCGCATGCACAGGAGCTGGCCGTGACCGTCAATGGCGGCATGCGCATGCCGGCCTGGTACGACATTCTCGAGATGAATCTCGGGCGGCGCGTCGATGAGGTGCAGCTGCGTGAATCCGCGTCCTACGTGCATGCCTTGATCGAGGAGCAGATCGCTCAGGGCATCGCCAGTGAGCGCATCATTCTGGCCGGCTTCTCCCAGGGTGGCGCGGTGGTCTATGAGGCGGCGTTGAGCTGCGAGCGTCCGTTGGGCGGCTTGCTGGCGCTCTCGACCTATTTCGCGACCAGCGCGACCATTGCGCCGAGCGCCGCCAATCAAGGCCTGGCCATCAGTGTCCATCACGGTACCCACGACGATATCGTGCCGCTGGCACTGGGCGAGGCGGGCG
Source organism: Cobetia sp. 1AS1 (assembly GCF_029846435.1). Classification (NCBI taxonomy): domain Bacteria; kingdom Pseudomonadati; phylum Pseudomonadota; class Gammaproteobacteria; order Oceanospirillales; family Halomonadaceae; genus Cobetia; species Cobetia sp. 1AS1. The sequence continues at coordinate 343,513 of NZ_JARWKU010000001.1, forward strand.
CCGAGAGTGCGCGTGCACTGGGTCATCCGCTGGAATGGCAGACCTGGCCGATGGCGCACGCCGTGTGTCTCGAGGAAATCGAGGCGATCGGTGAGTGGTTCAAGGCGCGTCTGCTGGCCTGATCGGCCGCTAGGCAAAAACGCCGCTGACGGAGTGATCCGTCAGCGGCGTTTTCACGTGCTGCCAGCGGTCCCGTCATGCGACGTCAGTAGTCTTTGCCAGTGCTGGTCGCGCTCAGCAGCGATAGCGGTAGGCGAGGTGTTCATCCTTGCGCGGGCCGGTGATGCGCCAGTCGAGATCAAAGCCCAGGGCATTGCCCGCCTCATCGCGCACGATGACCAGCGTGGCGGCGTAGAGATCATCGATGCACAGATGCGCTTCACGACTGACGAAGTGATCTTCGCCTCGAGCGCTGTCGGCCACCAGGTCGAACAGGAAGATGGCGGCATCGCGGCCACGGCGTTCATGACTGAGCGACAGCGCCTCGCCATCCGCGGCCAGCTGCCAGCGATAGCGGTTGTGGAAGTTGACGCTGGATGACTGGCCCTCTAGCTGGAACTGGCCCTGTTCCAGAAATACCACGCTTTCCGCCTCTTGCTGAGCCGCTTGTCGTGACCCGTCGTGAGGGGAGGCAGTGGCTTCGCGGGTTACCGTCACCTCGCCGCTTCCCTGGCCAGACCAGGCATTGCGCGAGGCCGGGCCGGAGCGTGACGAAAAATCCAGCCGGCGAATCTGCGCGAGCAGCGCATAGAGGGTTACAATTGGTGTCAACTTCTTCTGGCTACCGAGTTTACTCGTCATGTCCTACCTGATTGGTGTCACGGCCCTCTGGGCCTTCTCGTTTTCCCTGATCGGCGTCTATCTGTCCGGTCAGGTCGATAGCTATCTGGCCGTACTGACGCGTATCGTGCTGGCGTGCCTGATCTTCGCGCCGTTCATGCGCCCGCGGGCGATCAGTGGTCGTCTGCGCTTCCAGTTGATGGCCATCGGCGCGATCCAGCTCGGCCTGATGTACATCTTCTTCTATCGCTCCTTCCTGCTGCTGCCTGTGCCGGAAGTGCTGCTGTTCACCATCTTCACGCCTATCTACATCACCTTGCTCGATGACCTGATGAACAAGCGCCTGTCGCCATTCTACCTGCTGACCGCCGCAATTGCGGTGCTGGGTGCAGCGATCATTCGCTACGACGGGGTCAGTGACGGCTTCTGGCTCGGCTTTGCGGTCGTGCAGGGCGCCAATCTGTGCTTTGCCATCGGGCAGGTGGCCTACCGTCAGGTTGCCCCGCAGCTGCCGGCGGATGTCGCCCATCGCCATGTGTTCGGCTGGTTCTATCTCGGCGCGCTGGCGCTGGTGATCGTGATGTTCCTGCTGTTCGGCAGTACCGACAAGCTGCCGTCGCAGCCGGTGCACTTCGTGGTGCTGGGCTGGCTGGGCATCGTGGCCTCGGGGCTGGGCTACTTCCTGTGGAACAAGGGCGCGACGCGGGTCGATGCCGGCACGCTGGCGATCATGAACAACGCGCTGGTGCCGGCGGGCCTGCTGGTCAATCTGCTGATCTGGAACCGCGACGCCGATCTGGCGCGTCTGGCGCTGGGTGGGGCGGTCATCGTGGCGGCATTGGTGATCAATCAGGTGTGGGCGCGCCGCCGCGAGCAGGCGCTGCGCATGGCCTGAAAGTCTGTGCCATAAGCAAATCCAGACATCGCACCTCAATCAGCCCTCGCCCTGTGCGAGGGCTTTTTGCAGGTGAGCGGTGAGGCGCGCCAGTATGTCCTGCTGGCGGGGAATCTCGTCAGAGGGCCGCGCAGCGCTCTGCGTCACTTCCTCACCGAGCTGGGCCGCATTGAGACGCAGGCCGGACTGTTCAGCATTGAACAGGCTGCCGGGCAGGGTGGCGATGCCTGCATTCAGCAGGTCCTGATGCAACTGCTCCAGCTGGCGCGCCTCAAGGCTGGGCAGGCCACACCATTGCAGATAGCCGCCGCTCGGCGGCGGCAGCCAGACTCGGTCACCCAGTGCTGCGCTCAGGTGCGCGCGCAGACGTTCCAGGCGGCGCGCATAGCAGCGTCGCATGCGCTGCACATGGCGGCCGTAATCCCCGCTGGTGATCAGTTCGCTCAGGGCAGCATGCATCCACGGCATGTCGCCCATGCCATTGGCCCAGCGTGCTCGAATCATCGCCTGCAGCCCCAGTGGTGACTCCTGCTCGGGCCGTGACAGCCACAGCCAGCCGCAGCGGGTGCGGGGGTCCAGCGTCTTGGAAAATGATCCGAGACTGATCAGCGCAGGCATCGGCCTGTCGGCATGGCGGTGGGCGAGGTCGGCCAGCCACGGCTGGCGGGTATCGAAACTCAGCTCGGCAAAGGTGGTGTTCTCGACCAGCAGGATGGCGTGGCGGGCCGCCAGTGCCAGCAGGCGGTGGCGATCTGGCGTGCTCAGCTGTCCGCCCAGGGGATTGTGGCCATCCGCGGTCACGATCAGGGCATCCAGCGTCAGGGCGGGCGTCTTGTCATCATGACGTTCGAGCAGACGCTCGAGCGCCGCGACATCCAGTCCTTGGTGCGCGCGGGCAGGAATGGCGATCGCCTGATGGCCCTGGGCTTCGATTGCGGCCACGATGCCGAAATAGCCCGGCGCTTCGACGCCGACCCGGCAGCGGCCCTTGGCGGCACGCAGCTGGCCGAGCAGCAATGACATGCCATGCTGCGCCCCCTGGCTGATCAACAGGGCATCGCTGTCACAGGGATGACCGTGGTGGCTGAGGTGCTGGGCGATGGCAGTGCGCAGCGCGCTCGAGCCCGGCGGCAGGGCATAGGCGCTGGGATGCTGGGCATGCGCCCCGAGCTGAGTGCGCGCCAGACGATACAGGCGACGCACGGCGGGGGCGTCCAGCTCCGGGTGAGCGGCACCCAATGGCGCCAGGCGCGGATCACTGGCATTCGCCATCGCCTGCCAGGCCGGGTCACTGATGGTGAGTGTGGTGATGGCGCGCGGCCTGTGATGTGACTCCCGCTGCCCGTGCTGCGACTCCCTAGGGTGGCGTGATGAAGTCGGGCTGTTCTGTGAGCCGGTATTCAGGTCATCCGTGTCGTGAGCAGCCTGCGTCGATGGCGCGACCCGATAGCCGGCACGCGGTTCGGCGATGATCAGGCCCGTCGCCTCCAGCTCGCCATAGGCACGAATCACGCTGTTGAGGCCGAGCCCCGACTGCGCCGCCTGCCGCCTGAGCGAAGGCAGGCGCTGTCCTGCGTTCAGTTTGCCCGTCGCCATCTGGGCCTTGAGTCGCTCGACCAGCTGCTGATAGCGCGGCAGCGTCGCGGCAGTGGCGCCTGAGCTGGCGATTGAGCTGGTGGTTGAGCTGATGGCATCGCCGGCAAGCGAAGGGCGGCTGGCGGACGAAGCGTGCTCGGCGGATGACATGCCTGTCTGTACCCCTTGAATTGGTGATTATCTGTATCTTGTGCCCCCTTGAGGGTTCGCGGCAAGCTGAAGGCTCATGTCGTGGTCCCGTCGGTGCATATCCTGCACCTGCCCCGGGCCGACCGCTTGTCATTTCTCTCGCTGGAGTCTGCGTGATGTGGATGCCACTTTGCTTCGTGTTTCTGTTCGCCAGCGGCTTCATCGCCGCACGCTTCGGTACCCTGGACGCTGAACCCTTCACCTTGCTGCTGGTGCGCAGCCTGCTGGTGCTGCCGGTGCTGGGGTTGATTCTGTGGCTGCGCCGCAAGCCGCGTCAGTGGGGGCGGCGCAACGACCGTCTGGCGCAGATGGGCATCGGCATGCTGTTGCATGGCGCCTATCTGGGTGGCGTGTTCGCGGCGGTCAAGGCGGGGCTGCCGGCGGGCCTGACGGCGCTGCTGGTCAGCCTGCATCCACTGGTGACGGCGGCCTTGTCACTGCCGTTGTTCGGCGTGCGGCTGGGGGCCAAGCAGTGGGCGGGGCTTGGCTGTGGCGCCATCGGCGTCAGCCTGGTGCTGGGGGCAGGGCTTGCCAAGGACGGCGCGGGCACCCTGGAGTGGCCGCTGATCGGGCTCGTCTGGTGTCTGGTGGCGCTGATCGGCGTGTCCAGCTCGACGCTGTGGCAGAAGCGGGTCTCCGGGCGCATGGGGCTGGTCGAGGGGCTGATGTTCCAGTATCTCGGTGCGGGCGCGGTATTCATCGTCGCCGCGACCAGTGTCGGCAGCTTTGCCTTTGACCCCACGCCGCGTCTGCTGCTGACCATGGCCTGGCTGGTGATCGCCATCTCGGTCGGTGCCATCTGGCTGCTGATGCTGATGCTGGAGCGGGGCGAGGCCCATCAGGTCGCGCGCACCTTCTTCCTGGTGCCGCCGTGTGCCGCGCTGATGGCATGGTGGCTGTTCGATGAGCAGTGGACCGCGCTGATGGTGGCGGGCGCGGCACTGGTGGTGCTGGGACTGGTGCTGGACCGTCCGCGTCCGGGCAAGGTGAGCAAGGCGCCGGTCGACGAGGCCACGCCGCCTTCGCCCTCAACGCCCTCAACCTCATCGACTGCAACAACTTCCAATGCTTCGGCAACGACGAACAGTGGGCAAGCCGCCCCGCGCTGAGGCGTGCCGAGCGCACAACTCACAACTCACAACGCACAACGCACAACGCACCAAGTACAAAGCACAACGCCCCGCCGGCCCGAGATGGGCTGGCGGGGCGTTGTCGTCTCTGGCCAGTCAGATGCGCTTGATCAGAAACGCTAGCCCAGCAATGCCTGGTCAGAAGCGATAGCTGATCCCGGCCATGGTCACGATGGGGTCGATCTCGACCTTGTCGTTGACGCTGCCCGCCACGGTGACATCGGAATCGATATCCAGATACCAGGCGGCGACGTTGGCCGCCCAGTGCTCGTTGATCACCAGATCGACGCCGATCTGTGCGGCCGCGCCCCAGCTGTCATCCATCTCGAGTTTGGTGCCATCGTCGAGGGTTTCGTCGGAGAAGTGGGTGTAATTGACCCCCGCGCCGATGTACGGCTGGATGCGCGATTCACGTCCGCCAAGCGGGTAGTACTGCAGTGTCAGGGTCGGCGGCAGGTGATCGACGGAACCGGCTTTCTGGCCATTGAGCGAGATGTCGTGGTCGAAATCTTGCGCCGCCAGCAGTTCGATACCGAAGGTGTCGGTGAAGCGATAGCCGAGAGTAAAGGCAAAGGCGCTGTCATCATCGACATCCACATCGGCGCCGATGGCATCGATGCGACCGTTGTCACTCTTCGGCGAGACCTTGGCGACACCCGCTCGCGTCCAGAACTGCCCGGCGCCGTAGTTGAGAGAGCTGAGAGAGTTGAGAGAGCTGTGAGAGCCGCCATTCAGCGAGTCGGCGGCCATGGCCGGTGCGGCACCGAGAGTCGCGAGGCCGGTGAGGCCTGCCAGTGCCAGAAGCTGCCACGGGCGTGCTGCAGAGCGCGGGCTGCGCGAAGTCAGGTGCGCGGGGAGGGAGGCTGAGCGAGTGACGACGTCGGACATGATGGCTCCTGAAGGATGGCGGGGAACAATGCCCTCATTCTAGGTGGCCGAATTTCGAGAAATTTGATCTGGGACAAGAGTTTACGCGCGTTCTTGCTCGGTGAGGGACGTGGTTGATCCAGGTCAATTTCTGCGCCGCGCCTCTGAAGATCGGCCATGTAGCCGTTGGCTGACCACAACGAAAACGCCGCAGACCCGAAGGTCTGCGGCGTTTGTGTGTGATGCCCATCTGCGCCTGGACGGCACGGCGTCGCCGAGCTCCATCGCTGACGCTTGCGTGATGTGGCATCACACGGCTTGCCAGGTACTCGCTGGAGGCATGTTCACGCCTCCCACAAGGACTTAGAAGCGGTAGGTGACACCAGCACCGACAGTGACCGGGTCCAGCTCGGTGTCGTTCACGTCCTGACCGGCGATCTTGGTATCGGCCTTGACGTCGGCGTAACGAGCGAAGCCGTTGACGGCCCAGGCTTCGGTGATCTTGAGGTCCACACCCAGCTCGGCAGCGGCGCCGTAGCTGTCGTCGATGTCCATGCTCTGGCCACCGGCAGACTCACCGGAGAAGTGGGTGTAGTTCAGGCCGACACCAGCGTACGGCTGGACGCGGGCTTCAGTACCGCCCAGCGGGTAGTACTGCAGCATCAGGTTGATCGGCATCTGATCGAAACCACCGGCGCTGTTTTCCCAGTCAGTGCTGAATTCTTCAGTGGACTGCAGGGCGATGGCCAGGTTGTCGTGGAACATGTAGCCCACGGAACCGGCGAAGCCAGACTCGTCCTTGGCGATCAGACCGTTGCCGTTGTTGCTCTTGCCGTCGACCTTGGCAACGCCACCGCGCAGGAAGATATCACCCTTGCCATATGCCATGGCGGATTGTGCGCCCATTGCCATGGTGCCGGCGATAACAGTAGCGGTCAGGATCTTGATAGCTTTCATGTGTAGTTCTCCTTGAAGCTTGGCTTCGTGAGCTGCCTGTCAGCAGTGCCTCGCTACCCTACGGCTTGGGCCGTGTGCTCTGCGTGGCTGCGTCGATCAGGGGACGCTGCGAACTATAAAAAACAGCGTTCTGTTTGGCAAGCATTTTTTTAGAACGTTGTTTGAAAACTTGTTAGGCGTCCTGTTAGCGGATGTTACCGATTATTTCAGGGAAGTTTAATGTCTCACGAGTGAGACTTGCGATGACGCATTCGAGCGACATCCCCATTCATCCTCGCGCAAGGTGACCAAGACCTTGGTCGCATGCCGTGCGCGAGGTTAGTACTCACTACGCCAAAGATCGTCACCGGGCTCTGCAGGCTCAGCGCCGCTTGCGTGCGGCGCGTGCTTCCAGCTCTTTCAGCCACTGACTGACCTCGGCGCTCTGCGCATCCGCATCGCGATAGACGGCCAGAAATTGTCGCCATTCATCGTGCTGCCAGCCCTTCAGGCGGCGCCACAGCACGTAGAGATCGCGCAGGCACTCGTGACGGCGCAGCACGAAGCGGCGCGTCTTCTCGAGGTCGATGATGACGGCGTCCATCTGCCAGGTGCTGGCCGGCGACTCACTCGGCGGGCGACTCAGGAAGAGGTGCTTGGGGAACAGACAGCCATGCATCAGGCCAGCCTGATGAATCTCGCGAACGAGGCGGGCGCTGGCGGTGATGACCTGAGAGCGCATGCCGGCATCGAGTTCCGCCCAGCGTTCATGCCAGTGGTCCAGATCATCGCGCCCGGCGAGATCGAAGGTGATCAGGATGGCGCGCCATTCCCGGCCAGCACGCCGCTCGCCGTACCAGCCGGCGTCCACTGCCGGTATTCCCAGCGCGTGATAGTGACGGATGGCACGCCATTCGCGAGAGAAGGTCGGTTCGCCCAGCGGGCGCGCCAGGCTGCGGCCCAGGTGGTTGGTCTGGCGCTTGAGATAGAGGCGATGGCTGTTGCCGTCCTCATCCTCGAGCGTCAGCAGCGAAACCGTCGAGACGCCGCCGCGTTCACGATTCGGCGCGTCGACGTCGTGGGCTGCCACTTGCCACAGGGCATCGAAGCTATTGAGGTCGTGCTGCTCCAGCAGGCGGGCGAGGCCGGCTTCGCAGTAATCGCCGTGGCCGCGCGGCGCCGTGGCGCTGGGGCTGGTGGTGGCGGTGTGACCAGCAGAGGGATGAATGGGGGAGCGATGCGTCATGTCAGGTAGGAATCACGGTCTCGGGTGATAGGCGGTAAGCGTTCACTGGCAATCCTTGTCGGTGAGCGCTGCGATGACTGGCCATGATAGTTAGCCTGCTGGGGAAGTGACAGGCCTGCGGCACAAAACTCTCGTTCCCAGCGCGTCAATGGCTCGGGGCCGTGATGGCTTGCTGCGCGGCGCCTGACGGCGCTTGGATGCGCCAGTCGGTCGCAGCGTGGTGCAACGTCGCAGTGTGGTCGATGGTCGCAGCGCGCGCAGGGGTGCGCAGAGTCAGCGTTGAGATGGCGCCAGGCCAGCGAGCCCCATCGCTCCAGCATCCATGCGGCTTGCAGCGGAGTTGTCCAGTGACAACAGGCACTTGGCGGAGGTGGCGGGTGCGACATTCGCCCGGTGAGTGCGACAACCTGACATCTGGAGACTGGCGCGGGAGGGTAGACAATGCCGACCAAGGTCTTGGTGCCACGGTGCCATTGCCTGTGTGCTTGCCGGCGAGAGTCGGCCTGATGCGTCCGCCCGACGTCGGTGGCAAGCGCATGCAGGGACGGCAGCCTGACCGTCCGCCTTATCGCAAAGGGGTTAAGACATGATCTCCGATACCGTCGTGGAGCTGTCGCGGTTCCAGTTCGGCATGACCGCGCTCTACCACTTCCTGTTCGTACCATTGACCATCGGCATGGCCTTCCTGCTGGCCATCATGGAATCCCTGTATGTCATGACCGGCAAGCAGGTCTACCAGGACATGACCAAGTTCTGGGGCAAGCTGTTCGGTATCAACTTCGCCCTTGGCGTTGCCACTGGCCTGACGATGGAATTCCAGTTCGGCACCAACTGGGCCTACTACTCGCATTACGTCGGCGACATCTTCGGTGCGCCGCTGGCCATCGAGGGCCTGGTGGCCTTCTTCCTCGAGTCCACCTTCGTTGGCCTGTTCTTCTTCGGCTGGGACCGCCTGACCAAGCGTCAGCACCTGATGGTGACCTGGCTTGTCGCCTTCGGCTCCAACTTCTCGGCGCTGTGGATCCTGATCGCCAACGGCTGGATGCAGAACCCTGTCGGTGCGGCCTTCAATTTCGAGACCATGCGCATGGAGCTGACCAGCTTCGCGGATGTCATCTTCAACCCGGTCGCCCAGGCCAAGTTCGTGCATACCGTGTCGGCCGGCTATGTGACCGGCGCCATGTTCGTGCTCGGCATCAGCGCCTTCTATCTGCTCAAGGGGCGTGATCTGGGCTTCGCCAAGCGCAGCTTCGCCATCGCCGCCGCCTTCGGCCTGTTCTCGGTGGCTTCGGTGATCGTGCTGGGCGATGAGTCCGGCTACGAGGTCGGGGATGTCCAGAAGGCCAAGATGGCCGCCATCGAGGCGATGTGGGAAACCGAGCCGGCGCCGGCGTCATTCACGCTGATCGGTCTGCCCAACGAGGAGACCCAGCACACCGATTACGGCATCCACATTCCCTATGTGATGGGCCTGATCGGTACGCGCTCGCTGGATACCGAGATCCCCGGTATCAAGGAGCTGACCGAAGACCACCGCGGACGCATCCTCAATGGCATGCAGGCCTATGACCTGCTCCAGCAGTTGCGTGATGGCCAGGACGACATCGCCACCCGCAAGGCCTTCGATGCGGTCAAGGATGATCTCGGCTACGGCATGCTGCTCAAGCGCTACGTCGAGACGCCCTCCGATGCCACGCCGGAGATGATCGACAAGGCCGCCGCAGACTCGATTCCGCCGGTCGCGCCGATGTTCTTCTCGTTCCGCATCATGGTTGCCTGTGGCATGGCGATGCTGGTGATCTTCATCGCTGCGGTGTGGATGACCGCCAAGCACCGCTTCGACGTGCGGCCCTTCCTGTGGATCTGCCTGCTGTCGATCCCACTGCCGTTCATCGCCGTGGAAACCGGCTGGTTCGTGGCCGAATTCGGACGTCAGCCGTGGGCGGTGGGTGAGATCCTGCCGACCTTCATGGCGGCCTCGAGTCTGGATGAGTCCGACCTGTGGTGGTCCATCGGTGGCTTCCTGGCCTTCTACAGCCTGTTCTTCGTCATCGAGATGTGGCTGATGTTCCACTTCGCGCGCAAGGGGCCGTCTTCCCTGCACACCGGTCGCTATCACTTCGAGCGCGGCGGCATCCACCATGGCGCCATGTCCGAAGATGACGGCATGTCACTCAATCCTTCGCTGTCATTCAAGGAGTAACGGATCATGTGGGATTACGAGATCCTCAAGCTGTTCTGGTGGGTGGCGGTAGGGCTGCTGCTGATCGGCTTCGTCATCACCGATGGCATGGACATGGGCGCGGCGATGCTGATGCCGCTGGTCAGCCGCAGTGACAGCGAGCGCCGTGTGGTGATCAATACCCTGGCCCCGCACTGGGATGGCAATCAGGTGTGGCTGGTCACGGCCATCGGCGCGGTGTTCGCGGTGTGGCCGGTGGTCTACGGCGCCGTGTTCTCCAGCTTCTATTTCGCGATGCTGACCATCCTGTTCTCACTGTTCTTCCGCCCGCTGGGCTTTGACTACCGCTCCAAGCTCGAGAACACCCAGTGGCGTGGCTGGTGGGACCGCGGCATCGTCGCCGGCAGCCTGATTCCCACCGCCTTCTTCGGGCTGATCTTCGGCAACCTGCTGCAGGGCGTGCCGCTGGAAGTCGATCAGTTCATGCGTGCCAGCTACGCCGGCAGCTACCTGGGCCTGTTCAACCCCTTCGCCTTGCTGTGCGCCGCGCTGTCGGTGGTGATGGTGATGCTGCATGGCGGCACCTGGCTGGTGGCGCGTGCCGATGAGGCCGTCGCCGCTCGCAGCGCGCGTCTGGTGCAGCCGCTGGGTCTGCTGACGTTGGGGCTGTTCGCGCTGGGCGGCCTGTGGGTGTGGCTGTCCGGCATGGGCTACAGCATCGATCAGATGGGCGATACCGCTTCGGCCTTGAAGCTGCTCGACAAGCAGGTCGGGCCGGGCAGCTGGCTGGATGTCTATGCACGTGAGCCGTTGACGCTGCTGGCACCGCTCAGCGTGGTGGTCGGTGTGCTGGCCGCGATGGTGCTGTCGGCTCGGCGCAAGGGCGGCGCGGCCTTCACGGCAAGCTCCGTCGGGGTAGGGGGTGTGGTCGCCACCGCCGGCATCAGCATGTTCCCGTTCATCGTGCCGTCCTCGCGCATGAGCGAGGCCAGTCTGACGCTGTGGGATTCCGTTTCCAGCGAGCTGACGCTCTCCATCGTCACCGTGGCGGGACTGGTGATGGTGCCGACCATCATCCTCTACACCACCTGGTGCTACGTGAAGATGTGGCGTCGCGTCAACGTCGCGCATATCGAGCAGGACGGTCACAGCCTGTATTGAGGTGCGCTGGGCTGATCTGACCTGAGTTGAGCTGGCCTGAATTGAGTTGAGCTAGCTGAGCCAATTGCTTCCATTTGCTATCAACAGGCGAGGGCAGTGCCCTCGTCAGGAGACGACACCATGTGGTATTTCGCCTGGATTCTCGGTGTGTTGCTGGCCTGCTTCGCGGGCATCATCAATGCATTGTGGCTTGAGCAGACCCACACCTTTGACGATGATTGAGTGAGGCGGCCCCCAACGTTACTTCTGCGCCGCTGACCGTTCCGATCAAGGAGAGCTCGATGTCACGACCCTGGTACGCCTCACGACCACCGGCCTGGTGCCGAACTCGACCTGCCCATCTGGCCTCGCTGCTCCTGTCTGCCATGGTGGCCATCTGGATGCTGCTGGGGCCGGATGCGATAGCCTCGATGCAGACAGGGCCGCGCTATCTGATGTTGCTGGTCGCGCTGTGGGGGCTGGGCGCCGGCTTCACGCATGGCGTCGGCCTGGTGCCGCGCCATGCGACCCGCGCCTGGCTGCTGGGGGCGCCGCTGAGCTGGGGTCTTTTGCTCATCACGCTGTTGGCCCTCGCGTCCAGCCAGTAACGCGATTGCGCAGACTCCTTGCATTGCGATTCCTGTCATGGCACAAGCAAACACGGCCGCTCCCTGGAGCGGCCGTGTTTGTTGATGGCTAATGGCATGGCTTGCAAGTCCTTGAGTGATTCAGGCTTTACTTGTTGAGGCCGCAGGCTCTATAACGCAGCGAGGTGGTGTCGCGCTCATTGACCCGCGCAGACCGCTCTCACCGACCACTCTCGCAAGCCCTCGCCGGCCCCGCAGGCCATCGTAAACCCTCACAGGCTCTCGCAAGCCATTGCCGATGTCTGGCGCTGTGCGGAGCTTTTCACGGATTCTGGCAGCTGGCAGACCGGTTCGCGCTGGCCGCCATCCGCATTGACGCCGTGTTGTATTCGTCGCCCTCGGCCCCAAGAGGTAATGGAGCGGAGGGAGGAGAGGCGCCGATCGAGAGCGGGCGAGTGTCTGGTAAGGCGCTGGTGCAGCACCTGTGTCCTCTTCACTCTTACCTTGTCAGATGATGATGCCCTGGCGTGCATGAATGACGGGGCTCTCGATGGAGGAAATACCATGCGGTCCTCAGCTGATGCATCCTGTGGCCAGGCGTCTGGCCGGCAGTCCTCGTCGGGGCATATTCCCCGCGACATGTCGCGCCGCCTTTCCGGTGACTGGGTCTTGTCATTGGTGGTGCCGGTGATGAACGAGGAGGAGACCATCGGTCTCTTTCTGGAGGCCATCGAGAAGACCCTGGGCTCGCAGGTGCCACATCTTGAAGTGCTGTTCGTCGATGATGGCTCAACCGACGGCACCTTGGCGTGTCTGGAGGCCGCGGCGGCCGGTGATGCCCGCGTGCGCTACCTGAGCCTGACACGCAACTTCGGCAAGGAAGCGGCCATGTCCGCCGGCATCGAGCAGGCGCGTGGCGATGCCGTCGTGCCGATGGATGTCGATCTGCAGGACCCGCCGGAGGTGATCCTCGAGTTCATCAGCCAATGGCAGGCCGGCTACGACATGGTCTATGGCGTGCGCGCCGCGCGCGATGAAGACACCGCCACCAAGCGCAAGACGGCAGGCTGGTTCTACCGCGTCTTCAACCGCTTGACCTTCACCGAGATACCGCGCGATGCGGGCGACTTTCGCCTGCTGGACCGCCGTGTCGTCGAGGCGCTGCGGCGCCTGCCCGAGCGAAACCGCTTCATGAAGGGCCTGTTCTCGTGGCCCGGCTATCGCTCGGTGGGCGTCACCTACCAGCGCCCGTCGCGCACGGCCGGCACCACCAAGTTCAACTACTGGAAGCTGTGGAACTTCGCCCTCGATGGCGTGGTGAGCTTCTCGACCTGGCCGCTGCGGGTCTGGACCTATATCGGCAGTGTCGTCGCCGCTCTGTCCTTCCTCTATATCCTGGTGATCATCAGCAAGACGGTGCTGTTCGGCGCCGATGCGCCGGGCTATGCCTCACTGATGGTCGCGATCCTGTTCTTCGGCGGCATGCAGCTGATCTCGATCGGCGTGCTGGGCGAATACCTTGGTCGCCTGTTCATGGAAACCAAGCAGCGTCCGCTTTACTTGATCGACCATGACAGTCTGCACGACAGCCCGCCGGGCAGCGTGTCACCGGACAGGGGCCTCGACAGCGGCCTGAGCACTGCGCGAGTCGTACGCGGCGCGTCACGCGACGCGGCGCGAGGTGAATCACTTGAGCGCTGATCGTGAAGGCGTCAGCGAGTCCGACAGACCAGTCACTGCCCGCGCCAGGGAGGAGGCGGGCACCGCGACCCGCTTCGGGCTGGTCGGGCTTGCCGCGACGGGCGTGCACCTGGGCGTCGCCGCCTTGCTGCTGTTCCTGTGGCCGCAGCTCAATGAGTTCATCGCCAATATCATTGCCTTCTGCGTCGCCTTTCAGGTCTCGCTGGTCGGCCATCGCCGGCTGACCTTCAAGCGCCAGGGCAGTGCCTGGCGCTTCGGACTGGTCGCGGCGGGCGGCTTCGCGCTCAACAATGGCCTGTTGGCACTGCTGATGCAGGGGCTGGATCTGTCGGGCTTCGTCGCCATCGCGATCGCCACGCTCTCGGTGCCGATCGTGACCTATCTGGCCTCACGGTTGTGGGCCTTCAAGGAAGACCATGCATGAATGACAGCGTCACCGCAGGGCCGCGCTCGACGCTGGGGGAGCGCCTCAAGACACTGGCGGCCGAGACGCCGCCCCCCTTTGAGGCGCTCGCGCGGGCGCAGGCCGTGCGCATTCCCTGGGGGCATATCCTGCTGGCGTTGCTGGTGACGCGCGCCGTCTGGCTCGCCATCGCGCTGTGGGGCGATCACAGCTATCTGCACGCCATGGCGCAGTTCGACGGCAGCTGGTTCAAGGGCATCATGACGCGCGGCTACGATGTCGAGGCGCGTGGCATGAGCGACGGCGACGCCGCCAACTGGGCCTTCTTCCCGCTCTATCCGGCGCTGCTGTGGCTGGTGACGCTGGGCGGCCAGCTGGACCCCGAACTGATGGGCGTGCTCCTGAGCAATGCCTTGCTGGCCGTCGCGCTGGGGCTGGGCTGTCGCTATCTGGCCATCACGCGCCCCGGCGCGCCGTTGCTGCTGTTCGTGTGGCTGGCGGCCAGCATGCCGTACAGCTTCTATTTCAGCGCACTCTATTCCGAGTCACTGTTCTGGCTGCTGTGTCTGGCGTCATTGATCGACTGGCGCTGTCAGCGCACCGGTCGCGTGATGCTCTGGACGCTGCTGTTGTCGATGACCCGCGCCACCGGGGTGTTCTGGGTCATCGCGATGGGAATCGAGCTTGTGGCACGCCTGCGCCTGCGCGCCTTCGCCGAGCTGTGGCGGCGGCCCGATTGGCTGCTGATCGGCGTGGTGGGACCCTTGGGGCTGTTTCTGTTCATGGCGCTGCTCTATCACCGGACGGGCGACGCGCTGGCCTTCAGTCATGTGCAGATTTCCTGGGGCCGTGAGATGGGCAACCCCCTCGCCAACCTCATTGAAGGGCTGAGCTATTGGCAGAGCGCGCCGGAAACGCTGCGCCCGGCGTGGCAGGCGAGCATGGCGCTGGTCGGTGTCGGCCTGATCGGCTGGCTGGGCGTGCAGCGGCGCTGGCTGGAGATGGGGCTGGCGGGCTTCACGCTGTTCGTACCGCTGGCGACCGGGCTGGACGCCATTCCGCGCTACATGATCGGCATGCCCGTGTTCGTGCTGGCCCTGCATGACCTGCTCACTCGTCTGCCACGCACGCTGGCCTGGGGCCTGGTCATGCTGGGCGCGCTCGCTAATCTCTGGCTGGTGGAGAACTGGTATGACACCGTCTTCTGGCTCGTCTGATGCCCTGTATGGCGCGCCACGGCCACGGCGCAGCCAGCGGATCTGGCTGCTGCTGGCCACCGTGGTGGTGCTGGCCTTCGAACTCACCCTGCTGTGGCTGGCGCGCACGCCCAGGGTCGATGATCACTATCGGCGCTACTTCATCGAGCATGCCACCACCTGCTATCGGCCGATGGGCGAGGTGCCGGTACTGACGCCCGGTGAGCGCTATCCCGTCCGCAAGGGCGAGCCGCTGGGCAATTGCGGCGTGCTGTGGGCCGGTTTCTACTCGCCCCAGCCAGACGTGCCGGTCAGTGCGCGGCTGGCGGAGGTCACCTTGCGCCTGCGGGTCGCGCCCGAGGTCTCGCCGGCAGGCTCGCAGGCCGTGGTCGTGGCGCTTGAGCTGTCACGTTTCCCGGATTCGGCCACCGCGCTGCCGGTGGAAGTCATGATCGGAGAGCAGACCGTCACGCGCTGGCCGGTGGGCGGCCGTTATGAGCGCTTCGAGGTCGAGGTGCCCGCCGCGCTGATTGCGAGCGACGGCAGATTCAGCCTGACCCTCAAGGGGCCGCCGCCCATCGCGCCGCGTGATGCGGGTCTGGATGCCAACAAGTTTCCCGTGGGCCTGCGCCTGGACGCGCTGACGCTGCGCTCACCGCTGGGACTGACGCCCGCTCGGGCGCAGCCCTGACGTGCGCCCTGGATTTAGGAATGGCGTGATGAATGACGTGATGAGCGCAGAGCTGGGCACGCGGTCCCCAGTGGCAAGAGCACTGACGTGACGCCGATAGTCAGGTAAATTGTGCGCGCGTGAATACCCAATGATCCGTTCGGCCGAGTGTCGGTGCGTCCCCGGCGCCCGCCTCGTGCCCTATAACGATAAAGCACCCGGTGGTCTGCTGACTGCCACGCAAGGGATGCTCAAGGAGTTGTCGTGGAATTTTTGAATGCCATTCCCATGGATACCAGTCAGCTGTTCGAGATAGGGCTGCAATGGGGCGGAACCCTGCTGTCGGCGCTGGCCGTGCTGGTCTTCGGCATGTGGGTCGCCAAGCGCCTGACCCAGTGGGCGACCTCGCTGCTGCACCGCAAGAGCATGGACGAGGCGGCGGCCGGTTTCGTCGGCCAGATCGCCTACGCCATCCTGGTGGTCATGGTGCTGCTGACCGCTCTGGACCAGCTCGGTGTCGATACCACCTCCATGATCGCCGCGCTGGGTGCCGCGGGGCTGGCGATCGGTCTGGCGCTGCAGAGCTCGCTGTCCAATCTGGCCTCCGGCTTCCTGCTGGTCACGCTGCGTCCGTTCAAGAAGGGCGATTACGTCGAAGCCGCCGGCACCTCCGGTAGCGTCGATCAGATCACCATGCTGCAGACCCGCCTGGTGACGCCGGACAACCGCAAGGTCACAGTGCCGAACTCCAGCGTCATGTCCAACACCATCACCAACTACTCGGCGCTGCCGACGCGTCGTCTGGATCTGGTCGTCGGTGTCAGCTATGACGACGACATCCGTCAGGTCAAGGCGGTGCTCGAGGAGCTGGTCGCCGGTGACGAGCGCATCATGAAGGAGCCGTCTTACCTGATCGCCGTGGCGGAACTGGCCGACAGCTCGGTCAACTTCAACTTCCGCATGTGGTGTCAGGCCTCCGATTACTGGGCGCTGAAGTGGGACATGACCGAACGCATCAAGCTGACCTTCGATGAGCGCGGCATCAGTATTCCTTACCCGCAGCGCGATGTGCACTTCCATCAGGCCAGCACGCCGGCCGAGTAACTTCTGCATCACGTATGCAGGTCGACAACGCCACCCTCGGGTGGCGTTTTTCATGGGCTTTCGTCGGGGCATTCCATCGCGCCCCGAGTCAGGTACTCTCGACGTCATCCGTCCTGGGTATCGTTCTGATCGGGAGTCCAGTGCATGACAAGGTCGCAGCCGTTGTCCCAAGCGTGTGATGCCTCTGATGCCAGACGGCGTCAGGCATGGCGCATCCTGCTTGCCAGTCTGGTGGTGATCGGCCTCGGGCTTGTGCCGCTGATCGCCACGCGCGCGCTGTATCTGGATGACATGAGTCGCGCGCTGGATGGCTATTACGGCTGGATGCTCAATGCGCGCCCGGCCGCCGAAGGCATCATGCGTCTGCTGGGCTTCGGCGACGTGCTGGTCAATGTCGCGCCCTTGCCACAACTGGCGGCCTGGGGGCTGGCGGCGGGCATGGCGCTGGCCTGGTGGCGATGGCTGCCGGGGCTCTCGCTGGCGGGCTGCGTAGTGGGCAATGCGCTGGTCTGGCTGACGCCCTTCACCCTGCAGAATTTCAGCTACACCTTCGACAGCCTGCCGATGAGCGTGGCGCTGGCCAGTGCCATACTGGCCAGTCTGGTGCTGCGTGCTGGCGGGAAAAGCAGGGAAGAGGGAGAGCAAGCCGGAGGGATAAGCGAAGGGCCATGGCAGGCCTGGCAGCCACCGCTGAGCGCCTTGCTGCTGTTGTTGCTGGCGCTGTGTTGCTATCAACCGGCCCTGAATGCCTTTCTGGTGCTGAGCCTGCTCGAAGCCCTATTCGCGGGCGCTGCCAGCACGTCACTGTGGTCGCGCTGGCGGATGCTGTTGCAGCGTGGGGCGCTGGCCGCCGTCGCCTTGCTGCTCTATCTGCCCATCACGCGGCTGCTGGTGGCGGGCGAGTACAGTCAGCAGCATGGCCAGATGCTGCCCTTCGCCGACCCTCAGGCCTTGCTGGCAGGGATCGAGCACAACCTGAGCGTGGCGCTGGGCGCACTGCGTGAGGGGATGGGGCAGGTCACGCTGCTGCTCAGTCTGGCGCTGCTGGCCGGGGTGGCGCTGCTGCGACTCCTGTCTCACGGCGCGCTTGTGCGACAGGAAGCCGCTACTGGCGCGCCCGAGGGCAGGTCTCGCTCGGCGCGCCAGCTATCCCTGCAGCGCATGAGCTGGGCCCTGTGGGCGCTGCTGCTGGTTCCCGCCCTGTGGGGGCCGATGCTGTTGCTGGCCGAGCCGGTATTTCATTCGCGCACCCTGATCGCCTGGGGGCCGCTGCTGGGTGGCGCCCTGATGCTGGCACTGAGCGTGAGAGCAAGAGAGAGCGTTAGATCGAGCGCGGAGGCAAGCGCAACGCCGAGCATGACTGAATCGGCCAACACGCAGCGCAAGACATCTGTCTGGCGGCGTCTGGCGCAGTGCCCGTTGATGCAGTGTCTGTTGATCGTCGCCGGCCTGTTGCTGGTGCGCCATGAGGTGATCTTCGCCGCCTGGAGCAATGCGCTGGCCGCCCAGCAGGCCCATGAGACACAACTGGCGCGCACTCTGGTGGCTCAGGCGCGGGAACAGGGCCTGCCGCTGGACTCGCCCCGCGACGCCGAGCGCTACCAGCCGCGCGATGCCTTGCCGGTACTGGTGCTGGGCGAGGCGCCAGTGGCGCCACTGGCGCGGGTCGCTCGCCAGCAGGTGGCGGCCGTGGGCCAGAATCTGGTCGCCGCCTTCACGCCCGACAACTACTGGGCCGTGGTGCGGCTGCGCCTGGCGGGCGCCAGCGCGGTGACCTTGCTGCGCGATGAGGCGCTCAAGGCACGCCTGCAAGCACGGTCGCCCTGTGCGCCGGGCGATGCTGCCAGTCAGGCCTCCGATCAGCCCACCAGCCAGCCTACCGGTAAGTCCTCCGCCCCTTCATCAGTTCAGTCTCAAGTTCTGCCTCAAGCTCGGTCTCAAGTGCCATCGCCAGCGCTGTCACTGCAAGAGGGAGTCTGGGTGATCGATTTCCGCAAGCCTCGCCAATGTGATTAGGCCGTGCGAGTCACTCATGTGACCAGGCCATATGAGAAAGCCATGACAGCCAGAGTCAGTGAGGACAAGTTGCCATGAACGACAACGCCGCCCCGAAGGGCGGCGTTGTCGTATTGCCGATATGAACGGCAATAGGTACAGGCTTCAACAGTGTCTTGTCACACCTCGATCAGGCGTGGTTCTCGACCTTGTCGAATTCCGTGGTGATCTCATCAGCCGGTGCTGCGCTCATGATGCTGACCACGTAGATGGCGATGTAGGCGAAGATGACGCCCGGCACGATCTCGTAGAGATCGAAGATGCCACCGGAAAGCTGCTTCCAGACCACCACGGTCACGCCACCGACGATGATGCCGGCCAGCGCGCCGAAGCGGTTCATGCGACGCCAGTACAGCGACATGATCAGTGCCGGACCGAAGGCGGCACCGAAGCCGGCCCAGGCGTAGGACACCAGACCCAGCACGCTGGAGTTCGGGTCCAGCGCCAGGATCCAGGCGATGATGGCGATACCGACCACCGCGAAGCGACCGACCCACACCAGTTCGGACTGGGTCGCATCCTTCTTGAACAGCGCCTTGTAGAAGTCATCGGCCAGGGCAGAGGACGACACCAGCAGCTGGGAGTCAGCGGTGGACATCACGGCAGCCAGGATGGCGGCCAGCAGCACGCCGGCAACCGCCGGGTGGAAGATGAAGTTCACCATGACCATGAAGATCTTCTCGCTGTCGGCCAGGTCCTTCGGCACGTAGACGAGACCCAGCAGGCCGATGCAGATGGCCGCGAACAGACCCAGTGCAGACCAGACGACGGCGATGGTACGTGCCGCGCCGATGTCCTTCTCGCTGCGGATGGCCGCGAAACGCGCCAGGATATGCGGCTGACCGAAGTAGCCCAGGCCCCACGCCAGTGAGGAGACGATGCCGACCAGGGTCAGCGCTTCGCCGGTGGAGGCGTCACGGAACCATTCCAGCAGCAGCGGGTTCTCGGCGGTGATGCGCGAGGTCGCTTCTGCCACGCCACCCATGTCGGTGAGTGCCACGATGGGCACCACGATCAGGGCAGCGGCCATCATCAGACCCTGGATGAGGTCAGTCCACGACACGGCGAGGAAGCCGCCGAAGAAGGTGTAGGACACGATGGCGATGGTACCGACGGTCACGGCGATGGTGTAGTCGAGGCCGAAGACGGTCTCGAACAGCTTGCCACCTGCCACCAGACCGGAGCTGGTGTAGAAGAGGAAGAACAGCAGGATGAAGACGGCCGAGATGACGCGCAACATCTTGGAGTTGTCGCGGAAACGCTTCTCGAAGTAATCCGGCAGGGTCAGCGAGTCGCTGGCGATGAAGCTGTAGATACGCAGGCGCTTGGCGACGATCAGCCAGTTGAGCCAGGTACCGGCCAGCAGACCGATGCCGATCCAGGCAGCGGACAGGCCGCTGAGGTAGGCGGCGCCGGGCAGACCCAGCAGCAGCCAGCCGGACATGTCAGATGCACCGGCGGAGATGGCAGACGTCCAGGGGCCCAATGAGCGGCCACCCAGGATGTAATCCGACATGTTGGAGGTGCGCTTGTAGGCCAGCAGGCCAATGCCGAGCATCACCGCCAGATAGATAGCGAACGTGATGAGTATGGTGGGGCTGTTATCGACCATCGTGGAGTAAATCCTTTGCATTTATTGTTGTCGGACGGCGAGCGTCGTGATGATTCACTGCCAGTGACGGTTCCTGTCAGACCGTCGCCGGGAGTCCTGCGTCATGCATCGAACGTCCTTCGAGGGCCATGTCGCGGCGGCTCTCGCAAGTTCCTGCCAATCTTGTACGTTCAGACTAGCGCATAAACGAATCTTCTGACGTTCGTCCGTCCCCGCATATTGCCGTCGAGTCAAAAAGGGAAACGGCAACGGACACCGCAGGGCACGAGCATGAGGGGCCAGTCGCTGGCGATTCATGTCCGTGGGCGTCCCTGTCGGTGTCCGGGGCAGATGACGGCCTGGCGTGCTCGCCGTCATCCACTGGGCATCGTCCTGATGCCCTGTCACCTGGCTACCTCATGCACGTCCAGCATGCAGTCTTCCGCCAGGCATGACCTCTGCTGCTGCCGCGAGAGCAGGCAGCGTCGGTCATTCGTCGCCCATGGCGAGAAGAGACGCGTTGCCGCCGAGAGCCGTGGTGTTGACGGTACGGGTCTTCTCGGTAGCGAAGCGGTGCAGGTAGTGCGGGCCGCCGGCTTTCGGGCCAGTACCAGAGAAGCCCTGACCACCAAACGGCTGTACACCTACCACAGCACCGATGATATTCCTGTTGACGTAGACATTACCAACACGAATTTTCTGTGCAACGGCATTAGCAAAACTTTCGTTTCGCGAATGCACACCGAAGGTCAGGCCGTAGCCGAGGCCATTGATGGTATCGATGACCTTGTCCACTTCGCCGCCTTTCCAGGTCGCGATGTGCAGGACCGGACCGAACTGCTCGCTTTCCAGGCTGTCGATGCCATCGATGCGCAGGGCGACCGGCGCGACGAAGGTGCCGTGCTCGGTGATGGTCTTGTCGACGGCGGCTTCGGCGATCACGCGGCCCTGGCTGCGATATTCCTCGATGTGCTTGAGCAGGCCGGCACGTGCTTCCTCGTCGATGACCGGTCCGACGTCGGTGCCCAGGTCACGCGGGTCGCCGATTTTCAGCTCGTCCATCGCGCCCTTGAGCAGGCCGATGACGCGCTCGGCGACGTCTTCCTGCACGTAGAGCACGCGCAGGGCGGAACAGCGCTGACCGGCGCTCTGGAAGGCGGACTGCACCACGTCATTGACGACCTGCTCCGGCAGGGCGGTGGAGTCGACGATCATGGCGTTGAGGCCACCGGTCTCGGCGATCAGCGTCGGCAGTGGAGCGTTCTCACGCGCGGCCAGCGAGCGGTTGATGATCTGCGCGGTCTGGGTGGAGCCGGTGAAGCACACGCCAGTGATACGCGGGTCGCTGGACAGCACGCTACCCACGGTCGGGCCATCGCCCGGCAGCAGCTGGACGACATCGTGCGGCATGCCGGCTTCGCGCAGCAGCTCTACCACGCGGTGAGCGACCAGTGAGGTCTGCTCGGCGGGCTTGGCGACCACGGTGTTGCCGGTGACGGCGGCGGCGACCATCTGGCCGCAGAAGATCGCGACCGGGAAGTTCCACGGGCTGATGCAGGCGAAGACGCCCTTGCCGCCGAGCATGATCTGGTTGTGCTCGCCGGTCGGGCCCTGCAGCTCGGTCGGCTCGGCGAAGTCGGCACGCGCACGGTTGGCGTAGTAACGGCAGAAGTCGACCGCTTCACGGATCTCGGCGATGCCGTCGGTGAGCAGCTTGCCACCCTCGCGGGAGCACAGGGTCATCAGCTCGGCGGTGTGGGTTTCCATCAGGTCACCGAAGCGCTCGAGAATCGCGGCGCGTTCCTCGACCGGCGTCTGCTCCCAGCGCGGGAAGGCAGCCCAGGCGGCGTCGATGGCCTTGGAAGCTTCCTCGGCACTGGTCCACTGCACATGGCCCAAGGTGTCACGACGGTCGAACGGGCAGGTGACGGCCTGACGACGATCGGCATTGACCTCGACATCGAAGGCCAGCTGCGGACGCACGTCGTAGGTGGTGTCCATGTGCGTGGCCATCTCGTCGATCAGCGGCTGGTACTGGCTATTGATGTTCAGATTGATGCCCCGTGAATTCAGGCGGTCCGCGCCATAGATGTTCGGCGGCAGCGCGATGCGTGGGTTGTGGTAGGTCTTGTACTGATTGAGCGTGACCACCGGGTGGGTGCACAGGCTCTCGACCGGCACGCGCGGGTCGACCAGCTGGTGAACGAACGAGGAGTTGGCCCCGTTCTCCAGCAGACGACGTACCAGGTACGGGAGCAGGTCCTTGTGCGCGCCGACCGGCGCATAGATACGGCACCAGGTTCCCTTGGGGGCGCGCTTGAGCGCGGCTTCATACAGGGCTTCGCCCATGCCGTGCAGACGCTGGAATTCGAACTGACGTGTCTCGCCGGCGTTGGCCACATCCAGAATGGTGCTGATGGTGTGGGCATTGTGGGTGGCGAACTGCGGGTAGATGCGTCCGCGAGTGTTCTCGGACAGCAGGAAGCGCACGCAGACCAGGTAGCTGACGTCGGTGGAGGCCTTGCGGGTGAACACCGGATAGCCTTCGACACCCAGCTCCTGGGATTCCTTGATCTCGCTGTCCCAGTAAGCGCCCTTGACCAGACGCAGCGGGATCTCGTCGCCTTGCAGGTCGGCGATGCGGTTCAGGTACTGCAGGGTCGGCAGGGCCCGCGTCGAGTAGGCCTGCACGACGAGGCCGAACTTGCCCCAGCCACGGCAGGTGTCGCTCTCGTAGACGGCGCGGAACACTTCCAGCGAGATCTCGAGGCGATCGACTTCCTCGGCATCGATGGTGATGGCGACGTTCAGCTCGCGGGCGATGCCGGCCAGTTCACGCACGCTTGCCACCAGCTCTTCCAGTACCTGCTCACGACGGCCGAATTCATAGCGCGGATGCAGGGCGGACAGCTTGATGGACACGGACGGCGACGGGGTGCCTTCCTTCAGCTTGCGCGAGGTTTCGCCGACGGTGCGGATGGCACGCGCGTAGTCGTCGAAGTAGCCCTTGGCGTCGTCGCGGGTACAGGCCGCTTCGCCCAGCATGTCGTAGGAATAGGTGTAGCCCTTGTCGAACAGCGGCTGGGAGCGCTTGAGCGCTTCCTTGATGTCGCGGCCCAGCACGAACTGCTTGCCCATCACCTTCATCGCCTGGTACATGGCGCGGCGGATGACCGGTTCGCCGAGACGATTGACCATGCGGTTGATGAAGGTGGCCGGCTTGCCGTCACCCTTGGGCAGATCCATCTTGATGACGTTGCCGGTCATCAGAAGACCCCAGGTGGAGGCGTTGACGAACCAGGACTCGCTCTGGCCCAGGTGGGACTTCCAGTCGGCCACGCCGAGCTTGTCCTCGATCAGCGCATCGGCGGTTTCCTTGTCCGGAATGCGCAGCAGCGCCTCGGCCAGGCACATCAGCAGCACGCCTTCCTGGGTGTCGAGGCTGTACTGCTGCAGCAGCTCGTCGATGGAATCGACGGCGGTGTCCATGGTGCGGATCTCGCGTACCAGCTCGGCCGTCTTGTCACCGATGCGCTTGGCATCCTTGTCTTCGGCATTCAGCAGCCCGACCAGCTCGCTGACGTAGGCGCTTTCATCGACCAGGTAGTGGTCGCTGACGCGCGCGAACAGCGCCTCCGGAGACTGCTGCCAGGTGCTGGCGGCCAGCATCTGGTCACTGCGCAGGATGTTGTCCTTGAGCACATTGCCCTTGAGCACCCCTTGCTTGTCGTTTGTCGATGACTGGGCGGCTGTGGACGTGGCCGAGGCGATCGCGGCATTCACTGCACTGGACTGATCGGAGGAAGTGGAGGTGGTCATGGTGCGAACCCCTTGCTGCTGGGCGTCGAAGCGCCGAATGGGATTGCCGAGTCACAGCGCCGGGAGTGATGCAGAACGCATCAGAAAGCGCGACAGCGGCACGTCTGGATGTATGACTGAGAATGTAGGGTGGCGCAGGGGGGCGGGTCTTTCCAATTTCTCGGCTGCGCATGTCAAATTCACGGGCATGTCAGAAAAGCGACACGCTTCTCCGACCTTTGTCGGAGGCTATGCCGCGAAATGACGCGATCTTGTTATACCAAGGTGGTAGAGGCTTGAGGGGGGAACTGGCTTGCAGCTGACGGTAGGAGCGTCGTTGAACGGCGTGCGTCTCCCTGGTGACGTACTTCCAGCGAGGGGTGAATTGAGGAAGGGCGTGCTAGAGAGAGGGGCGAATCAAGGAGGGCGTGCTAGAGAGAGGGCGAATCGAAGAGCGGCGAATTCAAGAGCGGCGTGCCAGACACACGGGCGGATCTGACACGCACGCCTCACCGGCTCCTGCCGACTCGATCACGACTTGCGCAGTGCCGAAGGCGGGAAGCCGAGATGCTTGCGGAAGGCGTGGGACAGGGCGCTCTGGTTGGCAAAGCCGCAGCGATCCGCAATCTGGGACAGGGAAAGCTCGCTGGTGCCCAGCAGCTGGCGTGCCTCTTCCAGCCGACGGCGCAGCAGATACTGATAGGGCGAGAGCCCGGTCAGTACGCGGAAGCGCTCGCTGAAATGCTGCTCGGAGAGATGTGATTGGCGGGCAAGATCCGCCACGCTGAGGCGCTGGCCGAGATTGGCGTCGATGAAGCGGTTGAGCGCGACCAGATCCAGCTGACGGCCACTGGTGCTCAGCGCGCTCATCGGCTCTTCGATGCGCGTGTTCAGGCAGGCGAGGAAGGTGGCGGCGAGCAGATCACCCGGCGCCTGCTGGTAGTCGTTGACTTCCGCGAGCATGAATTCGAGATAGCCGCGCAGGCGGGTGTCCAGCGTGAAGAAGCGCGGGCGCTCGAACAGACGCTTGAGGTCGCGATGATGGCCGGTCAGGTAGGGCGCATCATCGGGCAGGTCGAGAATCAGCTGGCGATTCTCGCCGATGCCCGCGTAGTAGTGGACATGATCGGCCGGCACGATGCAGCCGGTCAGCGGGCGAATCTCGCCGCCCTGGCCCTCGATCTCGAACTCGGCCAGGCCATCGAGGCCGATCACCAGCTGGTGATAGCTGTGATCGTGGTGCTCGCGCAGGTTGGAGAGCGGGATCAGGCGCATCTCGCTGGCGGCCATCAGGCGCGAGTCTCCGCGACACCGGTGCGGGCACGCAGATGGCCCAGCAGCACGTTGAGCTCTTCACGACCGGCGCGCGAGAACAGCGCACCGCCCTGGGCCAGCTGCCACGGCCTGGCATGGTTGTCGAAGATGCCCTGGCAGCGGCGACGCAGGCTTTCCAGGTACTCATCATGGCGAATCGGGTAGCCGATCACGCTGTGCCACTCGTTCTCGTTGATCTCGCCGCTGATCGCCTGGTCCAGCACGCGGGCGATATCGCTGTAGTCGGTACGAAAGCGCGGCGTACGCGACATCATCAGCATGGCCACGGTGCCGACGGTGACGATCAGGCAGACCACGAAGGTGATGATGAAGATGGACATGAGCGAACCTTGTGCGGACGTAACCGGAAATAGTGTGGTAGCTCACCATTCTACCACGCTGCACGGCCAGTATCGTCAGTGCGACAGGCGCGTCATGTTCTGTCTGTCAGAACGTTATGGCATGATTCAAGTCCATTGAGACGGCATGGCGCACGTTGCCTGTCAGCCTCGTTCTTCACCTGCCGTGGGAGTCCCGCCGCATGGCCAATCAACGTGTGGAAGCGGTCGAGCGTGCCTTGACGCTGCTGGAAGCCTTTACCCCCGCGACCCCTCGCCTGACGCTCAATGAGCTGGCGCAGGCCAGTGGTTTCTACAAGAGCACGATTCTGCGGCTGATGGGCTCGCTTGAGCACTTCGGCTATGTGGCGCGTGACAGCCACGGCATCTACTCCATCGGCGCGGCGCTGGGGCGTTTTGCCCAGCTGGCACCGGCGCTGCCGGCCCGCGAGGTTCAGCTGCGCGGCTGGTTGGCGGCGCTGAATGCCGCCAGTGGCGAGACGGCCAGCCTGATGCTGGTCGAGCACGGCCCGCTGGCCGAGGCGCGACCGGTGGAGGGCGTGACACGCCCGCGTCAGGCGATGTGCCAGTACGCGCATGTCAGCCAGTGGCCGCTGCGTCATCAGCTGGAGGAGGGCGAGCTGGTCGATGAGGCGCTGTCCGCCTTGCTGCAGCAGTGTGTCGACAGTGGCGAGATCGAGACCGGTGAGGCGGCCGGCCTGTCGGTGGCGGCGCTGGCGGTCAGCGTCGCCCAGCATCACGACGAGGGGCTGGCACCGGCGGAAGTCATCGTGCTCAGTGGCCCGACGGCGCGCCTGACGCCTGCTCAGGCCCACCGCCTGCTCGCCCAGTGGCAGCAGGGCGACTGATACGCGACTCGCCAGTGACACGTTATGGAAAGTGCTGAAATGACAACGCCCCCGCCGGCAAGACCGGCGGGGGCGTTGTCATTCAGGGAATGCCACCTCGCGAGAGGCGCAGACCCTGGCCTGGATCAGGCGTCGGTGGCGGCCTTGGCGGCGCTCATGCGGCGACGCAGGATGGGGCCGACGATCACCGGCAGAAGCAGGCCGGCGATGGCGATGCACCACAGGGTCACGGCCAGCGGGCTACCGATCAGGATGGTCCAGTCGCCGTCAGACAGCTGCATGGCGTGACGCAGGTTCTTCTCCATCTCTGGCCCCAGCAGCATGCCGAGAATGACCGGCACCAGCGGGATATCCAGCTTGCGCAGGAAGTAGCCAGCGACCCCGAAGGCGACCATGAAGTACAGGTCGAAGGTCGAGTGGCTGATGGAGTAGATGCCCACGAAGGCGACCATGGTCACCACCGGCAGCAGGTACTTGGGCGGCACGGACAGCAGCTTGACGAAGATGCCGACCATCGGGATGTTCATCAGCAGCAGGATGACGTTACCGATCAGCAGCGCCGCGATCACGCCCCACACGATGTCGCCGTGCTGGGTGAACATCAGCGGGCCCGGGGTGATGTTGAGCGAGATCAGCATCGCCAGCAGCACCGCGGTGGTACCGGAACCCGGCACGCCCAGCGTCAGCATCGGCACCAGGGCACCAGAGGCGGCACCGTTGTTGCCGGCTTCCGGGGCGGCCACGCCGCGCGGATCACCTTCACCGAAGTTGCCTTTCTTGCCGAGGATCTTCTTCTCCAGCGTGTAGCTGATGAAGCTGCCCAGCGACGCACCGGCGCCCGGCAACACGCCGGAAATGAAGCCCAGCACACCGCCGCGGAAGGAGGTCGGCAGGATGGCGACGATATCCTTCAGCTTCAGGGTCATCTTGTTCATGGCGATCATCGGCTTGCCTTCACCGGCGTGCTGTTCGATGAAGAACAGCAGCTCCGAGATGGCGAACAGACCGACGATGGCGATGATGAAGTCGATGCCCTCGAACAGCTCCAGCACGTCGAAGGTGTAGCGTTGGGTGCCGGTAGAGCCATCGATGCCGACGGTGGCGATCATCAGGCCGATGGCGGCGGCCATCAGCGTCTTGACCGGATTCTTGCCGGTGATGCCGCCCAGGGTGGCGAAGGCCAGCACGAACAGCGCGAAGTATTCCGCCGGGCCGAAGGTCAGCGCGAAGCTGGCCAGCCACGGCGCCATCACGATCAGGCCGATGGTGGCGATCAGGCTGCCGATGAAGGAGGCGATCGCCGAGATGGCCATCGCTTCGGCGGCCTTGCCTTTCTGGGCCATCGGATAGCCATCGAGACAGGTCATCATCGCCGGCTCATCGCCCGGGATGTTGAGCAGGATCGAGGAGATGCGCCCGCCATACATGGCACCGGCGTAGACCGAGGTCAGCAGGATCAGCGAGGTTTCCGGGCTCAGGCCCAGGGTGAAGGCCAGCGGAATCAGGATGGCCACACCATTGGCCGGGCCCAGGCCCGGCAGTGCGCCGATCAGGGTGCCCAGGAAGGCCCCCAGCACGGCGAACATCAGATTCTCTGGCTGCAGGGCGATGCCGAAGCCCTGCATCAAGAAGCCAAGACTTTCCATTACGCCACCTCCAGGATGCCCAGCGGCAGTGGTAGCTCAAGCACGAAGTTGAACAGGGCAAAGACGACGATGCCGCCGAGCAGGCCAGTCACGTAAGCGCGAACCGGCTTGGAGCCCATGCGCCAGCACAGGGTGCCGACCGCAGCGGTGGTCGTGACGATGAAGCCCAGCGGCTCAAGCAGTGCGGTGTACAGGCACAGGATGACGATGGCCAGCACCATCTCGGCGCCGGTGCGGCTCCACGGCCATTGCTGGTCCGGGTCGGGACGCACGATCAGATACAGGCTGCTCAGCGCCAGCACGATCGAGAGCACCGTGGGGAAGGTTTCGGGCCCGATGGACTCGGCCCCGCCGAAGGGTTCGGGGAACTGCTGGGCACCCCAGCCGTACGCGACGGCCAGGGTGAGCATCAGCAGACCAAAGATGCGGTCATTCATCAGCGAATCAGCCCAATGTCCTTGGAAAGGGTCTGGATGTCCTTGATCTGTGCCTTCACGAAGGCATCAAACTCGGCACCCGATTTGTGGAACGGCATCAGGCCGCTCTTGGTCATCACGTCTTTCCATTCTTCGCTTTCATAGACGCTGTCCAGCGTGGTGGTCCAGTACTGCTCGGCATCGTCGCTGACACCCGCCGGGATATAGAAGCCGCGCCAGTTGGGGGCGACGGCATCGATGCCCTGTTCGCGAGCGGTCGGCACCTCAGCCAGCTTGCCCGGCAGACGCTCTTCTGAGAGCACGGCCAGCACTTTCAAGTCGCCGGATTCCATGAAGCCCTGGATCTCGGAGATATCACCGGTGAAGGCCTGCACGTGGCCGCCGACGACCTGGGTAATGGCTTCGCCGCCGTTGTTGTAGGACAGGTAGGAGACCTTGGGCAGGTTCTCGACATCGGCTGCCTGGGCAGCGATCAGCACCTTGAGGTGATCCCAGCCACCTGCGGCACTGCCACCGGCGAACTTGACGGATTTCGGGTCTTTCTTCAGCGCGTCCATCACCTCACTCAGGGTGTTGTACGGCGAATCCTTGGAGACGGCGATGGCGCCGTAGTCCGCGCCCAGTGCGCCGATCCACTCGACCTGGTCCTGATTCATGCCCGGGAACTGGCCCTGGGCCAGACGGGTGGTGGTCGCGGTGGAGGCGGCCACCAGCAGCTGCTCGTCACCGGCACGCTTGGAGACGGTGTGCGCAAAGGCGACGCCGCCACCGGCACCGGCCATGTTGATGGTCTGCACGTTGCCCGGCACGAAATCGAGCTCAGACAGGATCTTGCCGACGCTGCGGCAGGTGAAGTCCCAGCCGCCGCCCGGGTCAGCCGGAGCGATGCAGTCAACCTTGCCTTTCGGTTCGAAGGCGAAGGCCTGGGCGGACATGGCGGTGACCACCGCGGCTGTCAGGAGTTTGAGTGTCATATGACGTGTCATGGCGACCTCTAGTGTTATTGGATTGTGGTAGCGGCACATGTCGTGGGCCAGGCGCTGGCAGCGGTCGAGCGAGAGACTCGCCCTGCGGCCGCGAACCTGACAGCAACCTTACAGTTCTGTAAGGCGGAACTTTATTCTGTATGGTGAAATTAGACTGCCGCCCGATGGCTCGCAAGATACCCATTCGTCGCACCGACCTTGGTCGAAAGGCATATTTGCGCACCTTTGCGGTGCATTTTTGTGAATGATCTGGCTGGGTGTCGTGTCGGAATCTGGCGGTTTCCGACGCTCTCTTGCTTCTCTCTTGTTCCTCTCTCGCTTCTCTATCGTTGCTCTCTTGTTTCTCTCTCGCTGCTCTTGCATGCCTCCCTCGCACCTCTCCCAGCAGGCCTGAGCGGGGCACTTGCGCCGCCTGCGTGAGCTGTCCGTCCACGAGTGCTCTGGCTTGCTTGTCGTGTTTGAAACGTTATGCGGCGTTGCAGCAGAAGCGTGGCCATTGGGCTTTGGTCTAGCGTGTAGCCGGTGGCCAGACTGCGTGCTGACCGGGTGCCATCGGCAATCGTGCAAGGGGACAGGGGAGGGGAGAAGACTCATGGCCAAGGTGTTGGGCAGTGTGTGGGCGTTGTTGCTGGGTATCGTGCTGATCATGCTCGGCAATGGCATGCACTTCACGCTGATCGGTCTGCGTGGCGGCATCGAGGGCTTCTCCTCGGCGGAGCTGGCGATCGTCACCTCGGGCTACTTCGTGGGCTTTCTCTCCGGCGCGCGCTATACGCCGGTGCTGATCCAGCGGGTCGGGCATGTGCGGGTGTTCGCGGCGCTAGGCAGCTTCATCTCGGCGGCCTTGATCGCCTTGCCACTGCTGACCGAACCCTGGGCCTGGACGTTGCTGCGCCTGCTGATCGGCTTCTGCATGTCGGGCATCTATGTCACGGCGGAAAGCTGGTTGAATGCGGCTGCCAGCAACGAGACGCGCGGCAAGGTGCTGTCGGCCTACATGATGGCGCAGACACTGGGCATTATCGGCGCGCAGGGCCTGTTGACGCTGGGCGACGCCGCGACCTCGGTGTTGTTCATCTGTGCCTCCATCCTGGTGTCGATCTCCTTCGGGCCGATTCTGCTGTCGGCGGCCGTGGCTCCGGTGGTCGAGGTGTCGCGGGCCATGTCGTTCGCGAAACTGTTCAAGGCGTCACCGCTGGGCGCCATCGGCATCTTCCTGCTCGGCAGTGTCTATGCGACCCAGTCGGGGATGGGCGCGGTCTTCGGCACCCAGGTGGGCCTGTCGGGCTCACATATCGCTCTGTTCATCGCCATGCTGTTCGCCGGTGCGCTGGTGTTGCAGACCCCGATCGGCTGGCTGTCGGACCGCATGGACCGCCGCGTGCTCATCTGTGGCCTGTCCGCCGCCGGGGCTGGCTCATGTCTGTTCGGCTGGATGGCGGGTGATGCGCTGTGGCCGTTGATCGCCTCGGCCTTCTTTGCCGGGGGCGTGACCACACCGTTGTACGCGCTGCTGCTGGCCTTCACCAATGATTCGCTGTCGGCCGAGGAGATGCCGGGCGCCTCCGGCGGGCTGGTGTTCGCCTTCGGGCTGGGCGCCATCGTCGGGCCGCTGGCGGCAGGTGGCGCGATGGAAGTGATGGACCCCTACGCCTTCTGGCTGGTGCTGGCGACCACCTTCGTGGCCATCTCGCTGTATGCGCTCTATCAGATCACCCAGCGCGAGATGGTGCCGGTCGAGGAGACCGACAGTTACCTCAACATCCTGCCGACGGCGTCACCGATGGCGGTCGAGGTGGCGGTGGAGTGGGCGCATGAACACGCCGAGGATGAGCAGTTGGCCGCCGAGGCCGCCGAGGCAGCGGCGCAGGAAGAGGCCTTCGAGGTCGCACTGGAAGAAGCCTTCGAGGAGGCATTGGAAGAGGCGCTGGATGAGGCGTTCGAGGCCAACGTCGCACCGCTGGAGGAAGCGGAGCTGGTAGAGCCGGACCACGAGTACGTGGCAGAGCCGCTGCTCGAGGCTGACGCTGACACGGAAATCGCGTTCGAGACGGAGCGGTTGTCCGAGCTGTTGCCGGGAGCGGAGCTGGCAACTGAGACAGAAGCAGCGCCGGAAACAGAGCCTCGCTCACAGACAGATTCAGAGAGAGATTCTGAGCCGCACGAAGAGAGCGACCAGGCATCGCCCTGTCAGTTTGACTCCGAACATCAACCGCCCAAGGGGCCCTGGCCCTCCATGCCTTGAAAACGCTGGGACAAACCAGCCAGTAAAAAAGAGACGCCACCCCGGGAAATGGGGTGGCGTCTTGCTTTCGGCAGCCTTGAGCTATTGTCAGCCTTGAGGTTTACCAGTCTCGGGCTTTTGCCAGGCGAGCGCGGCGCCCAGGGCTCAAGGGAGTCAGTACCTCAGTCTTCAGTTGATCATTGCAGGCCCAGCTCCTGCGACATCTGCTCCACATCGCTGACCTGCTGGGTGATGAAGCGATCCAACGCCTTGCCGGACTTGTGGAACGGCATCAGGCCATTGTCCTGCATCACCTGCTGCCACTCGGGCGTCTCGGCCATGCGGTTGAGGGTCTGCTCCCACCAGTCGAAGGCCGCATCCGATGCGCCACCCGGCAGGTAGAAGCCGCGCCAGTTGGGTGCGACCACATCGATGCCCTGCTCACGCGCGGTGGGAATGTCGCTGTACTGACCGGGCAGGCGCTCTTCACTGAACACTGCCAGCAGGCGCAGGTGGCCGGATTCGACGAAGCCGCGGGCTTCGGTCATGTCGCCGGTGAAGGCTTCCAGGTGGCCGCCCATCACCTGGGTGATGGCGACGGAGCCGGAGTCGTAGGCGAGGTACGGCAGGGCACGCAGATTGTCGATGCCCGCCTCACGCGCCGCCATCAGCACCTTGAGGTGATCAAACCCGCCCGCGACATCGCCACCGGCGAAGCGCACCGCCTTGGGGTCTGCCTGCATGGCGGCCAGCAGCTCGTTCAGCGATTGGTAGGGCGAGTCCTCGGCCACGGCAATCACGCCGTAGTCGGCGCCGAGCGTCATCAGCCAGCGTACGTCGTCGACCTTGCCGTCCTGATAGGCATGCTGGCCCAGGCGGGTGGTGGTCGCGCTCGAGGCGGCGACGATGACCTGCTCATCGGCGTGGCGCTTGGACTTCACATGCGCGAAGGCGACGCCACCGCTGGCGCCGGGCACGTTGAGGGTCTGCATGCCGGCAGGGATGAGGTTCTGCTCATCCAGCAGGCGGGCCACGCTACGACAGGTGAAATCCCAGCCACCGCCGGGCTTGGCGGGCGCGATGCACTCCGTCTTGCCCTGCGGGGCGAAGTCGGTCTGTTCGTTCTGCTCCTCTTGGGCGGCGTTGGCGCTCAAGGGCGCCAGCAGGCCAAGGCTGAGCAACAGGGCAGCGGGCAGGGCGCCAGCGCGCTGTCGAGCATGCTTTCTGCGTGAGAAGGGATGGCGGGCAGGGGATATGGCGTGCATGGCAATCGTGTCCTTGGTGTTCAGCGTCGATCGTTATGGTTATGTCAGTCAGCGCGGCATGGGGCTGGGCGTTGCTGGCTGTCGCACGCTCATGACTGTTGTGGTGAACCGGTGTCGTGAGCTTGTGTCGTGAGCTTGCGAGAGTGCGAATGAACGAAAATAGCCTATTTCGGCGAGTCGCGAAAAGGCACGGCAGGCGGGCAGTGAGTAGAGAAATCGCATTTCCCGCGCCGTCACTCCTCAAGGTGGTCTCGGGGTTGCTAGAATTGCGCCATCAGGCTGTGGTGAGCGCTCCGCGATCTTCCAGCCGCCGCCTTTCATTGAGGAGATGGGCCATGACCCTTACCCCGCGCATGCACGACTTTCTCGCCCGCCTGCCCAAGGTGGAGCTGCACCTGCACATCGAAGGCTCGCTGACGCCGGCCTTGATGTTCGAGCTGGCGGCGGAGCAGGGCATCGAATTGCCCTGCGCCACCCTGGAGGAGGTCGAGGAGGCCTATGACTTCGCGGACCTGCCTGCCTTCCTCGCGCTCTATTACCAGGGCATGGGCGTCTTGAATGACGAGTCACACTTCTACCGCCTGGCGCAGGACTACTTCCGCCGTGCGAGCGCCGATGGCGTCAAGCATCTGGAGCTGTTCTTCGATCCGCAGGCGCATCTGGCGCGTGGCGTGAGTCTGGAAACCCAGTTCGCGGGGCTGGAGCGCGCCTGTCGTGAGGCGGTGAAGGAGTTCGATATCACCTCGGCGCTGGTGCCGAGCTTCCTGCGCTGTCATTCCGCGGCGTCTGCGAGCGAGCTGTTCGACGCGCTGATTCCCTTCGAGTCACGCTTCGTGGGCGTCGGCCTGGACAGCGCCGAGATCGGCAATCCGCCGGAGAAGTTCACCGAAGTCTTCCAGCTTGCGGGGGAGCGCGGCTGGCATCGTGTCGCGCACGCAGGTGAGGAAGGCCCGGCAGAGTACATCCGCACGGCGCTTGAGGTGCTGGGGGTGGAGCGTATCGACCACGGTGTGCGCTGCCTGGAAGATGCCGCCCTGGTCGCGGAGCTGGCCGAGCGGCGTATCCCGCTGACGGTGTGTCCGCTGTCCAATGTCGCGCTCAAGGTGGTGGAGCGAATGGAAGACCACCCGCTGCCGAAGCTGATCGAGGCGGGCCTCAATATCACCCTCAATTCGGATGATCCGGCCTATTTCGGCGGCGGCATGCTCGACAACTTCATCGCCGTGCAGCAAGCGCTGAATCTCAGCGAGGCGCAGTGGCTCACCCTGTGCCGCAACGCCATCGACGCCGCCTTCCCGCAGCGTGCCGAAGGCCTCGGCATGAGTGACGCCCGCCGTGGCGTGCTGCTGGCGCAACTCGATAGCTGCGCAGCCTGAGAATTATCACTGGCGCTTGAATACTGAATGCAATCAACGGCTTGGCCACCAACATCGCCAGCATGACGCCGCCTGCGGCAACCGCTCCATCAGATGTTGCTTGACCGCGCTAAGTCGTTGAGTACAATGCAGTTCTGGCGTGCGCAATGCACCGCCCTGCGGGTGTAGCTCAATGGTAGAGCAGAAGCTTCCCAAGCTTAAGACGAGGGTTCGATTCCCTTCACCCGCTCCAGATTCTTCAAAAAAGCCTCCCGAATGGGGGCTTTTTTGTATGTTTAAAAATACTATAGATAGACAGGTTGTATGTTTTTTAATTTTTTTCATGCTGGCTTGTAAGGCTTTTTATTTCAATATATCTCGATTCCGATATGTAGCCAGAATCCCTAAGTAAAGGCGCTATAGTTATAAGTCGATTTTTGTAATAGGCTATTGTTGGAGAATTTTTGTCAGGATGTTTTGCTTTATGTTCTTTGAGTATGTCAAACATGTTGTTAACTATTTCATTTAGTGAGTATACATAGGACCAAACAAAAGACCCTTCACTCTGGGCAACTTCTATAAACTTGATATAACTATCACTTGCCTCTAAAGGTCCATTGGTTCTTTGTGCTTCCATACACATATGGAATATCTGTAGTTTATTCAGGGAGCCTTCTGGTGATACTACCCGAAAAAGCAAATCTGTTAATTGCTTTTCTCCATTGGAAAGCACTGTAAAGGTTTCATTATCTAATCTTTGTTCTTGAGCTAGCTCTAAGTTTTTAGCTGCTGTATCTGAAGCTGCAGAAAGATGCTCTACAGAAGATTTAAATTCTTTTATTTGAGTGTTTAATGTTTGGTATAGCATAAGGATTGCTAAAAATGCTATAATTGGGTTTAAGATTCCTCCAAAAAAGGTTCCAAAATGTGCCCAAGTAGTTTGTTGATCAGATAAGTTTGTGCCAAAGCAAACAACATAAATTGCTGGGGTGATAAATAATGATGCTCCTCCTAACATCAAAACGATTCTTGATGTGCTAATGCTATTCAATGTATGTACTCCATCAGAGGGGGTAATGTTTTTCCGCTATTAAGTATCGCGGATGGAAGTTATGGTTTCTATAATTTAAATTAAAATCTAGAGATTTTATCAATTGCGAACTATCTCCTCCGCCAGTTCAGCGAGCTGCACATCGTCCCCGCGAGGGCCGTCGGCGCTGACGACGTAGCCATCGTATTCGGTCATGTAGTACTTCATCTTCGAGTGTCTGGCCTGCCATTCGCCTGGCTGTGTGCCATGCAGCGGGATTAGCTTGGCGTGCAGGTGGTTGACGCCGTAACCCTCGAAGATGATGGCGGTGCGTGCTACCCCGAAGTAGGCGTCGAGCTTGTGTGCCACGCGGCGCGTGAAGCGCATCAGGCCGAGAATCACCTCATCGTCTTGTTCATACACGCAGCTGCCCAGGTGGCGTTTGGGAATGACGACCGTGTTGCCCGGAGTAGAGGGGAAGATGGAGAGAAAGGCCAGGAAGTGCTCATCTTCGGCCACGACATGGCTTTGACTGTGGCCCGCAACGATCTGACAAAACACGCAGTCACTCATGGTTCTTCCCTGGTAGTTTAGTGTCGCCAGATTCGTCCTGAATCTGGGGCAGAGTTCTGTGATCGGAGCCCTTGTGATCAGAGCTTTTGTAAGCAGGCACCTTGTGAACATAGCCCTTGTAAAGAGAGCTCGGCAGTCTCCTTGCATGAGTGAAGTGTGATGGAGACTGGTTGTCAATGCCAGGCAGCCCCCGCAGAAGTGGTTATCGGCAGCAACAACATGCTCAAAGAGGGGAGCGGCTGTCTTGCCGAACCGATCGGAGCGAAAAGTGTTGCTGGCGCGGCAGAGAGCCGCGATATTGGCAGGTCACCTTTCAGCAGTTCGTCACTCGTTGAACGACAAGGAAACCCAGTGGAACTCACCGTCTGGCTGGCATATGTCAGCGTCATCACCGCCTTGATCACCTTTCCCGGACCGTTTGCGTTGCTGTGCATGGATCATGGCCTGCGCCACGGCCGACGCCGCTCGTTCGCGACGGTGGCGGGCGGGGCGGCGGCGTCACTGGTGTTGATGGCCTTGTCGTCGCTGGGACTCGGCGCGGCATTGGCAGCCTCCGAGACGGGGTTTCTGGTGCTGAAGATCGTCGGGGCGCTCTATCTCATCTATCTGGGCATTCAGGCCTGGCGGGCGCCATCCCAGCCGGTGGTGTTCGATGCCGTGGGGGAAGACGGGCAGATGCGCGCCAGAGCCACGCGTTGGCAACTGTGCCGCAAGGGCTTCGGTATCGGGATCAGCAACCCCAAGGACCTGCTGTTCTTCGGTGCGCTGTTTCCCAACTTCATCGACATGGCCCAACCGCAGCTGCCCCAGTTCGTGGTGCTGGCGCTGTCCTGGCTGGTGGTGGACCTGCTGACGATGAGCACCTACGCCCATGCGGGTTCCAGCATCAGTCGCTGGTTTGATAGCCACCGGCGCGTGCGGCTGTTCAATCGCACCACGGGCAGTCTGTTCGTCGTGGCCGGCGCGGGACTGGCGGCGTCGCATCGCTGAGCAGAGCCCCGCTCTATTGCACAAGACGTGAAGCGCACGAAGACGACAACGGCACCCGAGGGTGCCGTTGTCGTGTCTGGAGCCTGACGATCATCAGTGCTTTCGGGCTCAGCGCTCGGGCCGTGATTCGAGATACTTCGTCAGCAGTTCGCGATCCTCACTGGTGACCTTCTGCTTCCAGCTTTCCACCACATGCTGGCTGGCCTCCTCGAGGGCATCCTGCAGCTCAGGTGGGGCCGGGGTGATCAGCTTCGCGCCGTTCTCCTGCAGAATGGTGTAGGCCTCGTCCAGCACGCTGTGGGTGGCCGTCCAGCCGGCAGACTCGGCGGCATGCGCGGCATCGATCAACGCCTGCTGCTGTGACTCTGTCATGTCGTCGAAGCTATCGCGATTCATGTGAATGATATTGAGCGGCATCGCGTAGTTGAGCGTGGTGAAGTGGGGCATGTAGCGGTAGAGCTCCGCACTGACACCGCCCATCGCGGAGGTCAGCGCGCCGTGGATGCTGCCACCGGGCAGCAGGGGTTTGAGCTCTCCCCAGCTCATCACCTGAGGCGCCGCGCCCAGATTGAGCAGCACCCGCTGCGTGTTGCGGTCGTAGGTGCGGATCGGCATGTCCTTCAGGTCATCACCGTCAGCGATGGGCGCTTTCGACCACAGGCCGCTGGGTGTCCACGGCAGGGCATACAGCAGGATCTGGTTGTATTCGGCGAGCAGTTCCTCGTAGCGCGGCTTCGCGACCACGTACAGGCGGTGAGCTTCATCGAGGTCGTAGGCGATCGCCGGCAGCGAGGAGATGCCGAAGAAGGGGGCTTCCTCGGCGAGCGCGCCACTGAGTGTCGCGGCGATGTCGATGACACCGCCGGCAGTGGCCTGCAGGTGACTGGCGGAGCGAATGTCCGAGCGCAGCGTCAGCGTCAGGTCGCCTTCGGACTGGCTGGCGACCTGCTGGCTGAATTCGGCAGCGCGTTGGCCCATCATCGTGTCGGGCTCGTAATCGCTGCTCATGCTGAGGGTCGTCTGGGCGTGCGCGCTGAGTGCGCCGATCAGGCCTGCCGTGGCCAGGCCAGCGGACAACAGGGCGGAAATGCGTGAGGAAGACGTCATGGGGAATCCTTTCTTTTTGTCTTTGACCTTTGCCCGCTAGGGTAGTGCATGCCTGCGTTTATGCTCAGCTGCAGGGTGACGTCGCGCATTTTCCCTGCGCTGTCGGGAGAGGTTGCCGCGTGGGGTGGCCGTCATGGCCAAGGTCGGTGGCGTGGGCGCGCGCCTGACTCACAGGGTATCGCGTTGTGCGAGATAGCGATCCAGCAGTTCGCTTTGCTCGAGCTCAACCTTGCTGCGCCAGCTCTCGATCACGCTGACACTGGCGCGTGCCAGTGAGCGCTTGAGTTCGGGCGAGAGCGGATTGCTGACCGTCACGCCGGCCTCTTCCAGCTGGGCATGGGTCTGCTCCAGGACGCTGGCGATGGCGTTCCAGCTGGTGTCTTCAATCTCGGTCGCGGCGCTGAGAAGGGCCTCGCGCTGGGGGTCGTCGAGCGCTTCGAAGCGTGACCGGCTCATGTGAACGATATTGAGCGGCATGGCGTATTGCAGCGCGGTGTAGTGATCCAGCGTGCGGTTGAGCTCCGCCGTCAGGCCGCCCAGGGCCGAGGTCATCACCGCCTCGATACGGCCTTCGGCCAGCTGCTGCTGCATCGGCTCCCAGCCGAGCACGGTGGCGATGGCGCCAAGGTTGAGCAGCACGCGCTGGGTATTGCGGTCGTAGGCCCGCACGGGCACGCCCCGGAGGTCATCGCGTGTGGTGATCGGCTTGCGCGACCACAGCCCGCTGGGCGGCCAGGGCAGGGCGTAGAGCAGAATCTGGTCATGCTCTTCCAGCTGCGCTTCATAGCTGGGGCGCGCCAGGCGGTAGAGTTCGCGCGCCTGATGCGGGTCATCGACCAGGGTCGGCAGTGAGCTGAGGCCGAACAGCGGTATCTCGGCGGCCAGCGCGCCGCTGTGGGAGTCGGCCAGCTGGATGATGTCGGCGTTGATGGCCTCGAGATGATTCACCGAGCGCAGCCGACTCAGCGGGCCTTCTCCGAAGGTGATCGCGAGCTCGCCCCCGCTGAGCGATGCCACCTGATCGACGAACTGCTGGGCGCGCTGGCCCATCATGGTCTGGGGGCCGTATTCGCGGCTCATGGTCAGCTCGACAGGCTCCGCCTGGGCGGGCGTGCCCAGGGCGGAAAGCCCCAGCGCCAAGCCCACGCCGAGCGCTCTCTTGATGCCGAACATTCTCTTCATGTCGAGCACTCCCTGCATGACAAGCACTGCCTTCATGCCGCTACGCTGTCCGATTGGCATTCGTCGTCATCCATCCATAGGGGGTAAATCAAGTATCTCTCAAAAGTGCAGGGCGTGCTGTCGCTGTCCCGGTCAACGCTTCCCTCGTTGGCCTGTTTCACGCCTGCACCGGCACGATTCGGTAGGGGCAACGGGCGTTGAACTGCCAGTTGGCGCAATGTGGTCTACGCTCAAATCATGGCTGTGCAACTGCCCTGACACGAACTCCGCGCCGGGACCGCATGGCCGGATTGTCGACGACTGTCAACGGGAGGTAGACCACATGCTGACCCACGTATGGGGCTTGATGGCGCATCCGCAACGGGAATGGCAGACCATCCGCAAGGAACACGAATCCATCACCCACCTCTACGCACATCATGTGCTGCTCATGGCGCTGGTGCCTGTCATCTGTGCCTATATCGGGACCACGCAGTTCGGTTGGAGCCTGACGGAAGGCCACGCCATTCTTCTGGAGCCACTGGATGCCTTCTTCGCCGGTATCGCGTTCTATATCGCCATACTGACAGCGATCGGCTTCATGGGCACTGTCATTCACATGCTCTCGCAGCGTTTCTCGGGGCACCCCAGCCGCCGACGTTGCATCATCTTCGCGGGCTATGTCGCCACGCCGATGTTCCTCGCGGGGCTGGTCGCGCTCTATCCCGTCATCTGGGTGTGTATCCTCGCGGGCACCATTGGCCTGTGTTACAGCGCATACCTGCTGTATCTGGGCATCCCGCCACTGCTCGACATCTCCAACAAGGAAGGTTTCCTCGTCACCGGGTCGACACTGGGGATCGGGGTGCTGGTCCTGGAGGGCCTGCTGGCGGTCACCGTGCTGCTGTGGGGGTATGGCGCACGCTGGTTCATGTAGTCCTTCGCGGCACGTAGGCGTCAGTCTGCTGATGCCATCGGCGCGAAAAAGCGTCTCTGCAACGCCTCGCCTTCATCGGCGGGGCGTTGTCGTTTTGCGCGCGGGTTGGCGCGTGGCACTTGTGCTCGGTGGCGGCGGCGTGGAAAGTGTTGGACTCAATCGACAGTGTGGAAGAAAGCGCATGGACAAGTTTGAACAGCGACTGGAGCAGGCTGCGCGGGCTGCATGGTTGTCATATGTCGGTGGACGGACCCAGGATGACATCGCGGTTCAGCTGGGGGTGTCGCGCCCCGGCGTGCAGCGCCTGCTGTCGTTGGCGCGCCAGGAGCGGCTGGTCAAGATCTCCATCGATCATCCCGTGGCCAGCAGCATGGCGCTGTCGGATACGCTGGTGGAGCACTTCGGGCTGAGCTTCTGCGATGTGGTGCCCTCGGACACCCAGTCACCGGAGAGCATCGCGGAGTATCTGGCGGTGGCGGGTGCCGAACGTCTGGCGTTCTATCTCGGTCGCCAGCAGCCGCAGACCATCTCGCTGAGTACCGGGCGTGCGGTGCGCGCGGCGGTGGAAGCGCTGAGTCGCAGCGAGCGCCCCCAGCATCGCATCGTGTCACTGGTCGGCAATGTGGCGCTGGATGGCTCATCCAACCGCTATGACGGCGTGATGCTGCTGGCGGACAAGATCGGCGCTGATCGCTTCCTGCTACCCGCGCCCGTGGTGGCGGCCAGCATCGAGGAGAAGGAGTCGCTGCAGGGGCAGAATCTGGTCAAGGCGGTGTTCAAGGTTGCCTGTGAGGCCGATGTGGGCATGATCGGCATCGGGCGTCTCGATGCCCAGGCGACGCTGTTCCAGGATCAGTTCATCAGCGCCGCCGAGCGCGATGAGCTGATGGAAGTCGGTGCCGTGGGCGAGTTGATGGGCTGGCCGCTGGACACCCATGGCCGGCTGATCGATTGCCCGCTGGCGCAGCGCATCACCAGTGTGCCGCTGACCTCGCTCAAGGCGCAGCCGCTGATCGGGCTGGCGGGCGGGCACGACAAGGTGCCGGCCATCCTGAGTGCATTGCGCGGTGGTTGGCTGCAAGGGTTGATCATCGATGAGGTGGCTGCCCAGCGGGTCTGCGCGGCCCTCAAGGAGTGAGCAGAGAACTGCCGTCTTCGTACAGTTTCATCGAGATGTCTGCAGCCTGATGGTTTTCTGCTGACGGCTTGCGCTTGACGACTGGCTCCCGATGACAGGCTCCCGTGGATACACGTCGTGCAAGACGCCGTACAAGGCGCCGAGCGAGTCATCGGGAGCAGGGCGGGGCGTATGGCCCCATGCCTTGCTCCTGGTGTCGTTCTTGGTATCGTTCTTGGTGACGTTATCGTGGTCAGGGTTCAGCATTGTCGTAGCCCGCGTGATGCCCAGGCGTTCCCGTTACCTTCCCGGCGCTATTGCTCTGCTGTTTCTCCGTCACTCCTTCGCCATTCCTTCGCCATTCCTTTGCTATTTCTCCTCGATACCTGCTTTTTTTCTTGCCCTTTGCTCTCTCTTGATTCGCTCTTTGTCCTCTCTTTATTTTCTCTTCGTTCTCCCATCCTTGCGTCGGAGCCATGACTTTTGGGGCGAACACTGCCTTCTCTTGTCTGACAATCGGACGCGTTTGTTCGCCTCAATGATAAAGAATCGGGGCGGCAATCGTGGTCTGCGTTGTTTCGTTTAACGCTAATGTCTGTCTATGCTGAATTGCACGCAAGCTCAGTGGCCATGCCGCCTTGTGGCCTACACCCAAAGGATCAGATCCCAAGGTTGTATAGCCCAAGGTATAGCGCTTCAGAGTTTGCTTTTTCACAGGTCTGATCCGATCATTTGTTCACTGAATGACGTTTTGATCGAACGTGTTTGCGTCGCGATGTCTCGCCAGGACATCCGTTCACCAAGCCGGTTGATGGGAAGGTATCGGTGCTCAAGGCGCCGCTGCCCTCGAAAAGAACAATGCCAATAACGCCCCGATGGAGTGCCCTCATGCGCCTACCTCACATCACCAAGTCCCGCCGTCATCTGCTCTCGCTCGCCAGTGTCGCTGCCCTGGCGCCGCTCAGCGCCCAGGTCAGTGCCGAGACCATCACTGTCGCGACCGTCAACAACGCCGACATGGTGGTCATGCAGAGCCTGACCAGCGAATTCGAGAAGGCGCATCCGGACATCACCCTCGACTGGGTGGTACTGGAAGAGAACGTGCTGCGCCAGCGTCTGACCACCGATGTGGCGACCCAGGGTGGCCAGTTCGACGTCATGACCATCGGCACCTATGAAGTGCCTATCTGGGCCAAGCATGGCTGGCTGACCAAGCTCGACAACCTGCCGGAGGACTATCAGGTCGATGACCTGATCAAGCCGGTGCGTGATGGTCTGAGCGTGACCGAAGGCGAGAAGAAGGGCCTCTACGCGCTGCCGTTCTATGGCGAAAGCTCCATGCTCTACTACCGCAAGGACCTCTTCGAGCAGGCCGGTATCGAGATGCCGGAGCAGCCGACCTGGAGCCAGGTCAACGACTGGGCCGCCAAGCTCAACTCCGCGGATGAAGGCGTCTACGGCATCTGCCTGCGCGGCAAGCCGGGCTGGGGCGAGAACATGGCGGTGCTGGGTACCATGGTCAACAGCTTCGGCGGTCGCTGGTTCAATGAAGAGTGGGAGCCGCAGCTGGATTCCCCGGCTTGGAGCGAGGCTATCAACTTCTACGTCGACATGATGGGCAAGTACGGCCCGCCGGGCGCGACTTCCAACGGCTTCAACGAGAACCTGGCACTGTTCTCCAGCGGCAAGTGCGGCATGTGGGTCGACGCTACCTCGGCGGCCGGCAAGCTCTACAACCCGAAGGAATCTTCCGTGGCCGACAAGCTGGGCTTCGCGCCGGCACCGATCGCCAAGACGGAGAAGGGCTCGCATTGGCTGTGGTCCTGGGCGCTGGCGATTCCGGAATCC
Organism: Cobetia sp. 1AS1; assembly: GCF_029846435.1. NCBI lineage: Bacteria > Pseudomonadati > Pseudomonadota > Gammaproteobacteria > Oceanospirillales > Halomonadaceae > Cobetia > Cobetia sp. 1AS1. The sequence goes on from NZ_JARWKU010000001.1 coordinate 386,776, forward strand.
TCCAAGTCCAAGGATGCCGCCCAGACCTTCATCACCTGGGCCACTTCCCAGGAATACGTGAATCTGGTCGGCGAGCGTGAAGGCTGGGCCAGCATCCCGCCGGGCACCCGTGTCTCCACCTACGAGAACCAGTCCTACAAGGACGCCGCACCCTTTGCCGGCTTCGTGATGGACGCCATCACCAGTGCCGACCCGACTGACCCGACGCTTGAGCCGGTGCCCTATGTCGGCGTGCAGATGGTGACCATCCCGGAATTCCAGTCCATCGGTACCCAGGTGGGTCAGATGATCGCCGCGGCGCTGGCCGGCCAGATGTCGGTCGAGCAGGCACTGTCCTCCGCCCAGCGTTCCACCGAGCGCACCATGCGCCAGTCGGGCTACTGATCTGATCCAGCCGATCTGATCCCCACGGATCTGGTCTCAACCGATCTGATCTGAACGTTGCAATGGCCTCCCGTCTTGCCTAGAGCCTCAACAGAGATTGACTCGAAGCACGGCGGGAGCCCCGTCCGGCACCCGCGGTACCCCCTTCTTCTCGAGACTCCTGCAACGCCCTCGCGGCGTGGCACGGGGAGCCTCGGCCTGAAGCCCACCGCATTGCCTGACTTCCTCACCGTATCGAAGGACTCACCATGCGCACGAGAGCATCCGGACGCACCGTCGGGGGATTGCGAACCCTGTCGCTGCAAGCCCCAGCCGTAAGCCTGTTGTTGATGTGGATGCTGGTACCACTGGTCATGACCCTGTGGTTCTCCTTCCAGCGTTACAACCTGATGATGCCGTCGGTGTCCGGCTTTGCCGGCGTCGACAACTATTACTACCTGCTGACCGACCCGTCCCTGTGGACCGCCATGGGCAACACCTTGCTGCTGGTGGGCTGGGTGCTGGTCGCCACCGTGGTCGGCGGCACGCTGCTGGCGGTATTGCTGCAGCAGGAATTCTTCGGCCGCGGCGTCGCGCGCCTGTTCGTGATCGCGCCGTTCTTTATCATGCCCACCGTGAGTGCCCTGGTGTGGAAGAACATGATGATGCACCCGGTCAACGGCATTCTGGCCTGGGTCGCCGGGCTGTTCGGTCTGCCGGCCATCGACTGGTTCGCCAGCCTGCCGCTGACCTCCATCGTGATCATCGTCACCTGGCAGTGGCTGCCGTTCGCGGTGTTGATCCTGCTGACCGCCATCCAGTCACTCGATGACGACCAGGTCGAGGCGGCGCGCATGGACGGGGCAGGGCCGGTGGCGATCTTCTTCTACATCACCCTGCCGCACCTCAAGCGTGCCATCAGCGTGGTGGTGATGATCGAGATGATCTTCCTGCTGACCATCTTCGCCGAGATCTTCGTCACCACCTCCGGTGGTCCGGGGCTTGCCTCGACCAACCTGGCGTACCTGATCTACATCCGCGCCCTGCTGGACTTCGATGTGGGTGGTGCCTCCGCCGGTGGCGTGATCGCCATCATCCTGGCCAATATCGTGGCCTTCTTCCTGGTGCGTACCGTCGCCAAGAATCTCGAGAACTGATGACAAGCGCTCAGCACAGGGAGACTCAATGATGTCGACTTCAACTTCCAATTCCGTGGCCGCCGCCAGCGCTGCCGTCAGCGCCAGTCGCGCGCGCCGCAGCGTGATCAACAAGAAGCTTGTCCTGACCCTGGTGGCCTGGACCATCGCGCTGGTGATGTTCTTCCCGATCTTCTGGATGATCCTCACTAGCTTCAAGACCGAGGCCGAGGCGATCGCCACGCCGCCGAGCCTGTTCTTCACGCCCAGCGTCGAGGGCTATATCGAGATCCAGGCACGTGCGGACTACTTCAAGTACGCCCTCAACAGTGTGGTGATCTCGCTCGGGGCAACGCTGCTGGCGCTGCTGATCGCGATTCCGTCCGCCTACTCGATGGCCTTCCTGCCCACCAAGCGCACCCAGGGGACACTGCTGTGGATGCTGTCGACCAAGATGCTGCCGTCCGTGGGCGTGCTGCTGCCGGTCTACCTGATCTTCCGCGATCTGGGACTGCTGGATAGCCGCACCGGCCTGATCATCATCTACATGCTGATGAACCTGCCGATCGTGGTCTGGATGCTCTACACCTTCTTCAAGGACATTCCCAAGGACATCCTCGAAGCCGGGCGCATGGATGGCGCCAGCACCCTGCAGGAGATCTTCCACCTGCTGCTGCCGCTGACCCTGCCGGGCATCGCTTCCACCGGTCTGCTGTGCGTGATCCTGAGCTGGAACGAGGCGTTCTGGAGCCTGAACCTGACCACCTCCAACGCCGCACCGCTGACCGCCTACATCGCGTCCTTCTCCAGTCCGGAAGGGCTGTTCTGGGCCAAGCTGTCCGCGGCTTCCACGCTCGCCATCGCGCCGATCCTGATCTTCGGCTGGATGACCCAGAAGCAGATGGTACGCGGCCTGACCTTCGGCGCCGTCAAGTAATCCGCGCCAGTCATAGACATGCAAGACGCACACGCAAGACGCAAAAGCCACAGAGAGGTACGCCGCCTGCGCCACATTGGCTGATGAACATTGACTGATAGCGGATCAGCGCAGGCGGCCGAGAGCCACACGCATGTTGCACCCTTGCCATGCCACCCAAATTTGCCATCACCTGCCCTCGGGCAGGTGCGGATAAGGAAACTTCCCATGTCCACACTCACGCTCAAGAACATCGTCAAGGAATTCACCTCCGGCAGCGGCGCCAGCGCCTCCACCACCCAGGTCATCAAGGGAGTCGATCTGGAAGTGAAGGACCAGGAATTCGTGGTCTTCGTCGGCCCGTCCGGTTGCGGCAAGTCCACGCTGATGCGCATGATCGCCGGTCTCGAGAACGCGACCTCCGGTGACATCCTGATCGATGGCAAGCGCATGAACGATATCGGCCCGGCCGAGCGCGGCCTGGCGATGGTGTTCCAGAGCTACGCGCTCTATCCGCACATGACGGTGGGCGAGAACATGGGCTTCAGCCTCAAGCTCGCCGGCGTCTCCAAGGAAGAGCGCGCCGAGAAGGTCAACGCCGCCGCTGAGGTGCTGCAGCTCGGGCCGCTGCTGGACCGCAAGCCCAAGGCTCTGTCCGGTGGGCAGCGTCAGCGTGTCGCCATCGGCCGCGCCATCGTGCGCAACCCGAGCATCTTCCTGTTCGATGAGCCGCTCTCCAACCTGGACGCCGCGCTGCGGGTGCAGATGCGCATCGAGCTGGCGCGCCTGCATGCCGAGCTCAAGGCGACCATGATCTACGTGACCCACGATCAGGTCGAAGCCATGACCATGGCCGACAAGATCGTCGTGCTGCAGGGCGGCGTGGTCGAGCAGGTCGGCTCGCCGATGGAGCTCTACCATCACCCGCGCAATCGCTTCGTGGCCGGCTTCATCGGCTCGCCTAAGATGAACTTCCTCGACATCACCGTCACTGGCGTGGCCGGCGAGGGTGTCACGGTGCGCCTGCCCGATGGCAGCGAGCGCCTGATTCCGGTGGTGAGCCAGACCGAAGATGGTGCCTCGGTCATCGTCGGCGACAGCCTGACGCTGGGCGTGCGCCCCGAGCACCTGATGCTCGACGCGCAAGGCCCGTTCAGCGGCCAGGTTCAGGTCATCGAGCGTCTGGGCGGGGTGACCTCCCTGTACCTGGCGACTCCGGATGGTTCCGGCGATGCACCGATCGGCGGCCTCAAGTCCGACGAGCAGTCCGACAGCGGCTGGATCCTGATGGCAGATGGCGACGTCAACAGCCGCGTGGGTGACAGCATCCGCTACGGCTTCGATACCGAGCGTGCGCACCTCTTCACCCGTGAAGGGCTGGCGCTGCAGAATCTCAACCGTCACCCGCTGACCAGCCTGACGCGTCAGGACAATTCCCTGTCCAGTGCCAGCGCCGCACAGGAAGCCCGCGCATGAACCGCGCAGCCGCGAATCGGGAAGCCAGAGAGGAGGATGAGATGAGTACACCCTTGCAGCAGGTGATCTTCGATTGTGACGGCGTGCTGGTGGACAGCGAAGTGCTGGCCGAGGAGGAGTTGTCGCGTCAGCTGGGTGAGTGGCTGCCGGACCTCGACACCGAGGCCGAGCTGCGCGCGGCGCTGGGCATGACCACCGAGGCCATCCTGGGCCATCTGGAGGCCATGAGTACTCACACTCTGCCGCCGCAGGCGATGGAGCGCATCGACCACGCCATCGAGTCACGTCTGGCAAAGGAACTTGCGCCCATCAGCGGCATGGCGGAATTGCTTGGCGGACTGTTGGCGAATGGCGTGGCCGTGGCGATCGTGTCCAACAGTGCCGAGCGGCGAGTGCGAGCCTCGCTGGCCGCCACCGGTCTGGATCGCTGGCTGGGTTCGGTGCCGCTCTTCACGGCCGAGCAGGTCGCCCGCCCCAAGCCCGCGCCGGACGTCTATCAGCTGGCGCTGCGTCAGCTGGGACGTGATGCCCTGGAGTGCGTGGTGATCGAGGATAGCCTCGCCGGCGTCAGCGCGGCGGTCGCGGCCGGTCTGCGCGTGATCGGCTTCACCGGCGCCGGGCATATTCCGCCGGGCCACGCCCAGCGTCAGCTGGAGGCGGGTGCCTGGCAGAGCCGTGCGAGCATGGAGGAGGTCAGCGCTCTGATCAGTCAGCTACGTATCGGTCAGGCCAGCGACCTGAGCGCCACATGAGCACCGTCAGGGAGTGACAACATGCAGACGCTATCCGAGTCGGCCAATAATAGTGAGCCGCTGACCTCGCCGCGCAGCGCCCGGCTCGCCGGCAAGGTGGCGGTGGTCACCGGCGCTGCGGGCGGTATCGGCCTGGCCATCGCCACCCGCTATGTCGCCGAAGGCGCCTATGTGGCGCTGGCGGACATCAATGGCGAGGCGGCGGAGCGCGCCGCCCAGCAGCTGCGCGAGCAGGCCGGGCCACAGGCACGCGTCCTGGCGGTGACGCTGGACGTGACGTCGAGCGTCTCGCGTCAGAGCATGCTGGAATGCGTGCAGGCACAATTGGGGCCGATCGATATCCTGGTCAACAATGCCGCCGTCTTCGCCATGGCGCCGGTGCTGGAGGTCAGCGAGGGCATGCTGCGCCACCAGCTGGCGGTCAATGTCGAGGGCCTGTTCTTCACCCTGCAGGCGGTGGCCAGAACGATGGTCGAGCGCGGGCAGGGCGGCAAGATCATCAACATGGCCTCGCAGGCCGGACGACGCGGCGAGGCGCTGGTCAGCGCCTATTGTGCCTCCAAGGCCGCCGTGATCAGCCTGACCCAGTCCTGCGGGCTTGATCTCATCCGCCATGGCATCAATGTCAATGGCATCGCGCCGGGCGTGGTCGACACGCCGATGTGGGATCAGGTCGATGCGCTGTTCGCCCATCATGAACAGCGCCCGCTGGGCGAGAAGAAACGTCTGGTCGGTGAGGCGGTACCCTATGGACGCATGGGGCTGCCGGATGACCACGCCGGCGCCGCGGTATTTCTGGCCTGTGAAGACAGCGATTTCGTCGTCGCCCAGACACTCAATGTCGACGGTGGCAACTGGATGAGCTAAGGATGAGAGACACCTTCCGTCCCGCTGCAAGGGTGCGCATCCATGAATGAGGTAGTCACGTGACATCTTTACCCGATTCTCGCCTGGCCCACATGTCGCCCTCGTTGGACGACATGGCCAGCCGTGTGCTGGCGGAACACGCCTCCAGTCAGCGCACACGTACCATCGTGGCCCTCGCCGGCCCGCCGGCGGCGGGCAAGTCGACGTTGTCGGAATCCCTGTGCGAGACCCTCAATGCGCTGGAACCCGGCATCGCCGTGGTGGTGCCGATGGATGGCTATCACTATGACAATGCCGTGCTGGCGCCGCAGGGCCTGCTCTACGTCAAGGGCGCACCGGAGACCTTCGATGCGCGCGGGCTCTATCATGATCTCGTCAGGGTGCGCGCCGATGATGGCCCGGTCGCCGTGCCGGTCTTCGATCGCCCGCTGGACCTGGCACGTGCCGGTGGCCGCGTGGTCGAGACCCACCATCGCATCGTGCTGGTCGAGGGCAACTATCTGCTGCTGCGCCACGCGCCCTGGGACGCGCTGCTCGGCTTGTTCGATATCAGCATCTTTCTGGATATCGAGGATGAGGTGCTGGTGCCGCGCCTGCTGCATCGCTGGCGCGAGATGGGCCAGGATGCCCGCGGTGCCCACGAGCGCACCCATCACAAGGACATGCTCAACGCGCACCTGATCAAGCAGGACTCGCTCAACGCCGACTGGCGTTGGCGCCTCGCGAATGCCCCCATCGGCCCCGATGGGGAAGACCGCTGAATGACGGATGGCAGGGAGAGCCCCATGTGGGTAGGCGTTGATTGTGGGACTCAGAGTACCAAGGTGGTGATCGTCGATCCGGCCTGCGGCAGCATCGTGGCCCAGGGCCAGCGCAGTCATGCGCTGCAGGAAGGCGCCAACGGCCGCCGTGAGCAGGACCCGCAGGACTGGGTGGCGGCGCTTGAGGGCGCCTTCGCTGATGCACTGGCCGCCTCGTGGCTGGACCCGCAGCGCATCACGGCGATCGGGGTGTCCGGTCAGCAGCATGGCATGGTGGTGCTGGATGCGGCCGGCGTGCCGCTCCATCCGGCCAAGCTGTGGTGTGACACCGAGACCAGCGAGCACAATGCCGCATTGATTGAGGCGCTGGGAGGTGAGGCGGGCTGTCTGGAGACGCTCGGCCTGGTGCTGCAGACCGGCTACACCGCCTCCAAGCTCGCCTGGCTGCGTGAGCGGCATCCCGAGCGCTACCAGCGCATCGCCAGCATCCTGCTGCCGCATGACTATCTCAACTTCTGGCTGACCGGCGAGCGCGTCGCCGAATATGGCGATGCCTCGGGCACCGGCTATTTCGATACCCGGCGGCGCTGCTGGCATCTGGATGTCTTCGCGCAGATCGCCCCGGAGCTTGATGCCCGGCGCGTGCTGCCCCGATTGATCGACTCCCACGAGCCGGCCGGACGCATTCGCCCCGAGATCGCCGCGCGCTTCGGGCTGCGTGACGACGTCATCGTCTCCAGCGGCGGCGGCGACAACATGATGAGCGCCATCGGCACCGGCAACATCGCGCCGGGGCGGGTGACGCTCAGCATGGGCACCTCCGGCACGGTATGCGCCTGGTCGGCGGACTATCCGGCCGGCTGCGACCCTCAGGTGGCCAGTTTCAGCGCCAGCGATGGTGGCTGGCTGCCGCTGGTATGCACCATGAATGTGACCTCGGCGACCACACGGGTACGCGAGATGTTCGGCTTCGACATCGCCACCTTCTCCGCCCAGGTGGCAAGTGCCCCGCGCGGAGCCGAGGGCGTGCAGGTGCTGCCGTTCTTCAATGGCGAGCGCGTGCCGATGCTGCCGCGTGCCCAGGCCAGTTTCCATGGGCTGGACAGTCGCAATGCCACCCCGGCCAACCTGTGCCGCGCGACCATGGAAGGCGCAAGTTACGGCCTGCGCTACGCACTCGAGTGCATGGGGCCGCTGGGCAATGAGGCGCGCCAGATCCGTCTGGTGGGCGGTGGCGCCAAAAGTCCGCTGTGGCGTCAGATGCTGGCCGACATTCTCGGCCTCGAGGTGGTCTGCCCGCAGGTGACCGAAGCCGCCGCCTTGGGCGCCGCGATTCAGGCGGGCTGGTGTCTGGGACAGTCAGGCAATGAGGGTCAAGGCCGCCACAGCGAGACGCTTGAGCAACTCTGCGAGCGGCTGGTCGCGCTGGATCATGCGACACTCGCCCAGCCCCAGGCCGAAGGAGTGGCCGCCTACCGCAAGGGCTACGCCGATTACCGCGGGCTGCTGGCCAGCGAGCACGGCATTGCCGCCGGCGGCTGAGCACGTTGTCAGAGCTCAATACATCAGCACGTCACGCCAAACCACATCGCCCCCGTCGAGTCGCACTCGGCGGGGGCGATGTGTTTCACGCGCTCCATTGCATCAGTCGCGTCTCAGACTCGAGTTCAGGCATTGGACGAGCGCGCCCACAGATTGACGCCGCCATCGACGGCGTAGCGATCGATCTCGTCGAGCTCGGCCTGGGTGAAGTCGAGATGATCCAGCGCCTTGACGCAATCGCTGACCTGTTCCGGACGGCTGGCACCGATCAGTGCGGTGGTGACGCGGTTGCCGCGCAGCGCCCAGGCGAGGGCCATCTGGGCCAGCGACTGGCCACGGCGCTCGGCGATGGCGTTGAGGGCGCGCACCCGCTCCAGATTGTCCTCGGTAAGGTGGTCTTCCTTGATCGCTCCGCCGCGTGCCAGACGGCTATCCTGTGGCACGCCGCCCAGATACTTGTTGGTCAGCACGCCCTGGGCCAGCGGCGAGAACACGATGGAGCCGATGCCCTCGTCATCGAGGGTATCGAGCAGGCCGTCTTCCTCGATCCAGCGATTGATCATCGAATAGCTGGGCTGATGGATGATGCACGGCGTGCCCAGCTCGCGCAGGATGGCGGCGGCTTCGCGGGTGCGCTGGGCATTGTAGGAGGAGATGCCCGCATAGAGCGCCTTGCCGGAACGCACGGCACTGTCAAGCGCGCCCATCGTCTCTTCCAGCGGCGTGTCCGGATCGAAGCGGTGCGAATAGAAGATGTCGACGTAATCGAGATCCATGCGCTTGAGGCTCTGGTCCAGACTCGAGAGCAGGTACTTGCGGCTGCCCCATTCGCCGTAGGGGCCAGGCCACATGTGATAGCCCGCCTTGGTGGAGATCACCATCTCATCGCGATAGCCGGCGAAGTCGCGCTTGAGCATGCGACCGAACATTTCCTCGGCGCTGCCCGGCGGCGGCCCGTAGTTGTTGGCCAGATCGAAGTGGGTGATGCCTAGATCGAAGGCGGTCTGGCAGATGGCGCGCGCATTGTCTTCGTGGGCGTTGTTGCCGAAGTTGTGCCAGAGCCCCAGTGACAGGCGGGGCAGTTTGAGGCCGCTCTTGCCGCAGCGCTGGTAGTGCATGCGTTCGTAGCGATCTTCAGCCGGGGTATAGCGCATGGCGGAGTCCTTTCACGAGTGGAGGCGTCGATGTCACCCAGGGGTGAGGTGACATCGGATGACGCCTTCAGTCTAGGTCGCGTCTGCAGGTCTGATAAGCACATGCGAACGAACAGATTGTTCGTCAGAGCGTACAATACTGTGGCAGGCTCGTTCACTGAAATTCCGGATGGCTGGCATGAGGAGCAGGCAGGATGCGGCATCACAAGCAGGTGGAGCGACTGATGTTGTTCGCTCAGGTGGCGGAAACCCTCAGCTTCACCCGGGCAGCCAAGGCGCTGGGCGTGTCGCGTGCTCATCTTTCCGAGCAGGTGCGGCGGCTGGAGCAGGACATCGGGGCGCCCTTGCTGATCCGCACCACGCGGGCGGTCCGTCTCACCGAGGAAGGTGAGCGCATTCGCCAGCGCATGCAGTCGGTACATGGCGAACTGCTGGCATTGGAGCGTGAGCTTGAACACGACCTGGAGCAGACGAGTGAGTCGGAGCGCCAGGGCTACAGCGGGGTGTTGCGCATCACGGCGCCGGTGCTGTTCGCCGAGCGTTATCTGGTCGAGGTCTGCAATGCTTTTCAGGGGCGCCATCCGGCGGTCGAGCTGCGTCTGGACGTCAGTTACGAGAGCCATGACCTGACCCGCGAGCCATTTGATGTGGCATTTCGCGCCACGCGCACGCCACCGGACAACATGATCGCGCGTCGCCTGCTCGATTACGTTCACTGCTGCTGCGCCTCGCCCGAGTACCTTGCCGCGCATGGCACGCCGCACACGGCCGCGGCGCTTGGCGATCATCGCTGCCACGTCTGGTCAGGACAGTCCGGCTGGCCGCTGGCCAGTGGTGAGGTCAGTCTCGCGGGGGGATTGGCCATCAATGATCACCGCCTGCTCAAGCAGCAGGCGCTGGGTCATACCGGCATCATCCGGGTCGCCCATTACCTGGTCGACCGTGAGCTGGCCGAGGGCCGTCTGGTGCGTCTGCTGGCGCACGAGGAGGGCGAACCCAACAGCATCTACATGCTCTATCCCCAGCGCCTGCCGCAGTCGGGCAAGCTGCGTGCCTTCATGGCGGCGGTGGAAGCCGCCATGCCGCCTCGCGGGGCGTGACGGAAAGGCACAGACGCAAGAGTGGCGTGTGCAAAAAGACCGCTGCGCCCTGGCGGGCACGGCGGTCTTTTCATTCGCCTCTTTTATCCAGGCTGGCGAGGGCTTTTTACCTAAACCGGTGAGGACTTTTTATTCAGACCGGTGATGCCTCTTTATCCAGGCTGGCGGGGCCTCAGAGGCCCAGTGCGGCGACCCCGGCCTTGGCGATCTGGGCATCCTGCTCCGGCTTGACGCCGGACACGCCGATGCTGCCGGCGATCTGGCCTTCGACCATCACCGGCACGCCGCCGCCCAGCATGCCTTCAAGCTGCGGCGCTGACAGGAAGGCGGTGCGTCCGCCGTTGATGGAGTCCTCGAACAGCTGGGTCTCGCGGCGACCCAGGGCGGCGCTCTTGGCCTTCTCCTGGGCGAAGTAGCCGGTCATCGCCGGGGTGTCGTCGAGGCGACGCAGGCCCAGCGGGTGGCCGCCATCGTCGGCAACGGCGATGGAGACGGCCCAGCCATTGGCCTCGGCTTCCTTCTGGGCGGCGTCCAGCATCTGATTGACGTCAGCGAGGGTCAGTACGTGGCGAGTGATCATCGGGCTTCCTTGGCAGTGGTGAGGGAAAAGGACAGTGAAAGAGATAGTGAAACAGATAGTGAAACAGATAGTGAAACAGGTAGTGAAACAGGTAGTGACGCTTCATTTCTGCGGGAGCGTCTCGGGCAGGGCATCATCCACCAGTTCGATCCAGTGACTCACCGGCGTGCGTCCGGCGCTCGAGAGATGCGTCTGACAGCCGATGTTGGCGGTGGCGATGCGCGCAGGCCCGTTGGCCTCCAGCGCCTCAAGCTTGCGGTCTCGCAGCTGGCGTGACAACTCCGGCTGCGTGATCGAGTAGGTGCCGGCGGAACCGCAGCACAGATGGCCCTCCATGACAGGCGCCAGTGTAAAGCCCAGTTGCGACAGGATCTTCTCCACCTCGCCGCCCAGTCCCTGGGCATGTTGCAGGGTGCAGGGGCAATGGAAGGCCAGCGGCTGTTGGTCGGGCGCGGCCGCGAGACTCTTTCGATCATCGCGGGCGATCTCCTCGCCGAGTACCTCGACGATATCGCGGGCCAGGGCGCTTACGCGTGCGGCGCGCTCAGCATAGTCCGGGTCATCGGCCAGCATCTCGCCATATTCCTTGACGAAGGCCCCGCAGCCGCTGGCGGTCTGCACGATCGCTTCCGCACCGGCCTCGATGGCCGGCCACCAGGCATCGATGTTGGCACGCATGCGCGCGCGACCGGCCTGCTGGGCGTTGAGGTGATAGTCGATGGCGCCGCAGCAGCCGGCCTCCTGAATGGGCGTGACGCCGATGCCGAAGCGCGCCAGCACGCGGGCGGTGGCGGCGTTGATATTGGGGGCCAGGCCCGGTTGCACGCAGCCCTCCAGCATCAGCACCTGGCGCGGAAGCGCCTGATCAGAAGGCGTCGCGGTGACAGGGGCAGTCGGGTGCTTGGCTTGACGGTCGCGCTCGCGGGTCAGCGGGATCTTGTCGGCCAGCGCGCCAGGCGCGAGGGGACGAAAGCGCACGCCAAGTGCCAGCAGGGCCTTGAAGCGCGCGGGTTCGACCAGCGCATGGCGCAGGCCACTGCGCAGCAGGCGCTCTCGCCACGGGCGGCCGACGCGGCGCTCCAGTTCCTGACGCCCGATATCGAGCAGGGTGTGATACTGCACGCCCGACGGGCAGGTGGTTTCGCAGCTGCGACAGCTCAGACAGCGATCCAGATGCCGCTGGGTCTCGCGGGTGATCTCGCTGGCCTGCTGGCGGGTACTTGCGTCCGGGCTTTCGGGGTCGCTCTCCAGCAGCTGCTTGATCAGATAGATGCGCCCGCGCGGTCCGTCACGCTCATCGCCCAGCAGCTGATAGGTAGGGCAGGTGGCATTGCAGAAGCCGCAATGCACGCAGCTGCGCAGGACCTTGTCGGCCCGCTGGATATGCGGTCTGGCAAGCGCGGCGTCACTGAAGTGGGTCTGCATTCAGGTGCGTCTCCTGTCGTGGCGTGAGTCACATCTCGGCATACAGGCGACCGGGATTGAGGATGCCGTGGGGGTCCAGCTGCTGCTTGAGCTGAAGGTGATAGCGGGCATTGGGGGCGGCCAGCGGCATCAGCGGGCTGTCTTCGGCGGCGACGGTGCCCGGGGTATAACAGATGGCATGGCCACCCAGCCGGCTGGCCAGCGAGCGGATGCGCTGGGCCGGGGCGGCGCTTGCAAGCCAGCGCTGGGCGCCCGCCCAGTCACACAGCAAGTTGGTGTCATCCACAGCGCCCAGCAGTTCGCTGACGGCGGCTTGCCACTCGAGGTGGTTCAGCGCCAACGGCAGCGACAGTCGCCACAGCGCCTGATGCGGTCCCGGCGCGCTGAAGAAGGGCAGGCGGTGTTCACGCAGCTCAGTCCAGTGCGCCGTCGCCTGATCCGCCGTCAGCGCCTCGCCGCCCAGCTGCTCGCACCCGGCCTGGACCGACCGCTCGCCCCCTTCCAGGCGCAGGGTGAGGTGGCCGTCATGCCAGCTGGTCGCCGTGATCGGCAGCGGCGTGCGGCCCCAGGCATTCAGGCGAGTCAGCGCCTCGGCGAGGCTGAGTTCCAGACACAGCGATTCGCTTGCCACCGGGCGCGGCATCACCTTGAGCGAGACTTCACTGATCACGCCCAGCGTGCCCTGAGCACCGCACATCAGGCGCGACAGGTCGTAGCCCGCCACGTTCTTCATCACTTCCCCGCCGAAGCGCAGCGCCTTGCCGTCGGCACTGATGATGCGCGTGCCCAGCACCAGGTCGCGCAGGCTGCCGCTCCAGGGGCGGCGTGGGCCGCTGAGTCCCGAGGCGAGCGTGCCACCGACGGTCGCCGCGGGGCCGAAGTGGGGCGGCTCGCAGCTCAGGTGCTGACCTTGCTCGGCGAGTACGGCCTCCAGCGTCGCCAGCGGGGTGCCGGCACGCACCGAGACCATCAGCTCCACCGGGTCGTAGTGGGTGATGCCATGATGCGCGCGCATGTCGAGCACTTCCTCGGCGGCCACTTCACGGCCGAGGAAGGCCTTGCTGCCACTGCCGGCGATGCGCAGCGGGCGTCTCGCCTCATGGGCGGCGCGGACCTGTTCACGGAGTGCCTCGCTGGCATCCTGCTGCTGTGGGGGCTGGCAGGCGGCAGGCGTAGCGCACTCGGCATGGCTTGGCACCTGATCCTGGAGCGAATCATCTGGCTCTGGCATGGCATGTCTCTATTGAAGTGGCGATGAAGTGGCGAACGTCCGATAGCGAAAGATCCGGTAGCGAAAGGTCAGGCGGCGGCGGATTCGAGAGCTGTCCATGACAGAGAAACCGTCCAGCCACGCGGCAGCTGTCCAGCCACGTGGTAGCTGTCTAGAAACGCGGCAGATCGGGATGCGGCAACTGGTTGTCATGCACATGCATGGCACCGAATTCGGCGCAGCGCGCCAGCGTCGGGATGTTCTTGCCGGGGTTGAGCAGGCCAGCGGGGTCGAAGGCGGCCTTCACGGCATGGAAGACGCTGATCTCCTCGTGGTTGAACTGGGCGCACATCTGATTGATCTTCTCGCGGCCCACGCCATGTTCGCCGGTGATGCTGCCGCCGGCGGCCACGCACAGTTCGAGAATCTTGCCGCCGACCTCCTCGGCCAGTTCCAGCTCGCCGGGCTGATTGGCATCGAACAGGATCAGCGGGTGCATGTTGCCGTCACCGGCATGGAAGACATTGGCCACCGCGAGCCCCGATTGGCGCGAGAGCTCCGCGATGCCGTTCAGCACGGCGGGCAGCTCGCGGCGCGGAATGGTGCCATCCATGCAGTAGTAGTCGGGCGACATGCGGCCCACGGCGGGGAAGGCATTCTTGCGCCCGGCCCAGAAGCGCGCGCGCTCGGCCTCGTCCTGTGCTTGGCGGATCTCGGTGGCGCCGGCGCGCTCCAGCACCTCACGGACTCGCGCGCAGTCATCCACGACATCGGCCTCGGCGCCGTCCAGCTCGCAGAGCAGAATGGCGGCGGCCTCGACCGGATAGCCCGCGTGGATGAAGTCCTCGGCGGCGCGGATCGCCAGGTTGTCCATCATCTCGAGCCCGCCGGGGATGATGCCGCAGGCGATGATGTCGCCCACCGCGCGGCCGGCCTTGTCGATATCGGCGAAGCTCGCCATCAGCACCTTGGCGGTCTCGGGCCTGGGCAGCAGGCGCACCGTGACTTCCGTGACCACCCCCAGCATGCCTTCGGAGCCGGTCATCAGCGCCAGCATGTCCAGCCCGGGTGAGTCGAGGCTGTCGGCGCCGATCGTCATCGCCTCGCCTTCGATGGTCAGCATCTCGAGCTTGAGCAGGTTGTGAACGGTCAGGCCGTACTTGAGGCAGTGCACGCCACCGGCATTCTCGGCCACGTTGCCGCCGATGGAGCAGGCGATCTGCGAGGAGGGGTCCGGCGCGTAGTAGAGCCCGAAGGGCGCAGCGGCCTCGGAAATGGCGAGATTGCGCACTCCGGGCTGCAGGCGTGCGGTGCGGGCGTCGGGATCGATCTCGAGAATCCGCGCCATGCGCGACATCACCAGCAGCACGCCTTGTGCCAGCGGCAAGGCGCCGCCGGACAGCCCGGTGCCGGCGCCACGTGTCACCACCGGCACGCCCAGCGCATGACATTCACGCAGCAGGGCGGCGACCTGCTCGACCCGCTCCGGCAGGACTACCAGCATCGGCATGACGCGATAGGCGGACAGGCCATCACATTCGAAGGGGTGCAGGTCCTCTTCGCGGTGCAGCAGCGTCAGGTCCGGCAGCAGGGTGGTGAGATGCGCCAGCACCTGGCCCTTGTCGTGCTGGGCCAGCGGTCCATCCAGCGTCGGGTCATAGAGGATATTCATGCACTGCCTCCCGGGAGGTTGGGGTCTGCGCGGCTGCTGTCTGTCGTTACTGTTGGCTGGTGCGGGCTTCGAGCGAGTCGCCTGTCGACTCCGCCGGCGAGAGGGATCTGTCTTGCCTGATCTGTTTCAACTGACCTGCCGCACCTGACCTGCCCACAATCTGGCCTGCCTCCCCGGCCTTGTCCATGCTTCACATCAGTGGTCTGACCAGACATTCGTCTAGTGTTTGCGCAAGGAAAACCACGCTTTACTGGCCTCACACCCGCTGCCATCAAGCGGCTATGCGCCCGCTGATCGACAGGTCTGACCAGTCGGAAATCGCCAGGCGCTGCCAGCGGGTTGATCAAGGCAGAGCACACAATTGTTCAGCACAAAAAGGGGAGGGGCAGGATGCTGCGAACCATCGCCGAGTCAGGAGCTGACCCCCGCGCGGCGGATCAGGCGGCGGCACGCCTGGAGCAATTGATTCTGGACGGCGTGCTCAAGCCCGGGCAGATGATCCCCTCGGAGCGCCGGCTATGTGAGCGGCTGGGCATCTCGCGGGCCTCGCTGCGCGAAGGGCTCAGGCTGTTGCGTGGCAAGGGCATCATCGAGACGCGCCATGGCAAGGGCTCGAGCGTCGCGGCGCTGTTGCCGAGCGGCGATATCAGCCCGCTGATGCACCTGTTTCGGGATCAGCCGCGCACCCTGTATGACCTGCTGGAAGTACGGGCTCTGCTGGAAGGGCAGTCGGCGCGACTGGCCGCCCAGCGCGGCACGCCGGCGGATAGAGTGCTGATCCGGCGTCATTACGAGGCGATGGCGGCCTGCGTGCGCGAGTATCCGCCGGACTTCGCGTCCTCAGCGCCGGGCGATGAGGCGCTGCCGGATGCCCAGCAGCTGGCGCGTCACGACCACGCCTTCCACCACGCCATCTGTGAGGCGTCCCACAATCCGGTGCTGGTGCATACGCTCAAGGGCATCAATGACCTGCTGCTCAGCTCGGTGTTCGCTTCGCTGCGCAATCTCTACCATCGCCCGATTCCCCGCGGCCAGATCAATGCCCAGCACACGGCCATCTACCGCGCGGTGATGGACCAGCAACCGGAGGCGGCGGAGAAGGCGGCGCTTGAGCATCTGCACAGCATTCGCGACAACCTGCGCGAGCTGGAGGCGGAGGACGAGCGGCTGGTGCGCTCGGCCATGCGGCTGGAAGGCTTCGAGTAGCGCGTCTGGGTTTTTGGCTCAGGCTCAGGCGTGTGCGCTGGCTGGCATGGGGGCTGGACTGGAGTGCGCGCTGGCGGACAAGCAGGCTGGCAAGCGGGGCGGACTCAAGGCAAAGTGGGCAGCTCATCGCCCAGGACAACGTGCTGCCTTCATGTGGAAACTCTCTTCCGCGAGTGATTGGCTCGACCGCCTCAATCACTCCCGCCACGCCATGCTGTGGCTGTTCATCGCCTCGATGCTGGAAACCCTGCTGATCCCGATTCCCATCGAGGTCGTTCTGATCCCGTGGATGCTGCGCCACCCCAAGCGCCGATGGCGCGTGGCCGCGGTGGCACTCGCCGGCAACCTGACCGCAGCATTGCTGGGCTTCTATCTGGGGGCCTACGCGCTGGCGACGTGGGGCGATGGGCTAATCGGCTTCTTCGGCGGGCAGCAGGCCTTCGAATCCTTCCAGCAGCGCTTCAGCGAGCAGGGCTTCCTTGCCATCATGCTGATCGGCATCGTGCCGATTCCCTTCCAGAGCGCCATGCTGGTCGCCGGTGCCAGCGGCTATCCGGTCGCGTTGTTCCTGCTGGCGGCGCTGATCGGGCGCGGGGTGCGCTATTTCGGACTGGCAGCCCTGGTGGCCCTGGTCGAGGATCAGGCGCTGGCGCTCTGGCAGCGCTACTCGCGCCCGCTGGGAGTGATCGGGCTGGCGCTGACCGGCGTGTGGCTGTGGCAGGCCTTCATCGCCTGATCGCTCACTCTTGCCGGCTTGTGCTGACCTGCGACAGCAACGCCTTGCCGCGCTGATAGTCGGCCTGCCAGATCGCCTCGGGCACCATGCTGCCGCCGGTGGCCCAGACGACATGGGTGGTGTTGGCCTGCATCTCGCCGTTATCCAGCCCGTTGGCCGTCCGCCAGGCATGCCACTCGGGGGCATCATTGCGCAGTACGTGGCGGATACCGGGCACGCCGGCCAGCGCGGACGGCTCAAGCATGAGGCCTTCGCTGTCATATGCCAGCGCGAGCAGTTCGAGCAGATGTTCATCGCGCACGGTATGGATGCCGCTGAGCAAGGGGGCCATCACGCGCCCGACGAAGGCCGAGGCGCGACCCACCGCCAGGCCATCGGCGCAAGTGCGATTGTCCAGCCCGATATCCTCGACCGCGATGCCGTCATGTTCGCCGGTCAACATGCCCAGCAGCATGCAGGGGGAGTTGACCGGTTCAGCAAAGAAGCAGTGCACGGCGTCACCGAAGACCTGCTTGAGGCCATAGGCCACGCCGCCCGGGCCGCCGCCGACGCCACAGGGCAGATAGACGCAGAGCGGATGGCGGGCATCTACCGGGATGCCCTGCGCCGAGAGCTGCTCCGCGAGGCGGCTGGCCGCCGTGGCGTAGCCCACGAACAGGTCCCGCGAGCTTTCATCATCGATGAAGTGGGCGTTGGGCTGCTGCGCTTCCTGGCGCCCAGCGGCGACGGCCTTGCCGTAATCTCCGCTGTGCTCCACGACCTCCGCGCCCCGCGCGCGCAGCAGGTCCTTCTTCCACTGCTTGGCATCCGCCGACATGTGCACGGTGACGCGAAAGCCGAGCCGCGCGCTCATGATGCCGATGCTGAGTCCCAGGTTGCCGGTGGAGCCCACCACGACCTGTTGGCCGGCCAGCAGGTCACGTATCTCATCACGCTGGAATGCGCGGTAGTCGTCTTCCTGATGCAGCAGCCCAGCGTCAATGGCGAGACGCTCGGCATGCTTGAGCACCTCATGGATGCCGCCGCGCGCCTTGATCGAACCCGAGATGGGCAGGGCGTTGTCGCACTTGATCATCAGGCGGCCGGGCAGCGGGGATTCGGTTGCGCTGAGGGGAGAAGCGGTCAAGGCTATGCCGCTCAGCGCCTGCTGCAAGCCGGGCGCCGCCACCAGCGGCGATTCGATGCGCCCTGACGCGGCGGCGGTCTCGGGGAAGGCCTCGGCAATCCAGGGAGCGAAACGCATCAGGCGTGCGTCGGCGTCCTCGATGTCCTGGGCTCCCACGCCACTCGCCTGCAGCGCCGGTGAGGCGAGCGCCTTGGCGGTCGCGACGCGTTCAGGGTTGAGCCAGCCGATTTCGCGGCCGGCCATCAGGCTGGCGATTTCCGGGTGACGCAGCGTCAGGGCGTGGAGGTCATGGGGCGTGGCAGGCATGCGGTGTCCTTGTGGGGCTCGATCCAGCGATCAGGTCAGATCACAGGTTAGCGCGTCTTCCACTGGCAACGCACGTAGCCCAGCTTTCACATTCCGTAAAGGTCAGTGACAAAAAAGACCGAATTTTTTGGCAACCGTCGGGATAGAAATGCAAAAGGTGCAGTCATAGTAAGCAAGGACATGATGTTATCGCGATGTTATGTCTGGCTTTAACTGTTCTTTGGTCCGCCACGGTTTTCCTGGCGGATTTTTTTATGCCTGAAATACGCGGGATTTTACAGGTTTTCGCCTGGGACGTTCGAATATCCCCAAGCTTTCAGCGACTTTCACTGTGACCAGAGGTCTTGGTGGCAGGGTGCGGCACAGCGCTTCCCAATGACAATCACCGCCCCGGGTTGCGGCGCGAGAATTGATGGGCGTCAGGCTGGCGGCAGAGATTGATTAGCCATTGGGTAATCTTCGAGGCGTTGGCCTGCTGGTGCAAGCATGCTGAAGGCGCTCTCGATGCACTCGGTTTTCTCAGCCATCACGTACAGAGCCCCCAGCGGTGATGACCGCTGGGGGCTCTGTGCACAAGGTCTGGCTCTAAGCAGTTTCTTGATGGATGAACTGTCTCAACAGCCGTTCTGCATCACCAGCAGGGCACTCAGGACATCGCGGCGGGTGACCATACCGATCAGGCGGCCCTGCTCGACCACCGGATAGACCTTGGGACGCTGGCCATTCATGTGCTGCGCCAGATCCGTGATGCTGTCATTCGGGCCGACGCTGAGGACTTCGTGACGCATCAGGTCGCCGACCTGGGCATGCTGGCCGCAGTGATAGGCACTGTCGAGCAGCTTGCCGAGGATGTCCTGCTCGGAGATGAAGCCGATCAGGCGGTCCAGGTCATCGACGACCGGCACGCCGGGCAGACGGTGGTGGGTCAGACCCTGGGCGAGTTCGAGAATGCTGGTGCGTGCCTTCACGCGATAACAGTCGCGGGACATGATGTCGCGAAGGGTCGAGGGCACCTTGAGCTGGGTGGCTTTCATGGGCAGGTCTCCTGCGTCACTGCTCTCCGACTCTCCGGTGAGGGAGCCGTGCGATGAATGCCGGCAGCCACTTTCGTGACTGCCGGCGACATTCAACATCTGTTCAGAGCATAGGGCATCACTGCGTGAGCTGCGCGTCCCGTTGCCTTGAGGGGGTATCAGTCACCCGGACCGCACTCCATGCAGCGCTCGACGATGGCCGGGCCCAGCTGCAGGTTGGCGTTGAGGTCACGCAGCGCGGTGCGCAGGCCTTCCTCGATCACCGGGTGATAGAAGGGCATTTCCAGCATCTGCTCGATGGTCATGCGTTGCTGATGGGACCAGGCCAGCAGGTGGGCGAGGTGCTCGGCACGCGGACCGAAGATCTCGGCGCCCAGCAGCAGACCGGTGCCTTGCTCGCCATAGACGCGCAGCATGCCTTTGTTCATGCGCATCACGCGGGAGCGACCCTGGCCGGTGAAGTCGACTTCGCCCACCGCGTAGCAGTCGCAGGCACCGTAGCGCTGTTCGATCTCGGCGGTCGAGAGGCCGATGGTGGCCATCTGCGGATCGCTGAATACGACGGCGATGGTGCTCTTGCGCTGACCGGCACGCACCTCGGGGAAGCGACCGGCGTTGTCACCGGCGATACGACCCTCATCGGAGGCTTCGTGCAGCAGCGGCAGGTCGTTGTTGGCGTCGCCGGCGATGAAGACATGGCTCGGCGTGTCGTCGCTCAGACGAGTCTGCAGGGTGTGACGATTGAAGATCGGCACGCCGCGCTCGTCCAGCTTCAGACCCAGCGCCTCGATATTGAGGCGATCGACGTTCGGGCGACGGCCGGTGGCCGCGAGCAGGTAGTCGAAACGCTCGGTGAGACGTGCTTCGCTGCCACGCTCGATGAAGATGATCTCGACACCGGCGCCATTCTCGTCCTCGACGCGTTCGATCTTCTCGACCTTGGCGTCCGGGTCGAGATAGAACTCCTCGTTGAAGACGCGATCGGCATTGGCACGCAGCTTCTCGTCACGCAGCGGGCCGATGGCACCGCCGACACCGAACATGCGGATGCGCACGCCGAGACGCGTGAGCGCCTGGCCCAGCTCCAGTCCGATGACGCCCGGGCCGAAGACGGCGACGGATTCCGGCAGGTCGTCCCAGTCGAAGACGCTGTCGTTGATGATCAGGCGGTCACCGGCATTCTCGAAGAAGCCCGGGTAGCTGGGGCGTGAGCCGGTGGCGATCACGACACGCTCGAAGGTGACGCGGGTCTCGTTGTCGCCGATGATCAGGCTGTTGGCGGTCTCGAAACGCGCATTGCCGCGCAACTTGTCGTGGGAGGGGATGCCTTCCACGGACTCGACCACGAAGCCGACGAAGCGGTCGCGCTCACGCTTGACGCGGTCCATCACGGCGCGGCCATCCACCTTGACCTCGCCTTCGACATTGATGCCGAACGGTGCGGTATCACGGGCGTGATGCGCGGCTTCGGCCGCACTGATCAGCAGCTTGGACGGCATGCAGCCGACACGGGCACAGGTGGTGCCGTAGGGGCCACCTTCGATCATGACCACGGAATCGGTGTGTGCCTTGGCGGCGCGATAGGCACCCAGACCGGCACTGCCGGCACCGATGATGGCGACTTCAACCTGGCGTTCGTTCACGTCGTACTCCTCAAGGCGCGCCAGCGGCGCACCTGACAATGGGGTCTCAAGCGCGAGCGTGGCCCGCGCGTGATGAAAAGAGAAAGTTATCGGGGCCTGTCGGCGTGATGCGTTCAAGCGCTGGTCAGGCTGCCGAAGTAGCGGGCGACTTCATCGCTGCCGCCGACATGCTCGCCGTCGATCCAGACCTGCGGCACGGTGGCCTGGCCGGTCATGGCGCGCAGGGTGCGTGAGGTCACGCCGCGGGTGCCGACTTCGATGACTTCGTAGCTGATGCGTGCTTCGTCGAGCATCTGCTTCGCACGTGCGCAGTACGGGCAGCCCGGCTTGCTGAACAGGGTAGCGAAGCTGGGACGGCCGGCGTCCGGGTCCAGATAGTCGAGCATGGTATCGGCGTCGGAGACTTCAAAGGGGTCGCCCGGCTTCTGCGGCTCGATGAACTGCTTCTCGACCACGCCGTTGCGTACCAGCATGGAATAGCGCCAGCTGCGCTTGCCGAAACCGATGTCGCTCTTGTCGACCAGCATGCCCATGCCGGCGGCGAAGTCACCGTTGCCATCGGCGATCAGGCTCAGGTTCTCGGCTTCCTGATGCTCGCCCCAGGATTCCATGACGAAGGCGTCATTGACGGACAGGCAGACGATCTCGTCGACGCCGACAGCATAGAAGCGATCGGCCAGCTCGTTGTAGCGCGGCAGGTGAGTGGAGGAACAGGTCGGGGTGAAGGCGCCCGGCAGGGCGAAGACCACCACGTTGCGGCCCGAGAAGATCTCCTCGCTGGTGCGCTCGACCAGACGGCCGTCGCGACGGATCTTGAAGCTGACGTTCGGGACCTGCTGGCCTTCGTGTGATTCGAGTTGCATGAAATTGGCTCCGGTCTCGATGAGACGTATCTAAAGGGGATGGCAGGCGACTGAGGCTCGATGACAATGCCGAGTGCATGAGAAATCAGTGCCTTGCGAAACTGGAGCCAGTCTAGGGGCAAGCCTCTTGCGGGTGAATTTGATTGCATCAAGCGAGGCGATAGCTTTTCTTGATGATGGTGCTGACAGTCAGGCGTGTGCTGGCTCATGGCCTTGTTCTCGGCAGGAACGTGCTGGCCGGCAAGCGGCTTTTTTGCCGGAAATAGTTATACAGACTTGATATTTGCCCCTGTCAGCCATAGGTAGTGGGTACGTCACAGCATCGTCAGGCGTCGAGTCTGGCAAGCGAGGCAATAGATGAACGCACGAGAGTACATGGCGAAGCACGGCCTGGACGGCGACAAGGACAAGGAGGAGGACAAGCCTCAGAGTCTGGAAGAACATGCCTGGGCACGTGCACGTGAGTCCGGCAGCCATCGGCCCCGCACCGGGACGCCGCATGACTGGGAAGACTGGGAGCGCTACCACGAGCAGCTGGCCGCGGACTCCGAGAAGCTGTCCCAGAAGATCGATCGTCAGGCCCGCGCCGGCGGACCCGCCTCTGCGCACGACGATGACGTCGACAAGGCCGACGCTGATCAAGACGGGCAGTAATCAAGAAGGACACTGATCAACACGAGTACCGAACATTCATGACCTCCGTGGAGTCACGGTTGTCACAATCGCAAGGAGCAACTCATGGATATCATTCGCATCATTCTGGCCATCATCCTGCCGCCGCTGGGCGTTCTCATGCAGGTGGGTGTCGCCAACAAGCATTTCTGGATCAACATCATCCTGACCTGCTTCGGTTTCCTGCCGGGGATCATCCACGCGGTGTGGGTCATTACCAAGTTCTGACCACCGCTGAGCCCCAGAGGCTCTGACATGGCTGCCCACCGCGGGCAACCCAGAGTTGAAAGGCCCAAAGCCCCCGCTGCCTTGTGTGCAGCGGGGGCTTTTCAGTGGGCGCTCACCGGGGAGGCGCCATGTGGCGTCGGTGATACAGCGGCGGGGCTTGCCGAGGGCCCTTGGCGAATGGCAGGCGACGGTAGTTCAACATGTAGACTTTCGCATAGCCTGATTTCAACGCTTTTCAGTGAGCGCGGCGCTTGTCGCCTCTCGCTTGCCCCCGTAGGGTCAAATGGGACTTAGGGCAGCGATCAGGGCCGGTGAAGCCTGTTCGATCACATGCTCCACGATAACAACAACACGTATGGATACCACGCATGGTCACGACTGCTGAGCCCGACGCGCCGCAGGAGACCAGCTCCTGCTTCGCGATCTTCAATGATGTGCAAAAGAGTTATGACGGCGAAACGCTGGTGGTCAAGGGCTTCAATCTTGAAGTCCAGCGCGGCGAGTTCGTCACCCTGCTGGGGCCGTCCGGTTCCGGCAAGACCACCTGCCTGATGATGATGGCAGGCTTCGAAACGCCGACCCACGGCGACATCCTCCTCGACGGTACCCCCATCAACGACTTGCCACCGCACAAGCGCGGTATCGGCATGGTCTTCCAGAACTATGCGCTGTTTCCGCACATGAGCGTGGCCGAGAACCTGGCCTTCCCATTGGAAGTGCGCGGCATGAGCAAGGAGGAAATCTCGACCAAGGTGGCCAACGCGCTGGATATGGTGCGACTCGGCGAATTCGGCGATCGCCGCCCGGGGCAGCTCTCCGGCGGGCAGCAACAGCGGGTCGCCCTGGCACGTGCGCTGGTCTTCGAGCCGGAGCTGGTGCTGATGGATGAGCCGCTGGGGGCGCTGGACAAGAACCTGCGCGAAGAGATGCAGTTCGAGATCAAGCGCATCCACCAGCGCCTCGGTGTCACCATGCTCTACGTGACCCACGATCAGACGGAAGCGCTGACCATGTCGGACCGCATCGCGGTCTTCAATGACGGCATCGTCCAGCAGCTGGCAACCCCCGAGGCGCTGTATGAAGCGCCGGAGAATGCCTTCGTCGCCTATTTCATCGGCGAGAACAATCGCCTCAACGGCCAGGTATCGCAGCTCGACGCTCAGGGTGAGCATTGCACGGTGACCCTCGACAGCGGCGAGCAGGTACGGGCACTCAAGGTGGCCGTCAATGAGGTCGGCGAGCGCACCCAGCTGTCACTGCGCCCGGAGCGGGTGCGCCTGCTGTCGGCGGAAGAGCCAGGCGCCGCGGGCACGCCAAGCCCTCCCGACAATGTCTTCTCCGCCGAGGTTCTCGAGGTGATCTATCTTGGAGATCATCTACGCACGCGCGTGGCGGTGTGTGGCAGTGACGAATTCATCATCAAGACACCCAACGCCGAGGGTTATCCGCCCTTGCGGCCCGGGCAGACCCTGCAGGTCGGATGGGACGCCTGCGACTGCCGGGCGCTGGATGCCTGAGGCCAGCAAGGGTCAGAACAGGCCAGAAGCACAGGCGAGAAAGGACAGGCGAGAAAAGGACAGGCGAGAAAGGACAAGGCAGCACGGGAGGTGAAGCACGCTTCCTCAGCAAAGCAAGAGCAGATTTCGCGACAAGAGTGCAGCACAACAACAAGAAATCAGGGAGACTCATCCATGTCAGTCATCAATCAGTTCACCGCGTCATTCACTACCTCACGTCCGGGCATGCCGCTGCGCAGCCTGCTGGCGGTTGCCGTGGCAGCGGCCGGCATGAGCGCCGGTGCGGCCCAGGCCGAGACGCTCAATATCGTCTCGTGGGGCGGCGCCTATACCGACAGCCAGAACAAGGCCTATCACGAGCCCTGGGAAGAGAAGAGCGGCGACACCGTCGTCAATATCGACAAGTCATCCAATGCGCTGTCCGGTCTGCGCGCACAGGTCCAGGCCGGCAACGTCACCTGGGACCTGGTCGACATGCTGCCCAGTGATGCCTTGATTGCCTGTTCGGAAGGCCTGATCGAGCCGCTGGACCCGGACACCCTGTTCGCGGCAGCGCCGGATGGCACGCCGGCCAGCGAGGACTTCATCGAGAATTCGCTCAGCGAGTGCTTCGTGCCGCAGATCGTCTACTCCAACATCGTGGCCTTCAATACCGAGATGTTCCCCGAGGACAAGCAGCCGGATTCCATCGATGACGTCTTCAATCTCGAGGAATTCCCCGGCAAGCGTGCGCTGCAGAAGAAGCCGATCAACAACATGGAGTGGGCGCTGGTGGCCGATGGCGTGGCCCCGGAAGATGTCTACGAGATGCTGGATTCCGAGGAAGGCATCGAACGTGCCTTCGCCAAGCTCGATACCATCAAGGACAGCGTGATCTGGTGGGAAGAGGGCGCACAGCCGCCGCAGCTGCTGGCGGACAAGGAAGTGGCCTTCGCCTCGGCCTACAACGGACGCATCTTCGATGCCGAGGTCAACGAGAAGCAGCCATTCTCCATCGTCTGGGATGCCCAGGTCTTCGAGCTGGATGGCTGGGTGGTGCCGACCGGCAAGCTCGACAAGGTCAAGGATTACCTGATGTTCGCCACCGATACCCAGCGTCTGGCGGATCAGGCCAAGTACATCTCCTACGGGCCGGCGCGTACCTCCTCCGCGGCTCTGGTCTCGACCCATGCGGACACCGGCATCGACATGAAGCCGCACATGCCGACCTATGGCCCCAACTTCGAGACCGCCATCCCCAAGGATGACGAATTCTGGGCCGACAACCTCGATGAACTGAGCCAGCGCTTCAACGCCTGGCTGGCACGCTGACCCCTGCACTGACCCGCTGGCCCCGGTGGCGCACACCCGCGCGCCGGGGCCTTTTTGATCATGCCTGATGGCCCCTCGGCCATGCTCGATTCCGCCAGGTTGTCTTCCGTCACTGTCACGCGGAAGCCGGCTGGCGGCCCAGGCATCCTCGGATAGCCGATCAAGGAGTGCAGGATGAGCGATTCCTCCGCCCCGGCCACGTCCGGAAGCGCAGCACATGACCCCAATGGTGCCCCCGGCGCGGCGCTGACCACCGCCGATGGCGTACCGCTGAAACAGAGCCTCAATCGTGCCATCCGCCGCAGCCGCATCAAGGCGTTGTTGCTGGTGGCGCCGTTGCTGGTCTTCATCGGGCTGGCATTCGTCATGCCCATCTTCGACATGCTGTCACGCAGTGTCGACAACCCGGAAGTCTCCACCTATCTACCGCGCACCAGCGAGGTGCTGGTCGACTGGGACGGCGAAGGGTTGCCGGAAGAGGCCGCCTACGCCGCCCTGGCGCAGGACCTGGCCGCGGGACTCAAGGCGCGCAATCTCGGGCGCGTCGCCTCGCGTCTCAACTACGAAAAGTCCGGCATGCGGTCGCTGTTCATGAAGAGCGCCCGCCGTGCCGGTCGCATGGAGGCCCCTTACAAGGCCGCGCTGATCAAGGCCGATGAGGATTGGGAGGACCCGGATATCTGGCGTCTGATCAAACGCGAATCGTCGCCTCTCACCGCTTCCTACTATCTGGCGGCGGTGGATCGCCAGTTCTCACCGACAGGCGAGATCGTCGAGAAACCGGAGTATCTGCAGATCCACGTCTCGCTGTTCATCCGCACCTTCTGGATGAGCGCGGCGATCACCGGGCTGTGTCTGTTGCTGGCCTATCCGGTGGCCTGGCTGCTGGCGACCCTGCCGGCCAGTCGCGGCAATCTGCTGATGATTCTGGTACTGCTGCCGTTCTGGACCTCGCTGCTGGTGCGAACCACCACCTGGATCGCGATCCTGCAGCAGCAGGGGGTGCTCAACGACATGCTGGTGGGCGTCGGGATACTCGCCGAGGAGGCGCGTATCCAGATGATCTACAACAAGACCGGCACCATCATCGCGATGACCCACATCCTGCTGCCGTTCATGATTCTGCCGCTGTACTCGGTGATGAAGACCATCCCGCCCAGCTACATGCACGCGGCGCGCTCGCTGGGCGCCGGGCCGATTACCGCCTTCCGGCGCGTCTACTTCCCGCAGACCTTGCCGGGTATCGGGGCGGGCTCGATTCTGGTCTTCATCCTCTCCATCGGCTACTACATCACGCCGGCACTGGTGGGCGGGCAGTCGGGCCGCTTCATCACCAACTTCATCGCCTATCACATGCAGACCTCGCTCAACTGGGGGCTGGCAGCGGCCATTGGCTCGATTCTGCTGGTCGTGGTGATCCTCTTCTATCTC
The DNA here is from genome assembly GCF_029846435.1 of Cobetia sp. 1AS1. Classification (NCBI taxonomy): domain Bacteria; kingdom Pseudomonadati; phylum Pseudomonadota; class Gammaproteobacteria; order Oceanospirillales; family Halomonadaceae; genus Cobetia; species Cobetia sp. 1AS1. The sequence goes on from NZ_JARWKU010000001.1 coordinate 413,803, forward strand.
GTCTACAACCGTCTGATCGGTGTGGACAAGGTCAAACTGGGGTGACAGATGGCCATACCTTCCTATGCAACTCGTGGTGAGCGGATCTGGCATTGGGTGTTCTGCGTGCTGTGCGCGCTGATCTTCCTGTTCCTGATCGGGCCGATCCTGGTGATCATTCCGCTCTCGTTCAATGCCGAACCTTACTTCACCTTCTCGGAGAAGATGCTGTCGCTGGACCCGGAGGGCTACTCGCTGCGCTGGTATCAGGAGTTCTTCACCTCGGATGAGTGGATGCGCTCGATCAAGAACAGCATCATCGTGGCGGTGTGCGCGACGGTGCTGGCCACGGTACTGGGCACGCTTGCCGCACTGGGGCTTTCCAGCCGCTTCATGCCGTTTCGCAATACCATCATGGCGATCCTGATCTCGCCGATGATCGTGCCGCTGATCATCAGCGCCGCGGCGATGTTCTTCTTCTTCTCGAAACTGGGGCTGACCCAGACCTATCTGGGCGTGATTCTGGCGCACACGGCGCTGGGCATTCCCTTCGTGGTGATCACGGTGACGGCGACGCTGTCCGGCTTCGATCACTCGCTGACACGTGCGGCGCACTCGCTGGGGGCCAGTCCGAGTCGCACCTTCTTCCGCATCATCCTGCCGCTGGTGACGCCGGGGGTGGTGTCCGGTGCGCTGTTCGCCTTCATCACCTCGTTCGATGAAGTCGTGGTGGTGCTGTTCATCGCCGGGCCGGCGCAGACCACCATCCCGATCCAGATGTGGTCCGGTATCCGCGAGGAGATCAGCCCGACGATTCTGGCGGTGGCCACGCTGCTGGTGCTGGTCTCGATTCTGCTGCTGACGACACTGGAGCTGATTCGCCGCCGCAATGAACGTCTGCGCGGCCTGACGCCGAGCTGATCTTTGTCCTCTACCCTCTGGCCTCTGCCCTTGAGTGCTGAGCGCTTGATAGCGGTGAGAAACAGGAGTCGCAAGAAACGCCCGTGCCCCCGCAGAGTCTGTCTGCGGGGGCGCGGGCGTTTCAGGGCCGGGGCTTGAAGATAGGGCTTGGAGACAGGGCTTGAGGAAAAGCCTACTGCGTCAGGCCGCGCCGAGCCGCTTGTAGAGCGTGGTGCGGCTGATGCCCAGCTCCCGCGCGAGACGCGAGACGTTGCCGCCCAGCGCGTCCAGCGCACTCTGCAGCTCCTCGGCGCTGGAGAGATCATGCAGCGAGGGCAGGCCGCTCGGTTGCGGGGGCTGGTGGGCAATCTCGCCCTCTGCCGCGAGGCAGTCGCCCTGTGATGCGAGACAGTCGCCTGCCAGCATCACATGGGCCGGCTCCAGGGCCGGCCCGTCGCACAGTGCCAGTGCCAGACGCAGCACGTTGTCCAGTTCGCGCACGTTGCCGGGCCAGACATGCTGGGTGAGGCGATCGAGGAAGGCGGGCGTGATGCGCGGCAGCTCACGTTGCTGCTCCCGGCACAGCCGTGTCAGCAGGGCACGACTCAGGCCGGCGATGTCGTGACGCTCCCTCAGCGGCGGCAGGGCAATGGTGGCCCCACACAGGCGATAGTAGAGATCCGCCCGGAAGCGCCCCGCCTTGACCAGCTCGTTGAGAGGCTGATGGGTGGCGGCGACCAGTTCGAAATCGACCCGCTGCGGCTTGCCGCCGCCCAGCGGCGTGACTTCACGCTCCTGCAGCACGCGCAGCAGACGCGCCTGCACATGCAGCGGCATGTCGCCGATCTCATCCAGGAACAGGCGCCCGCCATTGGCCTCGAGCAGGCGGCCTTCGCGTCCGGCGGGGTCGGCACCGGTAAAGGCGCCGCGCCGATAGCCGAACAGTTCGGCCTCGACCAGCTCATCAGGCAAGGCGGCGCAGTTGATGGCGACCAGCGGCTGATGGGCGCGATGACTGGCCTGATGCAGCGCCTTGACCACTTCCTCCTTGCCGACGCCGGTCTCGCCCTGCAGCAGCAGTGGCAGGCGGGCGTTCACCAGCCGCGTCAGCAGTTCGCAGACCCTGGCCCAGCCGGCATCGCCATGATGCAGGCGCGCAAGGCTCGGGTGGCACGCAGTCTCTCGAGTAGCTGCCTCGGCCGTGGGCTGGCTTGCGGAGCGCTCGGCCGGCGCACGGGCCACGACCCGTGGCCTGGGCGGGGCTGCGCACAGGGTGTAGCCCGTGAAGCGCGGGTGCTGCGTGAGTGCCACACACTGCGCATCGGCGAGCTGGGCCAGCGGCGTCCAGTCCAGCTGCCAGCGTGCCAGCGGCTGGCCCAACAGCAGGTGGATGTCATCGCGGGTGGCGCAGCTGTCGCTGTCCGTTGCATTGGCCGCGCTGTTCGATGCATTGGCTGCGCTGTGAGATGCGGTGTCTGCGCTGTCGGAGGCGGGCGTGAGTTCAAGGTGAGCCGCCAGCAACTGCAGTCCCCGGCGACTGGCAGCCGCGACCTGACCTTGCGGCGTGATAGCCAGCAGGGCCGCGCTGGGCGAGTCCAGCTGCGAGCGGTTGAGATGCAGGCGCAACAGGTGATGGTCGTGCCCATGCGCTTCGCCCAGTCGGCGTTGCTCGATGTCATCCGCCAGTACCCCGAGCATGCCGAGGCTGTACTGGCGGACACGGTAGGGGTCGCAGATCAGCCCCAGGCACCCCTCGCAGGCGCCGGGCGCCAGGCCGCGACTGGCACTCCAGCTGGCGGGCGCCAGCAGTGCGGCACTGGCGCTGGCCAGCCCCTTGAGGCATTCGGCGTCATGCGCCTCGAGCGCGATGCGCGCCAGGCGATTGGCGCGCGGCGCATTCAGGGTCTCGGCGATGGCGTTGTGACCCAGCGACTCCTCACGCCAGCGCGCGCCGGGGTGCAACAGGGCGGCGTCATTGCCCAGCAGCTGTTGATGGCCGTAGCTTGCCAGCACCACGCCGTCGCGGTCGGTCAGTACCAGACACGCCTGCCAGTGATCGAGCAGGTTGAAGGTATGACCGGCCACCGCTGACGCCACCGTCGCCATCAGGCTGGCGGCCTGACGCTGACGCCAGACGAGCTCCTCCGGCGGACACCTGAGGGTTGAGGGCGGCAGCGCCGAGGGGAAAGAAGAGGGAACAGAAGAGGAGGGAGCAGGGGGAAGCGCCGCCGCAGGCGTTGCGCAGGCGGCGCCTGGATCGAGCGCCTGATCCTCCGCGTGGTGAGCTGGATGCTTGGCCGAATGATGAGCAGTGTGACGCGCTGAGTGCTTGGCGGCGTGGGGTAGTGGCATGCGACGTCCCTTGTGCGGCGGGCCTTTCAGGCCTCTGTTGTTATGGGTGCTGTTATCGATGCTGATATCGGCCTGGGGGAGTGTTCACGGCAATGTTCACTTGTGCGTGGCGAGTGTTCAGTTCCGAGGACTCCAGTGTTCAGTTCCGAGAACTTTAGTGTTCAGACACTGTTCATCAGAGTAGCGGCAGACGCGGCGGATGACGGGCTAGACCATGGTCTGCCCCTGCCTTGGTCGCATCTGGCAAGTGGCTGAATGATCGACAGAAGAGCGGAATCTGGCGCCCTCCGAGGGCTGAAGGAGGGAGTCTGTGGGCAGGTGTCTGCGCGCGGCTGGCACAGGGTTCGCTTGAGGATAGTCACCAGGTGGGTGTGAACACTCGGCAGTGGTTGGCCGTGTCCTTGCCCCGATGACTTTCACCAGACGAGACAGCGCCATGTCCTTGAGCCTTGAGGCGGTCACCCGCCGGGTTGGCCGCGAGACCCATATCGACAGGGTGGACCTGACCTTCGAGCCCGGCTCCTTCAATGTGCTGCTGGGACGCACCCTGTCCGGCAAGACGTCGCTGATGCGCCTGATGGCGGGCCTCGATGTGCCCAGTGACGGGCGCATCGTGATGAACGGCGAGGACGTGACCGGCCGTCCGGTGCGCGAGCGCAACATCTCGATGGTCTATCAGCAGTTCATCAACTACCCGAGCCTGAGCGTCTACGACAACATCGCCTCGCCGCTGAAGCTGGCGCGCATGGCGCCCGAGGAAATCCGCCGCCGCGTGCACGAGATCGCCGAGATGCTGCATATCGAGCAGTTCCTTGCGCGTCAGCCAGCGGAGCTGTCCGGTGGCCAGCAGCAGCGCACGGCCATGGCGCGGGCGCTGGTCAAGGACGCCGACCTGGTGCTGTTCGATGAGCCGCTGGTCAATCTCGACTACAAGCTGCGCGAAGAGCTGCGCCACGAGATGCGCAGCCTGTTCGCGACCCGCAATACCATTGCCGTCTACGCCACTACCGAGCCCGGCGAGGCGCTGGCACTCGGCGGCACCACCACCCTGATGCATGAAGGGCGGGTGCTGCAGTCCGGGCCTACCGAAGCCGTCTACCATCATCCGCTGAGTGTCGAGGCGGCGAAGCTCTACTCCGAGCCGCAGATCAACCTGTTCGAGGCCGAGGTGCGCGGACGTGAGCTGGCGTTCTCCGGCGCGGCCAGTGCCGGCGAGCAGGGCAGCCGTTTCGTGTTGCCCGCGCCACTGGCGGGAATCGAGAGCGGGGCCTATCGCTTCGGTATCCGCCCCAGCCATCTGGGGCTGGCACCACTGGCCGATGATGATCTGGAGTTCGCCGTCACGGTGGATATCGCCGAGATCTCCGGCTCCGAGACCTTCCTGCATGTCAGCAATGCCGATCACTCGCTGGTCCTGCATCTGGCCGGTATCCACGACTTCGCCGTGGATGATGCCATCCGCGTCTATGCCCCCGCCCACAAGCTGTTCGTCTATGCGGATGACAAGGGCCGCGCTGGCGGTGAAGTGGCAGGCCCGGGCGGCGATGGGGCACTGATCCGATCGCCCGAGCGACCCACCACGACTGGCGGAGGGCTGGCCTGATGGCGGAAATACACCTCAATGATCTGGCGCACAGCTACCTGGCGGCGCCCACCGCCGACAGTGATTACGCCATCCGGCGCATGAATCATGTCTGGCAGCAGGGCGGCGCCTATGCACTGCTCGGCCCGTCGGGGTGTGGCAAGAGCACGCTGCTCAACATCATCTCCGGGTTGCTGGCCCCCTCCGAGGGCGAGGTGCGCTTCGATGATCGCGTGGTCAATCGGCTGCCGCCGGAAGAGCGCAACATCGCCCAGGTGTTCCAGTTCCCGGTGGTCTACGACACCATGACCGTCTTCGACAATCTGGCCTTCCCGCTGCGCAATCAGCGCCAGCCGGAGCACAAGGTGCAGTCCCGGGTGCGTGAGATCGCCCAGGTGCTGGAGCTGGAAGACCTGCTGACGCGGCGTGCCAGCAACCTGACGGCTGACGAGAAGCAGAAAGTCTCGATGGGCCGTGGCCTGGTGCGCGATGACGTGGCCGCCATCCTGTTCGATGAACCGCTGACGGTCATCGACCCCCACCTCAAGTGGAAGCTGCGCCGCAAGCTCAAGCAGATCCATGAGCAGTTCAACATCACCATGGTCTACGTCACCCATGATCAGCTGGAGGCCTCGACCTTCGCCGACAAGATCGCGGTGATGTATGAAGGCCGCATCGTGCAGTTCGGCACCCCGCGCGAGCTGTTCGAGGACCCCGCTCACACCTTCGTGGGCTACTTCATCGGCTCGCCGGGCATGAACCTGGCCAGCATCACGCTGGAATCGCAGGGCGTACGGCTCGGAACGGGGGAGGGTGCGCCCCTGCTGCATCTCCCACGGGCGCTGCTGGCGACACTGGCGGAGCGCAAGGGCGAGTTGAAGCTGGGCATTCGCCCCGAATTCGTCGAGCTCGAGGCCAGCGACAGCTCACCAGCGACGGCGGTTCCCGACACCCGCGAGCACTGGCTGAGTGGTCAGGTCACGCTGGTGCAGGACCTGGGCACCTACAAGGTGGTGGATCTCGACATCGGTGGCGGCTGCCTGTTCAAGGCGCGTATCGAGGAAGATGCGCCGCTGCCGACAGGCCGCGTGCGTCTGCGCCTGCCGGCCCGCTGGCAGCGCTTCTATCTCGATGAGCACCTGCTGGACCTGTCACAGGCCGGCGCGCCCGACAGTGGCGAGGCGGACAGCTTTGCCAGAGGGGAGAGTGGCGGCCCTGTCAGAGGGGAAGATGACGAGCGGCCGGGAGGAAACGCCTGATGCAACGCACACACAACAATCGCGCCTGGTGGCTGGTGCTGCCGGTGGTCATCGTGGTGGCGTTCTCGGCCATCATTCCGATGATGACGGTGGTCAACTACTCGGTGCAGGACATCTTCGATCCCTCCACGCGCTTCTTCGTCGGCACCGAATGGTATCGCGAGATCCTGCGTGACGAGCGCCTGCACGATTCGCTGATCCGGCAGTTCGTCTATTCCTTCGCGGTGCTGGCCATCGAGATTCCACTGGGGATCGCCGTGGCGCTCTCGATGCCGCGCAAGGGCTTCATGGTCTCGCTGTGCATGATTCTGCTGGCCTTGCCGCTGCTGATTCCCTGGAACGTGGTCGGCACCATCTGGCAGATCATCGGTCGTGAGGACATCGGTCTCTACGGCTGGGCGCTGGGCCAGCTGGGCATCGACTACAACTACGCCTCCAATCCGGCTGACGCCTGGGTGACGGTGCTGGTGATGGATGTCTGGCACTGGACGTCGCTGGTGGCGCTGCTGTGCTATTCGGGGCTGCGTGCCATTCCCGATGTCTATTACCAGGCCGCGCGCATCGACCGTGCCTCGCCCTGGGCCGTGTTCCGCTACATCCAGCTGCCCAAGCTCAAGAGCGTGCTGTTGATCGGCATCATGCTGCGCTTCATGGACAGCTTCATGATCTACACCGAGCCCTTCGTGCTCACCGGTGGCGGGCCGGGTACCACCACCACCTTCCTGTCCCAGACCTTGACCCAGATGGCGATCGGCCAGTTCGATCTTGGACGTGCCGCTGCCTTCTCGCTGATCTACTTCCTCATCATCCTGCTGGTCTCGTGGCTGTTCTATACCGCCATGACCCATCAGGACAGTGACGACGCCTGAGGAGACAAGTGATGACCACACGCAAGCGTCTGGTAATGACGATCTATCTGCTGTTTCTGCTGGTGCCGATCTACTGGCTGCTGATCATGTCCTTCAAGTCGAATCAGGAGATTCTCGGCGGCCTGACCCTGTGGCCCGAGAACTTCACCTTCGACAACTATCGGGTGATCTTCACCGACCCCAGCTGGTACATGGGCTACCTCAACTCGATGAGCTACGTGGTGCTCAACATGCTCATCTCGCTGGCGGTGGCGCTGCCGGCGGCCTATGCCTTCTCGCGCTATCGCTTCCTGGGCGACAAGCATCTGTTCTTCTGGCTGCTGACCAATCGCATGGCGCCGCCGGCGGTCTTCCTGCTGCCGTTCTTCCAGCTCTATTCCTCGGTGGGGCTGTTTGATACCCCGCTGGCGGTGGCTCTCGCGCACTGTCTGTTCAACGTGCCGCTGGCGGTCTGGATTCTGGAAGGCTTCATGTCCGGCGTGCCCAAGGAGATCGATGAGACGGCCTATATCGACGGCTACAGCTTCCCGCGCTTCTTCCTGACGCTGTTCATTCCGATGATTCGTCCGGGGATCGGGGTGACCGCCTTCTTCTGCTTCATGTTCTCGTGGGTGGAGCTGTTGCTGGCGCGAACCCTGACCTCGACGGAGGCGAAACCGATAGCGGCGGTGATGACGCGAACGGTCTCGGCCTCGGGCATCGACTGGGGCGTGCTGGCCGCCGCCGGTGCCCTGACGCTGATTCCCGGCATTCTGGTGATCTACTTCGTGCGCAACCATGTCGCCAAGGGCTTCGCCCTGGGCAGGGTGTGATCGTCACCAGGCCGAGCGCCGCTGTCATTGCCGTCAGCAAGTCTCTGCTGGCGGCCCACAAGAGGACATGATGATGGAATGGATGGCCTGGACACTGCCCACGTCACTCTTCTTTGCCGGTATCGGCACCCTGCTGCTGGGCATGACCGCCTGGCAGTTCGTGACCCCGACGCTGAGTCGGCAGGGATTTCTGCCCATCGCGACCACGCGGGGCGACAGACTGTTCATCGGGCTGCTCTCCAGCGGCTGGCTGCATCTGCTGTGGCTGGGCTTTACCGATCAGGTGCTGTGGATGATCAGCATCGTGTGTGTCGTCTGGATGCTGGTGTTGATGAAGTGGGGATGAAATGCGGGGAGATGTGGAGAGGAGAGAGCGCTGACGACAGGCAGCGTCGCCCGGTGGCAACACGGAACCGGACAGCCTGAGGGGAGTCCCAAGCGGTTCTGACTGGCATCCGCCAGTGACATTCGCCGCTCTGGAATCTCGTTGCATGTCGTCATCTCGCTCACCGCATCGCTCGTCTACAGGTAGTGCTTCAAAGGGTGCTTTACATGGCGCTTCACATGGCGACTCTCCCTCGCCGGGCAGCAAGAACCGCCGTCGTCTCTGGGCGGGCGTGACAGGGCTGAGCATTGCCTGCGTTGTCGCCCTCGGTTGGTGGGCCGGTACACCGCTCGAAAGCCCGGGCGCCCCGACGCCTGATCAGCAGGTCGGGGATGGCGAGGCGGAAGATGCAGGGCAATCAACATTGTGGCAGCAGTATCAGCGTGTGTGGCAGGCCAATCAGGCCCGCTCACCCGAGGCGCGCAAGCCACTGCCACTGCCAGATGTTTCTCGCGCCGGCTACCATCAGGGCGAGGCACTGCCGGCACTTGAGCTTGAGTCCCGTGACGAGGGTGAAGCGGCAGGAAAGGGCAAGGCAGAAAAGGGCGAGGCAGAAAAGGGCACGGCAGGTGAGAGCGAAAAGGGCGTGCTGCGCCGGTTCGATGTCACGGCCTACGGCGCGGATGGCAGTGACACCCTGAGCGATCGCCGCGCGATCCTCAGGGCGCATGCCGCCATGCGTGATTGGCAGCGCCAGGGCAGTGATGACGCTGACCGCCCGGCGCGCCGCGGCGTGCTGTATTTCCCGGCGGGGGATTACGTGGTGTATGGGGCAGCCGAGCGCGACTGGTTTCACTCCCGCCTGGTGGCACTGAAAGCCGCGGTGGCGGATGCAGAACGCCAGCAGGCGCTGCGCGAGGCATTGCTCAAGATGCAGGGTTTGAGTCTGGCAGGCAGTCATTGGACCTTGATGGGCGCGGGCAGTGATGTCACGCACCTCAGGCAGACCCGGCCGATGCTGCCGTTGCACGCCAGCTGGTACTGGAGCACTCCCTGGCTGCTGCATCTGGGCAATCTGGCCGAGGGGGGCAGGCAGGAAGAATGGCAAGCCGTCACGCCGACGAGCCACCGGCAGCCGGCGGATACGCAGGACACGATCACGCTGGCGGATGAGGCGGATGAGGCGGGTCAGTCGGATGAATCAGATGGCGCAGCGCTCGCGCCAGGCGATGAGGTGCTGCTGGAGAGCATCGACAAGCGGTCTGAGGCAGTGGCGCGTGCCCTGGCACCCTATCAGATGGAAAAGGACGCCAGCACCGGCGAGTCACGCTGGTTGATCGAGCGTGACGGAGTGATCAAGCGGGCGCGCTACCGCGTGGTGGCACGTGACGGCAAGCGTCTCACGCTCTCGCTGCCGGTGGTGCATGAGCGCTTTCCCGGTGAGCAGTGGCGCATCGCACGCCTGCACCCGGCACGGGAAGTCGGGGTGCAGGGCATCACGCTCAAGGGCAACTGGCGGGGGCACTTCAAGCATCACCGCAGCGCCGAGGATGACAGCGGCTTCGGCCTTCTGGACCTGGATGGCATCACGGATGGCTGGGTACGTGACGTACGGCTCGACAGTTTCAATCAGGGGGTGAAGGTGCGCCACAGTTCACAGCTGACACTCGAGGACGTGACGATGACCGGCAAGCCCGGGCATATCGCGATGACGATCAGTGACAGCAATCAGGTACTGGCCCGCCAGGTAGTCGACCAAAGTCATGCCTGGCATGCGCCCGGGGTGGCCCGCTACGCGACCCATAACGTCTACCTTGAACTGGAGCACGCCGGTGACAGTGGTATCGAGCTGCATGGTCAGCAATCGCGCGACAACGTGTTCGATCGCAAGCGTGGCGGTCATGTGCGCGACCGCTGGGGCGCCAGTGTCGGCCATCAGCCCAATCATCTGCGCGGGCTGGTGCTGTGGAACCCGGTCAATATCGGCAAGCCACATGCTGCCTGGCCCTTCATGCGCGCCGATTCTCACTTCGGCAAGGTGATCATGCCGACGGTCGTCGGGGCGACCGGGCATGCGCTGGGCATCGCCAATCGCCATGACTATGCCCGGGTGATGAATGCCAAGGGCGTGACCGAGTATGACCCCTTGCCGCCGATGGATGCCTTGCAGGCACGCGTCGAGTCGCCGGGCGAGGCCGTGAAGCCCGCCTCGCTCTACCGCGCCCAGCGCGAGCTGCTGCAGGAGGCGCGAGAGTGACAGCAAGCCGCTGAGCATCAGGGCGTCAGTGCATCAGAGAAATCAGAGCAACAAGGACAACAGAGCAGCAGCTAACGACAGCCGATCGGAACGGCAGGAGGACGAGCAGCACCGACAGCAAGCAAGGCGGCGAATCGCGCCGCGCGACACGTGATTGACGGAAGTGGTTGTTGGAAGACGCGACACAACAATAACGCCAATGAAGGGACATCCCATGAGTCAGCACATCATTCGACCCGCACGCCTGCGTTACGCCATCGCCTTCGCCACGGCGGCGGGGCTTGCCGGCCTTTCCAGCCAGGCCATGGCCGATCAGTATCAGGATGCGGCAAGGAAGTGGATCGATCAGGAGTTCTCACCCTCCACGCTGAGCAAGGACGAGCAGATGTCCGAGCTCGAATGGTTCATCAAGGCCGCTGAACCGCTGCGCGGCATGGAAATCAAGGTGGCCTCGGAAACCCTGACCACCCATGAATACGAGTCCAAGGTGCTGGCCAAGGCCTTCAGCGAGATCACCGGCATCAAGCTGACCCACGACTTGATTCAGGAAGGCGACGTCATCGAGAAACTGCAGACCCAGATGCAGTCCGGGCGCAATATCTACGATGGCTACGTCAACGACTCCGACCTGATCGGCACGCACTTCCGCTATGGCAAGGTCGTGCCGATCAGCGACATGATGGAAGGCGACGGCAAGGCCTTCACCTCGCCGACGCTGGATCTGGACGACTTCATCGGACTGGATTTCACTACCGGCCCGGATGACAAGCTCTATCAGCTGCCGGACCAGCAGTTCGCCAACCTCTACTGGTTCCGTGCCGACTGGTTCGAACGCGAAGATTTGAAGAAGCAGTTCAAGGACAAGTACGGCTACGAGCTGGGGGTGCCGGTCAACTGGTCGGCCTATGAGGACATCGCTGACTTCTTCACCAATGACGTCAAGGAAATCGACGGTGAGCGGGTCTACGGCCACATGGATTACGGCAAGAAGGACCCGTCACTCGGCTGGCGCTTCACCGATGCCTGGTTCTCGATGGCGGGTGCCGGCGACAAGGGTCTGCCCAACGGCCTGCCGGTGGATGAGTGGGGCATTCGTGTCGAGGAATGTCAGCCGGTGGGCTCCTCGGTGACGCGTGGCGGCGCGGCCAACGGCCCGGCGGCCGTCTATGCCACCACCAAGTATGTCGATTGGCTGGGCAAGTACGCACCGCCGGAAGCCCAGGGCATGACCTTCTCCGAGTCCGGCCCGGTGCCGTCCCAGGGCAACATCGCCCAGCAGATCTTCTGGTACACCGCCTTCACCGCCGACATGACGCGGGATGGCCTGCCGGTGGTCAACGACGATGGCACTCCGAAGTGGCGCATGGCGCCGTCGCCGCATGGCCCGTACTGGGAAGAGGGCATGAAGCTTGGCTATCAGGACGTGGGCGCCTGGACCTTCTTCGATTCCACCCCGGAGAAGAATCGTCACGCGGCCTGGCTGTACGCGCAGTTCGTCACCGCCAAGACCGTCTCGCTCAAGAAGACCCTGGAAGGGCTGACGCCGATCCGCGAGTCGGATATCCAGTCCCAGGCGATGACCGATGCCGCGCCGAAGCTGGGTGGTCTGGTCGAGTTCTATCGCAGCCCGGCGCGGGTGCAGTGGTCGCCGACCGGCACCAACGTGCCGGATTACCCCAAGCTCGCCCAGCTGTGGTGGCAGTACATCTCCCAGGCCGCCAGTGGCGAAGCCACGCCGCAGGAAGCCCTCGATGGCCTGGCCAAGGCGCAGGACCGCATTCTCGAGCGTCTCGAGCGCGCCAAGGTGATGGACAACTGTGGGCCGAAGCTCAACGAGGAGCGTGATGCGGAGTACTGGTTCGCCCAGCCGGGTGCGCCGAAGGCCAAGCTGGAAAACGAGAAGCCCAAGGGCGAGACCATCGCCTACGACGAACTGCTCAAGAGCTGGAAGGAGTAAGTTTGGCTGGCGCGACACTGCGCCTTCGAGCAGTTTCCTGAAAGACAGCAGCAACGACAACGCCCCTGCCGGTTTCCCGGCAGGGGCGTTTTTGTGCCAGAGCAATCAGCGACAGCGTTTCATCACTGCCTCACGGCTGCTCAGTCACGGCTCTCAATCACGGTAGAGATCGATGCTTGGGCAGGAGCAGATCAACTGACGATCGCCGTGCACGTTGTCGACCCGGTTGACCGCCGGCCACTGCTTGGCGGCCTTGACGTGCTCGCTGGGGAAGGCGCCGATCTCGCGGGAGTAGCTGCGCGTCCACTCGGCGTCCATCAGGTCGGCCTGGGTGTGCGGCGCGTGTACCAGCGGGTTGTCTTCCAGTGTCCACTCGCCTTGCTCGACACGGGTGATCTCGGCGCGAATCGCGATCATCGCTTCACAGAAACGGTCGATCTCGTAGAGCGACTCGGACTCGGTGGGCTCGACCATCAGGGTGCCCGCCACCGGGAACGACATGGTCGGCGCGTGGAAGCCGTAGTCGATCAGGCGCTTGGCGATGTCTTCCTCGCTGATGCCGGAAGCGGCCTTCAGCGGCCGGATATCGATGATGCACTCATGCGCCACGGTGCCGTTCTTGCCGCGATAGAGCACCGGATAGTGCCCATCGAGACGCGTGGCGATGTAGTTGGCGTTGAGGATCGCAAGCTCGGTGGCTTCACGCAGCCCCTGCGCGCCCATCATCTTGATGTAGGCCCAGGAGATCGGCAGGATCGCCGCGGAACCGAAGGCGGCGGCCGAGACGGCGGTGCACTCCGGCTTCACGCCTTCCAGCGGGGTGACCACGTGGTTGGAGACGAACGGCGCCAGGTGGGCCTTGATGCCGATCGGGCCCATGCCCGGGCCGCCGCCACCGTGGGGAATGCAGAAAGTCTTGTGCAGGTTGAGGTGCGAGACATCGCCGCCGAAGTCCCCCGGGCGGCAGATGCCGACCTGGGCGTTCATGTTGGCACCGTCGATGTAGACCTGGCCGCCGTGATCATGAACGACCTGACAGGCCTCGCGCACGGTTTCCTCGAACACGCCGTGGGTGGACGGGTAGGTGATCATGATCGCGGACAGCTTGTCGCTGTGCTGTTCAGCCTTGGCGCGCAGGTCGGCGATGTCGATGTTGCCGTTGGCGTCACACTCGACCACCACCACCTTCATGGCGGCCATCGCGGCGGAGGCCGGGTTGGTGCCGTGGGCGGAGCTGGGGATCAGGCAGATGTCACGCGCGCCTTCGCCGATGGAGGCCTGATAGCGACGGATCGCGACCAGCCCCGCGTATTCCCCCTGCGCGCCGGAATTCGGCTGCATGGAGATGGCGTCGTAGCCGGTGATCTCGACCAGGAAGGCGGACAGCTCATCGATCATCTGCTTGTAGCCGACCACCTGATCTGACGGTGCGAAGGGGTGGACGTTGGCGAATTCGGGCCAGGTCACCGGGATCATCTCGGTGGTGGCGTTCAGCTTCATGGTGCAGCTGCCCAGCGGGATCATCGCGTGGGTCAGCGACAGGTCCTTGTTCTCCAGACGCTTCAGATAGCGCAGCATCTCGGTTTCCGAGTGGTAGCGGCTGAAGGTCGGGTGGGTCAGGAAGTCGCTGTCACGCTGGCAGGCCGCCGGAATCGCGCTTGCGCCCTTGGCCAGCAGGTCCTGGTCCAGCGCGGCGACGGACAGGCCGTGCTCCTCGCCGAGCAGCACGTCGAACAGCACGCCGACGTCAGCGGCGGTGGTGGTCTCGTCGAGGTTGATGGTGATGCGGCCGTCGCCGTGGTGGCGCAGGTTGATCTCGTGGGTCAGCTCGCGACCGTGGATCTTGCCCTCATCCACGCCGGTCACGGTGATGGCGTCGAACCAGCTGTCGTGGGCCAGTGCCATGCCGCAACGGCTGACGCCCTCGGCGAGAATGCTGGTCAGGCGATGCACGCGGGTGGCGATGCGCTTGAGGCCCTCGGCACCGTGATAGACGGCGTAGAAGCCGGCGATGTTGGCCAGCAGCGCCTGGGCGGTACAGATGTTGGAGGTCGCCTTCTCGCGGCGGATGTGCTGCTCGCGGGTCTGCATCGCCATGCGCAGTGCCGGGTTGCCGCGCGAGTCCTTGGAGACGCCGATGATGCGGCCCGGGATGGAGCGCTTGAGCTTGTCGGTGGTGGCGAAGAAGGCCGCGTGCGGGCCGCCGAAGCCCATCGGCACGCCGAAGCGCTGGGAGGTACCGACGACGATATCGGCGCCGAGGCTGCCCGGCGACTTGAGCAGCACCAGGCTCAGCAGGTCGGCGGCCACCACGCTCATCGCGCCATTGGCGCGCGCGGCGTCCAGCAGCGGCGCGAGGTCGCGCACCTGGCCGGTGTTGCCCGGGTACTGGAAGAGGGCGCCGAAGATGTCGTGCTCGCCGACGTTCTCGGCGGTATCGATGATCAGCTCGAAGCCGAAGTAGTCGGCGCGGGTGCGCATGACGTCCAGGGTCTGCGGCAGCACGTCATCGGCGATGAAGAAGCGCTTGCTCTTGCTCTTCTTGTTGCCGCGCTGACACAGCGCCATGGCCTCGGCAGCGGCGGTGGCTTCGTCCAGCAGGCTGGCGTTGGCCAGCTCCATGCCGGTCAGGTCCATTACCGCCTGCTGGAAGTTGAGCAGCCCTTCGAGACGGCCCTGGGCGATTTCCGGCTGATAGGGCGTATAGGCGGTGTACCAGCCCGGATTTTCCAGCACGTTGCGCTGGATGACCGCCGGCAGGTGGGTGTTGTGGTAACCCTGGCCGATATAGGTCTTGAACACCTTGTTCTGACGCGCGAGGCGCTTCAGGTAGTCCAGTGCTTCGGATTCCGTGCGTGGCCCTTCGAGATCCAGCTCACGGCCCAGACGAATGGCGGTGGGCACCGTGCGGTCGATGAGCGTGGCGATGCTCTCTTCGCCCAGCGTCGCCAACATGCGCGTCACATTGGCATCGGTCGGCCCATTGTGGCGGGAGATGAAATCGTCGTGTCCGGCCAGCTGGGCCAGGGTAAGCGTCTCGTGAGCCATGCAAGAAATCCTGTGCTGCAACGGGGACTGCAGAGGGCAGTCCGCGGGAGGAACATCACCGTGCCAGCGAGGAAGCGGCGGGCAGGGCGTCGGGAATCATGGGGGCATCGACATCACTGCCGAGCATGCTGCAGTTGCTTCACTCCCCGCGCGACCTGCAAGGGCAGTCGCGTCAGGGGTATCGTGCCGTCGAAACGGGGTGGCGCAGTCACGAAGGTGGCTGTGCGCGAGTGCGACTTTATGCGAGCGCGGAAAGGCGCTGAAACCTCCTGCCCTGAGCGTCTGCGGCATGGACAGGAGGTTGACGGCGATCAGGCTTCGCTTTCGACCAGTTGAGAATAGGCATCAGCGTCGAGCAGCTTGTCGAGTTCGGCGCTGTCAGCGACCTTCATCTTCAGGATCCAGGCATCGTCATAGGGGCTTTCGTTGACGGATTCCGGCGCGTCTTCGAGGCTCTCGTTGACGGCGATGACTTCACCGGCCAGCGGCGCGTACAGATCAGAGGCCGCCTTGACGGACTCGATGACCCCGAACTCTTCTTCCAGCGCCAGCTCACGGCCGACTTCCGGCAGTTCGACGAAGACGACATCGCCCAGCGCTTCCTGGGCGTGGTCGGTGATCCCGATGGTCACGGTGCCATCACCGTTGTCCTGAACCCACTCGTGACTCTCGGTGTACTTCAGCGTGGCGGGAATATTGCTCATGAGTGTTTTCCTATGTGAAAAGATTTTCTGATTCAGGGAATCGGTACGTCATTATGCCCCAAGGTCCCGGCGTGTGGCAGTGGCAGACTGCCGCGTGATGCTACGACTTTGGGCGTGTGTTGCTGACGGCCGTACCTCTATCGTGGTCTGTCACTCTTCGGGCGTCCAGTGTCTTGCGTGGTTCACTCATGAAGCCCGCCATCACGGGCTTGTCTGGCCCGTGGCTGCGCATCGCTGGCCAGGCCGCCCGGCGCCTTTCCAGTGCGCCGTGACACCTCGTGAGAGGTTGAGTGCAGCGCAGCAGTGCGGGAGATCGGTCGCGCCAGTGGCCGAGGATGTCCGAGTCACTGTTGCGAGGCGCTCAAACTCGCGTTATGGTGCCGACAGTTTCTTATCGGAAACTTGTTTCCATGTTGTGTCGTGAAGACCCGGCTGTCAATGCCTGATGCGTTCAAGCAGAGCGAACCTGATGAGAGCGCATGAGAGCGCTGGTGGCACTGAGAGAGTCTTTACCTGAGCGTGACCGCGTCGGGCATGCGGCTCTGCATCTAGCTCGTCATTCGGCTCGGTTTGTTGTGAGCCTTTTTTCGCCAGTCTCGAGATCACCCGGCGCAGGATCTGCTGCCAGAAGACACGATGAGGCGATGAAACATGCGAGTTAGCGCAGTCTCATCGTACTTTTTACGCAATGATTGCCTCACCTGCCAGCGTAAAGCCCTGTTGGGCTAGTGAAGTGAGATAGCTTCCGCTAATGTGAGCTGTCCCAACGGTGAAAATGCCGTGGGAGGCTCGTCGCGGGTCGATCACCCGCCTGGGGATGGCACCGCCACGAGTCACTGCGCATCGTGTGATAACAACAATTCAGCGGAGGAAATCTGCGTGGAAATGATCAGTTCCGTCTTTAGTGCCATCAATGGCGTCGTCTGGGGCCCATTGATGCTGATCCTGTTGCTCGGGGTCGGCTTCTATCTTCAGGCAGGCCTCAAGGGCATGCCGCTTCGCAAGTTGGGTACCGGCTTCAAGCTGTTGTGGAATGGTCGTGCGCCGGGCAAGGATGGCGACGGCGAGATTTCTCCTTTCAATGCCCTGATGACGTCGCTGTCGGCGACCATCGGCACCGGCAACATCGCGGGCGTGGCAACCGCCATCGCGCTGGGTGGCCCGGGGGCGATCTTCTGGATGTGGATCACCGCGCTGGTCGGCATGGCGACCAAGTACGCCGAGGCCGTGTGTGCCGTGCGTTATCGTGAAGTCGATGACACCGGCAACCATGTCGGTGGCCCGATGTATTACATCCGCAACGGTCTGGGCGCCAAGTGGGGCTGGCTGGGCGGTGCCTTCGCCTTCTTCGGTTGCTTCGCGGCCTTCGGCATCGGCAACACCGTGCAGTCCAACTCGGTCGCGGATGCGCTGGAAACGTCCTTCGCCATCCCGCACTGGGTCTCCGGCGTGGTGATGATGGTGCTGGCCGGTGCCGTGATTCTCGGTGGCATCAAGCGTATCTCCAGCGTGGCCGGCAAGCTGGTGCCGTTCATGGCCATCGCCTACTTCCTGGCCGGCATCATCATCCTGGTGATCAACGCCGACCAGATCGGCCATGCCTTCGGTCTCATCTTCACCTATGCCTTCAATCCGGTCGCGGCTACCGGCGGCTTTGCCGGGGCAGCGGTGATGGCCGCCATCCGTTTCGGTGTGGCGCGCGGTATCTTCTCCAATGAAGCGGGCCTGGGCAGTGCGCCCATCGCCCACGCGGCGGCGCAGACCAAGAACCCGGTTCGTCAGGGTCTGGTCGCGATGCTGGGAACTTTCATCGACACCATCATCATCTGCACCATCACGGCGCTGGCAATCATCACTTCCGGCCTGTGGTCTTCCGGGGAAACCGGCGCGGCCCTGACCTCGATGTCCTTCGATCAGGCGCTGCCGGGCGTGGGCAACCACCTCGTGGCCATCGCGCTGGCGGTCTTCGCCTTCACCACCATCCTTGGCTGGTCCTTCTATGGTGAGAAGTGCTTCCAGTACCTGTTCGGCACGCGTGCCATCATGCTGTATCGCATCGTGTTCGTGATCGCGATTCCGCTGGGCGCGATGGCCAAGCTCGACCTGATCTGGCTCATGGCTGACACCTTCAATGCGCTGATGGCGATTCCGAACCTGATCGGTCTGGCGCTGCTGTCGCCGGTGGTCTTCAAGCTGACGCGTGATTATTTTGATGGCAAGGAAGTGCTGGCTGGCGAAGATCGCTGAACGACGCTGATGACTCGCCTGGCCCTACCGTGCCACTGACTGCCTTCTGCATCGCCCGGGTCGCCTGACCTGGGCGGTGCAGGCGCAGGGCGCCCTGTTCAAGTCGGCAGTGCCCTTGAGAGCAGTGCCCATGACAACAAGCCTCCAGAGAGCGTGTGCCGTTCGGGCGCCATCTCTGAGAGTCATCGCAAGCCAACCTGGAGAATGACGATGTCCGATTCCGCCACAGTGACGGGTCTCAAGCAGACCGCCCTTCATGACCTGCATGTCGAGCAGGGGGCCAGGATGGTCGAGTTCGCCGGCTATTCTATGCCCGTGCAGTACCCGCTTGGCGTCAAGAAGGAGCATGAACACACGCGCGCCAAGGCAGGGCTGTTCGATGTCTCGCACATGGGGCAGTTGATCCTGCGTGGCGAGAATGTGCAGGCGGCGCTGGAGGCCCTGGTGCCGACGGATATCATCGACCTGCCGGTGGGCATGCAGCGCTATGGCCTGCTGACCTCCGACACCGGCGGTATCCTGGATGACCTGATGATCGTCAATGGCGGTGATCACCTCTACGTGGTGGTGAACGCTGCCTGCAAGGATCAGGACATAGCGCATCTGCGGGTAGGCCTGCCGATGGATATCGAGCTTGAGGTGCTGGATGATCGGGCGCTGCTCGCACTACAGGGGCCGATGGCTCACGCGGTGATGCAGCGTCTGTCGCCCGAGGCCTGCGAGCTGACCTTCATGCATCATGCCCACGTCACCATCGAGGGCATCGAGTATTGGGTCAGCCGCAGTGGCTATACCGGCGAGGATGGCTTCGAGATCTCCGTGCCCGATGCCGATGCAGAGCGCTTCGCGCGTCTGTTGCTGGCGATGGAGGAGGTGGAGTTCATCGGTCTTGGCGCGCGGGACTCGCTGCGTCTCGAGGCGGGGCTGTGCCTGTACGGTCACGATCTCGATACCACCACCTCGCCGGTGGAAGGCAGTCTGATCTGGGCGTTGGGCAAGGTGCGTCGTCAGGGCGGTGAGCGTGAAGGCGGCTTCCCGGGGGCCGATGTCATCCTGACCCAGATCGCCAACAAGGATCACACCCGCAAGCGGGTGGGGCTGGTCGCCCACGGGCGTGCGCCTATCCGCGAAGGGGCTGAGCTCTATGATGCCCAGGACAACCGTATCGGTGTGGTGACCTCCGGCAGCTTCGGGCCGACCTATGGCAAGCCGGTGGCGATGGGCTACGTGGGCATCGCTCACAGCGCACTCGAGACCGAAGTGTTTGCCGATGTGCGTGGCAAGCGCCTGCCGATGACGGTGACGAAGATGCCGTTCGTCGAGCAGCGCTACTATCGGGGGTAAGCGCGCCGTGGCCAGCTGAGCCACAGTTGGCGCTCGCTGCGAGGCGTGACGACCCGTCGCGGGTAGCAGCGCCTTGAAGAGATGCGAAAAGGAAGAGAAACGAAAAAGGGACTGCCCAGGCAGTCCCTTTTTTCATGTCTGGCACTCGGGCATGCGGAGGGATGAGATACCCCGCGGCCTGCGCGAACGCCAGACGCAGAAAAGCCCGCCGAAGCGGGCTTTTCTGTCGGAGGAGGGGTTAGCCTCTTCCAGCTAAAATCAAAGCTTAGTCGATCAGCTTGATGTTAGCGGCCTGGAGGCCTTTCTTGCCCTGGGTGACGTCGAAGGAGACCTTCTGACCGTCTTGCAGAGACTTGAAGCCTTCAGCCTGGATTTCGGAGAAGTGTGCGAACAGGTCGTCACCGTTGTCGTCCGGAGAAATGAAGCCGAAACCTTTGGTGTCGTTGAACCACTTGACTGTGCCAGTTGCCATGATCGTAATTCCTTACTGATGATATTGCCGGGAGTTACCCGATAAACGTGGGTAAAACAAGGAGGATATACACCAGGTACCGAAGTGCTTCGATCACGACTGACGATATTCGACTTGCTAACCAACGAGAGCAATACTGCGCTGCTCGGGCGGCAAGGTCAAATGAAATATCAAAAACTTATCCTTTTGCCTAATAATCGTGCGCAGAATTCGCCCGCAAAGCCATGCCAATAGTGCTGAGAATTTCGCCACACCGAGGGCAGGGAGCCCGCTTGTTTTTTATCCCGTTATCTTGGCGTGAGCGATGACGCCTGTAGGAAAAAGACCATAGTGCGGCTTTGCTTGTATAGAGGTTTGAATGGCGCAAAGCCCCGTATGGCGGGCGATGGACACAAAAAAGCCGGCAGCGATGGCAGCGCTGCCGGCGGATGGCGTCGAAGCCATCAAGGCTCTCGGAGAGAGGATGTGATGCGCCCATCACATCATGAGAGATTTTCCTCAAAAGAGTCGGCAAAAATCCGTGGGATGCCGGGGCCGTGTTTTGCCACCCTCGAGCGCAATTGTTTCATGAGTCAAAAGTGGCTCGATGGTCAAAAGCGGCGCGAGGGTGGCCAGTGCCCGGGGGCAGAAGGTGCCTCAGGCATCCAGCTGCATTTCCGGCACGTGTTCCGGGACGACCAGCTTGCCTGCGGTCAGACGCTCGATTTCCTCGACGCTCACGCCTGGCGCGCGCTCCAGCAGGTGGAAGGCACCATCCTTGATCTCGAGGAAGGCGAGGTCCGTCAGCACGCGACGGATGCAGCCGGCACCGGTCAGCGGCAGTTCGCACTGGCTGAGCAGCTTGGATTCGCCGTGCTTGGAGGCGTGGGTCATGGTGCAGATGATGTTCTCGGCACCGGCGACCAGGTCCATGGCGCCGCCCATGCCCTTGACCAGCTTGTTGGGGATCATCCAGCTGGCGATGTTGCCGTTCACGTCCACCTCGAAGGCGCCGAGCACCGTGAGGTCGACGTGGCCGCCACGGATCATGGCGAAGGATTCGGCCGAATCGAAGATGGCGGCGCCATCGATGGCGGTCACGGTTTCCTTGCCGGCATTGATCATGTCGGCGTCGACTTCGTCTTCATAGGGGTAGCGGCCCATGCCGAGCAGGCCATTTTCGGACTGCAGCATCACCTCGATACCGTCGGGGATATAGTTGGCCACCAGTGTCGGGATGCCGATTCCCAGATTGACGTAGGAGCCGTCCTGGATTTCCTGAGCCACTCGCTGGGCCATCTGTTCGCGTGTCAAAGCCATGATTGTTTCCTTGTCTTGGGTGCCATCAGCCATGAGGCACTGTGCCGTGTCGTGAAGGCGGTCGAGAAAGTTCGCCGTGGGGCCTGTCGCCCTGATGGCGGCGATTCATGCCGGCGGAGCCCTGGGCTCAACGCGAGCGGACGGTGCGTTTCTCGATGCGCTTCTCGAAGTTGCCCTTGATGACGCGATCCACATAGATGCCGGGCGTGTGGATGTCGGCGGGGTCCAGTTCCCCCGGCTCGACCAGCTCTTCGACTTCGACCACGGTGATCTTGCCGGCGGTGGCGGCCAGCGGGTTGAAGTTGCGCGCGGTATGGCGGTAGACGACGTTGCCGTAGCGGTCCGCCTTCCAGGCCTTGACGATGGCGAAGTCGCCCTTGATGGACTCTTCCAGGATGTAGGGGCGGCCATCGAACTCGCGCACTTCCTTGCCCTCGCCGATCGGTGTGCCGTAACCGGTGGCGGTGAAGAAGGCGGGGATACCGGCGCCGGCAGCACGCATCTTCTCGGCCAGCGTGCCCTGGGGGGTGAGGATGACTTCCAGATCGCCGTCGAGCAGCTGCTTCTCGAACAGCGCATTCTCGCCGACGTAGGAGGCGATCATGGTCTTGATCTGACGGTCTTCCAGCAGGATGCCGAGCCCGAAGCCATCGACGCCGCAGTTGTTGGATACCACGGTGAGGTCCTTGGCGCCGAGGCGCTTGATCTCTGCAATCAGGTTCTCCGGGATACCACACAGGCCGAAGCCACCGGCGATTACCGTCATGCCATCTTCGAGGCCTGCCATGGCCTCCGCGTAGCTGGTCACCACCTTGTTGAATCCTGCCATGCGAATCTCCTTGAGTATCCAAGCTGTTGTTGTCGGGATGTCTTCATCATTGCCGACAATCCTGAGTCTGTATATATTTAATAAGTTTGTTTTTTCTATCCATTGATCAGTTTTTAATAAGAATTGATCTGCTGTTTATCGCGCCTTTTCGCGAGGAAAAAGTCCGCCAAACCCCATGCTGGCGGGGCTGACGCGGTAGCGGGGCGGAACGGCCTGAGCTGAGTGGTCAGTCATGTGAGAGCTTCGTGGCTGTCATCTATGACCAATGGCCTAGATGCCCTGCGAGCGACAGATGACGAACTGCGCCACATCACCTCTTGTGACATCTCTTGAAACACCCCCGGGACAGGACACGACATGACTCTCAAACAGCTGAAGGCCTTCGTGGCCGTGGCGCGCACGCTGTCCTTCGCCGAGGCGGGCACGCTGGTACATCTCTCGCAGCCGGCCCTGTCGTTGGCGGTCAAGAATCTGGAGGAGTCGCTGGGCGGGCGCCTGTTTCAGCGCTCGACCCGACAGGTCAGCCTGACGCCGGAGGGGCGCGCCTTCTTCCCGCTGGCCAGGCGCCTGCTGTCGGACTGGGAGCATGCCGAGGATGAGATGCGCCAGCGCTTCAGCCTCGGGCGCGGCCGCGTGGCTCTGGCTGCGATGCCGACCTTCGCCGGCAATCTTCTGCCCGGGGTACTGGCCGATTTTCGCCGCCAATATCCGGAGATCACCATCGAAGTGAATGACGTCATCGCCGAAGAGGTGGTCGAGCGGGTTACCGATGGTCGCGTCGAGCTGGGGATCTGCTTCGACCCCGGCGTGCGCCAGGACCTGGTGTTCGAGCTGCTGTTCGAGGACCGCTATGTGGCGATCATTCCCCCCGGCCACGCCTTGCTGGCAGAGGCGCCGACCTCCATCGAGTGGTCACGGCTGCTCAAGGAAGACTTCATCACGCTGCAGCGGCCCTCGGGGGTGCGTCGCATGCTCGAGAAACGCCTCGAGGATGCGGGCATGGCGCTGCATGTCGCCTTCGAGACCCACCAGCTGGTCACCTGCGGGCGCATGGTGGCGGAAGGTCTGGGCGTCAGCGCGGTGCCGGCGATGAGCGCGGCGCAGATGAGTGCGCTGGGTTGTCAGTGTCTGCCACTGACAGGCCCCGAGATTCAGCAGCGGGTCGGGGTGATCCGTCGCGGCCGTCATGAGCTGTCGGTGGCGGTACAGGCGATGCTGGAGACCCTGCGCGCGCGCTACCCGTCGGCGGATTGACCCCGGGGTGCAGTGACGCTGGAGGGGACAACAAAAAGGGACAATAAAGCAGGCGTTAGAGCAGGAAGTGAGCAGGAAGAGGGCGAGAGGAGAGCGAGAAGAGAAAAAGTAGAGAGAGAGCAGAGAGCAGAGAGCAACAAGAAAGACGACCTCAGCGCGAGGGCGTCAGCAGCTGACGATAGGTCAGGCTGATGCGCAGTCCCTCCAGCTTGCGCGGCGGCAGCGCATGATGGAGGCGGTCCTGACAGCCACGACCCATCACCAGCAGCGAGCCGTGCGGCAGCCACAGATTGAACGCCGGCGTGTCGGCATAGGGGCTGCGCGGATGGCCCTTGAAGCGCAGGGGGCGCTCTCGTCCCAGCGAGATGGCGAGCACGATCGGGCGAGTGCCCAGCTCCGGCTCGTTGTCGCTGTGCCAGCCCATGCGGTCGGCGCCATCGGCGTAGCGATTGGCCAGCAGGCTGTTGAAATGCTCCGGGATCACGGGCTCGTTGCGTCCCAGGTCATCGCGTTGCGGGCTGAGCTCGTGATTGATGGCATGACGCGACAGCTCGCCCAGTTGCCAGGCGGTCATGTGCCAGGGGTTGGGTTCGAACAGACTGCCGGAGTAGCGATAGCGGGCGCCGACATCGCCCATCCACACCTGACGGCGTGGAATCGGGTGCGTCTTGCCATGCACGCTCAGGCTGGGGCGCTGCCAGTCGAGATCGCCCTCCAGCGTGACGAGGGCCTGATCGGCCTGCAGTGGCGTCAGGGCGCGCGGCTTGAGATACAGCGGATGCAGGGGGTGGCGGTACCAGCCGTGCGCGAGGGTGAGCCAGTCCTCGGGCAGCTCGCGCGGGCGAGCTGCCAGGACCGAGCCATCCACCGCCGTATGGCGCGCAGCTCCATCAGCCGCGGACGTCGAATCAGAGGTCGAGAGGGCGGCGAAGAGATCATCGCCAGTAGAAGGAGTCGTCATGCGGCGAGAGTGCCAGAGCCGCGTCAGGTTGGGCAAGTGGCTCTCGATTCGCGCCGACCCCGGGCTGACGCATGCCTCGCGAGCATCAGGTCGTCAGCAGCGCCTCGAAGGTCAGGATGGCCACTTCGGCAAGGCCCAGCCCCAGCAGCGCGCCGGCCAGCACATCACTGACGTAATGCAGACCGAGGATCACCCGGGAAAGCGCGATCAGAAGCGCCAGTGGCGTGACGAGGATGGCAAGCTCCGGCAGCTGCTGAGCGGTCAGGCTGGCGAAGAGGGCGGCATGCAGGGTGTGACCGCTGGGAAAGCTGTAGCGGTCCAGCGGCGGCATGGTGCAGTTGATGGTGTTGAAGGTGATGAACGGGCGCTCCCGACACAGCCGCGTCTTGAGCGCGCGGTAGAGCAGTGCCCCGGCACCGGCTGCCAGGCCGAATTCCAGAAACAGCCAGCCGCCCATGGCATGGTGCAGCGGCAGGCTCAGCGTCAGCAGCGCCCATACCGGCCAGTCGCCCAGGCGCGAGACGATACGAAACAGGGTGAGTATCGGCCGGAACAGCGCCAGGCGTGCGACCTGGCGGCACAGGCGCCACTCAAGAAGGTCCAGTCGCTCAAAGACGGGAAGGCTGCGATCGTGCATCGGGCTTCTCCTCGGCGTGGCGCAGGCAGGTCAGAAAGCCCTCGGCGATGCGGCTCCAGCCCAATGGTTCGACGCGCACGCGGGCGGCACGTCCCAGTCTGGCGATGCGGGCCGGCCGCTGGCAGGCCTCCACCGCCTGTTCGATGAAGCGCTCCGGCTGGCTGCAGGGCGCCAGCAGGCCCTGGTGATCATCGCGGATCACCTCGGCGGCCGCCGCGTAATCGAAGGCGATCACGGCCAGTCCGCTGGCCATGGCTTCCAGCACCACATTGCCGAAGGTCTCCGACAGTGACGGGAAGACGAACAGGTCGGCACTGGCGTAATGGGCGGCCAGCGCCTCACCGGTCTGGAAGCCGGCGAAGATCGCCTCGGGCAGGCGCTGTTCCAGGCGCTCGCGCAGCGGGCCGTCTCCGACCAGCACCAGGGCGAGGTCCGGTTGCACGGCCAGCATGGCCTCATAGGTGCGGATCAGCAGCTCGATGTTCTTCTCGGCGGCCAGGCGCCCGACGTGCAGCGCGACGGGTTGCTGTGAGCTGACGCCCCATGACTTGCGCAATGCTTCGCTGCGATGACTGGGCGAGAAGCGCTCGCAATCCAGGCCGCGTCCCACCACCTGCACATGCTCGAAGCCTTGCTGCATCAGGCTGTCAGCCTGGGTGCGGGTCGGTACCAGCGTCATGTTGGCGGCATTGTGGAAGCGGCGCAGGCCGCGCCGCACCAGCGGACGTAGCGCCTTGAGCCGGTAGTGGGTGCTGTATTGATCGAAATTGGTATGAAAGCCCGCGACCACCGGCAGGCCCAGACGGCGTGCGACCATCAGCGCGCTGATGCCCAGCGGGCCTTCGGTGGCGATATAGACGACGGAGGGGCGATGCTCGCGCCACATGCGCATCAGGCGCTGCGGCGCCGGCACGCCGACCTGCACGGTGTCATATCCGGGCAGGCGGAAGCCGCGTACCTGAAGTTCCTGCTGGACACGCGGCTCCAGGCTGCCATCTCGGGTGGCGGGACGAATGAGTTGGAGCTCACAGCCGCGTGCGATGAGTTGATCGCACAGATGACTCAAGGTATGAGCCACGCCATTGATCTCCGGATGCCAGGTTTCACTGACGAAGGCAATGCGCTCCATGACGTCTCCCTAGATGACTATTGTGGTCATTATCGAGAGAGGGAGTGACGGCGGCATAACAAGCAGGTGACGAAGCGATGACACACCCTCAACCCCTCACAACTCAGAGGTATGAGGGTTGTCTCATGAATCGTCAAGCAAGGACGACAGTCACCGGCGTGGCACCGGCGCTGTCGTCATCTGGCGGGGATTGGAGGTGGCGCCATGTCGGGCTGGCGCCGTGAAGCAACGCTGGTTCAGCGCTTCTCGAGAATCTCGCGCGGGTCGATCGGCTTGCCGCCGTGGCGCACGTCGAACAGCAATTCATGCTGACCGTTGTTGCCGCGTGCGACGCGACAAAGCGGCGTGCCCGGAGTGACCTGCTGACCCACCTTGACCAGAATCTCGCCGCACTGGGCCAGCACGCTCTGCAGGTTGCCGGAGTGGTGCAGGATGACCACGTTGCCCAGTTGGCGCATGGAGTCGGCGAAGCGCACTTCGCCCCGCGCCGGTGCACTGGCGATGCCGCTGGCGGCGGTACGAATCTGCATGGGCGCCAGCTGGCCATTGCCGTTGGTGCCGAATTCACGCGTCACGCTGCCGGCGGCAGGCCAGCGCCATGACTGGCCCGGCTTCTGCAGCGGGCCGGGGTCCGGGCGGGCGACCAGGCTGCCACCGCTGGCGCGCGCGGCCGGGGCGCTGCGGCTCGGGCCACCGTTGAGCGGCACCGAGATCAGCATGCCGACATCGAGATCATTGGGGTCCTTGCCGGGGTTGGCAGCCTGAATGCGCTGCGGGCTGGCACCGAAATAGCGTCCGACCTTGGAGTAGGTGTCGCCGGGGCGAAGCTGATAGCGATACGGTCCGCCGGAGGGCGCTCGCTCACGCGCGGTGGGCACCAGGATGCGCTGACCGACCTTGAGGTCACGAATCTTGACGCCCGGATTGAAGCGCGTGAGGCGCAGCAGGGGAATGTCGGCATCGCGTGCGATCTGCCCCAGGGTATCGCCCTTCTGGATGGTGACCCACTGGCCGGCCGGCGAGCCGGAGTAGCTGCCGGTCGCGCAGCCGCTCAGCCACAGGCCGAGGCAGATCAGCGCCAGCCAGCGCAGCGCGAGGCCGGCCCGCTGCAGAAATGGACGGTTCACGTCAGGTTCGGCCTGCGCTCGTGCCGAGAAGTCCGCGGCATTCAGGCCGTATTCAGTGTTCATCAATGTCATTCCCTGCACGTGACAGTCGGGCATCCTTGTCCTTCCAGACCTGATTGAGCCATTGCTGGAAGCGCTCGCGATAGGCGGCGTCCGCATGATAGTTGCCGTCCAGCATCCAGGGCTCCAACGGCCGCTGAGTGATGACGAGCGTGATGTCGCCCCCGTGACCGCAAAGGAACTGCCAGAAACTGGCATCGGCATGCCGGTAGTCGAGGGTGGCATCCAGAATACCGGAAAGTCGATCGCCAAGCGTGTTGATCACCTGGGCACTGCCGCCGGCACGCGGCTTGAGCAGGTGCTGGAAAGGGCTTTGCTGCTGGCTGTGCTTGGCGGGCGTGAAGCGAGTGCCTTCCACGAAGTTGAAGATCGCCATCGGCGCCTGGCGCGAGCGCTCGCACATGCGTCGCGTCGCTTCGCGATCACGCTCGGCGAGCCGCGGATTGCTGGCCAGTTTCTGCTGGCTGTAACGGCGCATGAACGGGAACTCCAGCGCCCACCAGGCAAGGCCGATCACCGGTACCCAGATGAGCTCCTGCTTGAGGAAGAACTTGGGCATCGGCGTACGACGGTGCAGGGCGTACTGGAGAACGAAGATGTCAGTCCAGCTGCGATGATTGGCGATCACCAGCCACCAGCGACGTCGGGCAGACCCATCGCGCAGCGATGGCGGCACGTGGATGTCCCAGCGCGGGCGCAGCACATGGCGAATCCACAGGTTGTTGGTGCCGATCCAGCCCATGGCGAGGCGGTTGAGCCCCTCCAGCATGTGCAACTGCAGGCGGCGCGATGGCGTGATCAGCTTGAGTGCGGCCAGCAGATACAGTGGCAGCGCCCAGCACAGGGTATTGATGATCAGAAAGACAAGGCTGATGACACCTCTGATACTCGACATGCATGACTCCTTCATCAGGTGGCGCCATCGTAATTCACCCAGGAGTGGATGCCCACCCCGCTTGCGTAGGGGATGGCAACCCTGCGTTGCATGAAGCGAACGCCCCTCAGGTCGAATGGCGGGGCGCACGCAGCTGTGATGAGATGCATCGCCGGTCGTGTGACGGGTCGGTGCAAGGGAAAGGTCGTGGCAGGGTTCACGTTGAAGTCACGCCGGGCACCGTCAATCATCGCCGCCGCTGCGTGGCGATATCTCAGGGAGTGAGAGTGGCATGTGGTTGCAGGGACTGTTGATCGGGCTGGCGCTGGCCGCCTTCGTGTTGATTGCCATCGAGGATGTGATCCATCTCAACAAGGCCAAGACGACCTTGTTGCTGGGCACCTTCAGCTGGTTGCTGCTATTCATCTTCGGCCCCGCGGCCCTGGCGGTAGATGATGTCCCCGAGGCCTTGAACGAGAACCTGCTCGAGATCGCCACCTTGTGGCTGTTTCTGATGGCGGCGATGACCTTCGTGGCCTTTCTCAATGCCAAGGGGCTGATCGCCAATCTGATCTACCGCCTGCTGCCGAAACGCATCGGGGAGCGCGGCCTGCTGTATCTGACGGGGCTCTTTGCCTTCGCCTTTTCATCGCTGGCCGACAACATCACCGCGACGCTGGTTTCGCTGACCCTGGTGCTGTCGCTGGGCCTGGCGCCGAAGAAGACGCTGCGCTTTGCGGTGCTGGCGGTATTCGCCGTCAACTCCGGCGGGGTGGCGCTGATCACCGGGGACGTGACCACGCTGATGATCTTCCTGGCGGGCAAGGTGCGCATCAGTGAGCTGATGCTGCTGGCGCTGCCGTCCTTCCTCAGCGTGATGCTGCTGGCGACGCTACTGCTGCCCGGGCTGGGAGGCGAGGTGAACCTGGTGCGCGAGCCGCGCGAGACCCGGCGTCTTGATCGTCTGGTCGCCTGGCTGTTTCTGGCCACCATCCTGTCGACCCTCGGGCTCAATGTGCTGTTTGGCGTGCCGCCGCTGCTGACCTTCCTGTTCGGGATGTCGTTGATGTTCCTGCTTGGGCATGTCGCCGAACGGCGCAGCGACAGCGAAGAGCGCCGCATACTTGATTACATTCGTATTATCGAATTCGATACATTGCTATTCTTCCTCGGCATCCTGCTGATGGTCGGGGCGCTCAAGGAAGCTCGTCTGCTGGAAGGCCTGGCACAGCTCTATGCCCTGATGCCGGCGATGCAGGCCAATTATCTGGTCGGGCTGCTTTCGGCGCTGGTGGATAACGTGCCGCTGACCGCCGCAGTGCTCAAGGCGGATGTCAGCATGAACGATGCGGAGTGGCTGGCGCTGACCTATGCCGCAGGCGTGGGTGGCTCGCTGCTGGTGATTGGCTCCGCCGCCGGGGTGATCGCGCTTTCCAAGGTGCGCGAGGTGAGCTTCATGAGTTATCTGCGCTTCTTCCCGGCGTTGTTGCTGGCCTACAGCGTGGGCTATCTGGGGGCATACTGGCTGGGCGGGCAGATCACGAACACGCCAGTGACATTGGCGCTGTCGTCTCTGAGCTGATGTGGAAGTTGATGGGGGTGTTCACTACGGCCACAGCCGCTGCCGCAGTCGCTGCCACAGCGGCCGCCTGATGCACTGCCAGATGCGTGGTCGGAAGGGGAATTGGCGCTGTTTGCGGTCGACTGATCATTTTTTGATCAATCTGTCTGCGCTCGCCTGATCTCGATGGCGATACCTAGATGTACAGAGATTCTTCACAGCTTTTTCCACAGCTTCTGTTGATAACCTGTCTGCGACGTTAGGTTTAGAGGCTCAGACACAAGACGCAGGCATGGCGGGGGAAAGCGGCGAGTCGTGCGGTGATGACACCATGGGGTGATGCCATGAAGGGTGATGGCAAGAGAGGGTGTGAAGGGTATGGCATGACAGGGCATGTCACCCGCTGAACACAAGAGCCCCCTACACATGCGTAGGGGGCTGAATGCGACTCATCTCATTGCGCAGTGCTGCCAAGAAGCCGTTACGCGCTGAGCTGGCACAGCGTATGTTCCGGCAGCAGTTGTTCTGCGGGACGCTGTTTTCCTTCTTGTTGAGTCGTCACCGGTGCCGTCGCCAGCAGGGCGATGCCGCCCAGCACCACCATATGCTCGTCACCGTCCGCGAACACCATGCGCTGGGCGTGGGCCGGGTAGTAGTGATACTGCAGCTTGGGATTGATGGGCAGTACCGCATGATGGCGCCCGGTCTGCGGAGCCATGCCGTAGGCCAGCATGCCCTCGCAGACCGCTTCCAGCGTTTCGCCAAGCTCTTCGGCATTGAAGCCGACATGGTGCAGGCGCGGCCCCATCACGGAGAGCCAGGCAGCCAGCGGGTTGGCCTCGAGCAGGCGCTCGAAGGTCGGCCAGTCCGGCATGTCCCACGGACGGCAGGGCGCGAGCAGGTTCTGTCCCTTGCAGTCATCACGATGACTCTGACTGATCAGGCGCTTGAGCAGGTCGCGGTGCATCGGCGGCAGGCTGTTGGCCTGCAGTTCCGCCAGCATGACGGCAGCGCCACCATCCGGGGGAAGCAGCAGATCGACCAGCAGGCCGCGGTCGGCCATGGCGTACTGTTTCACGCGGCGATAGCCCTGGTGATACAGGCTGGGTAACAGTTTCTCGCTTCTGAAAGGCCCCTGATTCAGCGTCAGGAACATCAGATATTCAGGGTTGATGCTGTCTGGCCAGATATCCAGCGCCCCGATGTCGGGATGGCGATGGACGAAGTCCAGCCATAGCTGCTGTTGGAATTCCTTGCGTTGCATGATGCCTCCTTGGACGGCCCCTATGACCTCAGTGCTGGAGCGATTATAGGTAGTCGTGCAAAGGGGTATTCAACGCCATTATCCGTTTTTTCGCGTTTCTTGATCGGAGAGTAAAAATGCCAGTGCTGGTGGCGTATTGCGTGGTTCTCATGGTGTGGTCGACGACACCGCTGGCCATCTCGTGGAGCGCCTCGGGCTGGCTGCCTGCCTGGTCGGCGATGGGCAGAATGTTAATTGCCGCATGCCTCGGTTACCCATTGTTACGCATGATGGGGCTGAAAATTGACCTTTCGCGTGGGGCGCTGCGCAGCTACTCGGCAGCTGCTCTGGGTATCTGGGGTGGCATGTACTTCGCCTACCTCTCTGCGGCCTGGTTACCAAGCGGTATCATGTCGTTACTGTTTGGACTGGCACCTTTGCTATCAGGGCTTTATGCACGCTGGTGGTTGAAAAGTGCTCCACTTGACAAGTTGCAGTGGATGGGGTTTGCGTTGGCATTGAGTGGACTGGCCGTCGCGGTCTCGGATTCCCTGGCGTTGCCGCCGGGCAGCTGGAAGGGAGTGCTGACCATGCTGCTGGCCGTCAATTGCTTCGCGGCCTCTGGGGTACTGGTGCAGCGCGAGCGGGCAGGGCTGCATCCGCTGGTGCAGACGGAGGGGGCGCTGCTGGTCTCTCTGCCGCTCTATCTGGTGTGTGCGCTGATCGTCGATGGCGTGCCGCAGGCCCTGCCGGAGGGGCGTCCGATGGCGGCCATCCTCTACCTTGGCATCTTCGGCTCGCTGATCGGCTACCTGTGCTACTACTTCGTGCTGTCACGCCTGTCGGCCAGTACGGTGGCGCTGGCGACCTTGATCACCCCCATCTTCGCCATGAGCCTGGGCGCGGTGCTCAATGATGAGCTGATCTCCAGCCGCGTGCTCGCCGGGGCCTTGCTGATCGTGATCGGGCTGTGCGCCTATCTGTTCGGCCCGCAGTGGCGGGCGCGCCTGACGTCCCGCCGCCTGTCGCAGGGCTGAGCAGGCCTCGGGCCGCCCGTCTGTCTCTCGAGAGGGCGGGTCTGCACGCAAGGTGTTGCCGAGTCCACCAACGACAAGGGCCGCCCCTGCCGGGGCGGCCCTTGTGTCTTTTCAGGCGCGACTGAGCGCTCTGGCGAGTCGTGCGACGTCAGTCCTGATTGTTCTGGAACAGACGCTTGAGCTCGACCATGGCGGCCTGCTCGCTGTTGACGAGTGCTTTCTGGTCGTGACGGTGCTCGTAGTTCTGCTTGAGCATGTTGTCATCCATTTCCCGGAACGCACGCGCCACTTCCGCCGCGCGAGCACTGGGGTAGCCCATCGCCACCAGCAATTCTCCGCCCATCTCCAGGCTGCTGGCATAGGTGTCACGAATCACGTGCTCCACGCCCAGTTCCATCAGCTCCCAGGCGTGGTGGCGGTTACGGGCACGCACGAACAGCTTCAGGTGCGGGAATTGATGGCGCACCATGCGCACGATGCCTGTCGAGGTCTCGGCATCATCGACCGCCACCAGCATGATCCTGGCCTGCTCGGCACCCGCTGCCCGCAGCAATTCGGCGCGGCTGGCATCGGCGTAGAAGATGCGCGACCCGAACTGACGCACGAACTCGACCTGGGTGATATTGGGGTCAAGCGCGGTGAAGTTGATGCCCTGGCTCTTGAGCATGCGCGCGCTGATCTGGCCGAAGCGGCCAAAGCCGGCGATCACCACCTGCGGCGTCTCCTCACCGAAGTCCTCATCATAGGGACGCTTGGCTTCGCTGGTGGCGCCGAGGTGGCGGGCATAGCGATAGAGGAAGGGCGTGGCAGCCATCGACAGGGTCACCGCACTGATCACCAGGCTGGTGAGGGTCTGATCGAAGATGCCGGCGGCCATGCCGGCGGTCAACAGCACGAAGTCGAACTCACCACCCTGTGACAGGACCGCGGCCAGCGGCAGGGCCTCGGCCATCTTGAGGCGTGCGACGCGTCCGACCAGCGTGATGACGATGACCTTGCCGAACATCAGCGCCAGCGTCAGCGCCAGCACGGTCAGCGGACGCTCCATCACCAGCGACACGTCGACCGACATGCCCACGGCCATGAAGAACAGCCCCAGCAGCAGCCCCTTGAAGGGCTCGATGTTGGCTTCCAGCTCGTGACGGTAGACGGTATCGGCCAGCAGCACCCCGGCCAGGAAGGCGCCCAGGGCCATGGACAGGCCCACCCACTCCATCAGCAGCGCCGTACTGATCACCACGAACAAGGCCGCGGCGGTGAAGATCTCGTGGATCTCGCTGCGCGCGACCATCTTGAGCAGGCGCGGCACGACAAGGCGCCCGACGATGATGACCGCCGCGATCATGCCGATGCCCTTGGCGATGCCGATCCAGTTGGTGCCGGTGGAGGCATCGAAGTTGTCAGCGAACAGCGGCATCAGGGCCAGCAGCGGAATCACCGCCAGGTCCTGGAACAGCAGGATGGCGAATGTCGACTGGCCGTGCGGCGTCGCCAGCTGCTGATTCTCGCTCAATACCTGCAGCGCGAAGGCGGTCGAGGACAGCGCCAGAATCAGGCCCAGCAACACGGCGGCAGGCAATTCCAGCCCCAGCCACAGGCCGACAGGGGTGAGCAGGGCGCCGCACAGCAGCATCTGGGCGCTGCCCAGGCCCGCAAGCTTGAGGCGCATGTCCCACAGGCGCTTGGGTTCCAGTTCCAGTCCGATCATGAACAGCAGCATGACGACCCCGAATTCGGCGAAGTGCAGTACTTCGCCAGGCTCCGAGATGAAGCCGATCAACGACGGACCCAGCAGTACCCCGATGGCCAGATAGCCCAGGATGGAGCCGAGGCCCAGACGCTGGAAAAGTGGCACGGCAACCACCGCGCACCCCAGCAGCACGGCGCCTTCCATCAACATGTTCATGTGCGTGTCCTTGTGCATACACGGGCGGAGAAGGCAGCGATTGTCGCTGCCCCCTCCTTTTGTCGCAAGCGGCAAGGTGCGCAAGACGCGACCTTGTGCACAGCGCGGTAATGCGAGTGAGTGTCGTGACCAGGGGTTAGAGGGGGTGACGCAGGCACAAAAAAGCCCCCGCCAATGGCGAGGGCTCCAGCAGTGAAGCGGCTGATGGCGGCGATCAGGCCTGCGGCATCAGAGCTTCGTCCTGCACGTACTGGTTGAACTCGGTGAAGCCACCGATGTGGGTCTGATCGACGAAGATCTGCGGCACGGTCTCGACCGGCTTGCCGATGGTCTTTTCCATGTCGGCCTTGCTGATGCCTTCGGCATGGATGTCGATGTAGCGGAAGTCGAAATCATCGCGCTTGGCGGTGAGCTCTTCCGCGAGGTCCTTGGCGCGGACACAGAAAGGGCAACCCGGACGACCGAAAATGACTGCAAGCATGAGACTCTCCTAAGGTTCGTGATTCTCGTTCAGCCCGTACTGGGTGGGCCGAGAAAATGGCGCCGGCACTGCCGGTGAGTAATCGATGGCCGCCATTGTGCTTGAGCCTGCCCGGGTTTGCCAATTGAGCCGTACTACCAAAGTCATTGGGGCAATCAATCACTGCCGTGCTGAGGATTAGCCCATCAGCAGCAGATTGGCGCCAAAGCCACCGACGATCAGCAGCGTGAACAGGATCAGCGCGAGCAGGAAAGGCTTCATGCCCAGTGAGCGCAGACGATCGATGCGAGTCTCGACGCCCAGGCCCGCCATGGCCATGGTCAGTGCCACGCTGCCGAGGGTAGAGAGGCTTGAGTGCACTGCCGCCGGGATCTCGCCGGTGCTGTTGATGCCGGCCATGGCGATGAAGCCCAGCGCGAACCACGGAATCGTCATGCTGCCGCCGGTTTCGCGGTCATCGCCCTCGGTACGGGCACGCATGGCCCACAGCTTCGGCAACAGCAGCAGGAAGGGTACCAGCATCATCACGCGCATCAACTTGACGATCAGCGCATTGGCCAGGGCGTCCGGGCCGACCGCTTCACCGGCGGCCACGACCTGAGCGACCTCGTGGATGGTGGAACCGATATAGATGCCGAACAGGCCTTCATGCATGCCGCTCAGCGGGTAGAGCAGCGGGTAGACCAGCATCGCCAGCGAGCCGAACAGCACCACCGTGGCTACGGCCATGGCGGTGGCCGCCGGGCGTGCCTTGATCATCGATTCGGTCGCCAGTACCGCCGCGGCGCCACAGATGGCGGAACCGGCACTGGTCAGCAGTGCGGTGTCGCGGTCCAGCCCCAGCCAGCGCGTGCCGATGAAGTAGCCGCTGCTCAGCACCGCGGTGATCACCAGTACATCGAGGAAGACGACGCTCCAGCCCAGGCCGAGAATCTGCTGCAGGGTGATGGAGAGGCCGAACAGGATGATGCCGAGACGCAGCAGCTTCTTGGTCGCGATATGCAGTCCCGGGGAGAGCGCCGCGGCGTGACGGCTGGTGATCGGCAGGTTGCCGACCACGATACCGCACAGCAGGGCGAAGACCAGCGGGCTGATGCCGGTGGAGGCCAGCGCCGGAATGGAATGCAGTGCCAGTCCCACCAGGGTCAGGCCGCCACACAGGGCGAGGCCCGGCAACATGCGGCGCAAGCGCTCGGCAGTGGCGGGGGGAGTCAGGGTCTGTGCGTCCATGAGCATTCTCCTTGAGGAAGGTGGCCTATCCCGTGCGGAACATGGCCTGTCTTGTTATGGGTCGTGCGCTGGCGTGTGGTGCACGGCTGTCATCGGCAAGGGCGCTTGAGTCTGCGTTGCTTGCTTAGTGTCTCTGGTTTGATGATTAGTCTATTCGGGAATATTATTCGGCAGTTAGTCGATTATTCTTTTATTACATACCGGAAAAACCGATATGCAGATCCACATCACGCTGCGCCAGTTGCAAGTGTTCGTGGCGGTGACCCGCCACGGCTCCGTCAGCGCCGCGGCGCGCGAGATCGGCCTGTCGCAATCGGCGGCGAGTCAGGGGCTATCCGAGCTTGAGCGTCATCTCGAGGTGCAGCTGTTCGAGCGCCTCGGTCGCCGCCTGGCCCTGAACGCCAATGGCCGCCGCTTGTTGGCGCGCGCCGAGCAATTGCTGGAGCAGACCCACGCGCTGGAGCTGGAGGCGCGTGAGCCCGGCGTGGTGGATGGCAACCTGCGTGGCGAGCTGGAAATCGCCGCCAGCGCCACCATCGGCACCTGGTTGTTGCCGGGGCTGGCTGGGGCCTTCATGCGCGAACATCCGGGCACCGAGCTCAATCTGCGCCTGCGCAATACCCATCAGGTGGTGGAGGCGGTGCTCAACTATGACGCCGAGCTCGGCCTGATCGAGGGTGACTGCCATGCGCCGCGCCTGATGAGCCAGACCTGGCGCGAGGATGAGCTGGTGGTGGTGGCGCCGCCGAGCCATCCGCTGGCCGTGCGCGGCGTGGCGCTCAGCGACGAGGACCTCGCCACCGCCGACTGGATTCTGCGCGAAGGGGGCTCGGGCACGCGGGCGGTCTTCGAGCGTGCACTGCACGGGCGGATCGAGCGCCTCAAGGTGCGCATGGAGCTGGGCCAGCACGAGGCCATCAAGCAGGCCGTATTCGCCGGGCTGGGGCTGGGGTGTCTGTCGCACCTGTCAGTGGCCGCCGAGATCGCGCGTGGCGAGCTGGTGGTGCTGGCCACGCCCCAGCTCAACCTGAAGCGGCGCTTCTCGATGCTGTGGCACCCGGAGCGTTATCGCAGCCCGCTGTGGCAGGCGGTCAAGGTCTATCTGGAAGCCAGCCCGCGCTGAGCCGTCGAGGACGGAGCCGCCGCGCGCTTGATAGTTTGCTAACATAGGCGCTCCCCGCGAGCCGGCTGCCGCTGAGCCACGCCGCTGAGCCACGCCGCTGAGCCACGCCACTGAGCCTGAGCTACCGCGCCTGAGCTACCGCGCCTGAGCCACGGGGAGCGTAACGGTCTGTCTAGCGTCCATGGAGATGATGATGAGCACAACGGTCGAGCTTTATTACCACGAGAGCGATGCTCGTGATGGCGCCGAGGAACAGACAACGAGCCAGCAGGACGCGACGCCGCTGGTCATTCTTCACGGCCTGTTCGGCAGTGCCGACAACTGGCGTTCGCATATCAAGTCATGGTCGCGGACGCGCCGCGTGATCGCGGTGGATCTGCGCAACCACGGCCGCAGCCCGCACGTGGCCGGCATGAGCTACCCCGAGCAGGCCGCGGATGTCATCGCGCTGCTCGACAGCCTCGCCATCGAGCGCTGTGACCTGCTGGGCCACTCGATGGGCGGCAAGGTCGCCATGCAGGTCGCGCTCGAGGCGCCCGAGCGTCTGCGCAGCCTGCTGGTCGCCGATATCGCGCCGGTCGCTTATGGCCACGGGCATGACGATATCTTTGCCGCCTTCGAGGCGGTACGTGACGCGCGCCCGGCCTCACGCAAGGAGGCTGATACGGTGATGGCGCAGCATGTCGATACCCCGGCCATTCGCCAGTTCCTCGCCACCAATCTGGTGCGTCTCGACGATGGCGCCATGGGCTGGCGCGTCGGGCTGGACCATATCGCGGCGGGCTACCCGCAGATCGTCGAGGCGCCGCACGGTCAGGGGCCGGTCGAGCTGCCGGCGCTACTGCTGTGGGGCTCGCGCTCCAACTATGTGCAGGCCGAGGGCCTGGCGACGATGCGCGAGCACTTCCCTGCGCTGGAAGACGACTCGCTGGAGGCCGGCCATTGGCTGCACGCCGAGCGTGCCAGCGAGTTCCAGCAGGCGGTGGTGGCGTTCCTTGATCGCGTCGCACGCGCTTGAGTACGCCGAGCCGTCACTCCGAAAATCGTCAGCCGGCCGCGAGCGAGCGGGTCATCCCGCCGGTGACCACCCACGAGCGCCTGGTGGTGGCGCTGGTCACCCTGCTGCAGTTCGCCGTCATCATGGGCTTCACCATGGTGATGGCGCTGGGCCCCGACTTTGCCACCTCGCTGGGCATTCCGCTGGATCACCTTGGCTATATCGTCGGCAGTTATCCGCTGGCCGCCGCGGTGGGCACTCTGCTGTGGACGCGACACGCCGATCGCTTCGACCGGCGCTGGGCGGTGCTGGGCTTCCTGTTCGGCGCGGCGCTCTGTCACCTGATCGCCAGCTTCGCCACCGACTTCGAGACCCTGCTGGCGGCGCGCATGCTGGGGGGCCTGTTCGGCGGTCCGGCGGCGGCGACGGCGCTGGCCATCGTGATCGACGTGGTGCCGGGAGTACGCCGGGGGCGTGCCATGGGCCTGGTGATGGGCGCCTTCTCGGTGGCCTCGGTGCTGGGGCTGCCGTTTGCGCTGTGGCTGTCGCAGGGCTTCGGCTGGCAGGCGCCATTTCGCGCCGTGGCGCTGTTGGCGCTGCTGGTGTGCGGGCTGCTGGCCTGGATACTGCCGCCGATCCGCGGCCATCTCGATAACCCCGAGACGCGTCAGCGCAGCCGCAAGGGCACCACGATCCTGGCCATCCTGGCCCAGCCCGACCATCGGCTGGGGCTGGCGCTGATCGCCACGGCGATGTTCAGCAACTTCCTGGTGATTCCCAACCTGGCAAGCTATCTGCTGTTCAATCTGGGCCTGCCGCGCGAGGATCTCGGTGGGCTCTACATGATCGGTGGCGGCCTGTCGCTGGTCGGCATGCAGCTGACGGGACGGCTGTGTGATCGCTATGGCTGTGTCTGGCCGGGCACCATCACCTGCCTGATGACGGCGCTGGTCGGCTGGGCCTTCCTGCTGCATTCGCCGGGACCGTCGCTGATCTGGATCGGCTTCGGCGCCTACATGCTGTTCTCGTCGGCGCGGCGTGTGACCCAGAATACGCTCAACAGCTTCATTCCCGCCGACCACGAACGGGCAGCCTTCACCAGCACCCAGAGTGCCGTGCAGCATCTGAGTTCTGCCGCCGGCAGCTATGTGGGCGCCGGACTGCTGGTCAGTACCCCGAGCGGCGCGTTGGAGGGCATGCCGCTGCTGGTCGCGGTGCTGATGATCGCGCTGGTGATTCAGCCGCTGCAGATTCTGTGGCTGTCGCGTCGCCTGGCACGCCGCTAGCGCTTGTGGAGTAGGCACAAGACGGCGAGAGCGAGCCGGTCCTGAACCCAAAACGCCCTGTCGGAATCTCCGGCAGGGCGTTTTGCATGGGGCGCGCAAGCGCTCAGCGTTTCAAGAGCTCTGGGCGCTCAACGTCTCAGGGCGCGTTGACGTCGACGGCCAGGTGGCTCAGCGACTGGCGCTTCTTGATCATGCCGCGCTCGAACAGGAAGTCCTCGAAGTCACGGTAGCGGCCGGCATCCAGCGCGGCAGGACGCAGCGCGAAGCGCGGCAGGGTGGCGTACCAGGCTTCCTTGTTGAGCTCGGTAGCCAGTGCCGGATCGGAGTCGCGGAACATCTCCCAGCCCTGGTCCGGGTGATTGATGATCCAGGCGGTGGCTTCGCCGACGGCGGCGAGGAAGCCGGCGTACTGGGCCTGCTTGCGCTCGTAGCTGTCGCTGTTGGCGACGAAGATCAGCTCGTCATAGGTCGGCACGCCTTCTTCCTCGATGTAGAAGGCGCGGCCCTTGACGCCTTCCTGGGCCATCTGGGCCAGCTCGAAGTTGCGGAAGGCGCCGGTGACGGCATCGACCTTGCGCGTCAGCAGGGAAGGCGTCAGCGAGAAGTTGACGTTGGTCAGTGTGATGTCATCCAGCGTCAGGCCGCTGTGCTGCAGCATGGTGGAGAGCAGCACTTCCTCGACACCGCCCACCGAGTAGCCGACCCGCTTGCCCTTGAGGTCGGCGATCGACTGGATGTCGCTGTCGGCGCGCACCACCACCACATTCAGCGGTGTGGCGACCAAGGTGCCGATACGCACCAGCGGCAGGCCCTGATCGATCTGCAGGTGCAGCTGCGGCTGATAGCTGATGGCGATGTCGACGCGCTCGGCGGCGGCCAGCTTGGGCGGCACGCTCGGATCGGCGGGGGCGATCAGCTCGACATCAAGGCCGTGCTTCTTGAACAGGCCCAGCTCCTGCGCCAGCACCAGCGGGGCGTGGCCGGGGTTGGTGTACCAGTCGAGCATGACCTTGAACTGCGTCAATGGCTGCTCGGCGGTGGCAGCATCCTTGGTAGCGTCATTGTCGGCGCCCTTCGAGTCAGCATCAGCGCTCTGTTCGTCGCTGGCGGCTGGCGGGGCATCCGCGGACGGTTCAGTACCGTTCTTCGCCTGTTCGGCGGCGCCGGCGGTCGCTTCCACGGCTTCCTGGCTTGCCACCGGCGCGGAGGCGGCCGAGTCGCCGTTCACTCCGACCTCGGCCTGCTGAGCGACGATTTCCGGCGCTGACTGGGTGCTGGTGGCGGGTTCTGCCTCGGCAGCGTGGGCCGACATGGCGGTGGCTGGCAGGCTGCTCAGGCACAGCGTGGTCAGCAGGGTGGCGAAGGCGGTGGACAGCAGCGAGGCACGCGGTGAACGTGTCGGCTGCGCTTTGCGCCGTGGCGCCGATGACGAAAGAGACATGGCGGAGTTCCTTGTGATCACAGGGTAGTGGTGCTGCCGTTCGTGGGCGGCAGTCGTCAGGCTCATGCAATTTGTGTCGAGCGTCGTTGCGTCTTTCGGTAACGCGGTCATGCGGTCATGCGGTCATGCAGTGTCTGCCCGAAGGCCAGTCGTCTTGACCCGGGTGTATCAGCTCAGGCGTGTCAGCCCAGGCGTGTCAGCCGGTCGCGGTGCCAGGGCATCAGGGCGCGCAGCAGCGCATCCAGCGAGAAATAGAGCAGCAGGGAGAAGGCGACCAGCACCAGCAGGGCGGCGAACATCAGGTCGATCTCCATGCGCGCGTTGGCGTTGAGCATCAGATAGCCCAGCCCCTGACTGGCACCGGCCCATTCCCCGATGACGGCGCCGATGGGGGCGGCGGTCGCAGCCATGCGAATGCCGGAGGCCAGTGCCGGCAGCGCGGCGGGCAGCTGGATGTGGATCAGTCGGCGCCATGGGCTGGCGCCCAGGGTATGGGCAAGATCCAGCCAGCCCTGCTGGGTCTGGCGCAGGCCGTCGTAGCCGGTGGAGGCGACCGGGAAATAGATGATCAGCGTCGCCATCACCACCTTGGACAGCATGTCATAGCCGAGCCACAGCACCAGCAGCGGCGCGATCGCGAACAGCGGTATCACCTGACTGATCAGCAGCATCGGCAGCAGCGTGCGGCGCAGGCGGGGAATGAAGGCCAGCGCCAGCGCGGTGGCAAGGCCGAGCAGAATGCCCAGCACCAGCCCGGCCAGTATCTCGCTGATGGTGACGCCAGCGTGATGGGCCAGCAGTGGCGCCTTCTGGATCAGCACCTCGAGCACGGCCTGCGGCGTGGGCAGAATGTAGGGCGGTACGGCGGTGACGGCAATGATCAGCTGCCAAAGCCCCAGCAGGAGCAGCGCGCTGATGACGAGGTGACGCATGGCGTGCAGACGTTTCATGCGGCCTCCTCGCTATCACGCAGGCGGGCGATCAGTTGCGCCTGCGCCGGTGGCAGGGCCGGGTCATCCAGCGGCACCGGGCGTGCGGCGCCAAGCCCCGGCAGGCGTTCCAGCTCGGCGCCGTGGCCCGGGAGGCTCGAGGGGCGCAGCACCAGCAGTTGATCGGCAAGGCGCAATGCCTCCAGCGGGTCATGGGTCACCATCAGGACGGTGCGGCCCCTGAGCAGGCGGCTGGCCAGATCATGCAGCTCCAGACGGGTGATGGCATCCACCGCCGAGAACGGCTCATCCATCATCACGACCGGTGCCTGCTGGTAAAGCGTGCGGGCGAGGGCGACGCGCTGGCGCTGACCGCCGGAGAGGGCGTCCGGCCAGGCCTGCTCACGGCCCTCAAGCCCGACCGCGGCCAGCAGCTCATGGGCAAGCTTGCGATTGCGCGGCCGCCGGC
Source organism: Cobetia sp. 1AS1 (assembly GCF_029846435.1). Taxonomy (NCBI): domain Bacteria; kingdom Pseudomonadati; phylum Pseudomonadota; class Gammaproteobacteria; order Oceanospirillales; family Halomonadaceae; genus Cobetia; species Cobetia sp. 1AS1. The sequence continues at coordinate 455,783 of NZ_JARWKU010000001.1, forward strand.
GCAGGTCATCGCCCAGCCACAGGTTGTCGATGACGCGCCGCCACGGCAGCAGCAGGTCCTGCTGCGCCATCCAGGCGACGCGGTCGGTCAGCGGCTGACCGTCATCGGTGGCGAGGTCGAGCTGGTGGAGGTCTGACATCTCAAGGCCGGCCAGCAGGCGCAGCAGCGAACTCTTGCCGCAGCCGGAGCGCCCAAGCAGTGCCGTCCAGCTACCGGCTTCCAGACGCGCGGAAATATCGCGGAACAGCGTGTGGCCGGCGTAATCGATTCGTGCGTTGTTGAGGGTGAGTCCCAGCGACACAGGCAATTCCGTGGTCAGGCGGCGTGCCGGCAGGAGGAAGCAGGTGACGCGCCGTGCAGGGCACGCGTCGGGGATTCCCTCCGCCGGTATCAACCGGATCAGGTTCCAGGGGTTGTCGCGCGACGTATCGCTGCGGCTCTCAGCCCATCCTCGGGCACCCCCATCCAGGCCGACAGTGTAACGTCACTGTCTTGCCGGTGTCTTGTCCGACGCGGGTCAGGTGGGCAGGGCAGAGGTGGCGTGCGAAACGGACTATGCCGATGTGCCACGCCTTGGGTATGCTGAGCATTACTGTAACAAGACGTGTAGCCCAAGGAGATCATCATGCCCGACACACCGGATCTCTCGACCTGTTCCAGTTATCCCGTTCCCCCACGGCGGCCGAGCACGGCTGAGGCCGTGGGCGAGCCGCGTCCCGTGCCCAGGGGCTGGCCCGAGGAGTCACTGACCCGCCGGCTCTCGACCTATCTGGGTCAACCCCTTGAACCGCTGGCGCTCGCCTGGCCGGATAGCGCCAACTGGCTATGGCGCCAGCGTGGCGGCACGCCCGGCCTCATCAAGCTGGCGCGCACCGGCCCAGACCATGACCCCTTCTGGCGCGCCATGCGCGGGGTCTTCGGCGCCGATCGCTGGGCGACCCCGGAGGGCCTGACGCGACTGGCGGGCGCCTTGCCCGCGCGCCTGCCGATTCCGCCGCTGCCCCTGACCTTTCTGGGGCGTCTCGATGGCGCGCCCATCTGGCACCTGCCGTGGTCCAGCGGGCAGCCGAGTGATCTCAGCATCACCTTCTGTGAGCTGCTGGGCGACCAGCTCGGTCGCCTGCATCAGGATACGGTGTCGGGCTTCGGTCAGCCGCTGGCGCAGCCGATGCCGCTATTGCACTGGAATACCCGTGTCACGCGCTTTCTCGCCCATCACCCGCGTTGCGCGGAACTCGGCACGCTGCTCAAGCGCACCTTCCCGGCACCGACTCGCGCGGTGTGGTGTCTGCCGGACATGCGCGCCGATCAATACCTGTGCGCCGCCACCGGCTGGGTATGGAGCGATTGGGAGGCGCTGGTGTGGGCACCGATCGAGTTCGACTGGGCGCTGGTGGAGTTGCTGCTGGAAACGCCGGAGCAGCGTCAGGCCTTCATGAAGGGCTATTCGCGCCATGGGCGCATGATCGATCTCGATGGCCAGCGTGAGCTGTGTCGTGCGCTGTTGTGGGCGATGGAGGCCTTCGGTCCGCGGTCCTATGCTGAGCTTGCGGCAGCCCCGGCCTGGGTCTCGCCGCGCAGCCTGGCGTGAAATCCGCGTGCTGCACACTGCAAGTACATGAAAGGTGTGAAATTTCTCTGCAGCCCCATCGCTGACATGGAATACTGTGGGTGAGTCGTCGTGGACGTCACTCGAGATCTGATGTAGGGCTTGGCGGGGGAGCACTCGTGGTAGAGAACCTGAATTATTATTTCTTGCTGGCAGGCACGCTGATCGCCTTGAGCGTGTTGGCCAGCCGCGTCTCGGCGCGTCTTGGCATGCCGCTGCTACTGCTGTTCCTCGGCCTTGGCATGCTGGCGGGTGAAGATGGCGTGCTGGGCATCCAGTTCGACGACGCCTCATCCGCTTACATGATCGGTAACCTGGCGCTGGCGCTCATTTTGCTCGATGGCGGCCTGCGCACACGGCTGTCCACGTTTCGTGCCGGCCTGAAACCGGCGCTGGTGCTGGCCACCGTCGGGGTCTTCATGACCAGCGGCCTGGTGGGCCTTCTGGCCATGTGGCTGTTTGACCTCACCCTGATCGAAGGCCTGCTGGTCGGGGCCATCGTCGGCTCCACCGATGCCGCGGCGGTCTTCTCGCTGCTGGGCGGCCAGGGTGTCCACCTCAATGAGCGTGTCGGTGCGACGCTGGAAATCGAGTCCGGCACCAACGACCCGATGGCGATCTTCCTGACCATCACGCTGGCCGAGATCCTGACCGGTCAGCTCTCCGGTGTCGCGTCGGGCATCATGAGCTTCCTGCTGCAGTTCGGTGTCGGCGCCGCCATGGGCATCGCCGGCGGCTGGCTGATCGCCCGCCTGATGCGCTATCTGGACCTCGCGCCCGGCCTCTATTCGCTGCTGGCGCTGGCGCTGGGCTTGAGCCTGTTCGCCACCACCAACGAGATGGGCGGCAGCGGTTTCCTCGCCATCTATCTGTGCGGCCTGATGATCGGCAATCACCCCGGCCGGCATCTGGAGCACATCCTGCCGGTGCATGATGGTCTGGCGCATCTCTCGCAGATCGTGCTGTTCCTGATGCTGGGCCTTTTGGTCTCGCCCTCGACCATGCTGCAGTTCGCGCTGCCGGCCGCCATCCTCAGCGTGGCGTTGATTCTGGTGGTGCGCCCGCTGGCGGTCATCCTGTGTCTCAAGCCGTTCTTCCGCTTCCGCTGGCGTGAGTTGTGGTTCATCAGCTGGGTCGGATTGCGAGGGGCGGTGCCGATCGTGCTGGCGATCTTCCCGGTGATCACCGGGGTCGAGAATGCCGGTCTCTACTTCAATGTCGCCTTCTTCGTGGTCATCATCTCGCTGCTGGTGCAGGGCTCGTCGCTGGCGCCGATGGCGCGCAAGCTGAGGGTGGTGGTGCCACCGGGCGCACAGCCCAGTCGCCGCAACCTGCTCGGCATCATGCCGGTCAATGACTATGAGATGCTGGTCTATCGCGTCGACAACACGGCGCTGGAAGGCGTGGCGCTGCGCATGTTGCGCTTCCCGTCGGGGGCCAAGGTAGGGGCGCTGTTCCGCAACAAGGTGTTGATCCACCCCAAGGGCAGCACCTGCCTGCATCAGCAGGATGTGCTGTGCGTGGTGGGGCGCTCGTGTGATGTGCCGAGCCTCAATCGCATGTTCAACGGCGAGAGTCTGCAGCACGAGCAACGCGCCTTCTTCGGGACCTTCACGCTGGAAGGCGATGCCAACATGCAGGATATCGCCGATGTCTACGGCTTGACGCTCTCCCAGGGCGAGCACCACCTGACCATCGCCGAGTTCATCACCCGTCGAGTCGGCGGGGTGCCGGTGGTCGGCGACGATGTCGACTGGCATGGCATCCACTGGGTGGTGAACGAGGTGGAAGGCAATCGCATCACCAAGGTCGGCCTGCGACTGCACTGAGCCTGTGTCTGGGTCTGCGCCTGCGCTTCACACACTACGACGCCCCCATTGCACTGCGTGTAATGGGGGCGTCGTGTTTGGACTCATCAATATCGTATTCTGTTGATGTCAGGCCAATTTGTCCGTGACAGCGCCTGGCCACCGATTGTGGCCAGCGACAAGGAGGTGACTACATGGCCAGCCCACATCCTCATCTCGCGGGCTTTCTGCGACGATTCGAGCAATTCCCGCCCGGACTCACGGCGGATGAGAAGACCTTTCATGCCACCTTCAACGTGGTCTACGTGCTGGCGGTCAGTTGCCATCTGCTCTACGCCATCCTGCTGTTGTGGCTGGGCGAGATGGGCATTCTGGCGCTGAATCTGGCGATGCTGATCGTCGATCTGGTCTGTCTGCAGCTGCACCGAGCTCGCCGTGAAGCCCTGGCGGCAACGCTGATGGCGCTGGGCACCTGCGCGCAGATCAGCTTCTCGTTGCGCTATTTCGGCTCGGAGGCCGCGTTCGACTACTTCTACTTCGGCGCCTTGCTGTGCATCTACTCGATCCGCATGTCGTTCATGCGGCGCGTTCTTCTGTGCGCCGCCTGCCTGAGCATGCCGCTGCTGGCCTACATCATCCTGATGCTGGAAGGGCCGACCAATCCGCTGCCCGCCGGCTGGATGCTGGCATTTCGCATCATCAATCTGGGTGTCTTGACCATCTTCTTCACGCTGGTGCTGGTGCAGATGGGCTGGTCGGTGGAGCGCCTGCAGCAGCGTTTCGAGACGGGGGGGCGCTTCGATGCGCTGACCGGCGCCCTGAGTCGCGCCGAGCTGGTCGACAGCGGGCGTGGCATGTTGATCAACAACGGGGCGCTGAGCGTGATGATGGTGGATGTCGACCATCTGGCGCTGATCAACGAGACCTGGGGTCGCCAGGCCGGTGATCAGGTGCTCAAGGAGCTGGTGCGGCGCATGCGCAGCATCCTGCGCGGGGAGGACCTGGTCGGGCGCTATGGCGGCGAGGAGTTCGTGCTGTTGTGCCCGGGGCTGCATGGCGAGCGCGTCGATCAGGTGGCAGAGCGTCTGTGCAAGGGCGCCTCGGCGTTGCCGTTCGTCATCAATGACGGCCTCAACAGTCTGGATGTCAATCTGTCGATCGGTGTCGCCCAGCGCCAGTCCGGCGACAAGGACCTGGAAGGCCTGATCGCCAAGGCCGACGTCAATCTGTTCCGCGCCAAGCAGGACGGCGGCAATGGCTTCGTCAGTGACACTCAGCTGGGTCCCGTGGGTGGGCCGGGCATCGCCGCCATCAATTGAGCGCTACACTACGCATAGAGCTTTGCGCATGGAGATTTGCGAACAAAGCTTGGTGTACAACCCAGCACGCCCCCGGAGAATGACGTTCATGTCTCCGGGGGCGTGCTTGTGTCAGGGCGTCATCAGGCTTGCCCTGAGAAGAGTCAGCGGCGGTTGGACTGGCGACGACGGCTCTTGCTTGCGGACTTGGGGGCGTAGTCGCTGTTCGAGGCCGGCACCGCGAGCTTGGGCGCAAAGCCTTCCACGACTTCGCGCGTCACGAAATAGCCCAGGTGCTGCTCGATGGCGCACAGGTTGCGGAAGTCATCACGCGAGACCAGCGAGATGGCTTCACCGCTGGCCCCGGCACGGCCGGTACGCCCGATGCGGTGGACATAATCCTCGGCGGCGTCCGGCAGGTCATAGTTGACCACGCGCTGGAGGTCATCGATGTCGATGCCCCGCGCGGCAACGCCGGTGGCCACGAGATAGTTGATGGTGCCGGCCTTGAAGTCGGCCAGCAGCTGCTCGCGCATTGCTTGGCTGCGACCGCTGTGGAAGGACTCGGCGGCGATGTCACGCTTCTCCAGCTGACTCACCAGCTTGGCGGCGCCGCGCTTGGTCTCGATGAAGATTAGCGCCTGCTGCCACTGCTTCTCGTGAATCAGGTGGCTCAGGAGGGCGGACTTGAACTCCTTGTCGACCGTGATCAGATACTGGCTGATATCCGGCGCGGTAACGTTCTCCGGTGCAACCATGATCTCGACGGCGTCCGTCACTGCGGTCTTGGCGAGCACACGCACCTGGGCCGAAAGCGTGGCCGAGAACAGCAGGTTCTGGCGCTCCCTGGGCAGCTTCTCGACGATCTTGTTGATGTCGGCGATGAAGCCCATGTCGAGCATGCGGTCCGCTTCGTCGATGACGAGGGTGCGTGTCTCGTCGAGATGGATCGCGCGGCGGGTCAGCATGTCCAGCAGGCGGCCGGGCGTCGCCACCAGGATGTCCACGCCCTCGATCAGGCGTTGTTGCTGGGGTTCGATCTCCACGCCGCCATACATCGCCATGGAGCTGACTTCCAGATACCTGGAGTAGTGCTGGATGTTGTCTTCGACCTGAATCGCCAGCTCCCGCGTCGGCGTCAGGATGACGGCATGTACGCGCTTGGCGCGTACCTTGGGCGCCTGCTGCAGGGTCTGCAGGATGGGCAGCACGAAGCTTGCCGTCTTGCCGGTACCCGTCTGGGCGGCGGCGATCAGGTTGTCACCGGCCAGCACGACGGGGATCGCCTTCTCCTGGATGGGAGTCGGGGTCTGGTAGCCTTGCTCGGTGACGGCCTTGACGATGGAATCGCTCAAACCAAGGGCAGAAAATGGCATGGTGTCTCGACTTGTCTCAAAGGGGGAGGGGCAAGCGCACATTCTGCGGCAAGGAATGTCTGGCGCAGTGATGCTCACTGTAGCCGAAAGTCCGCTGACGGCCCGGCGCATCATTGGCCATCGCTGCTCAGGCAGGGTAGCGAAGTGGCGGCGATGGGCGCTGCGCGGCAACAATGAAAAAGCCCCGCCTACCTGAAGTAGACGGGGCTTTCGGAATTCAAGGTGGTGGAGGGACAGGGATTCGAACCCTGGGTAGGCTATTAACCTACGCCGGTTTTCAAGACCGGTGCATTCAACCGCTCTGCCATCCCTCCGACTCACGGAGCGAAATACTACCGAACCTGATGAGAATAGCAAGAGCTAGGCGAAGAAAAATCTTCGGAAAAGCCATCGCGGACAATCACTTGCAGCAGGATGGCGCCGGGGTGAGGCCGCCGGAGCCGCCTGCTGGCACCAGACCATGAATCAGGTCATGACTCAGGCCACGAAAAAGCCCCGCCTACCTGAGGTAGACGGGGCTTTCGGAATCAAGGTGGTGGAGGGACAGGGATTCGAACCCTGGGTAGGCTATTAACCTACGCCGGTTTTCAAGACCGGTGCATTCAACCGCTCTGCCATCCCTCCGACTCACGGGATGAAATACTACGGATTTTTCAGTCAGGGTCAAGGACTTGGCGTAAATTTCCTTGTCGTTCAGATGCTTGAAAGGTCGCACATGCCACAATGGCTGCGGAGACTGACGATGTCGTTGCCTTGCACGCGCCGGATGGTTGCCTCAATAGGGCTTTTCATCGTTCTGTCTCTTGATTAGGCAAACCCCTGAGGGCATGCTGGGGTCAAATCGATGAATCCATCGTAGCAACCTGAGGATAGACACCATGGCTAACAGCTCCTGGCAGGTCTCGCAGGATACCGCGAGCCGCTCGCTCAGTACTCACAAGGTACTGCGCAACACTTACATGATGCTGGCAATGACGCTGCTGTTCTCCGCGCTGACCGCTGGCGTGGCGATGAGCATGGGCGTCGGCCGCATGAACATCTTCGTGCTGCTGATCGGTGCCTACGGCCTGATGTTCCTGGTCCACAAGACCGCGAACTCCACCGCCGGCATCTTCGCGACCTTCGCCTTCACCGGCTTCATGGGCTTCACGCTCGGTCCGGTACTGAATGCCTACCTGAGCCTGCCCAACGGCGGCCAGCTGGTGATGACCGCGCTCGGCATGACCGGCATCACCTTCGCCGGCCTGTCCGCGGTAGCACTGGTGACGCGCAAGGACTTCTCGTTCCTTGGCAACTTCCTGTTCGCCGGCGCCATCGTGCTGATTCTGGCGATGCTGGCAGCGATGATCTTCAACATCAGCGGCCTGGCACTGGCCGTCTCCGCCGGTTTCGTGCTGTTCGCCTCCGCGGCGATCCTGTTCGAGACCAGCCAGATCATCCACGGCGGGCAGACCAACTACCTGCTGGCGACGGTGAGCCTGTACGTCTCCATCTACAACATGTTCGTCAGCCTGCTGGCCCTGCTGGGCTTCGCTTCCGACGATTGATCGTCAAGCGAAGGAACATGAGACCTGCAAACGACCCCGCCTCGGCGGGGTCGTTTGCGTTCGGGTGTCAGGTGGCGTGACACGCGCTAGAATGGCGCCCATTCATGAGCAGTCACACGAGGTTCGCATGCGTTATGCTCTGGCCGTCTACGGCGGCCCCTACAGCCAGCAGGCCAGCCATTCGGCGCTGCGCTTTGCCGACGCCCTGCTGGCGCGCGGCCATCAGCTGACCACGGTGTTCTTCTATCACGATGGCGTCTACAACGCCGCCAACATGATGGCACCGCCCCAGGACGAGCCGCATCTGCGCGATCGCTGGCTGTCGCTTGCCGAGAATCACGCCACCCGCCTGCAGGTGTGTGTCGCGGCGGGCCTGAGACGCGGCATGCTCGATGAGCGCGAAGCGGCGCGGCATGGCAAGCAGGGGCATACCCTCGAGGCGCCGTTCGAGCTGACGGGGCTGGGCCAGCTGGTCGAGGCGACGCTGGACAATGACCACCTGATCACCTTTGCATGACGTCATTTCTTGTCGTCACTGATGATGATGTCACTTATCGAGTGAGGAGCAGACCATGAGCGATGTGATGACGGCAGCCCCAGCAGGCGATGACGCCGGGATAGCCGCCGGTGATCTGCTGGTCATGCTGCGCCATGGCCCGCATGGCAGCAGCTGGCTGCGCGAGGGGCTGGAGGCGGCGATGGTCGCGGCGGCCTTCGGGCGCGAGGTCGGGCTGTTGTTCACCGGCGATGGCGTGATGGCGCTGCTGGAAGGGCAGCAGGTCGGGCCACTGGGACAGAAGGGCAGTGACAACCTGCTGGCGGCGCTTGAGATGTATGACGTCGAGCGCTGCTACGTCGATGCGGCGGCGCTGCGCGCACGGGGCCTGACAGCGCAGGATGTCACGCTGCTGCCGGTCACGCTGCTCGAGCACGACGAGGTGGTCGCACTGACAACCGCGTTCTCGCGCGTGCTGAGCTTCTGACACGTCACTGCCGCCAACGCTGGCGACTGATATGCTCGCATCAGTTTCCTGATGCCATGTCATTGATATCTCTTGATTGATGGCCAGTGGCAGTCCCAGCTTCCCTTGCCTGGATAATTGCATGAATCTACATCTACTCAATCGTTCGCCATTCTCCAGCCGCATCCATGATGATGTGCTCAATGCCATGGGCCCGGAAGACCAGCTGCTGTTGATCGAGGATGGCGTCAATGGCGCCCTCGACAACGCCGAGCAGCACCTTGCCGGGCTTGAGGGACGGCTGTTCGCGTTGCGCGAAGACCTCGAGTCCCGCGGCCTGCTGGGGCGCTGCGCGGAGAACGTCATCGTGGTCGACGTCGACGGTTTCGTCGCCTTGACCGAGGCCGCCGACAAGACCGTCAGCTGGTTCTGAGGCGCCAGGCGCTTCTCCCTTTCAATTTTCATGCAAGACGTGAATCAGGATCTGTATGGCCAGTAGTGAAACGGTGCGCACACTGACGCTTGATGGGCGTGATATCGGACTGGATGCGGAAGGTTATCTGGTCGATCTGGATGACTGGAGCCCGGCGCTGGCGGAAATGCTGGCCGCCGAGGAGGGGCGTGAACTGACGCCGGAGCACTGGGAGGTGATCGAGGTGTTGCGCGACTTCTATCAGCGCTTCTCGCTCTCGCCGGCCATGCGCCCGCTGAGCAAGGCGATGATCCAGCGGTTTGGCCCCGACAAGGGCCGCTCGCTGCATCTGATGCGGCTGTTCCCGGACAGCCCGCCCAAGGTGGGCGCGCGCATCGCCGGGCTGCCCAAGCCGACCAACTGTCTGTGACGGCCAGCCGCATGCATGAGTCACCTTGCCCGTCGTGGTGCGCTGCGCTCAACGCGCAAGACCCGGCAGGGATGGCGACGTACGGCGTTGTCTGCGTTACTATTCGTCACAGCGTTGCGGTATCGGCCAGGAGGCCGATGCTGCTTCAGGTCCCGCGACATGGTCGCAAGGGCATTTGAATTCAGGCGGACAAGAGTCGACTTGCATGGGAAGAGCATTCCAGAACCGTAAAGAATCAATGGCGCGTACCTCTCTCAACAAGGCACGCGTGTATTCACGTTACGGGCGCGAGATTTACGTCTCGGCCAAGAGCGGTGGCCTCGACCCCAACGGCAACCTGAGCCTGCGTCGTCTCATCGAGAAGGCCAAGAAGGACCAGGTGCCGACTCACGTCATCGACAAGGCGATCGACAAGGCCAAGGGCACCGGCGGCGAAGACTTCGCTCTGGCGCGCTATGAAGGCTTTGGTCCGGGCAACGTCATGGTCATCGTTGATTGTCTGACCGACAACAACAACCGCACCTTCGGCGAAGTCCGCACCTGCTTCAACAAGGGCAAGGGCAAGCTGGGCGCGCAGGGTTCGGTGTCGCACATGTTCGACCACCGCGCCATCCTGGCCTTCAAGGGCGCGGAAGAGGACGAGGAAAAGGTCCTAGAAGCGCTGATGGAAGCCGACGTCGATGTCAGTGACATCGAGCTCGACGAAGGCATCATCACGGTTCTCGCGCCGACGACCGAGTACTTCAAGGCCAAGGGTGCGCTGACCGACATCTACGGTGAAGACCTCGACTTCGAAGTCGATGAGATCAGCTTCATTCCGCAGATCCATACCGAAGTCGGCGGCGATGACGCCGAGCTGCTCAACAAGATGCTCGAGCTGCTGGACGATTGTGAAGACGTGCAACAGGTCTATCACAACGGCGAGTTCGTCTAGGCCAGCGTCTTGAACGTGATGCGACTGGCCGCTTCGCGCTGACAGTGATGCGAATGTCAGTGTGAAAGGGTCAGTCAGAGAAAAGCCCCGTCGGCATGCCGACGGGGCTTTTTCATGTCTCAACCCTCAATACTCAACACTCTGCGTGTCTCAGCAGTGTGCGCTTCAGCAATGTGCATGGTGCTGCGCTTGCGGGTCCGTCTCGCGTGGGTCCGCCATGCCACCCTTGACGCCATGCTTCACCAGCCAGACGTTGACGGGCCATGCGGCGAGCAGCCCCAGACTCAGGGAAATGATCAGCGAGTTCCAGAACAGCGGCTGATGCATGCCGGCGCCACCCGCAAGCCAGAGGTCCACGGAAATCGCCACCACTTCCATCACCACGATGGAGGCCGTCTCGCTCTTGAAGGCATCACGAATTACCTGCGGCTTGTCATCACTGCCGCCCTGCAGCATCGGGCCGACCGTCAGCAGGAAGCCGAACAGGTAAGCGAAGATGAAGGTGATGATGGCGGTGGAGATATTGCCCATGGCCAACAGGCCGACCGCCAGACTGACGCCGACGAATTCCCCCAGTCCGCAGCCCGAGTAGCAGTGCGCGACACTTCTCAGCCCCTTGCGGGCATCACCGTTGGCGGCGATCTGGCGGCGCCCGGCAAAGCGATAGACCAGCAGTCCCACGACACCGGAGTAGAGCGTGGTCAGCCCCCAAACCCACTTCATCATCGGGGCCAGGTGAGCATTCTTCGTGGTCAGGTCACGCACGACCCAGATCAGCGCCGGTACCATCAGCAACAGCCAGCACAGCAGCAGGCTCCAGTGGGAAAGTGACTCACGTAATAGATCTTGCATGGTGACCCCCGTCGAGTGGATGTCGCAGATGGCCGTGCGCCGATAGCAATACGCTGATAGCAGTACGCTGATGACGCGGCCCTCCTTGATAGCTGGTGGGGGAAGCGCGCCATATCAAGGGTGGCTTGTCATCGCCTGCTCGCAACCGGCCGTTGCTTTCGCCTGACAGGGTGACAGACGAGGGTGTGTTCTCACGCCTTGTTAACCTTGGCGCAAGCCTCCATGGTGAAGGATGTCGGGCATTGCCCTTGCAATGTCGCCACTTTTTCCAGGAGTCACCATGTCGAGACACGCTGCTACATCCCTTGCGCGCGCCGCCCGTCAATTCGCCGGTGTCGGCTTGATTGCCTCGCTCGCCGCGCCAGCCGTGGCCCAGGCGGCAGACGACAAGGTCTTCGGCTGGGTGGAAAAGGCGACCATCGAGCCGTGGGGTGTGATGGTGAAGGCCAAGCTGGATAGCGGCGCGCTGACCTCCTCGATGCATGCCGAGAATATCGAGACCTTCGAGCGTGATGATGAGGAATGGGTGCGTTTCGATGTGGAAGTCGAGGACGAAGCCAAGGGTGACAAGGTCGAGAACACCTTCGAGCGCCCCCTGTATCGCGACCTGACGGTGTCCGGCGCAGGCGGACGCGATACGCGCCCGGTGGTGCTGATGACGCTGTGCATGGGCGGCGAGCGCTACGAGGAGCAGTTCAGTCTGCGCGATCGTGACGGCATGAATTACCCGGTGCTGCTGGGGCGCCGCACCATCCAGAGCCTGGGCGTACTCGATGTGCGCAAGACCTTCCAGACCAGCCCGGACTGTGCCGAGGACGCGCCGCTGCATCGCTATGAAGACAAGGAGTATTCCGATCGCATCGGCGCGGCGTCCTGATCTGATGTCGCGCTGAACGCTCATTGAGAAACGCGCACCGCGCACATTCATCACAAGAGGGAGGCCAGCATGTCGGATACCGCCAGCCAGCAACCTCAGCGTGACGGTTTGCCACTCATCAGGATCTACTACGACGCGCGCTGCCCGGTGTGTCGTCGTGAACGCGCCCGCTACGAGCGGCTGTCGCGCCAAGACGCCAATGTGGAGTGGTGGGATGCGACGGATAACGCCGAGCATCTCGCCGCTCGTGGCATCGGGCTTAAGCAAGCATTGCTGTCGTTGCATGTCGAGACAGCGCAAGGGCAGATCCGTGAGGGCATGCCGGCGTATCGCCTGCTGCTTGCGCGCATCCCCGGTCTTGCCTGGCTGGGGTGGCTGATCACGCGGCCGCTGATCGAGCCGGCGCTGACGCGAGTCTACGATGCCTGGGTGCGTCGTCGGCTGTGTCGGGACGGCAGGCTGTGAGTGCTGGCGAGCCCGACGCAGCGAGCTGGAAGCCCCATTGCAAGCCCTGCTGGTTTATCATGTTTTTTTGATATGCAAATGCTAATAGTTTTCGTTAGTATGTGAGGCACTGTTTGTTTCTTCACGTCTGCGAGCTTCCCGATGATCGACGCGCTTTCCCCGCTCTTTGCCGGTCCGATGGTTGCCTATCGGGACCTGATCACTACCTACGCTCAGGTGCAGGCAGGTGATGAGGCGTCGCTTCAGCGTGTCGTGCCGGCGCGCGATGTGCTCAGCCCTGGGTGGCTGGCGGCGTGCATCGCCGCGCATGGCATGCAGTACGAGACCGGCCCGGCAGACGCCGCCTCTCCCCACAGCGCCCCCGATGAGCAGGCGCTGCTATCCCAGTGGTCCAAGTACCTGTTGTCCTCGATGGTGTCGCTGCCGCTGGCGGCCAACCTGCTGCTGGACCATCAACTGCCGCTGGAGCTGCGGTATCTTTCGCTGCGCCTTGGCGAGCATGGCGTGGTCACGCAGCTGATACTCGATGATGCGGCGGGGCAGGGCGCAAGCCTCCCGGCGGAGATCGAGTCGGCCGATGAGGCGACGCGGCTCCAGGCGCGCTTTCAGGGCTACCTGGCGCATCTTGAGGCCGTCATCGAGCGCCTCGTGCCGCACACTGCGCTGGGGCCCAAGGTCTTCTGGAGCAACGCGGCACATTACTTCGTCTATATCGTCGGCATGCTGGAAGAGCAGGGCTGGGTCGCGCAGGCGGCGCCGGCACGTCAGCTGATGGCGACCAGAATTCTGGCCGACGGGCGGCGCAATCCGCTCTATCAGCCGGTCAGTGACGTGATGGACCGCCATGGCGAACGGCATACGCCGCGCAAGGTGTGCTGCGTGCGTTATCGCATCGAGTGCCTGGGCTATTGCAGCAATTGTCCGCTGAGCATCGAGCGCGCCACGGCACGTCGCGCCCAGACGCGTCGGGTCGATCAGCGCGCCAACTCGCGCGCGGCGCTGATCGGTAGCGACCTGTCCTGATAGGTAGCGTCCTGAGCGGCAGCGGTCTGTGTTGATCGGCGCCCTCTGGTAAGATGGCGGCCCCTGTCATTGTCCGGTATGTCGTCATGTCCTCGTCTTCGCGCCGCCCACGCGGTGCTTCCCTCGCCAAGTCCGGTGCATCCTCCCGACACGACTCGGCTGACAGACGTCAGCAGGGCACCGCGGCTGACCGTCGTGATCCGGCCGCGCGCGAGAAGCCTGGTGCGGCCAAGGCGCCTTCCGTCCAAGCGCCTTCCAACAAGGCGCCTTCCGTCAAAGCGCCTGCCATCAAGGTGACGCCGGCTCGCAAGGGTCAGCTGCACCCTCGCAACCCGCATCGTGGGCGCTATGACATGGCCGCGCTGGTCAAGGCGAGCCCGGCACTGGCGGCCTTCGTGATCAAGACACCCGCTGGCAGCGAGTCCATCGACTTCGCCGATCCCGTGGCGGTCAAGGCGCTCAATCGGGCCTTGTTGAGTCGCCATTACGGCATCGCCCACTGGGACATTCCCGCCGGCTATCTGTGTCCGCCCATCCCCGGGCGCGCCGATTATCTGCATTACCTGGCGGACCTGATCAGTGAAGCGAATGGCGGTCAGCTGCCGGCGGGTGAGCACGTGCGCGCGCTGGATATCGGCACCGGTGCCAACCTCATCTACCCCCTGCTGGGCAATCGCAGCTTTGGCTGGCAGATGGTCGGCAGTGATATCAGCGCGCAGGCGATCGACTCGGCTCGCGCGATTGTGAGCGCCAATCTGCGCCTCAAGGGCCAGATCGAGGTGCGTCTGCAGGCCGATCGCACGCGCCACTTCGCTGGTATCTGGGGTGCGGATGAGCGCTTTGATCTGGTGCTGTGCAATCCGCCGTTCCACGCCAGTGAAGCCGATATGGCGCGGGAATCGCAGCGCAAATGGCGCGGGCTCGACAAGTCGCGCCAGCAGCGCGGCAATGCCTCACGCAAGGGGCGTGCACGCAACGCGCCAGCGCTGAATTTCGCGGGTCAGGCGGCCGAGCTCTGGTGTCCGGGCGGTGAAGAGGCCTTCGTCACCCGCATGATCCAGGAGAGCCGCAACCTCGCCACGCAGTGCCTGTGGTTCACCTCGCTGGTCGCGCATTCGGCGAGCCTGACCGGCATCAGGAAAGCCCTCAAGCGCAGTGGCGCCAGCGAGGTCAGGGTGATCGAGATGTCCCAGGGGCAGAAGGTCAGTCGCTTCGTCGCCTGGTCGTATCTCACGCCCGACCAGCGTCGGCAGTGGGGACGGGATCACTGGCAAGGGAAGTGAAGCGTCTGTCATAGCCGTATCAATAGAGTCTTCGACTCAATGATGTCTTTGCATTGAAGCCCCCGTCGCCCAGCGCGACGGGGGCTTCTTGCATTGGCGGTTGTCATCCGCGCTTCACTTAAGCCTGCCTTAATAGTTTGCGGGCAAACTTTCTGCCAGAAACGCGCAGCCTGCCGGTTCCGATCGCTGCAGGATCTGACATTTATCCGGCTTGCTCGACGCCCAGTCATTGCTCAGGAGTTATTCCATGAAGTCCGCGATCACCATGACATCGCCTGGTCCAGACCACCCCTCGGCGCAGGGCGAGGGGCCCTTGTGCGGAGGAGTTTCGGTGTTGATACCGGCTCGTGATGAGCGTGACAACTTGCCGGGCCTTATTGCCGAGGTGCATGAGGCGCTTGCGGGGCAGCGCTACGAGATCATCGTGGTGGATGATGGTTCCAGTGATGGCAGTTGGAGTTGGCTCAAGCAGGCTGCGCAGGAAGATGCACGATTGCGCCCCTATCACCACGGCACCAGTTTCGGACAGAGTACTTCGCTGTGGCAGGCTGCCCGGCTGGCGCGCGGTCGATGGTTGGCGACCCTGGATGGCGATGGCCAGAATGATCCAGCGGACTTGCCGGACATGTTGTCACTGGCAACGCTCGAAAAGCTCGACCTGGTAGCTGGTCATCGCACGCAACGCCGCGATGATGCCGTCAAGCGTGTGTCATCACGCTTGGCCAATGCCATCCGACAAGCGCTGCTGCACGATGACACGCCAGATACCGGCTGCGGAATCAAGGTCATGCGTCGTGACGTCTTCCTTCGGCTGCCGTATTTCGATCACATGCACCGTTTTCTGCCGGCGTTGGTTCGCGCTCAGGGTGGCAAGGTGCAGTCATTGGCAGTCCGTCACCGCGAACGTGTGGCAGGAGTGTCCAAGTACGGCTTCTTCGATCGGCTCTGGGTCGGTATTGCCGATATCGTCGGAGTGATGTGGCTGGTGCGTCGCTCACGTCTACCGTCACCGCTCGAGAATATCTTTGGCCATGCTACCAGTGAGGCCATCGACCATGGTTCGCTGCCGTTGGTGGGGACGCCCGTGTCGACGCCCTCTGCATCCGCGCCAACAAGCCTGTTTGACTCCCCCTCTAGATATCAAACTGACGGTCACGATGCAGCAGTAGGTGACAGCAACCCGGACCAGGCCGACGTGGCGCGGGGTGCCTGCTGATGGATGTCAGTCCGTGGTGGGTCGCTGTCGGTTTTGGAGGCCAGGCGCTGTTCTCGGCGCGTTTCATCATTCAGTGGCTGGCCAGTGAGAAGGCACGTCGTTCCATCGTTCCGCGTGCCTTCTGGTGGTTCTCGCTTGCCGGTGGCATGACGCTGCTTGCGTATGCCATCCACCGCGAGGACCCGGTATTCATTGCCGGTCAGGGGGCAGGGCTTTTCATCTATCTGCGTAATCTGAGCTTGATCAAGCGGGATCGCCGGTCACTCACGTCGCCTGGTAGCGAAGCGTCGTCCCAGGTGCCGCAGGAGTCCACTGTCGTCGAACACGCTTGTGGCAAGACGGATGATCGCGAATCGGGCACTGACGACTCCCTGAAGGCCAGGCTCGCGTCGCTGGAGATAGAAAACGCCCGACTCAAGACTGAAGTGGCACACCTTCATGCCAATCCCGTTCAGCACCAAGGGACAGGCGCATGAAGGAAATGACGCCAGCTGGCGGTGTGTACCGAAGACTTTTCCGCCATCCCTGGTGGGTCCTGGGGGCGTTGTATCTATCTGTCTCTGCCATCGGGCTTGGCATGCGCATGCCGTGGCCTGCCGATGAGCCACGCTTCGCGCTCAATGGTCTCGAAATGTGGATCACGGGGGACTGGTGGTTGCCACACCGCGCGGGAGAGCTTTATCCCGACAAGCCGCCGATCTTCATGTGGCTCAGTGCCTTGTCCAATGGCTTGGTGGGGGATATCCGCATCGGCTTTTCCCTGCCATCGCTGGTTGCCGGGGCCGCGACTCTGGGGCTGAGCGTGGATCTGATTCGCCGCCTGCATGGCCGGCACACAGCCTTCATTGCCGGGCAGTGGTTGCTCGCGTCAGTGCAGTTCATCTTGCAGGCTCGTACGGCTCAGATCGACATGCTGGTCACGGCTTTCATCCTGCTGGGTAGCTGGGGATTGTTGCGGCATGCATTGCTCAATGATGGCGTGCGCTATTTCTATCTCGGCTGCTTTGCGATGGGGCTTGGCATCCTCACCAAGGGGGTCGGGTTCCTGCCGTTTCTGATGTTGCCTTTCTGGCTGATGGCTGCGCGTCACGCATCGACTTGGCGCAGCAGTGGTCGTCGCGCAGGGCAGCTGGCATCACGCGAGCTGTTGATCGGACTCTGCTGGATGCTGGCGGCTCCGCTGCTCTGGGTAGGGCCGATGCTGGTGATGTCCTTCGTGTCCGGCGATTCGGAGCTTGCCGCCTATCGCGACAACATCCTGCTCAAGCAGACCGCTGAGCGATACACCGACAGCTGGCATCATTTGAAGCCTTGGCATTACTTCCTGACCAGTGTGATTCCCTGGGCATGGATGCCGTTGCTGCTGACGCTACCCTCGTGGCCGAAGGCACTCGCTCGCCGCTTCTCGCGCCGCGATCTACGAGTCTGGCTGCCCCTGGTGGGTGCGGCATTGATGGTGGTCTTCTTCTCGTTGTCTCCAGGCAAGCGGGGAGTCTATATCCTGCCGGCGCTGCCGTTGTTGGTGATCGGCCTGGCACCCATGTTGCCGGGGTTGTCACGTAAGCCTCATGTCTCCTGGCTGGGGTTTGCACTTTGCGCCGGATTGGCAGGCATCTTCCTGATCGCGGCACTGCTCGGTGCCTTCGGGTACCCGGGATTGACGACGCTTGCCGAAAAGGAGGGGGTGGTGCCGTGGGGGTGGTGGGGGCTGCTGGGTGTCAGCGGTATCGCGCTCTGTACCTGGCTGAAACCACGGAACGGCTTGTTGGCCTTGGGGATTTGGCTCGTGGTGTTCTGGAGTCTGTGGGGCACCTGGGGGGCACGATTGATGGACCCGGTTCGCAATCCTGCCGTACTGATGGCGCAGGTTGCCGAGAAGAGCGATTACCAGGCATTGGCCATTCCCGACTTTCGTGAGCAATACATCCTGCAGGCGCGCCAGCCATTGTGGCACTTCGGTTACAAGACGCCGGAGGAAGACCAATTCTCGCGCCTCTATGCATGGCTAAAGGAGGCCCCGCAGAACCGCTGGGTCTTGTTGACACCCCGCAAGCTCAAGCGGCATGCCTGTCTGGATGGCGCACAGGCCATCACATTGAATGAGCCGGATGAGCAATGGGTACTGCTACCTGGCAGCGCGGCCGTGAAATGTCAGGGCAATCCCGATGCTGCGCCGATGTATCTGGCGCCGACCTCGGTCTCGAATGAAGCGGCACAGCTGATCGGACTCCCCCAGCGCCATACTCTGATGCCGGAGGTTCAGCCATGAAGTGTCAGAAGCAACTTTCATGTGCGATATCCCTAGTGGGAAGGGGCTCCCATTCGTTGATCAACCTGAATGCCAGCGAGCGAATATGTTGGACGCTATGGGGAGTGTTGCTGATGTCAGCAGCGCTGGCACGACCCTATCTGCCCATCGATGAAACTCGCTATGTCTCGGTGGCATGGGAGATGTGGCATGCCGGCAGCGGGTTCGTCTCGACCATGAACGGGGCGGCCTACGCTGACAAGCCGGTACTGTTGTTCTGGTTGGTTCACGCCGGATGGGTGGTCTTCGGAGTCAATGATGTCTGGCCAAGATTGGTGATGCCGCTGGTCAGTCTGCTGGGTATCTGGCAGATAGGGCGTGTCGCCCGCACCCTGTGGCCGGCCACTGGCCTGGCCGATGCCGAACGGCAGAGACATGAACTTTGGGTACGCATGGTGCGTTGGATACTCGCCGGTTGTCTGATGTGGGTGCTCTATAGCCAGGCCTTGATGTTAGATGTGCTGTTGACGACGTGTCTACTGGGCGCGTTGCGGCCCTGGTGTACACCACAGGGAGGGCAGCCGTTCAGCCTGAGCATCGTGCTCGAGAGTGGTGTGTGGCTGGGGTTGTCCTTGCTGGCCAAAGGGCCGGTCGCACTCTTGTGGTTTCTGTTGGTGGTCGGCTCGCGCCCCTGGTGGACGCAAGCACAAGCCCGCGAGGTGTGGGTCTGTGAGTGGCGCGGTTGGGTGTTGAGCCTGCTGCTGAGCATCGCGGTGTTGTGCATCTGGTTGCTTCCCGCCGTCATCACTGGCCCTCCCGACTATGTCGAGGATCTGCTTTGGGGCCAGACGGCAAACCGCGTCGTCTCCGCGCAGGATCATGCTCGACCGCCATGGTGGTATCTACCGTGGCTGGCGGTGATGATCTTCCCGCTCAGCCTGCGCCCGCGATTGCTGATCGAGGGGTTTCTGGCCTCGGTTGCTCGGCGGCCAACGTCAGAGCAACCCTTGCTGAAGCTGGGACGCTTCTGGGCACTGGGCGGGCTGCTGGTCTTTTCACTTATCTCCGGCAAGCAAGTGCATTATCTGATGCCGTTACTGGTACCGGTGAGTCTGCTGCTGGCCTGGGCTGCTCTGCGCCAGCCTCCGGCTCGCACATCGCTGAAACTGCTGGCAATGATCAGCGGTGGCCTGGGACTGACAAGCCTGGCGTTGGCGGTCATCGTCATGCCCGCAGGCTGGCTGACTGATGCCTCATTTCTGCCGACCAACGCAGCGCTGGTGGCTTCGGGCAACGCAAGCCTTGCGTGTCTCATGGCGGGAGCTAGCTTGCTGGCCTTGATGGTATGGCTATGGCCTTCCGTGGATGAGGCGAGACGCTCCATCACGGCTCAAACACCTGCCGCTGAGTCACTGGGCAATAGCGCGCTAAATGCTCAGCGGCGACTGGCGCTGGGCAGCGTGTTGCTGGTGACCTGCTTGCTGGCCCTGACATTGCGTCCGTTATGGCCGCGCCTGGATCAGGCTGCCCTGGCTCAATGGGTTCAGCACCATCAACAGGAGGGCCAGGAGGTGGCCGTCGTTGGCTGGGACTATCAGGCAACCTGGCAATTTCTGGGGCGACTGACCCAACCGCTGAAGCAGTTGAAGCGCGATTCGAGTCAGCTGAATTCCTGGCAGACAGCGCATTCCGATGGCTGGCTGATAATCGAGGCTGACAAATGTCTGCGTCTACCCGGCACGCGAGGCCCTCTGGCCGGCATGCGTGATTGGTGTCAGGCGGCAGTAGACGATGGAGCCAATGCCACGCCGGTCTTTCATCAGGGACGCCACCGATTATTGACGGTACCCGCAGCGGCATTGGGCGGCCCCTCATCAGCACCAACGGCGTTGGTCATGACCGCTCAGGAGAAACGATGAGCATGAAAATACTGGTAACTGGGGCTGCAGGTTTCATTGGTGCTGCTCTGTGTGAGCGACTCTTGAAGGAAGGCCTGCAGGTCGTCGGTCTCGACAATCTCAACCCCTACTATCCGTTGGCGCTGAAGCAGCACCGCCTGACACGTCTCGAAGCACTTGCCGGGCAGTGCGTTGCTGCCCCCGGGAATGCACGCCGGCTGGGCAGCTTTCGCTTCGTCAAGCTGGATCTTGTCGAACGTGAGGCGCTTCGCACATTGATGCAGGAAGAGGAGTTTGATGTCGTCGTCAATCTGGCGGCCCAGGCTGGGGTGCGCCACTCCATCACTCAGCCTTTTGATTATGTCGACAGCAACCTGGTCGGCTTCGTCAATCTTCTTGAGGCTTGTCGTGACACGGCTCCGAGCCATTTGCTCTATGCTTCCAGCAGTTCCGTTTACGGGGATGATACCCGTCAGCCTCTGCAGGAATCCCAGGCGGGTGTACGCCCGCTCTCGCTGTACGCTGCCACGAAGCGCTCAAATGAATTGATGGCTTACAGCTACGCGCATCTCTATGGTTTACCGGTGACAGGGCTACGCTTCTTTACCGTTTATGGCGCCCGCGGGCGCCCGGACATGGCGCCACTTCGTTTCGCACGCAAGCTGCTGGCCGACGAGGTGATCGATGTCTACAACCATGGACAGATGGCACGTGATTTCACCCATGTCAGTGATATCGTGGAGGGCATCTACCGGCTTATGCACCTGCCGCCGACGCAGGAAGTGAATGCCGCTCCCTCGCGTGTCCTGAACCTCGGGCGTGGCGAGCCCATCGCATTGGGGAATTTCATCAATGGCCTCGAGGCAGCGCTGGGTGTCCCGGCTCGCAAGCGTCTGCTGCCGATGCAGCCAGGGGATGTCGAGCGTACCTGGGCAGATACCTCGACACTCGAGATGCTGACCGGCTTTCGCCCCAGTGTCAGTCTTGCCACAGGGCTTGAGGAGTTGGCTGAGTGGGCGCAGCAGTATCCGTCATTGCTGAGAGAAACCGATGATGAGCAATCGCCCCGGGTGGGATGTCCTGACGAAGCAGGCGTCGCTGTAGGTGGACATTCTGGACGCATGACAAAGGCCGGCATGTCCGCCATGACGGCCTTGGCCTTCAGTAGTGGAACTCTCTTGAAGGCCTGAGTGGGATCAGCGGCTGTATATCTGAGATCAGGTCGAGAAGAGGCCAGCCCCCAATGCAAAGAGCCCCGCCAGTGAACTGGCGGGGCTCTTTGTATCTTGCCTGTCAGCCGCTATCAGCAGCGACCCTCGCAGTTGGCAGGCTTGTCATTGGCGATGCGCCAGTCTTCCTCGTTGGCCAGCGTGGCCAGCGGCGACAGCATCGAGAAGTCGAACTCGGTGAGGCAGGTGCCGCGTTGTACGCGCTTGGGCCAGTCATGATTGGCCAGCGCCGAGCGACCGATGGCGACCAGGTCCGCGTGGTGCAGGGCGGCCTGCGCCTTCACGACGCTGGCGACATTGCCATTGGTGATCAGGCTCACCTCGGCGGCCTTCTCGCTGCGCACCTGTGCTGCCAGTGCGGTCAGGCTGAGGCTGCGCTCGCGCTCGTCGTCTGCCTCGGGGAAGGCGGGAGCATCGACATCGCTGCCGGTCAGGTGCAGGAAATCCAGCCCGGCCTCCATCAGCTTGGCGAAGCGCTCGCGGGCCTTGTCAGGCCCGCCCTGCCAGGTGAGGTCCGGCTCAGTCACGGTGCCCTGGGACAGGCGAATGCCGATGGCGAAGTCGGCGCCAACCGCCTCACGCACGCTGCGGATGACCGCCAGCGGGAAGGCCAGACGCGCGATGGCGTCGCCGCCCCAGGCATCGTCACGCTGATTGAAGCGCTCACTGATGAACTGGTGGATCAGGTAGCCGTTGGCACCATGCAGCTCGATACCATCGAAGCCGGCTTCCTTGGCGCGACGGGCGCTGGTGGCAAAGCCGGCGATCGCATCATGGATTTCCGCTTCGCTGATCTCGCGGGCCAGCGGGAAGGGGCCGGAGCCACCGTAGAAGCTGAGCATCTCGCCACTGGCGCGGCTCTCGGAGGGGGCGACGACCTCATCCTTGAAGCGGTTGTGCTGGGTCTGGGCGCCGGCATGCATCAGCTGGGCGATGAGGCGGCCACCTTGTTGATGCACGGCGTCGACCACCGGACGCCAGCTGTCCAGCTGTGCCTGGTTGGCCAGCCCCGGCTGGTTGGCGTAGCCTTGGCTGAAGGCGTCATCGGTGTAGATGCCTTCGGTGATCAGCAGCGAGAAGTTGCCCCGCGCGAAATCGCGATAGTAATCGACCATGTCGAAGTGCACCTGGCCGTCATCCTGCGCGCTGGTACGCGTCATCGGGGCGAGCACCAGGCGATTGCTGAGCTCCAGCCCTGCGAAGGCATGGGGGGTGAACAGTGCGGTGGTGTCTGTCATCTAGTACGTCTCCCGCGGAAAGCATTCCGCTGTCGTATCCGGTCGTAGGCCCCGAGCGTCTGCGTGCACAAAGAGGTGAAGATCGACGCAGTGCGGTGGCCTGAATGAATGATCGACGGATCATCTGTATGCCCTATATCGTGCCTGCCGCACCTGGGTGTCACAAGCCGGAACGCTGGAAGGAGAGTGTTGTCGTTTTGACAACCTGTGCATGTAATTGACTGAATTTGCGAGATTTTTTCTCAAATAATTCAGGGTTGCTGCATGAAGTGGCAACGCAGTGCTGCTTTCCATGCACATAAGCATATGCGCGCAACGACGCAGGCCCCGCAACCGTGGGTTGCGGGGCCTGCGTCATCAGCGCCAATCGTGTCTATGGCGAGTGCTCAGTGCTGGCGATCACTTGCCGTCGCACTGGGCGTTCTGCTTGCTGCTGCCGGAGGGCGGGCAGCCGAACCAGTTCTCGGTCGGCTTGGCCTGGCCAGTGTTGGCGTGTCGGCCGCCCTGGCTGCCGATCTCGCCGCCATCGAGGCTTTTCTGTACCTGGCGCGTGGCGTTGTCCTTGGCTTGCTGGCGTGCTTCGGGCTGTTCGTTCTGTTGATAGTGCGCGCCGTTGTCAGCTGCACCGTCTGCGGTGCGCTTGGAGTGGCTGGGCGTTGGCTGGCCCTGCGAGGAATGCTGGGAAGAGGCCGCGCCGCTGGTCCCTGTCTCGGTGTTCATCTCGTCGAAGGCCTGAGCCGGGGAGAGGCCTAGCAGGCCCAGCATCACTGCGGCGGCGCCAATGCCACGACGCAGGCGGGTGCTCGCGGCAGGGTGCAGGCCGGGGCGCTGGCCATGGAGAGAGGCGTTGTCGTCAGTGATGTCTGTCGAGGTCTTGTAGAACATGATGAGGGGACTCCTTGCGGGTCTGGCTGCCGGTGTCGGCAGCCGCGCGGGTGAGGGATTCACCGGCGACGTATGAGGTGTCGGCGAATGCTGCGTCAGCTTGCGAGCGCACGATGCCAGACATGAGAGGGTGACGTGAGTGACTGCAACTCGGCGTTGCGCGCTAGGTAATCGATAGAGCAGTTATCGGGGCACGCGGCGCGAATTCAACTCTTGTTCAATAATTGGCCGTGGCGACGGGCGCTCTCGCCGGGGCGGGTGGCGTGTCTTGCTCACTCGATTGAGGCGCAGCCGACACGCGATCGATCAGACACTTCTGATGGCAAAAGGGCAGACGCCCCTTGAAGTCGCGACGCGCCATGACAATGTGAGAGGGACAGGGCAACGGCCCTGAGTGTTCACCCAGGTCAAGGAGACAGGCATGACGATCAAGAAAACCGGTTCCGCGCATTGGGAAGGTAGCGTCAAGCAGGGTAAAGGCACTGTCAGCAGTGAAAGTGGTGCGCTCAAGGATCAGCCTTACGGCTTCAATACGCGCTTTGAAGATGGCGCCGGCACCAATCCCGAAGAGCTGATCGGGGCGGCCCACGCCAGCTGCTTCTCGATGGCACTCTCGATGATGCTGGGCGAGGCGGGTCATGAGCCCAAGGCCATCGACACCACCGCCACCGTCCATCTGGACAAGGACGACAGCGGCTTCAGCGTGACCAAGATTGCTCTGGTGACCAAGGCCGATGTGCCGGGCATCAGCGAGGCAGACTTCCAGTCCACCGCCGAGAAGGCCAAGGGTGGCTGCCCGATCTCCAAGCTGTTCACCGCCGAGATCTCGCTGGAAGCCTCGCTGGTTAATTGAGGCGTCGCTTGGCGACCCATTCGTCGCGGGCGAATAGCCGTCAGGCGTCGACCACGACGACAACGACAGCGACTCGCGTGACCGCAGGCATCATCTCTGCGACGTGAGCATAAAAAACCGCCCCTCGGGGCGGTTTTTTCGTTGTGTGCGCGGTGAGCTTTCCGAGCGCGTGTACTAGCGCTTGTCTGAGCCGCTTTCTGAACCGTTTGCTGAGCCGTTTTCTGCAACCTTGTCTGAACCCCTGTCTGGGTTCATTGCCAACTCCTCCTCGCTGATCTCGCCGGCGTGCTGCATGGCATTGCGGCGCGATTGCAGGCGCGTCAGTGGCTTGCGATCCGGCGTGCGGTACCAGCGGATGTTCTCGCGTGAGCACTGCTCCAGCTCGGCGATCACCTGGGCGCCGAGCAGCAGGATCACGGCACCGATTTCCAATCCCAGCAGCAGCACGATCAGCGTCGCCAGCGAGCCGTAGACGGCGCCGACGAAGGACAGGTGGGTGAAGTACCAGCTCAAGGCGAGACGCGTCAGCTCCCACAGGGTGGCCGCGACCAGGCCACCGACCAGCGCGCGGCGGGTCGAGACGCGGGTCTGGGGCAGTATCTTGTAGATGGCGCTGAACAGCCCGAACATGCCGACGATGCTGATCAGATAGATCACCTCGCTGCCGGCATCGCCCAGGGTCAGCTCGATGCCGGTCAGCAGCGTCAGGGCATCATTCATCGCCGAAGCCAGCGCCACCAGCAGGGTCAGCGCCAGCAGGCCCGCGCCCAGCACCATCACGAAGGCGTAGGGCAGCAGGGCGGAAATCCAGGCGCTACGCTTACGAATCACCGGGTGCTGATGGAAGATCAGCGCGATGGCGTCTTCCAGCATGCGAAAGGCCAGTCCGGCGAAGAACAGCAAGCCGCCCATGCCGATCCAGCTGATCACCTCGCGATTGGCCAGCAGCTTGCGCACCGCGTCCAGCAGGATGTCTTCCTGGCCCGGTCCCAGATGCTGGACCTGAATGGCGATGATGCTCATCAGGCGCGTTTCATCCACCAGGTGCGTCAGCAGCACGCAGAGCAAGGCGAACAGCGGCACGCTGGACAGCAGGATGTTGTAGCCGACGCCACCGGCCAGCAGTACGCCACGGTTGGCGATGAACTGTCCGATGACGCGCAGGGCGAAGGCCAGCAGGCGCGGCAGAAAGCGCAACAGGCGGCTGCTCACGGAGTCTGCAGCAGGGTCTGGCATGGCTGGGCATCCTCGCTTTGGTTCGTGAAGTCAGTTCAAGGGTGATATCAGCTGCGCTGCCGAGCACGATGCTGGAAGAACGTCGAGGCGGTATAGAGCGCCAGACCGGTCCAGATCAGTACGAAGGTGATCAGCATCGTCGGATGCAGGGTTTCCTTGAAGATCAGCAGCGCGACCAGAAACTGCATGGTCGGGTTGATGTACATCAGAAAGCCGACCGTGGCGAGGCGCAGGCGACGCGCCGCCCCGGCAAAGGCGAGCAGCGGCAGCGCGGTGAGCACGCCGCTGGACATCATCAGCACGCTGGCGGGAAGCCCCAGCGGGCCGACATCGCTGGCCGTGAAGTGCGATTCGCCGGAGAACCACTGGCCGCCGATCAGCAGCAGCGCGAGTGGCGCGAGCATCATCGTCTCGACCAGCAGGCCCGACAGACCATCCAGCGCGATGCGCTTTCTGAGCAGCCCGTAGGTGCCGAAGGTGACAGCCAGCGAGAGCGTGATCCACGGCAGTTTCGTCAGGCCGATCAGCTGCAGGCTCAGGCCGAGAACGGCAAGCCCCAGCGCGAACAGCTGTACGCGCGACAGGCGCTCCTTCAGGAACAGCATGCCGAGCCCGACATTGACCAGCGGCGTCATGAAGTAACCCAAGCTTGCCTGCAGTACCTCATGCACCTCCACCGCGTGGATGTAGATGCCCCAGTTGAGCGCGATCAGGATCGAGCAGGCCAGCACCGGCACCAGCTTGCGGGGTTCGGCAAAGGCAGCGCGCACCGGTGACCAGCGCCGGATGACGCTGATCAGCAGCACCATGAACACGCAGCTCCACAGGATGCGGTGCAGCAGCACTTCCCAGGCGGGAATACCCTCGAACAGCGCGAAATAGAGCGGAAAACAGCCCCACATCACATAGGCGCCCAGTCCGAAACCGACGCCCTTGGCGCTCTCGCGGCGCGCCTGCGCCAGACTCTCGGCGCAGGGACTTGCCTGCTCCCGCCTCATGCGGAGTCGCTCGAACCATCCTGCGCCAGTGGCTTGCCTGCGATGTAGTAGCCAGAAGGTTCAAGGGCGATGAAGAAGCTTTCGGCCTCCGGGTAGCCGGCCTCGTTCATGGCCTGCGCGATGGACTGGGCGCACAGATCGCGCACCTTCTGGCCACGTTCGAACCACAGCACCTCGACGAAGGGGAAGGCATCGACGAGCTGACCATCGAACACATACTGGGTGGTGATGCATTCCAGCGTGAATTCGTCGCGCGCGGTGGCGGTCGCTTCGCTCAGCTGATCGATCAGTGCGCGCGAGACAGGGGCAAGACGGGCAGGCGTGACACCGTGGAAGCGAAGCTGAGGCATGAAGCTCTCCTGTGAGTCGGGATGGGGAGTGGGCGAGCAAGCTCGCGGTGAACAGACGTCGCCGCAACCTGGCGTGGCGACTTTGCGTTCATCGCCAATATATCACTGGCTTCTGATGCTCACACCCGCCGCCAGGGATTCGTGCGCGTGCTGAGCAGTGCAGTGGTGACAGATCATGCTTTGCCTCTCACATCTGATCGCCACAGACGGTAGAATGAGCGCTTTCAAGGCATGGCACGACCAGCGGCAGGGTGGGCAAGGCTCATGCCGCCGCGAATCCGCCAGTTGCCACTCAAGCGTCCATTCAGCCAGCAGGGAGGCACGACGACCATGACGACACAGCCACAGGCGACTTCCTCGCAAGCGAATGCTGGCGATGCCTCGCGAGGGGCGACACTGCGTGTCAGCCTGGTGCAGGCGGACCTGCGCTGGGAAGACCCGGCGGAGAACTGCCGCCTGCTCGGCGAGCAGCTGGATGCCGCTGGCCTGGTCATGGGCGCCGATGGCCGCAATGCCGAAACGGACCTGATCGTGCTGCCTGAGATGTTTGCCACCGGCTTCACCATGAATTCGCGCGAGATGGCCCAGCCGATGGAGTCCAGCGAGAGCGTCGACTGGCTCAAGGCACAGGCCATCACCCGTGGTTGCGTGATGACCGGCAGCATCGCGGTGCTGGATGACGGCGAGTGTTACAACCGCATGCTGTGGGCCACGCCTGACGGCGAGGTGACGCACTATGACAAGCGCCATCTGTTCCGCATGGCCGGTGAGCATGAGCGTTATGGCATGGGCTATGAGCGGGTGCTGGTCGAGCTCAACGGCTTTCGGATTCAGCTCTCGGTCTGCTATGACCTGCGCTTCCCGACCTGGCTGCGTCAGCGTCCTGTCATCGGTGGCGTGAGTGCCGCCGAGACCGCCGCTGACAGCGCCTTTGAATATGACCTGCTGCTGTGCGTGGCCAACTGGCCGGGCGTACGGCGTCATCCGTGGCGTACGCTGCTGCAGGCGCGCGCCATCGAGAATCTGGCCTACGTGGTGGGCGTCAACCGTGTGGGTGACGACGCCAACGGGCTGCACTATACCGGCGACTCCATGGTCTGCGACTTCAAGGGCGAGCCCATCCTCGACCCTGCGCCAGACCAGCCCTTCATCGAGACCGTGACGCTTGAACGCGGCGCGCTCGACGAGTTTCGAACCAAGTTTCCGGCGTGGATGGACGCCGATCATTTCACTCTGGAGGCCTGATGCGCCTGGACAAATTCCTTACCGAAACCACGGATCTCAGCCGTAGCGATGCCAAGAAGGTCGTGCACCGCGGCGATGTCACCGTGGATGGTGAGGTAGTCAAGAACACCGCGAGCGCCGTCAAGGATGGCATGCGCGTCGAATGGAATGGCGAGCACCTGGAGCTGATGGGGCTGCGCTATCTGATGCTGTACAAGCCGGCCAATGTGGAATGCACCAGCAAGCCGGGCCTCTATGAGCGCGCGCATGACCTGATTGATCTGCCCAATGTCGAGCGCCTGAGCATCGTCGGGCGTCTCGATGTCGACACCACCGGTCTGGTGCTGATGACAGACGACGGCCAGTGGAACCACCGTGTCACCTCGCCCAAGAAGGCCTGTGCCAAGCGCTATCGCGTCACTCTGGCGCGTCCGCTGGAAGGCGATGAGCTGGCCACCGCCATTGCCGATTTCGAGCACGGCCTGATGCTGGATGGCGAAGAGAAGCCGACGCGTCCGGCGCGTCTCGAGATGGAAACCGCCACCGTGGGTCTGCTGTGGATCACCGAAGGCCGTTACCACCAGGTGAAGCGCATGTTCGCGGCCATCGGCAATCACGTCGAAGCCCTGCATCGCGAAGCCATCGGGGCTGTCGAGCTGGACCCGGAGCTGGAGCCGGGCGAATGTCGCTTCCTGCGTCCGGAAGAGATCGCTAGTTTCTGATCATTGGCTTCTGATCATTCGCTTCTGGTCGCTAGCTTCTGATTCATCGACGTATGCGTCATGAAAAGCCCCCGTCATTTTTCACGAATGGCGGGGGCTTTTTCATGCGCGTCGTTGGCCGCCGAGCCTTGTATCGATCCAACGATCGCGCTTAAGGTAGGCAATTGTCTGCTCGTATTGTGAATTATTTGCTGGAAGCGGGTTTTGCAGAAGTAGTATTTATGCAGAGGCTGTCTTCAATCAAACGCTTGTTTCCAGTATTTTCATGACAATGACGTATTCATAACAACAACGAGGAAAGTCCACTATGTCGTCCCCCTTCTTCAAGTCGTCTCCCTTCACCAGGTCCCACCTGATGAAACCCCTGCCGCTGCGCATGGCGCTGGCGGGTAGTGGCCTGTTGCTGGCAACGCTGTCAGCGCCGGCGACTGCCGCGGAAGATGCCAGTGTCGTGTTCGCGGCGCCGCCATGGCCGGGCGTGACCATGAAGACCGAGATTGCCTCCGAAATCTTCGAGGCACTGGGCTATTCTCCCACCACCCGCCAGCTGGGCGCGCAGATCACTTACGAAGGCATCTCGCTCGGGGAAGTCGATGTCTACCTGGCCGCCTGGTTGCCGGGGCAGAGCACCATGTACAAGGCGGCTATGGCAAAGGATGCCATGGTCGACTTCGGCAACAACGTGGATGGCGCACGTGCCAATTTCGCCGTGCCACGTTACGTGGCCGAAGCCGGTGTCACCTCACTGCATGACGTCGACAAGCCGGAATTTGCCGACAAGTTCGAAAAGACCATCTATTCCATCGAGATCGGCTCGGGCTCCAGTGAAATCGCCAACCGTGCCGTCGATGAGGACATCTATGGTCTCGGCGATTGGGACCTCAAGGAGTCTTCCACTGCTGGCATGCTTGGGACAGTCGCCAATGCCATCAAGCGTGATGAGTGGGTCATGTTCGTCGGCTGGACTCCGCACTGGATGGGCGTCGAATACGACATGGTGTTCCTCGATGACCCGGAAGACCTCTGGGGCCCGGGTGGTGGCGCCAGTGATGTGAAGACCTTGGCCAACAAGGCGTGGTCGGAAGCACATCCCAATGCATCCATCTTCCTGGATCAGATCTCCTTCACCTCCGAGGAGCAGAGTGAACTCATCTATGGCTATGGCAAGGAAGAGCGCCCGCAGGAAGAGGTGGCGGGAACCTGGATGAAGGCCAACCCGGCCAAGGTCAAGGCCTGGCTGGAAGGCGTGACCACCCGTGATGGCGAACCTGCCTGGCCGGCCGTCAAGGAGGCCCTGGGTCTGCCGGAGGCATGATCGACAGCTTGAAAAGGTGCCGCTGATCTTTGTTGATTCAGCACCTTGAATGTAGTGCCAAGAACACGAAGCCCGCTCATTGAGCGGGCTTCGTGCGTTCTACAGCAGCGAACGTATCAAGAAAACGCACAGCGTCAGAGCCGGGAATAGCCTCTGGTATGCCGCGCATCAGGAGGAGAATTCATCGTCATGCAAATCTTGCATGGAAAATCCAAATAAAGAATTGGTCGCGGGATAGGGGCCTGTATCACCATCAGTCTGCACTCTGCGCTGCTTCCACGCGTAGCCAACAATAATGACAAGAAGGAAACACTCATGGCTGATTCAGGCTCTTCCTCCGCCCCGATGCCTCGCTCTCCCGGGCCCATTGCGCGCTTTCTGTCTCCCTGGACACGTCTGGCGCTGTGGAAGCAGATCTTCATCGCGCTGGTTCTGGGCCTGGGGCTGGGCATCGTGCTCAACCAGACCGGGCGCGCCGATATCGCCGCCGATATAAAACCGCTGGGTGACCTGTTCATCCGCGGCATCAAGATGCTGATCGTGCCGCTGGTCTTCATCTCGCTGGTCACTGGCGTGGCCTCGCTCAACAACCTCTCCAAGATCGGCCGCCTGAGCGTCAAGACGCTGGTGCTCTATCTGGGCATGACGGCGGTTGCCATCACCATCGGCCTGGGTCTGGCCACCGTCTTCCAGCCGGGCGTCGGGATCGACCTGGGCAACGCGGCCAATGTCGAGGTGCGTGAAGCGCCGACCGCCGTCGATACGCTGCTCGGGCTGGTGCCGACCAATGCCGTCGAGGCCTTCGCCGAAGGCAATGTGTTGCAGATCATCGTCTTCGCGATCCTTTTCGGCCTCTCCATCACGCTGGTGGGGGAGAAAGCCCGTCCGGTGCGCGTGTTCTTCGAGTCCGCGGCGGAAATCATCTATCGCATGACCAGCATCATCATCGCCTTCACGCCCTACGGTGTCTTCGCCCTGATGACCTGGGTGGCTGGCACCTATGGCCTGGCAATGCTCGCGCCGCTGGCCAAGGTGATCGGCATCGTCTATCTCGGCTGCTTCGTGCATGCCATCGTGGTCTATGGCGGCATGCTGCGCTTTCTGGCGCGTTTGAACCCGCTGCGCTATTTCCAGGGCAGTGTCGAGCCGATCATGCTCGCCTTCACCAGCACCTCCAGTTCCGGCACCTTGCCGGTGACCATGATGGCCGCCGAGCAGAATCTGGGCGTCAAGCGGGGTGTCTCGAGCTTCGTGCTGCCGCTGGGCGCGACCATCAACATGGATGGCACCGCGCTGTATCAGGGCGTCTGCGCGCTGTTCATCGCCCAGGCCTATGGCGTTGATCTGGGCATGACCGAATACGTCACCATCATCATGACCGCGACGCTGGGTTCCATCGGTACCGCCGGTGTGCCGGGTGCCGGCTTGATCATGCTCTCGCTGGTGCTGACCTCCGTCGGCCTGCCGCTGGAAGGCGTCGCCATCATCGCCGGCATCGATCGTGTGCTCGACATGGCGCGTACCGGCCTGAACGTGGCGGGTGACTGCGCCGTCAGCTGCCTGGTCGCCAAGAGCGAAGGCGAGCTCGACGAGGAAGTCTTCAATACGCCCCACGTCATGCGCTCAGAGCTCAGTTGAGCGCTCTTGTCTGAACACCCACCGCGTCATCATCATCGGCTTGTCGGCATCCGCGTGATAAGCGTGTCAACGACATCAGGAGAACATCGTCATGGAACGCCCCAACGCACTTTCACATAAAGCCAGCCCCTCTGTCGTTCGCTACGGCGTCGTGGGTGGCCTGGGGGCGATCGGCAGCGCGGATGTCCTGCTCAAGACGGTGCGCGCGGCGCAGTACTGCAAGCCGCCGGGCGGGGTGGATATCGCCTTCGAGCAACGCCACTTCGATGATGGGCCGGGAATCGCGGCGGAGGCCTACGACCCGCTGCGGCGCAAGTTCTACGTCTACAACGTGCTCAAGGACATGCAGGGCAAGGTCGAGAACGCGATGGTGCCATGCTTTCTCTCCCACACCTTCCTGGCCGAGATCACCCCGGAAATCAGCTTCAACGTCGTCGATATCTTCGATGCGCTGCTGGCACGCATTCGCCGCGACTATCCCGAGGTGCGCAAGATCGGCGTGCTGACCTCAAGCTATGTGCGCGCCTCCGGCATCTTCGAGCAGCGCTTCGGGGAGCCGGAGGCCACGGCGGCCGTCACGCACGCCACTCAAGACGGTAACTTCGTGGCAGGTGACGGCCTCGAGGTCATCTACCCCGATGCCACGCTGCAGCGTGATGCCCTGATGCAGGCCATCTATGGGCCGAGTGGCATCAAAAGCGGCCATCATGGAGGCGAGTGTCTGCAACTGTTGCTCGAGGCCTGTGATGATCTGGTCAGTCAGGGCGCGGAGATCATCGTGCCGGGCCTGAGCGAGATTCCGGTGCTGATGGAATCGCTGCAGCCGCTGGTGCCGGTGCCCTTGCTCGACTCCAACCTCATCTACGCTGAATACGCACTGGGCGTGGACCGTGAGCGCGAGAATCGCAACTTCAAGCTTGGCGTGCTCGGTGGGGTAGGGCCGGCGGCTACGGTGGACTTCATGCGCAAGGTGGTCAGCCTGACGCGTGCCGAACGCGATCAGGACCACCTCAAGATGGTGGTGGAGCAGAATCCGCAGATTCCCGATCGCACCGCCAATCTGATCGGCAAGGGCGAAGATCCGAGCATTCCGATGCTCGCGACCTGTCAGCGGCTGGAGGCCGATGGCGCCAATGCCATCGCGATCCCCTGCAATACCGCGCATGCCTTCGTGGCGCGTATCCAGCCCTATATCGGCATCCCGATCATCAACATGCTGACGGCGGTGGTTGACCATATCGCAGCGATGCAGACGCCGGTGGCGCGGGTCGGGTTGCTCGCGACCAGTGGCACCGTGACCAGTCGGGTCTACCACGACATCATCGAGGCCTCGGGGCGGGAAACGCTGGTGCCCGACGCGCGCTGTCAGACCCAGGTGATGGAGGCGATCTACGGGCATCACGGCGTGAAGGCGGGCCATACGACAGGGGAGTGCAGCGAGCATCTGCAGGCTGCCATTTCCCACCTGCTGGCGCGGGGCGCAGAAGTGATCATCCTGGGCTGTACCGAGCTTCCGTTGATCGAGCTTGATGCGGCGCTGCGAGAGCGGGTAGCGCTGCTCGACCCCGCGGAAATTCTCGCGCAGCGCTGTGTGGCACTGGCGCAAGCCGAGGCCTGATCAGCGCTGCACCCATCCGGTAAGCCAGTGAAGAGAGCTTGAAGAAAAGACACGCAGCGACGCGATATACTGCGCCCACGCAGGCGCGCTGTGTGCCTTTGCCTCATTCATGCCTCTCTTCAGGTGCTCGCCGTGGAAATGAACTGGCTGGAAGACTTCCTCACCCTGGCGGTGACGCGTAACTTCTCGCGCGCCGCCACCCTGCGCAACGTGACGCAACCGGCCTTCAGCCGTCGTATTCGCAATCTGGAGTACTGGGTCGGTGCCACCCTGATCGACCGCAGCCTGTTCCCCGTCGGCCTGACCCCCGCGGGCGAATCCTTCCAGCGCACCGCCCAGGATGCGCTCTCGGTATTGCGCGTCGGCCGCGATGAGGCGCTCGGCTTCGTGCCCAAGATAGAGGAAGTCGTCTCGATTTCCGCCTCGCACACGCTGGCGGTGAGCTTCTTCGTCGACTGGCATGAACAGCTGCAAAACCGACTGGGCAATCTCAAGGCACGCATCGTGCCCGACCACGTCGCCGGCTGTGTCGATGCCCTGATCAGCGGCAACTGTGATCTGATGCTGGCCTACAACAGCCCGCTACTCCCGACGCTCACCGACATCGTGCGCTATCCCTCCATCGTGCTCGGCTCCGAGCGACTGGTGCCCGTCAGCGCCCTCGATGACACAGGCCAGGCGCTTTACTCCCTCGACAGCGACACGCCGCAACCCTATCTCTGCTACTCCAGCGACAGCTACCTCGGGCGCCTGACCGCACTGATCATTGGCCGCCAGAACCTCGCCGCGCGTCTCAACTTCCGCTACGAATGCTCGATGTCTGACGTGCTCAAGCGTGGTGCACTCGCCGGTAGCGGCATCGCCTGGGTACCGGAGCGCGCTGTACGTGACGAGCTGGCTGCCGGACGTCTCGTCATCATCAGCGACGATAGCCACACCGCGCCGCTGGACATCTGCCTCTTCCGCCACGCCGAGCATGATCAGCGCGTGGCCGAACGCATCTGGCAAGCCTGTCTGACTGCCGAAGACGAGGCCCTCGAGCCAGACCAATAGCCCGCTCGCGGCGTGCTAGGGAAGGGGGAGAAAAAGAAAGGGCCCGGAGAAGAAAGAGTACGGAAAGGAAAGAGCAGGGCAATGAACTGAAATCATCGCGAGAGCACAACGCAAGACGGGAGCCGCCTGGGCTCCCGTCTTGCGTTGTGGCATCTGAGCGCATCTCAGCTCACAGCCTAGCGGCCGCAGCTGCAAGTCATGCATTGCCTCTCACGACAGTCGACGCGAGTTGGCCGTCGTACGCTTGTGCAACGGCTTGATGAAGAGGGTGCCCGTCGTCCACCACGGCGCCACCTTGCCGCCCGTCATCGCGTTCATCCACGCCTTCTGCATCACGAACCACATCTCCCAGCTGGCCGCGATCTTCTCCGACACCATCTTCTGGTTCTCGGTGATCATCTTCGGGTCCAGCGGTGACTGGGTTCCCCACAACTGAGTGCGCGACATGATGGTCGACATGGCCGTCGACCACATCTCCACCGACGTCGTGCCCAGTTTCCAGACATCGAACATCGCAGCCGGCGTCGTCGGGACCAACTCTGACCAGGCAGGTTGTTTAGCCATTGTGCTCTCCAAGTAAGGAACCTGAGTACATTGATACGCCTGTTTTTGCTGCAGTGCAATATGAGTTTTGGCTGTGAGATGAGATAGGGCGATTCGGAGCCTCGATTATCACCACTTTCTATATGAATCAGTAAGTTAGCGATAGTGTGGGGCAGAAAAACCGGAATTTCCCGTGCCTGGGCGGAAATTTCCCGTGGGGTTGGAGAAAGTGGATTTGGAATTTGTTGGCAATGTCTTACGTAGGCGTATGAATTTGATGCAGCTGGATATCAGTTGAGTCAGACAGTAGGCGTAAGCGTTGGCGAATGGCGCGGAAATTTCCGGCGTGGAGTTCGATTCGATAGAGCGAAGGGGGCGGCGAGGCGCGTTGGGGATCGAGTTTAGTGTCTCATTAATGCGATGCTGAGTGTCGCGTAATCGAGCTAACGGTTTCTTTCCGCGCTTGCCTCGACTCAGCTATTATTAGGCTTCTTGAAATTTCCTATATTCAGATATGCATTTCTCGCCAAGGCAGGACGCCATGGTGGAAGACCATGAGACGGAGCTCGCCCCAGCGGTAAGCGCCGTGCGGTAGCCGTGCTAAAAGTAGAAGGTCAGTTGATCTAGGGACTCATAAGCCAGCGGTTCGGTGGCTGACTACCGAAGAGCTGGACGAACTGCAGCGAGATATGAAAGATGCATCCGCTTGGGCGCGGGCTGAGTTGAAGCGGCGTAGGGAGAGGGGGCATTCATAAGGTGTAGCCCACCCTGCTTCTAACCTCCTGTGTTGGGTTCAAGGCCTTTCGCGTCGACCTTGTTGGGTGCGGAGCTCGCGAGAACCTGGTGGGGTCAGCCCGGAAGGAGCCCGTCGGCTCTCCTCTAGGTAGTGGAACCTGGCTGCATCGGTAAGCCGATGCCGTGTATGATTCCCTCAATTACTCATAATTTGCGTTACGTAGGGGAAGCATCGTGGATGCTGCACTCAGCAGCGAGCGATCGCAATGGACCTTCCTAGCTGTCAGCGAGAGCGCGGGTTGATAGAGGCCGGCGCATTGCAAGCTGCTCTGGAGTCTGGTGGAGGTTGTCGCCGCCGACTCAAGGGGGATTCCACCAATGCCGCCTCACTAGGATCGGAACTGATGTGGTTATCGGCAGATGGCTTCTTATTACAGCTATCGATGGTATCAGCACGGTGAACTCAATGCTTACGCCTGCGTAACTGAAACCTTCTTGAACACTGCGCTAACGCTGTCCTGGCACCTGGCTATGTCGACACGCATGGCAAGACAGCAGTAACTATTAAATAGCGAGAACAGCATGCAACAAAACCATCATCAAAACCTTGTCGGCTTCATCTGGAACATCGCGAACAAGCTGCGAGGCCCGTATCGGCCACCCCAGTACCGGCGGGTAATGCTGCCAATGATCGTCTTGCGTCGGTTTGACCTGGTATTGGCGGAAAACCAGAAAAAGGTACTGGCTGAGAAGGAACGCCTGGAAGCCCGCGGCATAACCGGCCCTGCACTGGAAAAGGCGCTATCCCGCATTGCCACCAGTGGCCGCAAACAGGAGTTGTTCAATACCAGTGGCTTCACCTTCGATAAGCTACTGGCCGATCCGCCCAACATTGCGGGCAACATGATTGCCTACATCCAAGGTTTCTCACCCCGCGCTCGGGACATATTCGATAAGTTCGATTTCGAAGCGGAAATTGCCAAGCTGGATGAGGCCAACCGCCTTTTCCTGATTCTCAAAGAGTTCTGTAGCAACGAGATTGACCTCTCGCCCAAAACCCTCGGCAACCTACAGATGGGCTATCTGTTTGAAGAGCTGGTCAGAAAGTTTAATGAACAGGCCAATGAAGAGGCTGGGGACCACTTTACTCCCCGCGAAGTCATCCGGTTGATGGTGCAGTTGTTGTTTACCGATGAGGAAGGCATCTTCGCTCCAGGCATTTACCGGAGCATCTATGATCCCACTGCCGGTACCGGTGGCATGCTCTCGGAAGCTGAAAAGTACATCTGTGGTGATGGTATCCATGAAGGGTTAAACCCGGATGCTCACATCGAGCTGTTTGGCCAGGAGTACAACCCAGAATCCTACGCTATCTGTTGCTCGGACCTACTGATCAAAGACGAACCCATCGATAATCTCATTTATGGGGACACGCTGGGCGTGAAAGACGCCAAGAACAAAAACAGCGGCTTCGTGCCATACGATGGCCACCAGGAAAAGAAGTTCCACTACATGCTCTCCAATCCACCTTTTGGTGTCGAGTGGAAGCCGGAAGAAGATTTCGTGCGAGAAGAATACTCCGCACAAGGGTTTTCAGGCCGTTTTGGTGCTGGGTTACCAAGTATTGATGATGGCTCGCTTCTATTCCTTCAACATATGATTTCCAAGATGCATAAGCCGCCGGTAATAGTAGACGGAATAAATGCTGGTGGAGATGGTTCTAAAATAGCAGTTGTTTTTAATGGCTCCCCTTTGTTCAGCGGAGACGCAAGCTCTCCTACATCTAAAGCTAGAGAGTCAAATATAAGACGTTGGATCATCGAAAATGATCTGCTCGATGCCATCGTGGCCCTGCCGGACCAGATGTTCTACAACACCGGCATCTACACCTACGTCTGGATTGTCAGTAACCGAAAGCCGGAACACCGCCGAGGCAAAGTGCAGCTGATCGACGGCACCCGCCATTACAAGAAGATGGACAAAAGCCTGGGTAACAAGCGAAATGAGTTGGCTGAGGAGCATATCCGCGAACTGGTTCGCCTCTACGCCGAACATCAGCATGAGGCGACCTCCGCAGCGCCGGTACATACCAAAGGATCATCAAGACCGACAGGAACCGAAACCCGTACCGTCAGCAAGATCTTTGATAACCACGAGTTTGGCTACCTGAAAATCACAGTGGAACGCCCTCTAAGGCTGAATTTCCAGGCCAGCCCACAGAGGGTTGCTCGCCTGGACGAGCAACGGGCGTTTGCCAACCTGGCTACCAGTAAAAAGCGTAAGGACCAAGCGGCCTATCAGGCGGAAATTGAGGCGGGTAAACAGACTCAGGCTGCCATAAAAGACCTGCTCGGAGGGCTGGATGGCAAAATCCTTTATCAGAACCGGGACGAATTCGAAGGCGTGTTGAATAAGGCTTTGAAGAAGGCGGACCTGAAGGTAGGTGCTCCGGTGAAGAAGGCGATACTGGCGGCGCTGTCAGAGCGAGACTCACAGGCCGACATTTGCCGTGACAAGAAGGGCAATCCAGAGCCGGATCCGGAGTTGCGTGATACCGAGAATGTGACTCTGCCCAACGATATCAGCCTGCCCTTACCGCTGAAATACGACAACGAAACCGGTCATGACAAGCTGCTTGCGTTGGTAAAGGACCATTGCGAGGCCTATCTGGCCGCTGAGGTGTTGCCGCATGTGCCCGACGCCTGGATTGACCATAGCAAAACCAAAGTGGGTTACGAGATTCCGCTGAATCGCCATTTCTATGTCTATGAGCCACCACGCCCACTTGAAGAGATCGCTGGTGAAATTAGCCAGTTGGAAAAGGAAATTATTGGTATGTTGGCGGAGGTGGTTTGATGAAAATATATCAGCTTCCTGATATTCCGATAGAGTGGGAAATAAAGCAGGTTCGTCATATTTTCGAAATTCATAACGGATCTACACCGAAAAGCGGTAATCCTGAGTTTTGGAACGGAGATATTGATTGGATTACTCCTGACGACTTGGGCAGTAATGCCGGTAAATTAATTACATCGAGTCGCAGGAAGATTACTCAATTAGGGTACAAAAGCTGCGGAGTTTCGTTAGCACCATCAGGGAGTATTGCGCTGTCAACGAGAGCTCCGATAGGGCATATAGCGATCACAAAAATGGCAGCTTGTGTAAACCAGGGTTGCCGGATTTTGGTGCCTAAGGAGGGCTTAAAAGAGTACTGGTATTATTCTTTGATCTCAGCAAGGGCTTTGCTTATTAGCCTTGGTCAAGGAACCACCTTCATGGAGCTTCCAAGGCAAAACTTAGCTTCGGTCGCGTTGCCAGTACCACCTTTCGATGAGCAAAAAGCCATCGTTCGTTTTCTTGACTACAAAACGGCTCAAATTGATGCACTGATCGCCAAAAAGCAGTTGCTATTAGACAAAATAGCCGAACAACGAGTAACCATAATAAACAAGGCTATAACTAAAGGGTTAGATTCTTCAGCAGCAATGAAAAGCTCAGGGACGCGGTGGTTAGGAGATATCCCTAAACATTGGACGCCAAAGAAAATAAAGTACATGACGAAAATTTCAAGAGGTAAATTTTCTCATCGTCCCAGAAATGATCCCAGATTTTATGGCGGAGATTACCCTTTCATTCAAACTGGTGACGTAGCAAATGCAAGAAAGTTCGTCTCTGGTTACTCTCAGACGTTAAATGACGATGGGCTTAGAGTTAGCAAGGAGTTTCCGGCAGGAACATTAGTTATGACCATCGCCGCAAATATTGGTGATATGGCTATCCTGAATTTTAAAGCATGCTTTCCCGACAGTATTGTTGGATTCGTGCCATATGATGACATAAGTCTCAATTACCTTTTCTATATGTTTATTGCAATGAGGCAACAACTATTAACTACAGCGGTTTTAAATACTCAGCTCAACTTGAACATAGAAAGAATTGCAGGCCAGATAGGTCCCTGTCCACCTGCCGAAGAGCAAATCAAGATAGCGGATTACTTGGATAACATCACTTCCAAAATGGAAGAGCAGGCGGATTACATTCATAAAGCGATTGATAAGCTTAAAGAGTACCGTTTAGCTTTAATAACGAACGCGGTCACCGGAAAAATCGATGTTCGGGACTTCTGCTCAACTACTATCAATGAGCAAAAGGAGGTTGCCCGTGGCTAATACGCCGTCCACCAATACCCATCATGAGAGCTTCGAAGGCATCCGCAGAGAGGATGAGCACGGCAACGAGTTCTGGTCCGCCAGGGAGCTGGCCCCCCTGCTGGAATACCCGCAGTGGCGGAATTTTGTCCCCGTCATTGATAAGGCCAAACATGCCTGTGAAAGATCTGGGAACGACGTTGCAGACCATTTTGCGGACGTGCGCAAAATGGTTGGTATCGGCTCTGGAGCGCAACGTGAGGTACCGGATGTACACCTGTCACGCTATGCCTGCTACCTGATCGTCCAGAACGGCGATCCCACGAAGCCGGTGATCGCCAATGGTCAGACCTACTTTGCTATCCAGACGCGCCGACAGGAGCTGGAGGACAGCGAGCAGTTCACATCTCTCTCCGAGGATGAGAAGCGCCTGGCAATCCGTAAGGAGCTTATTGCCCACAACAAATACCTGGCGGCGGCTGCCCAGGATGCAGGCGTAGAGTCTCCGCAGGATTACGCCATTTTTCAGGATCATGGCTATAGAGGTTTATATGGCGGCTTGGGAGCCAAGGGTATTCACGCTATAAAAGGCCTCAAGAAGAGCCACAAAATTCTGGACTACATGGGCAGCACGGAGCTTGCTGCCAACCTGTTCCGTGCGACACAGGCAGAAGAGAAGCTGCGCCGGGACAACATTCAGGGTAAGCGGCAAGCTAACCAGACCCATTTCGAGGTAGGCCAGAAAGTACGGCAAACCATTGGCGAACTGGGCGGCACCATGCCGGAAAACCTGCCCACGCCGGATAAAAGCGTCAAACAGGTAGAGAGCGCTCAGAAGAAGCTGGGAAAGCAGCAGAACGAGGATTCTGACCAAGAGTAGTCGCTGGAACCCAGCCAAGTTTTAAAAAGGAACATAGGTTATGCACAAAGAAATCGACTTTGAGAACGCCATAGAGCAGGCGCTGATCACCCAGGGTGGCTATCAGAAGGGAGATCCCACCAGTTTCGATGCTGAAACAGCCTTGTTCCCGGCGGATGTCGTGAGCTTTGTGCAGAAGACACAACCCAAGATCTGGGAGCGGTTGAACAACCTGGAT
The DNA here is from genome assembly GCF_029846435.1 of Cobetia sp. 1AS1. Taxonomy (NCBI): domain Bacteria; kingdom Pseudomonadati; phylum Pseudomonadota; class Gammaproteobacteria; order Oceanospirillales; family Halomonadaceae; genus Cobetia; species Cobetia sp. 1AS1. The sequence goes on from NZ_JARWKU010000001.1 coordinate 496,903, forward strand.
GCGAGCAAAACCGAGAGTATGCTCCTGGATGCGCTCACCAAGGAACTGGCCGCTAAAGGGGCTCTGACGGTACTGCGCGAGGGATTTAAATGCGTCGGCAAGTCGGTGAAGCTGGCTTATTTTGCCCCCAATACCAGTATTGATACCGGCGCGGCTGCACGCTACGCCGCGAACAGGCTTACCGTGGTTCGCCAGGTACATACCAAGACGGGCGCAATTCCTGACATGGTGCTGGCTGTGAATGGTCTCCCAGTTGCCACATTGGAACTGAAAAATGCCATGTCGGCGACCGGGTGGACCGTTGAAAATGCCAAGTCCCAGTACCGCTTCGAACGAAACCCCAAAGACCCGCTGTTCGCCTTCAAGAATCGCTGCCTGGTGCATTTCACGGTAGATACCGAGCAAGCTTTTATGACGACCCACCTGGAGGGTAAGGATACCTTTTTCCTGCCTTTCAACCGGGGTTTTAATCACGGCGCTGGCAACCCGCCGATGGAAGGTGATGTTCGTACCGCCTACCTCTGGGAAGAGGTGCTGGAGCGGGACAGCCTGATGGATATCCTCGCCCGTTTTCTGCACCTTCAGGTAGAGGAGAAAACGGTCGTGACCGAAAAGGGAATCAAGCGCCACCGCAAGGAAACATTGATCTTCCCACGGTACCACCAGCTGGATGCCGTAAGGTCTCTGACCCAGCACGCAAAAGCCAAGGGCTCCGGCCATAACTATCTCGTACAGCACTCTGCGGGTTCCGGTAAATCCAACTCCATTGCCTGGTTGGCCCATCGTTTGTCCAGTCTGCACGATGCTAATAACGAGAAAGTATTCCATTCTGTGGTGGTGATTACTGACCGCCGGGTACTCGACCAGCAATTGCAGAACACCATCTTCCAGTTCGAGCACAAGTTGGGCGTCGTCCAGAAGATCGACGAGAATACTCAGCAACTGGCCAAGGCGTTGGCTGACGGCGTGCCGATCATCATCTCGACTATCCAGAAATTCCCCTTCATCAGTCAGGCCATCCGCACGCTGGAGCAGAAAGGCAAAGGCATTTCAATTTCGACGGAAGGCAAACGCTTTGCGGTGATTGTGGATGAGGCGCACAGCTCGCAGAGTGGCGAAACGGCTATGGAGCTGCGGAAGATCCTCAACAAGGATGGCATCGAGTCAGCTATTGCTGAGCAATTACTGGACATGGAGGACGAGAGCCTCAGCGAGGAGGTAAAGAAAGAACTCATCCGTGAGCAGCTCAAACGTGCCAAACAGCCAAATCTGAGCTTTTTTGCGTTCACCGCTACCCCCAAGTTCAAGACGATGGCCGTGTTCAACGAGCCGGGACGAAACGGAGAAGCTCCGTTCCATCACTACAGTATGCGGCAGGCCATTGAAGAGGGTTTTATCCATGACGTTTTGGCCCACTACACCTGCTACAAACGTTATTACAAGCTGATCCAGAAGGTGGAGGATGACCCTGAAGTGCCACGCCGCAAGGCAGCAAGGGCGCTGGCTCGTTTTGTCTCCTTCCATGACTATGAGATAGCGCAGAAGGTTGAGGTGATCGTTGAGCACTTCCGCACCCATACCCGCCACAAGATCGGTGGCCGGGCAAAGGCCATGGTAGTGACCAGCTCTCGTGAACATGCGGTGCGCTACAAGCTGGGCTTCGACAAGTACATCAAATCTAAAGGCTATACCGATGTGAAGTCCCTTGTAGCCTTCTCGGGAGAAATCGCTCTCAAGGAATATGCTGACAAGACATTTACCGAAGTCGGTATGAACGAGGGCATCAAGGAGTCTGAGCTACCGGATAAATTCAACACCGAGGAATATCAGGTGTTACTGGTCGCTGAAAAATACCAAACCGGCTTTGACCAGCCACTGCTTCATAGCATGTATGTGGATAAGAAGCTGTCAGGCATTCAGGCGGTGCAAACGCTGTCACGGCTTAACCGAACGGCCAGGGGCAAGACAGATACCTTTGTCCTGGACTTCGTGAATGAGCCGGATGAAATCTACAAGGCGTTCAAACCCTATTACGAGGTGACCACCAAGGAAGAGGATACCGACCCTCAGCAGCTCAATAACCTGGCCCACACCCTGTCCACCTGGCAGATTTTTACGGAGGGTGAGGTGAGCGCGTGGTGCGAGATCTGGTTCCGGAACCGACTGAACCCGACGGGCGGCGAACACAAGAAGCTGAACAGTCTGATTGACCTGGCTGTCGAGCGTTTCAAGAAATTGAGCGAGGAAGACCAAGCCCTGTTCAAGGGGCAATTGGTCAGCTTCCGTAACCTGTACGGCTTCGTTGCCCAGATTATTCCTTATCAGGACTCGGACCACGAGAAGCTGTACACCTATTCCCGCTTCCTGCTCACCAAGCTGCCTTACACCACCGATACGCGCACGGTGCAGGTTGATGACGAGGTAGAGCTGAAGTACTACCGACTTCAGAAAATCAGTGAAGGAGCCATCGACCTGAAAGTAGGCGAGCCGGAAGCCCTCTATGGTCCGACCGAGGTCGGTACCGGCCAGGCAGAGGAAGAGGTGCAGTTATCGACACTGGTCGACAAGCTCAATGAGCGATTTGGTACAGCGTTTACCCCGGCGGACCAGCTGTTCTTCGATCAGGTGAAGGAAACCGCCGTTGCCAACGAACAGCTACGGCAGGCCGTTATGGCCAACAGCCTGGAGAATTTCGAACCGGTATTTAACAAGCAGCTTGAGAACTTGTTTGTAGAGCGAATGGATGGCAACGAAGACATCTTCATACGCCTGATGAACGACGAGTCCTTCCGCAATATCGCTTCTGAGTACCTGATGCGGGCAGTGTATAACCAGGTCAAAACCAGCATTAAATCTCAGTAACAGAACAAAAAAGGGATAACGTCCGTTATGAAAGCTACAGAAGCCAAGTTGCTCGACTTCTTGAAGAAGTCGCCACAATTTGTCATTCCGATCTACCAGAGAACGTATTCCTGGTCTGAACAGCAATGTCGCCAACTGTGGGACGACATTATGCGAGCCGGTACCAACGATGGTATATCAGCACATTTCATTGGCTCGGTGGTTTACATCGAGAAGGGGCTTTATCAGGTGTCTAGTCAATCACCATTGCTGGTCATTGATGGGCAACAGCGACTGACTACCACCATGCTGATTCTTGAGGCGCTATCTCGACACCTTGGGGACACAGAACCTCTGGAGGGATTTTCGGCTAAGAAGCTGCGCAATTACTACCTTCTTAACCCGTTGGAAGATGGTGAGCGAGCTTACAAACTGCTATTAACCCAGACGGACAAAGAGAGCCTGCTGGCGTTGGTCACGCAGAAGCCGTTATCTGATGATGGTTCTCTTCGAATCCAGGAAAACTTCGAGTTCTTCAACAGCCAGATTGAGCGGCTTAACGGGGAGCTGGGAACCCTCTGCCGGGGCCTTTCAAAGCTCATCATCGTTGATATTGCGCTGAGCCGAGACCAGGATAATCCGCAACTTATTTTTGAGAGCATGAATTCCACAGGAAAAGCTCTGAGCCAAGCTGACCTAATCCGGAACTATGTGCTGATGGGACTGGAGCCGGAGCATCAAACTCGGCTCTATCGCGACCACTGGCGTCCGATGGAGGTGGAATTCGGGCAAGAAGGCTATGGCGTTTACTTTGACAGCTTTATGCGCCAGTACCTCACGGTTAAAACCGGGGAAATTCCACGGTTAGATGAGGTGTACGAGGCTTTCAAACAGCATTCACGTCGCGCCGAAGTGGCGGATGCTGGTGTCAATTCATTGGTTGCTGAAATACATGCTTTCGCCCGATATTTTTGTGCGATGGCGTTGGGTAAAGAGACTGATAAACAGCTCGGAATGGCATTTAAGGACCTGCGGGAACTCAAAGTCGACGTGGCATATCCGTTTCTGCTGGAGCTTTACCATGATTACCAACAGGGTAATCTGTCCCGAGATGACTTTCATAGCGCTATTCGGCTGATCGAGTCCTATGTGTTCCGTCGTGCGGTTTGTGCCATCCCCACAAACTCCCTGAACAAGACCTTTGCGACCTTTCAGAAATCATTGCAGAAGAAACGTTACCTGGAGAGCATCACGGCTCACCTGCTCAGTTTGAGGTCATACCGGCGTTTTCCGAATGATGAAGAGTTCAAACGGGAACTCGCTGTACGCGATCTCTACAACTTCCGCAGTCGGAGTTACTGGTTACGCCGCCTGGAGAATTTCGAACGCAAGGAACGAGTTCCGGTCGACGAATACACGATCGAACACATCATGCCGCAGAATGAGAATCTGTCTGCTAGATGGAAGGATGAGCTAGGTCCGGAATGGAAGCGTGTGCATGAAACCTGGCTGCATACGCTGGGTAACCTGACTCTTACGGGCTACAACTCAGAGTACAGTGACCGAGCCTTCATCGATAAACGCGATATGCAAGGCGGGTTCAAACAGAGCCCCCTACGGCTCAACGATGGCCTGGGAGCTGTAGAAGCATGGAATGAGGACTCAATTAAGGATCGGGCCGTAAAGCTGGCCCAGGAAGCGGTGCGGGTTTGGGCTGCGCCGATATTGCCGGACGAAATCCTCGATACCTACCGCAACGTGGCCGTCAAACCAGAAGCCTACAACCTTGAGGATCACCCTCAACTGGCAGACGGAAGCCCGATGCGCGCTCTATTTGAGCAGCTGAGAAAGGAAGTTCTGGCGCTCGACCCAAGTGTCACTGAAGAGGTCCTCAAGCTTTATATTGCATTCAAAGCCGAGACGAACTTTGTCGATGTGGTTCCGCAAAAGCGCCGACTCCGACTGTCTTTGAACATGGCATTCCACGTGTTAAATGATCCCAAAGGAGTTGCGGTCGATGTAACAAACTTAGGTCGCTGGGGCAACGGGGATGTAGAGATTGGTCTAAGCAATGCCTTTGAATTGCCGTATATTATGGGATTGATTCGTCAATCCTTTGAACAGCAAATGGGTATTGATGGCGACTAGGTACTGACGATCGCTGTATGTCTTTTCGGATGGCGTGCGTGGTCTTGGCGCGTTTGTGAAGTACTTAAGCCATGGGTCCTCCTCCGATAACGGTTGATACCTTAGACCACTACACCCTGGGACTAAACACCTAGTACACCACCGGTACACACACCAGCTTCGTGCGCAATCCTCAACTTTCGCTAACCTACTGATTCCAAAGAACTGTACTTTTCGCTTGATTACGGTTGCTTTTCTTTTTTGCCAGTAACTTATTGTTTTAAAAGCCAGCTCATAATCCCCTAGCCTGATCCTAAAAAGTTTCGGGCGACGAGTATCCTCCAGTCTTATTCTCCCCCAGCCAAGCCCCCGTACTTCCCCTTGAAATACAGCAGTGGCCGCGCCGTCCCCGCAACATCCAGATTCAGTCCTTTCACTTCCCCTATCACGATCAGGTGGTCACCTGCGGGGTGCTCTGCGTGAATCTTGCAGTCGAGCCAGTGCAGGCTGTCATTGATCACCGGGTTGCCGAGGGGGGAGAGCTGCCAGTCGATGCCTTGCCATTTGTCCGCGCCACGCATGGCGAACTGGTTGGAGACGTGGCTCTGCTCGCTGGAGAGGATGTTGACGGCGAAGCGTTCTGCCTGGCGGATCTTCGGGTAGCTGAAGGAGCTTGCCTTGACGCTGAAGGAGACCAGCGGCGGGTTCATCGAGACGCTGTAGAACGACTGGCATGTGAAGCCGATCGGCTCGTCGTCGACCTGGGTAGTGATGATCGTGATGCCGGAGGCGAAGTGGCCGAGGGCTTCACGGAAACTGGCGGGGTCGATGGTGGGGGCTGGAGTAGTGTTTGAGAGCGACATGGCAGGTCCTGCAAGATTGGGGAGGTGGTAATTGTCAGCCGTGGGGAGGGGCTGCAGCGATAGCGCGGGACTGGACGCTTGGGTGACAAGGGTAAGAGTGATGAAAAAATGGCCGTCGTGAATCCTTCACGATGGCCATTTTTGTTTGCGGCGGTATCAGCCGCTGCTGCTTTCACTCTCGAGCACTATCGTCGGGCCAACTCGGTTTGGAACTAGCTGGACGCTATCTGTCAGTGCTGTGTCCTGGCCCGCGCTCTGTCTCGGCCAAGCGATCAGCGCTGTGCTTCGAGTTCCTTGCGCACAATGGCGGCGCCGGCGCTGAGTGCCTGCAGCTTGCCGCGGGCGACTTCACGAGAGAGCGGTGCCATGCCGCAATTGGTGCAGGGGTAGAGCTTGTCGGCATCCACGAACTGCAGCGCCTTGCGCAGGGTCTCGGCGACTTCTTCCGGCGTCTCGATGGTGTTGTTGGCGACATCGATGGCACCAACCATGACCTTCTTGCCACGGATCAGCTCGATCAGCTCCATCGGCACGTGGGAGTTGTGGCATTCCAGCGAGACGATATCGATGTTGGATTGCTGAAGCTTCGGGAAGGCTTCTTCGTACTGACGCCATTCGGAGCCTAGGGTGTTCTTCCAGTCGGTGTTGGCCTTGATGCCGTAGCCGTAACAGATGTGGATGGCGGTCTCGCACTTGAGGCCTTCGATCGCACGCTCCAGCGTGGCGATACCCCATTCGTTCACTTCATCGAAGAACACGTTGAAGGCCGGTTCATCGAACTGGATGATGTCGACGCCTGCCGCTTCGAGTTCCTTGGCTTCCTCGTTGAGGATCTTGGCGAATTCCCATGCCAGCTTCTCGCGGCTCTTGTAGTGGCCATCGAAGAGGGTGTCGACCATGGTCATCGGTCCCGGAAGTGCCCACTTGATTGGTTGATCAGTCTGCGAGCGCAGGAACTTGGCATCTTCGACGAACACCGGCTTCTGGCGAGAGACTGGGCCGACCACGGACGGCACGCTGGCCTCGTAACGATCACGGATCTTGACGGTTTCGCGCTTCTCGAAATCCACGCCATTCAGATGCTCGATAAAGGTGGTGACGAAGTGCTGACGCGATTGCTCGCCATCGCTGACGATATCGATCCCGGCGTGCTGCTGCTCCTGCAGGGAGACGCGCAGGGCATCCTGCTTGCCCGCGATCAGTGCCTCACCTTCGAGCTTCCAGGGGGACCAGAGGACCTCCGGTTCGGCGAGCCAGGAAGGTTTCGGCAGGCTGCCAGCGGTGGAGGTCGGGAGTAATCTCGTCATGATGAATAACCTTGTCCTTGGAATGGTTCAGATGGCGGAAGTCGTTCGTCGATCAGCGCGCGCTGTTTGCGGATCAGTGAGCTGACCGATGATGGATTTATTGGTTGGCGGACCAGTTGGCGGACCACTGCTCGAGCAGGCTCTGGTAGGGCTTGATGAAGCTCTCTTCCACGAACTTGCCCTGCTCGATGGCGAGTTGGCTGCGCTCTTCGCGGTCGTACACAATGCGCGTCAGTGAATGGTCCTGCTGCTTCAGGCTCGCCTGATAGGATTTGCCGGCCACGGAATTGGCGTTGTAGACCTCGGGACGATAGATCTTCTGGAAGGTGTCCATGGTGCTGATGGTGCTGATCAGCTCCAGATTGCTGTAATCGTTGAGCAGGTCGCCGGTGTGGTAGAAGGCCAGCGGCGCAACGCTGCCCGGCGGCATGAAGTAGCGCACCTTCAGGCCCATCTTGCTGAAGTACGCATCGGTCAGGGAATCGTCGTCCTGGCGATATTCCACCCCGAGGATCGGGTGCACATTCTCGGTCTGCTGGTAGGTCTTGGTGGTCGAGACGCTGATGCAGATGATCGGCGGCTTCTTGAAGCATTCCTTGTAGGCAGCAGAACCCACGAAGGCCCGGAACAGATTGCCGTGCAGCTCGCCGAATTGCTCCGGCACGCTGAAGGAGTCCTTGCCCTTGTTGTGCTCCAGCAGGCGCACGCTGAAGTCATAATCGCGCACGTAGGACGAGAAGTTGTTGCCGGTCACGCCGTCGATGCGTTGATTCGTCTGGTGGTCGACGATGGTGGTCTGCAGGATCTCGATGATCGGCAGGGCGTTGTCGGAACGCGCGGCATCGAGATTCAGCTCGACGGAGATGATGTCCAGCTCGACGGAGTAACGGTCGCCCTTGGGGTTGTCCCAGTTGGCCAGCGCATTGAATCGGTTGTTGATCATGTTCAGCGTGCTGCGCAGGTTCTGCTGACGGCTCTCACCACGCGCCAGGTTGGCGAAGTTGGTGGTCAGGCGGGTGTTTTCCGCCGGAACGTAGTTCTCGTCAAAGCGCAGACTGTTGATGCTGAAACCGAATTCGTTGCTCATGGCGTTCACCCTGATCCTGAGAGAGAAAATTCACTGTGTCGTCGACATCTTCCCGTGATCTTTCAGGCGTCTCGTGAGCGGGTTGCTCTCTGTGAGAACGCATCCATGCCGGGAGAGGCACGCTGCTCGCCATCACGTTCCGTGTGCTGGCTGTGAAGTGCAGCGTCATGGGAAGTCTTCATCAACGATCTGATGCAGATGAGTATCTAGCTCCTGACTCCATGAGACAAACTGGATTTTTTAATGTTCAAGTTGAGTGAAATTCATGATGGGGGCGGGCGTCATGTCTGGCGCTTTGAAAGCCGGCGAAACGAGCGGGGGTAGGCGGGCTCAGAAAGCACGCAACGTGAGCCGCAGAGACGTTGACGCGAGGAGTTTGTAAGAAGGGAAAGAGGGGTAAGAGGGGAAAGAATGGAAAACACACACGCAGGCCCGAACTTCCGCTCGGGCCTGCGTGTGTGGCAAGCACTTGACGCTTCAGAGCACGACATCCTCATGCACTCTTCACGCTCTCCATACTCGGCCATGAGGATGCAGTTGGTTCATGAGGCGAGCGGCTGATGATTGGGCGCCACCAGGCCATGGCGGCGCATGCGGCGGTAGATGGTGGGGCGTGAGACGCCGAGTTGGCGGGCGACCTGGCTGACGTTCCAGTCCGTGTGGCGTAACAGCTCGAGCAGTTCGCTGGCGTCCGCATCAACCCCCGCATCAACCCCTGCAGACGCGAGCGCAGGAGAGGCCGGGTTCGAGGAAGCGCCGGACGCAAAGGGGGAGGCAGCGACAAGCGAGCTGGCAGCCCCGCGGGCGCTGCCGGTGTGGGTCTGGCAGACCTCCGGCAGATCATGCAGGGTGATTTCATCGCCTTCCGCGGTAGCCATCGCGAAGGCAATCGCATTGCGCAGTTGGCGTATGTTGCCCGGCCAGTGATGACTCAGCAGCGCACTGATGGCATCGGCGCGCAGGTGGAGTGTCTGGTCGCGTTCGGCCTGTAGCTCCGCATGCAGCTGGCGAATGAGGTAGTGGCGGTCGGCGCGCTCACGCAGTGCGGGCAGCAGGAGTTCGGCGCCGTTGAGGCGGTAGTAGAGGTCTTCGCGGAATTGCCCGCTGGCAATCAGTTCCGTGACATCACGATGCGTGGCGGTGATGACGCGAATATCCACCTTGATGGGCGTCTCGGCCCCCAGTGGCGACACCTCCCGTTCGGCGAGCACGCGCAGCAGGCGCGACTGGAGCGGCAGCGGCATGTCGCCGATCTCATCCAGAAACAGCGTGCCGCCGTCGGCCTGTTGGATCAGGCCGCGCATGCCCTTGGGCCTTCCTCCCGTGAACGCGCCCGGCAGATAGCCGAAGAGTTCACTTTCAATCAGCGATTCCGGAATGGCGGCGCAGTTCACCGCCACGAAGGGCGCCTTGGCGCGTGGCCCGCTGTCATGCAGCGCCCGCGCCAACACTTCCTTGCCGGTACCCGTCTCGCCACGAATCAGGATGCTCACGCTCTCGTGACGCATGCGGCGCGCCAGCTTGAGCAGCCGGTGCATGGAAGGGTCGTCTCCCGCGAGCTGATCAAGCTCGGGCACCGGGTCATCCTGCTGGCTGACAGTGGGGAGGGCCCGCACCGGATAACCGCGTGGCTCGATCAGCGTCACGAAGACGATGGCGTCATCCGCCCGCAGGCGGAAGGCGCGAATCTGATCCCGGCTGGCGTGCGGAATGCTCAACAGCTCATTGAGCTCCCCATCGAACAGCTGCGTGACGGCGGGCAGGGTGGAGACCGTCCACGGTGGCCAGCGCTCTAGATGCGCATCGATCAGACGCCGGCCTTCGTGGTTGGCGGCGATCACCTTGCCATCTTCCTGAATGGCAAACAGGCCACGACCATTCAGGTGCACGAATTCCCGGGCGGTGTCGAAGCGCAGGATCAGGCAATCCCGATAGCGATGCAGGAAGTAGGCGTCCTCGATCATGCGGGCGTGCAGGGTGACCAGGGAGAGCGCAAAGGTCTGGCTCTCCTGCGGGCGGGGCGATTTCAGCGCCGAGATGTCGAGGGCAGCGATTACACGGCCCTGGGGATCGGTGATGGGGGCTGCAGTACAGGTCAGGTCGATGTGGGTAGCATCGAAGTGCTCACGCTGATGACAGGTGACGGCTGCGCCATCGTGCAGACAGGTGCCCGCCGCCGAGGTGCCGGCATAGCGCTCGTTCCAGTCCGAGCCGAGATAGAGGCCCGCGCGCCGCAGCTCACTCAATTGATCACGCTGACCGCGGAAATCCACAGCGATACCGCGTTGATCGGTGAGGATCAGCGCATAGCCATGTTGTGCGATCTGACTATAGAGCCGCTCCACCCCGGCACGCGCCACATGCAACAGCTCATCCGCCGATTCCTGATGATCGCGCAGCGCCTGCTGGGTGAGGACGCGGACCGGGCGAGGGCGGCTGGGGTCGAGCTGATATTCCTCCAGACAACGCTGCCAGGAACGACGGATGACGTCGCGCTGCGTCTCAGGGAAGACGTCGCGGCCTTCGCCCAGTTGCATCAGGGTCTGGATATGCTGCCGCTTGTCGGGCTGCATCGTTTCGAGTTGGCGGATCATGGCTGCCTCGGCGCTGGCCGTCTCGGGACGGCTCTTTTGATAGTGGCTATGGCGCTTGTGAAAGTGGCGGTGGCGGTTGTCACAACAGCGGCCATAGCGAAAGCGGCGTGTGCTCCTTCAAGCGTATGCGGTGTGGCGGGAGCGTCAATCATCCTGTCCTGCATCCTTGGTCGGGGCGTTACAGGTGTAACGCCCCGTGTCAGGCGTACGGCGTACAGTTGTCACGAGGACGGTGGAGAGCCCGGCGAGGCGAGGAGGTTGGTGGCGCGGTAGTGGCGAATTTTTGTCATTCACGACAAGTGCTTACGAGCTTTGTCAGTCGTGCATGACGAAGCTGGCATGCTTGATGCCTTGCATGGGAGGCGTGACTACAACATCCAACAACACGCGGAGAGACGCCATGACCGCACGCACGCCAACTCAGATCGCTCAGCAATGGCTCGATGATTTCGAGTCCTCCCTGACTCAGCGCGATATCGCCCGGGTTCTCTCGTTGTTTGGCGAGGAATGCTACTGGCGCGATTTGATCGCCTTCACCTGGAATCTCAAGACGTCGGAGGGCAAGGACGAGATCCAGTCGATGCTCGCGGCGACCCTCGAGCATGTCGCTCCCTCTCGCTGGCAACTGGATGGTGAGGCCAGTGAGGCCGGCGGCATCGTCGAGGCCTGGTTCACCTTCGAGACCGCAGATGCACGCGGCAAGGGCTTGTTGCGCCTGAAGGAAGGGCGCTGCTGGACGCTGTTGACCGCCATGCGCGAACTCAAGGAATTCCCTGAGCCGCTGGGAATGCAGCGCCCCAAGGGCGCCGAGCACGGTGCCAACAAGCAGCGTGAGACCTGGCTTGAGTCGCGTCAGCGCGAAGAGGCCGAGCTGGGCTACGAGCGCCAGCCGTATTGCGTGATCATCGGTGGCGGTCAGGGCGGCATCGGGCTGGCCGCAAGGCTCAGACAGATGGATGTGTCAACTATCGTGATCGACAAGAATCCGCGCGCGGGCGATGCCTGGCGCAATCGCTACAAGTCCCTGTGTCTGCATGACCCGGTGTGGTACGACCACATGCCCTACATTCCCTTCCCGGCAAACTGGCCGGTCTTCGCGCCCAAGGACAAGGTCGCGGACTGGCTGGAGATGTATACCAGGATCATGGAGCTCAATTACTGGAACTCCACGGCCTGCGAGAGTGCTCAGTTCGATGAGGCGAGCGGCGAGTGGGTGGTCGAGGTGGTACGCGACGGCAAGCCCGTGACCTTGCGGCCCAAGCAACTGGTACTGGCCACGGGCATGTCGGGCATGCCCAACGTGCCGCACTTCCCGGGGGCCGAGACCTTCGAAGGCGAGCAGCAACACTCTAGCCAGCACCCGGGGCCGGATGCCTATCGTGGCAAGAAGGTGGTCGTGGTGGGCGCCAACAATTCCGCTCACGACATCTGCGCCGCGCTGTGGGAGCACGACGCGGATGTGACCATGCTGCAGCGCTCCTCCACGCATGTGGTGAAGTCCAACTCGTTGATGGAAGAGGCGCTGGGTCCGCTCTATTCCGAGCAGGCGGTGCAAAACGGCATCGATCACCACAAGGCGGACCTGATCTTTGCCTCGATTCCCTACCGGATACTGCCAGACTTCCAGCGGCCGATCTTCGAGGCGATCCGCAAGCGTGATGCGGACTACTACCGGCGGCTGGAGGCGGCAGGCTTCCTGCTCGATTTCGGCGATGACGACTCGGGCCTGTTCCTGAAATATCTGCGCCGCGGCTCCGGTTACTACATCGATGTGGGTGCCTGTGATCTGGTCGCCAATGGTGACATCAAGCTGCGCAGTGGCGTCGGCATCGAGTGCATCAATCCGCGCTCGGTCACCTTGACCGATGGCTCGGAGTTGCCCGCTGACCTGATCGTCTATGCCACCGGCTACGGCTCGATGAATGGCTGGGCGGCACGAATCATCTCGCAGGACGTCGCCGACAAGGTCGGCAAATGCTGGGGCATGGGCTCCGATACGCTCAAGGACCCCGGGCCCTGGGAGGGCGAGCTGCGCAACATGTGGAAGCCGACCCAGCAGCAGGCGTTATGGTTCCACGGCGGCAACCTGCACCAGTCCCGCCACTATTCCCAGTATCTGGCGCTGCAGCTCAAGGCGCGGCTCGAGGGTATCCCGACGCCGGTCTACGGCCTTCAGGAAGTCCACCACCTGAGCTGAAGCCAGTGGCGCTGGACCGTGTGCCAGCGTCATGGCAGCAGCGCAGCATTTGCAGATTTCCGTGAGAGATTCAGGAGACGACTCATGCAACTGAACGACAGGATTGCACTGGTAACAGGGGGTGGGCGCGGTATTGGCCAGGGGATCGCGCTGGCATTGGCCAAGGCGGGCGCGGATATCGTGGTGGCGGATCTGGATCTCGCCATCGCCCGCGAGACGGCGGCGAAAGTGGAGGCACTGGGCAGACGGTGTCTGGCGCTACAGGTCGATGTCGCGGATGCGGCGTCCGTGCGGCGCTTGATCGAGGAGGCCGAAGCCGGACTCGGCCCGCTCGATATCGCCGTCAACAATGCCGGCATCATCGGCATCCATTCCATCGATGCGCTGACGGTGGAGGAGTGGGACCGCGTCATGAACGTCAACGCCCGCGGTACCTTCCTGTGCACTCAGGCCGAGGTCGCCGTGATGCGCTCACGCCGCGTCGGGCGGATCATCAACGTGGCCTCGATGGCCGGCAAGGTCGGCTTCCCTGATCTGTCGCACTACTGTGCCTCGAAGTTCGCGGTCATCGGCTTTACCAATGCCGTCGCCAAGGAAGTGGCAGCGGAAGGCATCACCGTCAATGCGATCTGCCCGGGCGTGGTGGGTACCGGCATGTGGCGGGGCGAGAGCGGGCTCTCGGCACGCTGGAGTCAGGAAGGCGAAAGCGAGCCCGCTGCATGGGAGCGCCTACAGAAGAGCCTGCTGCCCCAGGGAATCGCCCAGACACCTGAGGACATGGGGCAGCTGGTGGTCTACCTCGCCCAGGCCGAACACGTGACAGGGCAGGCCATCGCCGTCGATGGTGGCTTCACGCTGTGAGTCAGCAATGAGTCAGCATTGAGTCAGCACAGAGAGCAAGGTTGAGCTCAGTGGCTGACGGCAAGGGGTGATCGCATGACACAACGCCGCCTTCCGGCAACGGGAGGCGGCGTTGTGGTGTCTGGTCTGTTGCGCAGAGTATTCAGCTCAAAGTCACTATGCGCTGGACGGTTATCGAAGAGATCAATAAAGGTGAACGGCCTCCAGGCGGGCACGCGACTCACCTTGCTCATCGGTCAGCGTGAGTGTCTTGCCTTCTATCTGCCAGCCCGACACGTCATTGAGTGTCGCGAGGAAATTGCGTTCGAGCGTTGCTGCTTCACCGGGGCACGCCATTCGCGTGGTGGCCAGACGGCCGAAGCCGAGTTCTTGTTCATCATGGTGATATTCCCCCATCAGGCGATTGCAGCCGGTGGAGCCAGCCACTCGCGAGTTCTGAGTCGAAGAGTCAGGGGTATGCAAGACGATATGGGCTTCACGCTTGCCTTCCATCACGGGTGTCGGCTGCTCATCGAGTGCCACCAGCTTCCGGTAGGTGTTCTCCAGCGGCTCATCCACGCCTTGATAATCCTCAGAGGATTGAGCGCCTGCGCAGCCGCTCAGGGTGAGTGCTGCGCTCATCACGGCGGCCCATGTCATTACTTGCGCTTGTTTCATGCGGGTGTCTCCCTCACTAATAGGTTGTCTACGGCGATTTCGGGGCTGTGCTTTCAAGGGCCGTGCTTTTCGGTCTGTGCTTTTCGGGGCTGGGCTCCGGTAGCGCTGCAAGCCCTCGCAGACAGCGTCATCGCCAGTGTGGTCAGCTGATGCGCGGTCATCGCCAGCGTGGTCATCTGAAGCGTTGTAGGCTGAGTCAGGAAGACGCGTTACGCATTCTGAAACAATCGCCAAGGAGTTGTCATGCCAGCCACCCGCACGCCCTCGTCCGCCAGGGAGCGGATACATCTGTGGTGGGATCTGTTCATCATCGTGCTCGTGATCGCCAATCTGGCATTGCTGCTGTTCGATAGTCTCTTCCTGATTCCCCCGCTGAACACGGCCTTCGAGGCCGTGACACCCGGGTTGCATGCGGCCTATGAGCAGAACATCCACGCCAATTTCCTCTCTATCGACCTGGCATTCGTCGCCGTCTTCCTGCTCGATGTGCTGGCGGGGTGGGCAGTGGCCATCGCGGAGCGGCGCTACCATCGCTGGTTCTTCTATCCCTTCGTGCACTGGTATGACGTGCTGGGGTGTATCCCGCTGAGCGGCTTCCGCCTGTTGCGTGTGTTGCGTGTGATCTCGTTGCTGTTCCGCCTGCAACGTCTCGGCTTGATCGATGTGCGCCGCTGGTACGTCTACGGCGTGGCGGCCAAGTATCTCGATATCCTGCTGGAGGAGCTGACGGACCGTATCTCCCTGCGCATGCTCGACAACGTGCAGCAGCAGTTGCGCGACAGCGATGACCTCTCATCTTCGGTGATCGAGCGTGTCGTGGAGCCTCGCAAGCAGGCCTTGATCCGTGAAATTACCCAGCGCCTCGAGACCATGGCGGGGGATGTCTATACCCAGAATCGCGACGATACCCTGCGCTATGTGCGGGGCCTGGTCAGCCGCACTCTCGCCGAGAGTCCGGAGCTCCAGCGTGTCTCGCGCCTGCCGATGGGCACCCAGCTGACCAAAGGGCTCGAAAGTTCGCTGTCGGATCTGGCCTGTCATCTCGTCGATGAAGCGCTGGTCGGCCTGCGCTCCAAGGAGTTCTCGGCGTTGGTGGGGCATCTGGCAGAGAGTGGTTTCGATGCCTGGTCGCGCACTGACCCGAGGACGGAGCAGATCACCGAGCAGGTGCTGATCGACATGCTGGATCTGCTCAAGGAGCGGATCGCCGTGAAGAGTTGGCAGAAGAAATACGAGTGACGTGATTGACCAGCGTCATCCTGATGGGCCACTCGCGCCGTTCGGGATGAGAAGGTTCGATGTTTGGCGCACGGGAATGTGTTTGCGAGAATGCTGATACATTCATCCCACGCTGAGAGTCTGCGAGTTGTGGGTGTCATCACGCAGCGATAGCGCTGCCTGATGACACATCAGCGTCTCGTCAGCGTGGGAGCCGCGACAGGAGGTCAGTGTCATGGCGAATCCAACACGTACTGAGGTAGCCGAGTCAGCACCAGGCGTTCCGTTCGACCCGGCACAGGTAGCTGTCATCGAGCAATTCGGCGGCAGCATCACACCGCTGGAGCCGATAGGCGCCGAGGTGAGGGGGATCGATCTGTCCGCTCAGGACGCGCCGCCCGCGCCAGTGCTTGAGGCGCTGGAGCAGATCATGGCCGAGCGCGGTTTTCTGGTCTTCAAGCGCGATACGCCTCTGGAGGCCGATGACTTCCTGCGCGCCAGTTGCTGGTGGGGCGGCAAGGAGCTGCACAGTACCCATGGGTTGCACCCTGCCACCCCCGACGGCAACCGGCACATCTTTCGGCTATCGAACGATCGCCGTCACGGCATCCCCGGCGTCGGGCCGCAGTGGCATAACGACGGCAGCTTCAATACCGATACGTTCTCGCACTCGGGCTACCACATCATCCGTCCGGCCGAGAAGGGCGGTGGTACCTGCTTTGCCCATCAGGGCGCGGCCCATGACGCCTTGTCTGCCGAGCGTCAGGCCTTCTGGCGCCGTCTTGCTTCAGTGAATTCCTCCTCCGGGGCCGTACATCCGGTGGTACACGAGCACCCCATCACCGGTCGCAAGTGCATCTGGCTTCATCTGGGCATGACCGGCGCAGTGATCGAGAAGCTACCCGATCAGGACGCCTTCCGGCTGCTGACCGCCGAAGAGCTGACGCAGCTCTGCCGTGAGTACAACGCCATCCTGAATGCCGGCTTCACCGAGGGTTACGCCCTCGACTTCGAGTACCAGGAAAACGACTGCGTGTTCATCGATAACCTGGCGGTGGCTCATCGGGCCGCGCCCGGCGCGCACTTGCCGGCACAGGAGCAAGGACTGCGGATCATGCATCGCAGTACCGTGCGAGGCACTCAGGATCTGGCACCTGGCTTCGGCCTGCCGCTGCAGGTGGATATCCATGGCCCCAGCCCGCTGGAGAATGGTGTATGGCAGGGCGGCGGTATCGGCTTTCGTTGGGAAGAGAATATTCCGATGCAGAACTGAGGCTGGCGCGCTCAGGCAAGACACTTGTAGCGGGACGTGCGTTACGGCGAAGTGAAGGCCAGGGCAGATCAGGGCAGATCAGGGCAGATCACGGGGCGGATCTAGTTTCAGAGGAAAGACCAGAGCCCGTGAAGAGTTGGCATCAGCCGCACGAGTGATAGGGTGGGGACATCATCCCGGCCAAGCGTTGATGGGGCAGGGGAGGCGTGTCAGCCGTGCTGGCCGCCTGAGCCTGTCCGATCACGTTTCAGGGAGAGAACCAGACTCGCAAAGGAAGCCATCATGTCATCTGCCCATGACACCGTCATCGAAAGACCCGATAGCCTGCATGCCAAGGAGTGGCTACGCGCGTACCAGCGGGTTCGCGCCGCCACTGAGGCGATCTGTGCGCCGCTGCACAAGGAAGACTACATGGTGCAGAGCATGGCAGATGTCAGCCCGCCCAAGTGGCACATCGCCCATGTCACCTGGTTCTTCGAAGCCTTCATCCTGAAGCCGTTTCAGCCGGACTATCAGACGCTCGACCCCGCCTACGACCACCTCTTCAACTCCTACTACGAGACCCATGGCGTACCGTTCCCGCGCGCCGAGCGTGGCACGATCTCGCGCCCGACCGTCGACGATGTCTATCGCTATCGCGCGCACGTCGATCAGGCCATGCAAGCGCTGCTTGAGAATCCGCCACGGGAACATCTGCCCGAGATTCTTCGCCGCCTGGAGCTGGGGCTGCCGCATGAGCAGCAGCATCAGGAGCTGCTGTTGATGGACATCAAGCACATCCTGGCGCAGAACCCGCTGTGTCCGGCCTATCGGGATGATCTGACTCCGGGATTGGCACCAGCCCCTGCGCAGGAAGTGCCGCCGCTCGGATGGCTGGCCTATCCAGCCGGGATTCGCGACATCGGTCATGATGCAGCCGAAGGTGGCTTCGCCTACGACAACGAGATGGGCCGTCACCGTCAGTTCGTCGAAGCGTTCCAGATGGCCGACCGTCCGGTGACCAACGGCGAGTTTCTCGCCTTCATGCAGGACGGCGGATACGCCACCCCCGAGTACTGGCTGGCGGATGGCTGGGCGACGGTCAAGGCCGAAGGCTGGCGGGCGCCGCTTTACTGGGTCGAGCGCGACGGCGTCTGGCATCACTACACCCTCGGCGGCCTGGTGCCGGTGGATCTGAGCGCGCCGGTCTGCCATGTCAGCTTCTTCGAGGCCGATGCCTACGCCCAGTGGGCGGGCGCGCGCCTGCCCACCGAGGCCGAGTGGGAGACAGTCGGTCAGGATGTCCCACTTACGGGCAACTTCGTCGATCAGGATCATCTGCAGCCAGTCGCGGCCGCGAGAGCCGAAGGCACGCCGGGTCAGATGTTCGGCGATGTCTGGGAGTGGACGGGCAGTGCCTATCGTCCGTATCCGGGCTTTCGCAAACTGCCGGGCAGCTTGGGAGAGTACAACGGCAAGTTCATGTCCGGTCAGATGGTGCTTCGCGGAGGCTGTTGTGCCACGCCCGCCGACCACATCCGCGCGACCTATCGCAACTTCTTCCCGCCCGAGGCGCGCTGGGCGTTCTCCGGCTTCCGTCTCGCCCGAGATGGAGAGGCATGATGGGCTGACCCCTTCAGAACGCGCCTCCAAGCACCTTCATCTTCCGCTTCTATCCTCTAACCCGTAAAGGAGTGTTCATGGCCGACCACCCCGAACCGCGTATCACGCTGCACCCGCTATCCTCACGGGTGCGAATCCTGGTTGGCGAGACGGTGATAGCCGACACCTGCAATGCGATGGAATTGCGCGAGAAAGGCTATCCGCCAAGGCTCTACCTGCCGCGCGCCGATGTGGCGATGGAAAGGCTCTCGGTCTCCAGCACCGTCACCCATTGTCCCTTCAAGGGCGACAGCACCTATTACTCGCTACCAGATCTTGCCGATATCGCCTGGAGTTACGATCAGCCCATCGAGGAAATGCAGGCGATCGCCGGGCGACTGGCGTTCGATACCGACAAGGTCACGCTGGAGGCGGAGTGATGCCACTCAGGGCACCAGGCTAGCAGCCCTGGCTTGACCCGCTGATCCAAATCACCGCATGTTTAACATGAGCTATAGCTTGATAACTCCAACTCGGACGGAGATGACAAGATGCGAAAAATGATAAGAGCGCTGTCATTATTCTCGGCAATGTTGCTGTTAGCGGCATGTGCGGATAGCCATCAGCTCACGAAGTCGGCTGGTTCACCGACATTTTCCCTGGATTCCTCTGACACTATCTATGTATCAGTGCCAAGAGATGGTGTTTATGGCTCTCAGCGTTATACCGGCTCTGGCATGACGACCGCTCAGATAATTCAAGGCGCGTTTCTCAAGCACGTAGATAGCGTGAATTACGGCAACTCAACGCAGTCAAGAGACGATGCGTGGGAAGCTGCTATGGAGGCTGGCGCTCTCTATCTGGTCTATCCCACTATCTTGCACTGGGAGGATAGGGCCACTGAGTGGTCGGGCAAGCCTGACCGAGTCGAGGTCAAGATGCAGGTGATAGACGTTGCGACGAATACCACGGAAGCCACTGCGATAGCCAAGGGCAAGAGTGGGCTGGCCACCATGGGAGGGGATCATCCTCAGGATCTCTTGCCAGACCCGGTCAATGAATTCGTTTCATCGCTGTTTAATGCCCAATAAGTTAATGAAAACAGTGGCTTGATCGCTGGTCAGTCATTAGAATCCTGCGCTTGCTGCACCGCGCCCAGCCATCGGGCGCGGTCAGTGTTCATCTGCATTGGCCTGCCGCAAGCGCGCCGCAGCCTTATCGCTCTTTCATCACGACTCAGTACTCTCGGTTGGACGAATCACCCCGCTTGATTCCTTTCCGTAAAGGCTGCACCAGGAGTCAAGACAGTGGTTGTCTCTTCGAACATCGCGCCAGTGATGAGTGTACTGCTATGCCTCGTCCTGGCGTCCTTCGTCAGTCGTTACCTCAAGTCCCCCCGCATGAAAGGTCGCATCGGCGAGTGGCGGGTGCGTTGGATGGCACGTCGCCTCGGCAAGCAAGGCTACCGAACGCTGCACAATGTCACCCTCAAGACCACGAACGGCACCACCCAGATCGATCATGTGCTGCTGTCGCGATTCGGCTGCTTCGTGTTGGAAACCAAGAACATGAAGGGCTGGATCTTCGGCAGTGAGCATGAGGCGCACTGGACCCAGCAGTTTCCTCGCCAGTCGTTCAGCTTCCAGAACCCATTGCGTCAGAACTACCGGCACCTCAAGGCGCTGGAGACGACGCTTGGCGTGACTCCCGAGCATCTGCATTCGGTGATCGTCTTCGTCGGCAGCGCCAGGCTCAAAGGTGAGATGCCATCCAACGTGACGCGCGGGACTGACTTCGTTTCCTTCGTACAGTCATTTCAGAACCCCGTCTTCAGCGAGGCGCAGCTCGAGGCCATGCATGAGGCGCTGCTGACGGGGCGTCTGGCCCCGACTCGGGCGACCCAGCGTGCCCATGTGCAGCATCTCAAACAGCGCAATGAACCACAGGCGAGACGTGAATGCCCGAAATGCGGCAGCCGGATGGTGCTGCGCACTGTCAAGGCCGGTGCGCGAGAAGGCCAACAGTTCTGGGGATGCTCGGCCTATCCGGAGTGTCGTGCAACACAGGCGGTGTGATGCTTGGATTTAGGGAACAAGTGCTGCAATTATTCTATGAATCCAGAAAATTATCCCTATAGGGATAATTAGCCAGACATAGCGAAGCTAACCATAAATTTTCCCTGCAGGGAAAATGGTTAGTATGCGAGCTGTGAGCGCTTTGATTTTTCTCTTTAAGGACAATTTGGGGCGATCAGTCTTTCAAAGTATCAAGGAGATCATCGCACCACGCATGAACTGCTAATGCCCCATCCGTGTGTACAGACTCGGACGGCCTACTGCACCTCCTGATTCATTCCGACCGCCGGGCGTGAGATGGCGCAGGTGGACTCAGAGTGCAACACCGCAAGTGATGGAGGGTGATGCATCGGGGTTGGGCTATCTCTAGCCCGTCGACCACCTGCGCTTCGGCTTCGATAGACGACAGCCAGTATTCGAGTATTCAGCCTTCGCCTTCAGCGTCGCTTCATCAGCTCTAGAAGTACCTCACCATGTATCTCACCCAGCACATGCGTGTAGTGATGTGTCAGTGTTTTAGAGTTGCGGTGCCCGATCAACTTGGCGAGTAACTCGAGACGGTGACCTCGTGCCTTGGCATCTCTTTCCAGTACGTCGTAGGCCGCTCGGCGGCAGTTCGCCAGTGCTGGGGGAGTGAAGGACCAATGCCCTCGGCAGGCGGAGGAAAGACGATCCAGGAGCTGAGGGTAGTCGTCGCTGTAGAGACGAAGTACGAGCCACGAGATCGCGTTGTGCCTCAAGAGATGAAAATCGAAGTGGATGTCCTCCAACTTCAGTCCGGGCGTGAGGGCACCTCGGAGAGACTGCCGGGCCCATGCCATGAGCGGGGCCAGCAGGCTCTCTCTTGAATAGCCCAGCGGAGAGCTTTCTGGCCCCAGCAAGGCAATGTTCTTCAAACGATGCTGGCCAGCAAAGGACTCTCTGCGTCTATCAATCCATTCTTTCACCAGCGTCATCAATTCTGGGGATATCAGAAGATGAAGAGGAACGCTGCGACGAGCATTTGCGGTCTTCCCAGCATGGATTTCTACGTAACAGTAGGTGGGTCCGTCATCTCCTGGCTGATTGATGATGACGTCATGCAGTGTCAAGGCCATGACTTCTCCTGCTCGCAGGCCCCCGTAGTAGCCAAGGAGGAAGGCGATCAGCCAGCTGCGCCGCAATCCACTCCGCCTTCGGGAGAGCGCCCGGGTCAGATGTTCTGCCTCGTGTGGCATGATCAGATGTGTACGCAACGTACTGATGAAACGGCCTCCCTCACCCTGCACGGGGGGAATACCCGTTAATCGATCGTTACCTTGGCAGAAGCTGATGAACTGATTGAACGTCTGGAAGAAGTTGTGGGACGTCGAAGTGTCCCAGCCTTTCTGAGTCGGTAGCTGTTCGCTGATCGCCTCCATCAGTTCTCCATCCCAGAGCGTCAACCATGGGATATCGGGCAACATCATCATGGAGGTGGGCGTCAGTCGACTCAGGTAAGTTCTGAGCGTGCTGGCTTTGTTGCCTTGAGTGCTCGATTGATAAGACAGCCATAGCAGTATCCAGAGTGGGTAGCTGTCTTCGCCCAGCATGTGTATCAGCTTCTTCGCGTAGCGAGACGTAATGGCGTCATGACGCTGGATCGCGGATTCCCCT
Organism: Cobetia sp. 1AS1; assembly: GCF_029846435.1. Taxonomy (NCBI): domain Bacteria; kingdom Pseudomonadati; phylum Pseudomonadota; class Gammaproteobacteria; order Oceanospirillales; family Halomonadaceae; genus Cobetia; species Cobetia sp. 1AS1. Next base: position 519,219 of record NZ_JARWKU010000001.1, read on the forward strand.
CTGGGGGTTATCAGACCTTCATGCTCCAGTTCGGTGATATACGCATACATTTGGTTGCCTGCTTTCACATACCAGTCTGTTGATAGTTGATCCTGCCTGTATCGAGGGGAGGTTGATGGTGACGATTCGTTACTCCTGTCGCCTCCTCCCATAAGAAGTTCAGGGGTGTGAAGATCGGTCTCGATGTCTTCCGGTTCAGAGGCATCCATGGCGCCGGAAGCGCTTGACGTACCGGAGGTAGGGCGGGATGCCGCCGATAAAAAGAGGCTTTCGTCATGCTGCCAAGGAGAACGCCAGCTACACACCGGCAGGGGATAGCGCCGAAGCAGCTGTGACCAGATGGGCGCAGGGCCCAACAATGTCGTGCACCGGAAGGCATGACGAAGCAATGATCGGACATTCTTCAGCGAAGCGGAGGAACCAGTCCTGCGTGATGCCTGGCTATCTAGTAGCTGTGAAAGACCGGTGACCAAGAGCTGATCCAGATGGGCAGCTCGTGCTTCCAATGGACTGTTCAGATCCAGCGTAGCATCCGAGGAGAACCACCATACATCTGCTTGCTGGGAGGAGGTGGCTGGTGATGGGACAGGGGACTGACGGCAAGCCCTGAGTAGCCTCCTGAGATGATTCGGGATTTTTAGCCGGTAATGGGCTGGATGTGTTCGAGATAACCCTGGCAGACAGCCGATGAACCAATGGTGGGGGCCGCGCTTGGTGTTCAGGCGTGGCAGGTGCTCTGGGCTCAAGTTCAGCAAGGTATGGCGAATCACTTCTTCCTCCATCCCTAGCAGGGTACCCATGCTCAGGGCCAGGAAGAGAAGAGACTGCTCTGGCGTGCATTGGTTAGCGGGAATGCTCTGCAGGGCGCGTACCGAATCCAGCACCCGTTGCTGAACCTTGATATCTCGTGATGAGGTAGCCGCGGATGAGGGTCTGACCGGACGCTTGATACTGGTCGGAATCGTAGCCTCGAAGTCAGGCTCTCGGTTGAGATGAGTCAGTACAAGCGCGACTTCCTTGGTGACCTTTCGGGAGCTGAAGTCGAGTTCAGCTTCCTTGGCAAGCTGGATGGCGTTGCGAATCAAGGCTTGTACAGCTCGCTGGTTCAAGCGTGTGGCATTGTGTCGAGCGCGAGACGGCTTGGTGGAAGGCGCACTTTGCGCTCTAGCCTGTGCTCTGGTTACCTTTTTCTTATGCCGTCGCCAGGCGTAGCGTGCGACATTCTTGCGGAAATGTCTGAGCTCTTCAGATGAGGAGAAAAGGCGATGACCTGGATCATCCCAGCGACGGAATATCCTACCCAGTGTTTTCGAAAGCTCGATCGGAGACAGCTTCGGAGTTGTAAGCTCTTGGTGCGTGGCCTGGGCAGGTACATCGGTTTTCTTCCGAAGATCAATGGTGGTAACAGCGCTCATCCTCTATCTCCTTGAATGGCTGGTCCGGCGTGCTCAATGGGCCATGGGAGGTCGTCTCTGTGAAGCAGATCCGGTGTCAAGCCGCATAGTCTGGCGATATCGGTTAGTGCGCTTCGTGTCGCCGATTGAATCAGGCTCCGATCACTGGCCGGGGATTGGAGTGAGTGCCCCTGGGTGGTGTGCCCAGCGAGTGCGCTAAATTCAGCGTGAGAAAGTCGCGATTGGAGCGCGGTGAGCATGCTGTGGCGCGTGATATTGGAAGGCTGGTGGCCCCACTGGCTCAATTCAGTTGCCAAAGGCGAAGGCATGAATGTTGGAAGATCCTTGAGCCACTGTCGCCAGTCAGCATGCTGCATGCGTTGCTGCGTCAACATCATTGTCGAGGCATTGAACTTCCATTGAACGGGGTAGGCGACTTGTTCATGCCTAAGAAAGTCTGCTTTGCCACCGTGGCGTTTCCACCATCGTTGCCATTCCTCCCGCCACTCATGCTGAAGCCGGAGCAATGCGCCAAGGGCAGGGACAAGTGGAATTTGGCGGCTTTCCTGTGCCCGAGCCGAATCCTTGTCGCGTAGCCAGAGCGTATTTTCCAGCTGCTCACATTGGGTTTTGGATCCAATTGGGCGAGCCAAGGTGCAGAGCTGCCATGCAAGTAAGGTCAGCGCTCCCAGTATCTGACCTTGCCGGGCAATGGCTTCGCCGACTGCCCGTAAGTCGCTACTACGATTCTCTTGTGAGGTAATCAATGAGGTAACCAGCATGGCGTGGTTCTTGGTAAGTTGCGTCAGCAAATGAAGCGGACGTTTGAAATAGCTCGGCTCCTGGGCTTTTGTGGATCCCACGGTGTGATCTTCGCGAGGTGTACGACAGTCTTCTTCTAATAAGGGAAATAGGCCAAGCGCAGCTTGAGCCGAGAGAAAAGCCTTCTGAATCTTGTGCAGAGGTATCGTTCGATACGTTGCCGGGGCAGAGAGTGAGAGCGGGAGCTCGCCTCGCAACCAGGTCGCGATCACTTCATCTTCACAGGCAGGCACCACCCAATGATGATGACTGGCAGACACGCGCCTCAACGTCAGGGTGCTTCCCGGGCGATTATCCCCCCAGCGCTTGAGTTTTTTCTCGATTATTGATTTCAGTGCTTTGAAAGGCTGGGCGCCGGGGAGCCATACCTTTTCGGCCATGAGTGAGTGATTGAGAGCGTTGGGCAAGGGCAACGTGATGATGGTTTCGGTAGGTGCCTTGTTGACAGAGTAGTGGAGTAGCCCCTCCTCCGGTGACCAGCTGGGAATTTGATCCAGCGTCTGGCAGATGATCCACTCACGATTGCTGTCGCTATTGAGGGGCAGCTTGGGGGATCGGGAGATTACCGTCGTCTGCAGCAAGCGCTCAGGTGCTATTCCACTGCAAAGTAGAATGCTAAGAAATGCCAAGGCTTGTCGGTTTGCAATGGCACTCTCAGATTCTATGAGAAATTCCTCATCTTTCGGTGGTTGGAAGATACGTAAAGCTGCTAGAACCTCTTCTTGTGGGCGTAGGCTGATGTCTGCAGATGTCTTGAGATTGCGGGCCTGTTGCAAGAGCTGTACGCTCTCAAGGTGAAGCGCCTGATCGCCTTGTGAAAGCAGCGTGTTATGGAATAGCTCTTTCACTGGGTCGAGGGGTGAGATACTGCTTTGGTTTAGATCATTAGATGATGATTCATTCTGATGTTCATTGTCATCCGTGAGCTCTTCATCATCCTCTATTAAGGCATGGTCAAGTGCTTGGATTGACCTGTCAAGGGATCGATAGTCGGTATATTCAGCATGAATTTTGTAAGATTTGTCACTGGCCCAAAGTGGCGAATCACGAAGAATGGTATCGACATGTTGGCGTCTTTTTTGATTTTCATTGCGAGCTCTATGCTGTTTTCTTATTGGGCTACGAGTGAGCTGGCTCGACTGATAAATTTCGTCAAGCAAAGCGCGTGTCGCTTTCTTATTGCGCAGCTGGTTGGGATGCTCCGATGGACGATCAGTTGCTGTATCATAGGCATGAAGAAACTGTTCGAGCAGCTCCAAATCAGCATCGGAAAAATGCTCGGGAGGAGGAACTAACTGCTCTCCCAGGGTAGGGGAAATGGGTCTGGGGAAACTGTTTTGAATATCATCCAGGTCGCCCCAGTTAAGTAGCCGCTTAAGCGTCTTTCTAAGCTCAAGTATCTGGGTGTAATATTTGATGGCAGAGCCACGTCTCACAGTACGACGAGGCTGACAAAAAATCAGTCTAAGCAGCTTTCGGATACTGCTTACGCGAGGATCAGTGAGCGATGTAAATCGGTAGTTCACCGTGTAATGAAGGCAGTGAGACATTCTATGATTTCGATGTGACTCATCTTCCATAAAAAATTGGCTTTCTAGAAACTCTTCTACTTGGGGCACAAGGTCTGGCACCGAGTAATCGGCGGCAAAGAGGCGAGCACTGAGGCGATATTCTGAGGCAATCAAGGGTGGGAGGCTCCTCTTGAGCCACTCCGGTACAAGGGGCCAGCGGGACCCGATCGCATTGAGGTCGTAATTAGCCAATATTTGGTCAGGTAGTTGGTGTTCACTCACGTGAAAGCCTCCTGTTTATCAGTCAAGCCAACTTGAAAGTGCAAGTCCCATTTGCGGATTCGAGTCGGTTTCCTCCTTGTTATTCGAGTGCTTGCTTTTTTCTTTAGCGTTGCTTTTCTTATTGATATCTGGTTGCTGCTTCCTATTATCTTTTCGTTTACTATGATAGTTTTTATTATTTGTTTCAGCGGCAGTAGCAGCGTGTACCGTATTCCTATCTTTAGATACACCGCTTTGGTGAGTATTTGTGTTTTTATTTATTTCGTTCATAAATTTCCTGATCGAGTCATCAGAATAACGATGCCTGAACATTGATGAGATTTGCTTGCGTGTTATTGGCAATTTTTGTTGAGTGACTACATTGCTCCATGCGTGTTGTAATCTTTCATCACTAATGAAGTTTATAAGTATATGGTTCCATAATTTCTTTTCGTTTATTTTGATATCGCCAGTGGTATGTAGGTTGTGGATATTGATCCATTCCCAGCCAAGCTCGAGCAGAGGCTGTAGCACCTGGTAATAGAATCTCACCACCTGGACTTCATCTTCGTTGAGTCTGCCGATATCGATCTCGATGCAAAATACACTTTGTGAGACGGGCACTTTCTGTGTGGATACGATGGCTTTGATGACATGAAAATTCACGAACTCCTCGGAAGTGTGAGTCGACTGAACGTTGCTGCGGAAGCGGACAGGCGCTAGGGGCAGGCTCTCTGTCGCGACCGTTGGTCGAAAAGCATGCTCCTCGTTCATAAGCTCGGCGGTGTCCACCTCGAGTACTCGCTGATAGATGACAAGCGTCTTGTCAGCGCTGATTTTCACTAGTGACGGTGTATAGGTAGCATCTGGCATATTGATGACTCCAACGATAGGCAAAGGGGGGCCGAGACGTATGAGAGAATCATTCGTCGAGTTCATGTCCAGCAAACGCGAGTAACTTTGAGTAGTGATGATCAGTCGAGTAATACACCCGACCTGTAGAACGATATCTCTGGGAGTGCCGCCTCCTGATATATCCAAGCTGAATCAGTGTGTACTAATAGCATAACTCAAGTTGCAAGAATCTAAGGTATCTTTTAACCGTCAAAATCGACCGTTTCGAGAGCATTAGGGATTCTTGGCGTCAAACTTGGTAGGTATTTTGTATTGCGAGCCCTCGAGCGATTGCTTTTGTCAATTAATCGATTATTGAACGGTAATGCATTGCTCATGTTTATCAAAAGTCGTTGGCGCTGTTTTCGAAAGGGTCTGCGACCCGAATGTACTCCGTCAAGGTGCTGAGATGCCTGTGACCTGTCACGCGTTGTATCTGCTCCAGGCTCTTCCCCCGCAGATGAGCTTCAGTGATCAGGCCAGCACGCATGCTATGTGTGCTGAATCCGCGTGAAGTCAGGTTTGACCGCTCAAGCCCCCTGATCAACGCATTCTGAAAAGCAGTTCGAGAGAGTTTCGAGCCTCCTGGCCTGCCGCCCAGCGAGACGCTGCGAAATACCGCACCTCTCTGGATATGGGCGGCTTCCAGCCAGCGATACAGGAGATTGACGGGGCAGTAGGGGAGCGAGGTATCAGCATGGTGAATAGCTTTGACTTCATGACGTCCTTCTTGATTGGTCTTGCTGCGGGAGAGCCTGACCAACACGCCTCGTGTATCCCATGTGAGGTGCTCGACACGAAGGTTGAGGACTTCGCTGTAACGAAATGCTCCATAGAACGTCAGGCAGAACATGGCGGCGTCGCGCAGATCTCGCAACTCGCTCAAATCCAGGCTATTTAGCAGCTGATGCAGATCGTCTCGCATCAAGGCTGGTGCACGTTTCACCGGCACTTCATTGAGGCGTGCACAGCCGCGCATGACCCCCTTGATCATTTGCTCATTGCCCAGGGTGGGGCAATTCATGACAAGGTGCCAACGCCGTAACGAGCACAGCTGTCGCTTGAGCGTATTCGGTTTATAACCGTCCTCGAAACACCGGGTGAGGTAGTTGGCAATCTCCGTGTCGTTGCTGGGGAGGGTGCCGCCACGTCTGAGAAACATCCGTATGTCGCTTTGGAAGGCTCGGATGGTACTCGGTGCAAGGCTTGCCATGATCAGCTTTCGTGCCGAGACCGTCAGGCAAAGTCCCGGCAGAGAGTCCTGGTTTCCCTGATAGGGGATCACTTGCATTGCCTGAGGTCTTCGTCTTTGAGGCGGGTGGATGCCTGTCGGTGGTCTGGACACCATGAGGGATCTCCATCGATGTCGAAAAGTTGGAGTGGGGGCCGATATGCGCTGTGAGGTGGCCATCGAATTTCACGCTATCACCCTTCGTAAATCAGCCAACCCGAAATGCATGCCCTAGAAGGCATGGAGAGTTGAGAGTCACGCATATGCAGGATTATTTGAGTAATTCCACTGGTAAATGTGCGATTTGTGGATGTTATGCTTAGGATTAGGCTATAAAAAAGTGAAATCATCTGGTGATTGGGTGGGCGTGGCTGCCGAGCCACCTCCTGTAATCAGAGCGATACCAGGCGCGCCAAGAAGGCGTTGGAGAACGCCACATCATTTGCCAGATCAAGAGTGATCTCTCGTACTCCCTCTGAGAAGCTCACACACTCACTCATGGGGGCCTGAGCATTTGGCGCGCCACGCATGTCAATCGACGGGAGTTTTCCACTCGTGCCAGGGTCGTTGGAGGCTATCGAATCAGTGGCTGGATAGACGATTGGGGCGGAGTCTGTCGGGGAGGAGAAGGGATCCAGTTGGATCGCAGCATGCTCGTCGGGCAAGTCGTCAAACAGTCGGTAGGCGTAGTGTCGTAACGTGCTTTCGTTGAGGGCATAGAAATAGCACGCATCATCCTGTGCATGTCGACGCCGTATGATTCGGCCTAGCACCTGACGAAAATACTGTTCGGTCCTGACGTGGCTGAGGTAGCAACAGACCTGCAAGCGGGGAATGTCGATCCCTTCACTGACCATGTTGACGGAGATAATCCACGAGGTATGGCCGTAGCGAAAGGCCTCAAGTCGTGCGTGCGCCCCTTCCGTCTGGCTGGTTACCAGGCACACCGTCTGTCCCATCTGTTTCAGACAATCAGCGATGTCTTCCGCATGAGAAATGTTGGATGCCACCACCAATCCTGCGGCGGTCGGGTCTTTCTCCTGAAGCTGTCGCAAGCGTTGGCAGCTGACGTCCAACAAATGTTGCTGAGGCCCCGGGTGACGCAGCAAGGCGGCGTAATGCACCCCAGGATGACGTAACAAGGCCGGGATGCTTTGGTAATACAGTGTCTCACGCTGCGCCTGCTGTTCTGCCACCAGACGTATGTCGTCATTATCTATCAGGTATATCTGGGGAGTACGGCAGACATCATCCTGGATGGCATCACGCAGGGTATAAGTGAAGTCTGGGATCAGCTCCAGGCGGTCACTGTTAGCCGATGGCAGTGTTGGTACCGCTGGCTTGGACGTCGAGGCGACTTCATAACTTGGCGCCATATAACGCAGCATGGGAAGACAGCTGCCATCAGTGCGCCAAGGAGTGCCTGACAAGGCGAGCGTAAAGCGAACATCGCGCTCCAATGCCAAGAGCGCCAATCCCCATTGATTGGCGCCTGTGGCTGCCGAGCTGGTGTAGGCGTTTTTTGCGGCGCACGCTGTCGCGCCGGCGGCATGGTGGCTTTCGTCCCAGACCAGCAGGACACGTCCTTGGCGACAGAGTTGCTTGAGTTCCTCCAGGCGGAAGCTGAGCGCTTGATAGGTCAGCGCGATACCGACATCCCCCAGTCTGCCCTGCATGGGGCGCCCTAGAATTTGCGAAAACGTTTCACGCGCACGCTCTACCACGGCGGAGGTGGGGCCCAGATAGATGACGTGATCAATGCTCCCGTTGAGAATCAGTTCCTCAGTTAGAACGGCTGCCATCAGCATCTTGCCCGCACCCGGGGTGGCCTGGCACAGGAAATGGGGCTGCTGATCCGAAAGCCGTTGAAGCGCTGTCTCAATACAACGCGCTTGCCAGGCTCTGAGTGTCGGGCTTGTCAGAGAGGGCAGTAATCGATTGATCTGACGCGGCGTCATGATGCACCTCCAGCATGGCGTTTTGCAGAGAGCGCCAGCACGGCGGCCAGTTGTCCCTGGAGTTCGCAGGCGCGCTGAATCGCATCATCCTGTAGCGAGGCGATGTCCGATTTCGCTTCCGGATAGTCCTTTGCCAACTGATACAGATGCTCGGCTTCCGCCTTCGCGGCCCGCATGGATTTTTTCAAGGCTCGACGTTGTTCTTGCAGTGCTTCATCAAGCGGCAGGAGCGATGTGCCATCGCTTTTCGACGTGGCGATACCCTGTCGATTGCTCGGCAGTGAGACATCGGAGGAATGTGCTGAAGTGTTATCAATGAGTTGATAGACGCGGCGACGTTTACCGATGGTATCGGACTGGACAGCGTGACCATCAATGACCAAGCGATCGATCAGGTCACCGACACGCTGAAGGACAATAATGGGCTTATAGCCCGCCAACTCTGGATGTTTCATCAGCTCGTTACGGCAGCTGACTTTGGTGAAATGGGTCGGCTTATCCTTCAGTGATTTCAACCACTGCTGGAAGTGCTGTTTGATCAGCTGTCCCCGCCGATAAGCTGCCGCAGTCGAGGAGTCTTGGAAAGTTGAAGAGTTCGAGGTGTGAGGGGGAGGAGAGCGATGCTGATTCTCTGAGGTGGTGGTAGATGACGAGTCGTGTGACGCCGAAGTCTCAGGCATCTTGGAAGACTCGGCTATTGCCTTGCCCGTAACAGAGGGCATATGAGGAGTAGATGAGGGTGTTGGTGTGGTGTGAGAAGAATTCGAGGTCATGACAGCACCTCGCTGCAGTCGCCAGCGTTACGTGCACGACAGTCATGGGAAGGGGGATCGGGGTAGCCGCCATAGGGAGTGGGCAGATCGGGGCTACGCGGAGATGCCGTAGTCTGAATGACCATGGTTGAAGCTCCTAGAGTTGAGGAGCCGCACCCGCTGTCGCCAAACAGTGATGGGGGCGGCCGTACGCAGGTTGGCGAACCGGCACTCTAGGAAACCGGCAGACCCTAGGGTCTCCCACGCACGACCGCCATAACGCATGGCAGACACAAAAAAAGCGCCTGTCATGGTCTGGGGCGCTTATGCGCCTAGAGGTATTCGAGTCGCCAAACCCGATCGGGGATTTTGCCCCGATGCTCAAAATTTAGCAGATGGTCGATGGGAGGTAAATATCACTTGTTCGATTCGTCACTGATAATCGGTCTGACACCCCGACGAGAATGGAAGATCATCGGTTAACAAGAGGATCTCTGAAGTGCCCAGTGCCCAGTGCCCAGTGCCCAGTGCACTTGAATCCCTTCATGCTTCCAGCATGGGGTTGGCGCGATAACGTGACAGCGTCACCGACGGCCGCTCGCCAAACAGATGACGATAATCTTGCGCGAATTTTCCCAGGTGATAGAACCCCCTGTCATTGGCAATCTGGCTCACCGTACTGGTGCTGTCCGGGTCACATAGCCGACGTCGTACATGGTTGAGGCGGTTCAGGCGAATGAAGTGCATCGGGCTGATACCGAGAATGCTGACGAAGCTGTTGTGAAGCGTGCGCTGGCTGACATGGGCGATGTCACACAGGGTGTCGATGCTAATGGAGCCTGATAAAGGCACCTGATGCCGTGATTGACGTTCTGCATTGAGACTCTGAACCAGCATCGCCGACAAGGAGGGCCGAGGCTCCCCTTGTCGGCGATGTTGCAAAAGCCTGCCGTGACACGAGCGTTTCCGACGCTGGAGTGCATAAGTTGCATTGAGTGCAACGCACAGTTGCAGGATAGCTGAAGAAAGGTGTGCTAGTTTCCAGAACACAAATCGAACCAATTATTATTTGCACCAAGGGAATGTCGATGAAAGTGTCTGGACTCACGCTATCTGTCACCACGTTGTTGCTGGCCTCTCTGCCATTGAGCGCGCAGGCTCACGAGGTTGAAGGAGGCGCGCATGGTCCCTCCGTCGTCAGCCTGGACTGGGGTGCTGCCGATACGCTGGATGAGCTCGGCCTGTCTGAGCATCTGATCGGTGTGTCGCACAAGCCCGCGCCTGCCTATGTGGCGCATCTGGTAGAGGGGCGAGCAGACATCGGCGGGCTCAAGGAGCCTGATGTCGAGGCGATCGCGGGACTGGAGCCGGACCTGATTCTCGTCACCGGCCGTCAGTCTGGATCGCTTGAGGCGCTGAAGGCGGTGGCGGAAACACGCGATGTGACTCTCGCAGAAGGCGACTATTTCGAGGCACTGAGCGGCAAGGTACTGAGCCTGGCGTCTGAGTACCATGCCCAGGAAAAGGCACGTGAGCACTTGGCAGCGCTTGAGTCGGATATCGCGACGGCTCGTGAAGGGCTGGCGGAGGATCTCGAGGCACTGGTCGTGATCCATAATGATGGTCGTTACATCCTGCGCCAGGAGCCGGTCGTGACGGAGCTTCTGCAGATCGCCCAGCCTGAGCTGTCGGATTCCGTGGAGCCGGTCAGCCGTGGCAAGCGCACCTTCTACCCGCTGTCACCAGCAAACATCGCCGAGATGGCGCCGGATGCGCTCTATGTGATCGATCGCAGTGCCGCCATCGGTCAGACCCCGATGGATGCTGAGGCGCTGAAAGCCGCGTTGGCCGACGCTGGCGGTGAGACCATTGGCGTTACCGTGCTCTCGCCTGGCCTCTGGTATCTCTCCGGCAGTGGCCTGCAGAGCGTGCGGGCCCAGATGAATGAGATTCTCGAAGGGCTGTAAGATCACGCTTAGACCACTATCAACACCGCTCTGGCAGTCTGCAGAGCGGTGTTTTTCGTTCTATGCATTGTGTTGCATGTTGCGTTGCAGGGTGCGGCCGCCACGGAGACAGATGCGCCCGATACGGGGTCTGACATTCCCGAGAAGACAAATAAAACACCTTCCTTTGCATCCACGCGCGAGGAACTGCCGTATCTCATTGCATCAGTCATGCAGGAATCCTGGCCGTGGAGACATTACTGCCGGGGAGCATGATGAACGCTGAGGCCGACAGGTTTCGTGAATCGAGATGAGTGGAGTGAGGGTGAGGAATGCAAGGTAATCATCAAGAAATCAAGCAGGGCAGTATCGGCTATTACGTTGGCGTATTCGGTGTTGCGTTGCTCTTTCTATGGCTGGGAGTCTACAAATTCACTCCCACGGAAGCGGGCCTCATTCAGCCGCTGGTCGAGAACCATTTCGCCATGGGTTGGCTCTATGACGTGATGTCGGTACAAGCGGTATCGAACCTGGTCGGCCTGTCAGAGATCCTTGTCGCTATCGGTATTCTGATTGGGCTCAAGTACAGGAAGGTAGCGTTCTATTCTGGTCTCGCGGCCAGTACCATATTCTTGACGACACTGAGCTTTCTGTTCACGACCCCCGACGTGTGGAAAGTGACCGATGGCGTATTGATCGCCAACTTCTTCCTGGTAAAGGATATACTTTTCCTGGCGATATCCATCAGCATGATCGAGAGAAATGCCCCGTCAAAGCGTTGATGCGCTGAGCGATCTTCCCGCCGTGGCAGCGAGGTATTCGCACATCCTTCACTCTCGCCAGGTAGCGCTTCAGCCGTTGGAGAATACTGAGCGACGAGGTGACTCAAGGGCCCGCTGAGAATTCAGCGGGCCCTTGGCGTTGCAAGGAGGGAGTCTGTGGGCTATCAGTACGTCAACCACGAATGCTGATTGATGCCGAACGGGATTTTTTTACCTCTGGCAATGATGTACCGGGCCAGGGGTGAGACGGTTTGATTTTTCTCGTGCAAGGTGTGATCTAATAGGGTTGTCACGTGATGCGCGGTTGTCATATCCCGGAAATATCAAGAGCTGCCGCACATGCCAATATTTACCTCATCGCAAGTGACATGGTAAGTAGCAGCCAGGCAGGTCATGGGATGTTGGTCTTACAGGGCAGGATATCAAGAAGGCGAAATCCAGAATGAATAGTGTGACACTTGACGATGTGGCAAGACACGCGGGCGTGTCGCCGGCGACGGTTTCGCGGTATCTCAATAACCCGGATATCGTCAGTGAGCGCACCAAGCTCAAGATAGAGAAGTCGATATCGACGACTGGCTACGTCCCACATGCCGCGGCGCGTGCCCTGGCATCCAACAAGTCACGCATGATCGGCGCTATCGTCCCGTCATTGGACAACACACTTTTCGGCCACTCACTCGAAGAGTTTCATCAGTATATTTCCAATTCCGGCTATACCATGGTGGCGGCGTCGTCTCGCTATGATGTCGAGGAAGAGCGTGAACAGATCATCCAGATGGTGGCGCATGGCGTGGATGCATTGCTGTTGGTAGGCCTGTCACGGGATGACGGTATCTATGACCTTCTCAACGCGAAGGGCATCCCCTATGTCATCAACTGGTCCATCGATACGACATTGCGACACCCCTGCATCGGTTTCGACAATCATGACGCTGCCAGCAAGGTGACTCAGTACCTGTTGGACCTGGGGCACCGCGACTTCGCGATGATTTCCGGGCGGCTGGAAGGCAATGATCGTGCGCAGCACCGCTTGCGGGGGATACGGGAGACATTGGCTGAGCACGGAATCGTCATGCCCGATACGTCTGTCATACAGAGTCCCTTCGGCGTGGAGCATGGCCAGCAGGGGTTTCGGGAGCTGATGTCACGCGACAGCAAGCCAACCGCCATCATCTGTGGCTCGGACCCCTTTGCTTACGGGGCGATCTTCGAAAGCAGAATCATGGGCATCGATGTGCCGCGGGAGGTCTCCATCACCGGCTTTGATGACACCTGGCTGGCCGAGCACCTGACGCCGGCTCTGACGACACTGCGAACACCGCAACGCCGGATGGGGGTACTGGCAGCTGAATACCTGATCGCACGGTTGAAGGAGCAGGCGCATCCGGTCCCCGCCTTGCTGGACGTCGAGCTGGTAGTACGCGACTCCTGTGCGCCCCCGCGTTCCTGATCGAGAGGCCCGTTCACTGCAGTACGTCATTTGTCGCTTGCGCTCCCCATTGTCGCGCTTGCCCGCCCCGCGCATGGCTTCCTGACCTCTGTCCCTCATTTCACCCCTCAGTCCATGAGGGGAGATGTCATTCTCCGGCCATGGCGCATGGCTGGCTGCTTGAACACACCTCCTGTTTCGCCACCTGTCGCCTGGTGCGCATTTCCTCTGATTTCTCTTCTGCCAACATCGTCTATCGCATTGCGATCCTTCGTCTGGTGCCTTCCCATGGCCCCTTGGGCGATCACGAAGAGGGGGCGGCCGTGATTTTTTTCATGCTCCCGTGTTACCAGCCTGCCAATGAACCCGCGATTGTAATCACTTCTCAGGACTGCCTTTCTTTCAGAAGGCGATAGCAATTGCTTTGTGCCGAATCCTTGCCAGTTGTTTCCACTGGATAGCGCGCTAGGTTGATTCCGCGTTGGACTGGTGTGGGAAGGGGCCTATTTGCTTAGAGGTAAAAAAGTGAGCTGGCGTACCTTGTCAGCCCTGAATTCTACTGCTAGAAATGAAAGCGCTTTCATTCATTGTGATGCACGGCCGAAAGACACCGCCCAAGGAACAAGTACAACGCTGAGATGAGCCCGTTCGTGCCGGTAATGTTTGATGTTTTATCAATAAGAACAAGCTGAGGAATATCAATGAAGACACATGCAAAAGTCGTCGTCATCGGCGGTGGGATTGGCGGTTGCAGCACGCTGTATCACCTGACCAAGGAAGGGTGGACAGACGTGGTGCTGGTGGAGCGCAACGAACTGACCTCAGGGACGACCTGGCATTCTGCTGCACAGGTGACCAACTTCGGCGCGGTTCAGACGATGGTGGGACTGAAGAGTCACAGCATCAAGCTCTACAAGGAGCTGGCCCAGGACCCGGATCACCCCATCAATTACCACCATGCCACCGGGGGGATCCGCCTGGCGTCGACCCAGGAACATATGGATGGCTATAAGCACTTCATCTCCCTGGCCAAGGGCATGGGGGTCGACTTTGAACTGATCGATGCTCAGGAGTGTGCCAAGCGTCATCCGCTGCTGGAGGCCGATGAAGAGCTGTTGGGCGGCCTTTGGGACCCACTCGATGGCGATATTGATCCGGCCCAGCTGACCCAGGCGCTGGCACGTGGGGCGCGTAAAGCCGGGGCGGATATCTATCGCCACAACCCGGTGGAGAATGTCTATCAGAAACCCGATGGCGAGTGGGTCGTACAGACCAAGAATGGCGATATCACCTGCGAGATCATCGTCAACGCCTGCGGGTACCGGGTAAACGAAGTCGGCAAGATGCTGGGAGTCGAGTATCCCGTCATCTCGATGGAGCACATGTATTTCCTGACCGAGTCGCTACCCGAGCTGGAAGCCCGCGAGGAACGTGTCCCGCTGCTGCGTGACCCGCGTGATGACTTCTACAGCCGTCAGGAGAAGAAAGGTCTGCTGGTCGGTATCTACGAACAACGCTGCAAGACCTGGGGCATGGACGGTATCGACCCCAACTTCGTCAATGCCCTGTGCCCGGATGATCTGGACCGCTGCCTGGACAACATGGAGCGTGTCTTCAAGCGCATGCCATGCCTTGAGCGCACCGGGATTCACAGCATCATCAATGGCCCCATCACCTATTCTGCCGATGGCAACCCGCTGGTCGGCAAGACCCCGGGGCTGACCAATGCCTATTCCATCATCGGCCTGCGTGCCGGGCTGGGTGAAGGTGGCGGTCACGGCAAGATTCTGGCCGAACTCATCGTGCATGGTGAATCCGAGTGGGACACCTGGTGTCTGGACCCGGCGCGCTTCACCGGCCATGCCAATACCGAGTTCACCGCGCTGAAGGCGATCGAGGACTATCAGAATGAATTCCGCTTCCACATGCCGCATGAGCATCGTGACGCGGGACGTCTGGCCAAGACCACGCCGTTGTATTCCGTGTTGAAGGAGAAGGGCGCCGAGTTCGGCACCGTCAATGGCTGGGAGCGTGCACTGTTCTACAAGCCGACGCCGGACTTCGAGTTCAAGCACAGCTTCCGCTTTACCGAGGTGGACAAGATCGTCGCCGAAGAGGTCAAGGCGGTGCATGAAAATGTCGGCCTGATGGAAGTCAGCGGTTTCAACCGCTACGAGATCAAGGGGCCCAAGGCGGCAGAATGGCTGGATAGCCTGATGTGCGGCAATGTGCCGAAGAAGGTCGGCCGTGTGGGGCTGTGCTACTTCCTGACCGACAAGGGCAATGTCGCCGGTGAGGCGACGCTGGCCAAGTTGGCCGATGATCGCTTCTGGTACGGCTCTGCCGCTGCCGCCGAATATCACGACATGGAATGGCTGAAAGCGCACCTGCCGGATTGTGGTGTCGAGCTGGTCCCCATGACCAATTCACACACCATCCTGGTCGTGAGCGGGCCGAAGTCACGTGATTTGTTGGCCTCTCTCTCGCCACGCACCGACTGGAGCAACCAGGCATTCCCGTGGCTGACGGCCAAGAAGGTCTATATCGGTCATGCCGAGGCCATGGCGCTGCGGGTGAGTTTCAGCGGGGAACTGGGTTGGGAGCTGCACGTCCCCAACGAGCAACTCTATCTGGCCTACAAGCTGCTGGATGAAGCAGGACAAGCCTTTGATCTGAAGCCCTTCGGCTCACTGGCTACGGAATCCATGCGTCTCGAGAAGAGCTATCGCCACTGGAAAGCCGATCTGATCACCGAATTTGATCCCTTCGAGAGTGACCTGGGCCGCTTCGTGAAGATGGACAAGCCGACCTTCCCGGGCAAGGAAGCGCTGCTGGCCAAGGAAGGCAAGCCGATGCGCCGCAAATTCGTCACCCTGGTGGTCGATTGCCAGCATGCGGCCGCGCACCCCGGTGATTCCATCTACGCCGATGGCAAGGTGGTCGGCACCGTGACATCGGCTGGCTACGGCTATCGGGTCAACAAGAACATCGCCATGGGCTTCGTGAACCCGGAGCACGCTGAAGAGGGCGCGGATCTGCATGTCGACATCATCGGTGAGCAGCATGCGGCACGTGTCGTGGCGGGGCCATTGCTCGATCCCGACAATGCGTTGCTCAAGTCATGACGTTCGCGTGAGGTCTTGAGTCATCACATTGCAGTGCCGTGATGCGTTTCGTTGAGCAATGTTGAGAGCACCTCTCTGTCGTTGTTGTCTGGCGGGCCGTCACGGCCCTGCCGAGAGGTGCTGTCTCTCAATCACTGTTTCTCAATTACTGTTTCTCAAACACTCACTGCCTCTCAAACAATCATCGTCTCGCGCACACCGTTGCTTACAACACTACAAATCGACGCTAGTCGTGGAGGGATCGCATGAAGATTCTGGTAGGTGTCAAACGTGTCATCGATCACAACGTGCAAGTCAGGGTCAAGGCCGATGGCTCCGGGGTGGATCTCGACAACATCAAGATGGCCATCAACCCCTTTGATGAGGTGGCCGTCGAACAGGCCATCACACTGAAGGAAGCCGGCGTCGCCGAGGAAGTCATCGTCGTCTCCATCGGGCCGGACAAGTCCCAGGAAACGCTGCGCCAGGCACTGGCAGTCGGAGCTGATAGAGCCATTCATGTGCCTTTCGACGGGAGTACCGAGTCGCTGTCAGTGGCCAAGGTCTTCAAGGCGCTGGTCGAGCGGGAAGGGGTGGACCTGGTCATGCTGGGCAAGCAGGCCATCGATGATGACTGCAACCAGACCGCCCAGATGCTGGGCGCCATGATGGACTGGCCGCAAGGCACCTTCGCTTCGACGTTGACCACGACGGACGGTGCACTGGAAGTCGTACGCGAGGTCGACAACGGCCTGGAAACGTTGGCGTTGTCCTTACCGGCGGTGGTCAGTGTGGACCTGCGTCTGAATGAGCCGCGTTATGCCTCACTCCCGGCGATCATGAAAGCCAAGAAAAAGCCGCTGGAAACCGTGGAGGCCAGTGAGCTGGGCGTGGACCTCACGCCACGACTCGAGCTGGTGTCGATGAGCGAGATGCCGGCACGCGAATCCGGGGGAGTGTTGGTCAATTCGGCCGGCGAACTCGTGGAAAAACTCAAGAACGAAGCCACCGTCATTTAAGGAGTGCGTCATGTCGATTCTTGTCATCGTGGATCACGATAATCGTGAAATTGCCTCGGCCACTCTCAATACACTGACGGCGGCACATCAGCTAGGCAGTGACATCGACCTGCTGGTCATGGGGCATGACTGTGAGGCAGTCACCCAGGCGGCCGCTCGGTTCAGTGGAGTTCGTCAGGTAATGACGGTAGACGCAGCACAATTCGCGCTGCCGGCAGCAGAAGATATGGCACCGATCGTCAAGGGGTGTGCAGAGGGCTACACGCACCTGCTGGCCCCGGCCAACAGCTTCGGCAAGAACCTGATGCCGCGAGTGGCGGCGCTGCTCGATGTCGCGCAACTCTCCGATATCAGCGCGGTGGTGGACGCCAATACCTTCGAGCGCCCCATCTATGCCGGGAACGTGCTGGCGACCTATCGCAGCCAGGAGGCGACCAAGGTCATTACCGTACGCAGCACCAAGTTCGAGGCCTTCAGTGAAATGGAGGGAAGCGCAGAGTGTGTGGCATTGCCGGCGCCGTCACCGCAAGAGAAAGCCCGGGTCATGGGGCGCTCCGCGCCACAATCCGAGGGCCCGGAGCTCGCCACCGCCCGTGTGGTCATTTCAGGCGGGCGCGGCATGGGGAACGGTGAGAACTTCGCAATGCTCGACAGCGTGGCCAACAAGATGGGGGCTGCCGTGGGGGCCTCGCGTGCTGCAGTGGACGCCGGCTTCGTTCCCAACGACTACCAGGTTGGCCAGACCGGCAAGGTGGTCGCACCTGAGCTTTACATTGCTGTAGGCATCTCCGGCGCCATTCAACACCTGGCAGGCATGAAGGACGCCAAGGTCATCGTGGCCGTCAACAAGGATCCGGATGCCCCGATCTTCCAGGTCGCTGACTACGGTATCGTCGGTGATCTCTTCGAGGTCATGCCGCAATTCGATTCCGCTCTCTAAGAGCCCGACCCAGGAGCGTAAAAACAACAATCATGAAAAACAAGAATTCCTACATCCTCAAAGTCTCCTGCCCGGGACGTGTCGGCATCGTGGCGGCACTGGGCAACTTTATGTCGGACCGTGGTTGCTTCATCAAGGAACTGCATCAATTCGATGACCAGGAAACCGGTCGCTTCTTTTCGACCATCGAGTTTGTCTTTGAAGGGGATCGCACCTTCACGGTCGACCAGATGAAGGCGGCCTTTGAAGTCACTGCCATGAGTTTCGACATGGAGTGGGAAATCCATGATGCCTCGGAACGCGCCAAGGTGCTGATCATGGTGTCCAAATATGATCACTGTCTGCGTGACTTGCTGTATCGCCGTGCGACCGGCGAACTCATGATCGACATCACGGCCATCGTGTCCAATCACGAAGACCTGCGGGAGATGGCTGAGCGCGAAGGCATCGATTTCATCCATCTGCCAGTGACCAAGGAGACCAAGCCGCAACAGGAATCGCGCCTGCTGGAAATCATCCGCAGTACTGATACGGAACTGGTTGTCCTGGCACGTTACATGCAGATTCTCTCCGACACGCTGAGCAAGGAGCTGGCAGGGCGCTGCATCAATATCCACCACTCCTTCCTGCCCGGCTTCAAAGGGGCCAAGCCGTATTACCAGGCCTACGACCGTGGCGTGAAGCTGATCGGTGCCACCGCACATTACGTGACGGGAGACCTGGACGAGGGGCCCATCATCGAGCAGATGGTCGAGCGGGTCGACCATGCCCATGATCCGAAGCATCTCACCCAGGTCGGGCGTGACATGGAAGCGCAGGCGCTGGCGCGAGCTGTCAAATACCACGTCTCGCACCGTGTCTTCCAGAACGGATTGAGAACCGTCGTCTTCTGAGGCAGAGGAGTGGAGCAATGAATCAGCTGAGTGCCTCCCAGGCAATCGAAGAGACGTGCAGCATCGTGATCGATGGCAAGGCCTTCGCCAAGCGGCTGCGAGGCGAGGTGGCAGAGGAGGTTGCCATCTTCGCGGCCGAGACGGGACATCAACCGGGACTTGCGGTGGTGCTGGTCGGCAGTGATGCCGCCAGTCAGGTGTACGTCCGGACCAAGATGCGTCAGGCCGAAGAGGTCGGCATCGCCTCATTCCAGCATCTGCTGGGCGCTGAGACGACCGAGGCGAAATTGCTGTCACTGATCGCACTCTTGAATGAAGACGACAGTGTGGATGGCATTCTCGTACAACTGCCGTTGCCTGAGCATATCAATGAAAGCGCTGTCATCGAGGCGATCGATCCTGCCAAGGACGTCGATGGATTCCATCCCATCAATGTCGGCCGCCTGAGCGCAGGTGAGCCGGGCATGGTTCCCTGCACGCCACTGGGGTGTCTGTTGCTGCTGCAGGACCGCCTTGGTGATCTGTCCGGCTTGAAGGCTGTGGTGGTCGGTCGCTCCAACATCGTGGGCAAACCCATCGGTCAGTTGCTGCTCAATGCCAACTGCACGGTCACCACACTGCACTCGCGTAGTCGGGATATGGTGGCGGAGTGTCGGCGGGCGGATATCCTCGTCGTCGCCGTGGGCCTGCCCGGTGTGATAGGTGCCGAGCACATCAAGCCAGGGGCCACCGTCCTCGATGTCGGTATCAATCGCATCGAGAACGCCAAGGGCGAGACACGCCTGGTGGGGGATGTCGATTTTGACGCAGTGGTCAGCAAGGCCGGTGGCTTGACGCCGGTACCCGGGGGGATCGGTCCGATGACGGTTGCCTGCCTGATGCGCAATACCCTGGCGGCGGCGCGTCAGCGTTCACATACCTCGATGATCGGGTGAGGAGAGAGTCCATGAGTCAGGATGATCGTGAAGCCATGGAGTTTGATGTCGTCATCGTCGGAGCAGGCCCATCGGGCCTATCGGCTGCCTGTCGATTGATGCAGCAGGCGCAGGCAGCGGGGACGGAGCTGTCGGTCTGCGTCGTCGAGAAGGGCTCGGAAGTCGGTGCCCATATCCTGTCCGGCGCCATTCTGGAAGCGCGTGCCCTTGATGAGCTGTTCCCGGACTGGGAGGCGCGCGGGGCGCCCATCGGCGTGCCTGTGGCCGAGGACAAGGTGCTGTACCTGCCCAATCAGGAGCGCACGTTGCAATTTCCCGATTGGCTGGTGCCCAGGACACTTCATAACCAGGGCAATTACATCGTCAGTCTCGGCAATCTGTGTCGCTGGCTGGCTGAGCAGGCGGAGGCATTGGGGGTCGAGATATTCCCCGGATTCGCCGCCAGTGAGGTGCTGTATCACGACAATGGCGCCGTGAAGGGTATCGCCACCGGGGACATGGGGGTCAGTCGGGATGGCCAGCCCAACGACAGCTATATGCAGGGGATAGAGTTGCACGCCCGCTATACGCTGTTTGCCGAAGGCTGCCGGGGCCACCTGGGCAAGTCGCTCTATCAGAATTTCTCGCTGGACGCCGAGGCCGACAGTCAGCATTACGGTCTGGGTATCAAGGAGCTTTGGGATATCGCACCGGAGCGCCATCAGCCGGGGTTGGTCGTGCATGGCACTGGCTGGCCATTGAGCGATGGCACCTCAGGTGGCTTCTTCCTCTATCACGGCGACAAGCAGCAAGTGGTTGTCGGCTTGATCGTCGATCTGAATTACTCCAATCCGCATGTCAGTCCCTTCGATGAGTTCCAACGACTCAAACATCACCCGGCGCTGGCGCAATACCTGACGGGAGGCAAGCGCGTTTCCTACGGGGCGCGTGCCATCTGCAAGGGGGGCTACAACGCCTTGCCGAAGATGACCTTCCCGGGCGGGCTACTGATTGGCTGTAACGCGGGCACATTGAACTTCGCCAAGATCAAGGGCACACATACCGCGATGAAGTCGGGGTTGCTGGCGGCAGAGACTGTCTTTGAGGCACTGCAGCAAGGCGATAGCGGCGGCAATGAGCTGCATGAGTATCGCGAGCGCTTCCAGGCGTCCTGGGTGTACGAAGAGTTGTATGCCAGCCGCAATTTCGGGCCGGCATTGCACAGACTTGGGCCAGTGTTCGGCGGGGCCTTCAATTTCCTCGATCAGAATCTATTCCGAGGCAAACTGCCATTTCGTCTGCGCGATGATACCCCCGACCACGCTCAGATGAAGCCCGCCGAAAAATGCCGTGCCATCGAGTACCCCAAACCCGATGGCGTCCTCAGTTTCGACAAGCTGTCCTCGGTGTACCTCTCCAATACCCAGCATGCAGAAGACCAGCCCTGTCATTTGACACTGCAGGATGCGTCGATTCCGATCAGCGTCAACCTGCCCAGATATGAGGAACCGGCGCAGCGTTATTGCCCGGCTGGCGTATATGAAGTCGTGCAGGAAACGGCAGGCAAGCGCTTCCAGATCAACGCGCAGAACTGCCTTCACTGCAAGACCTGTGACATCAAGGACCCGGCACAGAACATTCGCTGGGTCGTGCCGGAAGGTGGCGGCGGGCCCAACTATCCCAACATGTAAGTCACTCATACCAAGACAACAACAATACAAGGAAGCAGTGATGATACCGATGAAACATATCACGTCGACATTGATACTCTCCCTGTCCAGTGGCCTGGCAAACGCTGCGGATGTCACCGTGGGCGTCCCCAATTGGCCAACCGCTGCGGCGACCAGCCACATTCTGAAAGTCGTGATGGAGGATTATCTCGGTCTGGAGGTCGGGATGCAGAATGGCACCAACGCAGTCATCTTCGAGGCGATGGACAAGGGCACTATCGATGTTCATCCCGAGGTGTGGCTCCCCAATCAGCAGAGTCTGCATGACAAGTACGTCAAGGAGCGCGGCACCGTGCTTCAGGACATGAATGGAGTGGAGGCAACACAGGGTATCTGTGTGACCCGAGAGGTATCAGAGCAATACGGCATCTCGTCCATCTATGATCTGACCAATCCCGAGACGGCGAAGCTATTTGATCGTGACGGGGATGGTTACGGCGAGCTGTGGGCGGGACCGCCTGCTGCTGCCTCCAGCATGGTCGAAAGAATCAAGGCCAAGAGCTACGGCTATGATCAGACCATGAAGCTCTACGAGCTGGACGAAACCCTGTTCGTCGCCGAGCTATCTGCCTCGGACAAGGCTGACAAGCCGATCGTCTTCTTCTGTTACAGCCCGCACCAGATGTTCCAGATGTATGACCTGGTCCATCTTGTGGAACCCCCGCATAACCCGGATACCTGGCATATCATCCAGCCGACTGATGACCCTGATTGGCTGGAGAAGTCCAATGCCGACAGCGCCTGGCCGGAGGCCGCGCTCTATATCCATTACGCCAGGAAGCTCGAGTCCGAGCAACCTGCTGCCGCGAACCTTCTGAGTCATGTAAATCTGGATCTCGAACAGATCAATGACATGAGTTACGCCCTGACCGTCGACAAGAAAGACCCTGAGGCCTACGCCCATGAATGGGTGGCTGACCACGCGGATCTTGTGGAGTCATGGCTTGCGCAGTGACGCCATGCATGACAATCGACTGACAAGTGAGACGACTCCTGCCTTTCCATGAGGGAAAGGCATCAGTCATGGAATCGCCCACTGGCTTGACTAGAGTCACGGCGCTGCCGACAGGACAAGGGGTACGCATCATGCAGGAAACGGTCATTCGCCTGGAGGGTGTCTGGAAAATCTTTGGTCAAAACCCTTCGGATGTCTTGAAGGCCATTGAAGAAGAGGATCTGGACAAAGCCAGTGTCAGAGACAGATACGACTGTGTCGTCGGGATCTCTGATGTCTCCTTCAGCGTCGAGCGCGGTGAGATATTTTGCATCATGGGGTTATCGGGCAGTGGCAAGTCGACCTTGATTCGCCACTTCAATCGGCTCATTGAACCTACCTCAGGCACCATCGAGGTGCTTGGCAAAGACATGGCGACACTGTCGCGCGATGAATTACGTGATATACGCGCCAAGAATATTGGCATGGTCTTTCAGCACATGGCATTGCTTCCCCATCGCAGTGTGCTGGATAACGTCGCCTTTCCGCTCGAGGTCCAGGGAATTCCCAAGTCCAAGCGTTGGGATATCTCCCAACATGCCCTGTCCCTCGTCAATCTCGATGGCTATGAGGATTATTACCCCTCTCAACTTTCCGGGGGGATGCAGCAGCGTGTTGGCTTGGCGAGGGCGTTGGCCAGTGACCCGGAAGTGTTGTTGATGGATGAGCCATTCAGTGCACTGGATCCCTTGATTCGCCGTGAGCTTCAGGATCAGTTCGTGACGCTGACCAAGACGCTCAAGAAGACCACCATCTTCATCACTCATGACCTGGATGAGGCAATCCGTATCGGCGATAGGATCGCCATCATGAAGGATGGCCAGCTGGTGCAGGTGGGAACGCCCGAGCAGATCGTCATGCATCCTGAAGACGATTACGTACGTGAATTCGTCAAGGATATCTCGAACCTCAAACTCATCTCGGCCAGCGCGATCATGCAGGAGATCGATGTCGAGATGCTCAGTGATGCAGATGCGATGCGCCAGGCACCACGTGTCACACAAGAGACGTCTCTGGAAGCATTGATCGAGGTATCCACCTCCAGCGACTTGCCCGTACTCGTGACGCAGAGCGATGGCGAGGAGGTCGGCATGATTACCAAGGACAGGCTGCTGTTGGGTATCCGGGGAGGGCAACAGGATGAAAGATAACGTGAAGCCATCGACGGTGTCAGGAACCGACCATTCGGTTCAGAATTTTGCCGACAGAAACGGCAAGTACTACGAGACACAATTCCACAAGGTGCAGTCACATACCGGCATGGCATGGACCTTCAATGTCACTGCTGCCGTCTTTGGCCCCCTGTGGGCAGCATCACGTCATCTCTGGGGCATGTTCTGGTTGAGTGCGATCGCCTGTCTGTTGGCGATGGTGCAGATCGGCAAGGGCCTCTGGGGGGAGCTGGGAGCAGAGCAGATCTCCCGTGCCACTGGCTTGATGGCCAAGTCAGAGGAAATGGCCGAGAAGGCCAGGCTGGCCCTCGAGGCGGGGGCGGCCAACGCGGACTCCCTGCAACGTGCCTCGGATAACCTGCAGCAAGCCGCGGAAAGGATGATGACGGCCGCCAATGCCTCAGCCTCAGGCGGCAATGAGTTGATGCTGTGGGGTGGGGTCGCCCTGGCGGTGATCATGGTCGTACAGGGGCTGGTCGCGATTCCCGTCTATGAGAAGAAGTACTGCCGCTGGCGGGTCAACAAGCGGGAACGTAGTGGTTTCAGCTGGCTGAGTCTCTTCTATGGGGTGCTTGCCCTGGTGCTGATATACCCGGTCACCCTCTATCGCTACACGGTTGAGAAGCCGGTCAGCTGGTTGCTGGCATTCCCCAGCAATCAGGCCATCTACTCTTCTACGGCCAGCTGGACCGACGGTGTCTTTGATTACATCGCCCTTCACGGCGGGAGTGTCTTTGACGGCATCGCCAACGGCATCAGCCTGTTGCTCGACACGCTTGAAGTCATTCTGGTCGATACGCCCTGGCCGGTGATCATGATCCTGACGCTGGTCATGGCCTGGCGTCTGGCGGGGCCCAGAGTCGCCATTTTCACTGCAGCGGCCCTGGGCTACCTGGCATTCCTGGGCTTCTGGGAAAAGAGCATGTCGACGATAGCGCTACTCGGGGCCGCCGCCACGATCTGTGTGCTCATCGGTGTACCGCTTGGCATCTGGTGTGCCAAGAACCGGTATGCGCATGCCGTCACGGAGCCGGTGTTGGACTTCATGCAGACCATGCCTGCCTTCGTCTATCTGATACCCATCATCGCGTTCTTCGGGACAGGCAAGCCGCCTGGGATCATGGCGACCATCATCTTCGGGCTGCCACCGGTCGTCAGGCTGACAGCATTGGGCATTCGTCAGGTGCCACCCACCATCGTGGAGGCGGCATTGGCCTTCGGCTGCACGCGACGCAAGCTGCTGCTCGATGTCGAGATTCCCTTGGCGATGCCCAACATCATGACAGGGGTCAATCAGACGATTCTGATGTGCCTGTCGATGGTGGTCATCGCCTCCCTGATCGGTGCCGAGGGCTTGGGGTCTGATGTGCTGATGGCGCTGCAGTACGCCGCCAAGGGGCAAGGATTGTTGGCCGGTATCGCCATACTGCTGTGCGCCATGGTGATTGACCGTATCGTGCAGGGGCGCTTCAAGAGCGTGGCGTGACCCGCCACTGCCACTTGGCAAGCGAGAAGGACAGAGAGCGCAGAAGGACGAAGAGCGCAGAAGGACAGAGATAGACGACAAGGGCCCGCTGCATCAGCAGCGGGCCCTTGTCGTTGTGATGCACTGCTGGCGGGTCAGCGCACATCTGTTCGCGTCAGCTGCCAATTGGCATGGCTCAGCGCTGCTTGAGCTGATCACGCAGGCCGGTCGGAACCTGCTTGATGATCAGACGGTCACTCGCTTCATCGTATTCCACCGAGTCGCCCAGCAGGTGCGAGTCAAAGCTGATCGAGACACCCGCGGCGCGCCCGGTGAAACGCTTGAACTGGTTGAGCGTCTTCTTGTCCGGCGGGATTTCCGGCGACAGTCCGTAGTCACTGTTGCGAATGTGATCGTAGAAGGCCTGTGGGTGCTCTTCATCGATCAGCTCAGACAGCTGGTCCAGCGTGATCGGCTCGCCGAGCTTGGCCTGATCGGTGGCGTAATCGACCAGGGTGTCGGTCTTCTGCCGGCTGGCTTCCTCGGCCATGTCTTCCTTCTCGACATAGTCGCTGAAGGCCTTCAGCAGGGTGCGGGTTTCCTGGCCGGCATCCCGCTGCTCCTGTGCGCCCAGCGTCTCGGCGAAAGCTTCGGCGAGCTTGGTGCGTCCGCGATCGCGCGCCCAGGACAGATAGGGGTGAGACGTCGAGCTGCCTTGCCACTGACTGATATCCAGTCGTGCGGCCAGCGACATCTGGGTCAGGTTGAGCTGTCGGGCGGGCGTTACCGCGAGGGACTCGTCGATCGCGAAGCCGTCACGATGGTGCAGCAACGCCATGAACAGGTGGCGCGTCTCGCCCTGTTGGTGATCCACCACCAGCAGATGGCCGCCTGTCGGGAGGTTGTCATCGATCAACGGCATGAGTCGACTGGCAAGCGTCTGGGTCAGGCTCGCGAAATCGGTATCACCTGCGAGGAAAGACGCCAGCTCGGCGGGGAAGGCGGCAGGTGCGTCTTCATTGAAACGCCCCCAGTTCTTGGCCTTGCCGTGGTAGGCATCATTGAGCCCGGACACCAGATCCTCCAGTGCATCGGATGCCGGCAGGGCGGTGGCGGCAGGCACCAGCTGGGCCGGCGTCTCGCTATTGCCCTTGTCGATACGGTGAATGATGCTGTGCAGGATCGGCATGGAAACCTCCCTCGGCTGCGATGAACGGGCTGGGGATGATACCTGCCACGCCCCATAGCGTCACTCCTGGCGACGCCTCCTCACGGACAGGTCTCGCCCTGGATCAGCTGTGTCGAGAGTCGGTGTGATGAGGCGGGCTCCAGCCCCAGAATCATTCGCGCGGCAAGGCGGCCTTTCTCGGTACTGTCCTGGTGGACGGTGGTCAGGCGCGGTGACCGATATTGTCCTTCCTCGATGCCATCGAAGCCGGTGATACGCAGATCCTCGGGAATTCGGATGCCACGTTGTTCGGCCAGGGTCACGGCGGTCAGAGCAATACGGTCTGACATGCACAGCAGGAGGTCTGGCCGCTCGCTGGCCGGCAGGTCGAGTATCTCTGCCAGCACCGGTGCGCAGACTTCATAGGTGTTTTCCTCGATGTTCCACATCGCGACGTCTTGCAAAGGAACCTCTCGCTCTGCCAGGGCGCGATGAAACCCCGCCAGACGCGAGCGAGTAATGGTACGGCCGGCCGGAAGCAGCGTATGGGCATCGGTGATGGGGCCATTGCAGGGCGTGTCGGTCAGGCGCAGGTTGACGATACCGATACGACTGGCGGGTGTCTGCAAGGCATGTTGCGCGATGGTGTAGCAGGCGGGCTCATCATCCACATGGATGGCGGGGTGATCGCCCAGATCGAAGTCGACGGCCACGATAGGCTTGTGACCCGCACTCTGGAGTTCTTCTACCAGCGCCATGCTGGCCATCAGCCCGTAGACGATGAAGCCATCGGCGATGCTGGAAGATCCGGGCACCTGGGAGGCATTCTGGCGGCCTGAAAGCAGCAGTAGGGTATGGCCGTGAGCATCCAGCACTTCCGCGATGCCCGACAGCAGTTCGCTGGCGACGGCGTCCTTGAGGCTGTAGGTCAGCGTCTCCGCGAGTACTACGGCGATGATCCGTGAGCGCCCCGTGCGCAGACTGCGCGCCTTGGCGTCCGGGCCACGGTAGCCAAGGCGTCTGGCCTCCTCGAGCACCCGCTCGCGCAATGCTGGCGAGAGCTGGTCGGGGCGGTTGAAGGCGTTGGAGACGCTGGCGGTGGAGACGCCGAGTTGTGCGGCTAGCTCCTTGAGAGTGATGCGGCGAGGCGATGACACAGGCGTCGGGTTCCTGAAGATGAAAAGCTTGAACGATTAAGTGCAGAGATAGCATATCGCCGCGTACCAGAAATGCCCAGAAAGTGTCGGAGTTGGCCGACCGAGCGGCCAACTGCGCACAAGGCGTCCAGCCGGGCAACGCCTGCTAGCGGTCCTGCTCTTGCGAGGTATCGGCTGGCACGACCAGCCAGGCTGCCATCCCCGGCGCCAGGCTCAATTGGCCTGCTTCAAGCGAGGGCGTTGCCATGCCGGGCAACGAGACGACCTCTATGGGGTCATGATGCTGGCCATGAGGCATTCGCGAGCCCAGCAGGGCAGGCAGGTCGAGCATGACGGGGGCGTTGTCGTGTTCCGAGGCGTGACCTGTCTCGTGTTCCAGATTGGCCAGGCACACCATCTGCTGGTGAGGGGTGTGGCGTATCACGCCAAAGACTCCCTTCGGCAGCACGGAAGGAGAGATGAGTGTCTGTTGCCCCGTCTTCAGCGTCGCATTCTCACGACGCAGTTCCAGCAGCCGGCGAACGCGATTCAGCAGGCTCTCGGGCGCCTCTTGTTGCAGCGAGACCGCCTGTGCCTGATGAGGGGCATGGACGGGTAGCCAGGGCGACAGGGAGTCGGCGCAGAAGCCACCGTTGCAACGGGGCTCCCACACCATGGGCGTGCGACAGCCATCGCGTCCCTTGACCTCGGGCCATAGCGCGATTCCGAAGGGGTCCTGCAGCTCCGCGTAGCTCAGCTCCGCTTCCTCGAATCCAAGCTCTTCGCCCTGATAGAGGCAGAGGCTGCCCCGCAATGAGCAGAGTACCGTCAGTGCCAGCAAGGCGCGTGCGCTCCCCCAGCGACTGGCACTGCGCGGAACATCATGATTGGACAATGCCCAGCACGGCCAGGCGTCCTCGCCATGCTCGGCAAAGCGTGCCAGAACGGCGTGCAAGTCCACGGCATCGCCCGTGCTGTTGAGCAGGTCGAAGGTGTAGGCCATATGCAGGCGGTGCTGGCCCGCGGTGTAGGCTGCCATGGCGGGAAGCGGGTCGCTGCCCCCGACCTCGCCGACGCTGGTGGCGCCGGGGTATTCCTCCAGCAGGGCACGAATCTCTTCCAGATAGTCGAGATTCTCCGGCTGATCCGCATTGTGTTTCAGCAGTTGATAGCTGCGGGGATGACCACGGCTACGGTAGTCGTCCGAGGACGGCGGATTGTCCGTCAGCGCCTGGTCATGGAAGTAGAAGTTGGCGGTGTCGAAGCGGAACCCGTCGACGCCCAGCTCCAGCCAGAAGCGCAGATTGTCGAGCTGTGCCTGACGCACCTCGGGATGATGGAAGTTGAGGTCCGGCTGGCTGGCGAGAAAGTTGTGCAGATAATACTGGCAGCGCCGTGAATCGAAGGTCCAGGCCGGGCCACCAAAGGCGGCTAACCAGTTGTTGGGCGCACCGCCATCCGGGCGCGGGTCTGCCCAGACATACCAGTCAGCCTTGGCATTGTCCCGGGATTGGCGACTTTCCCGGAACCACGCATGCTGATCTGAGCTGTGTGACAGCACCTGATCAATGATGACGCCCAACCCGAGCTCGTGTGCGCGGGCGACGAGCCGCGAGAAGTCCTCCAGAGTGCCGAACAGGGGATCGATGTCACGGTAGTCCGAGACGTCATAGCCGAAGTCCTGCATGGGCGAGGTGAAGATGGGGGAGACCCAGATGGCGTCCACCCCCAGGGTCGCGAGGTAGTCCAGACGTTGGATGATGCCGGCAATATCGCCGACACCATCGCCATTGGCGTCCATGAAGCTGCGCGGATAGATCTGATAGAGCGTTGCACCGCGCCACCAGTCGTGTGCGGCATGGCGATGGAGTTGGGTAGATGTCATTGCACGATCCTTGTTGTCAAGACGGCACGGGGCACGGGGCACGGGGCACGGGGCACGGGGCACGGGGCACGGGGCACGGGCAAGCAAGAGCGCCGGAAAGGCCCCGCGTCTCTGCGCGAGACCTTTCGGGCGTCATCAGTCTGCAGGCGCAAGGCCTGGCGGGGTGAGGCCGTTGGCGTTACCAGCCGCGGCGTCCGATGCGGGTGAGTTCTCTCCCGAGCGCTTCCACCGCCTGAGTACCGGTCTCCTCGCCCGACAGCACCTGATGGGTGCGGTTGAAGAAGGCATTGGAGACGCGTGCGTAGGCATCTCCCGTCACCGAGGCCGGGCGCGCGACGCCGGTTCTGAGCGCTTCATAGAGCTCGCCCATCGAGGGGTTGCTCGCCAGCACCTCGTCATCCTGATAGAGGTGTTCGATGGTGGGGTTGCGCCCCATCTTCATGGCGTGGGCCTTCTGCTGCGGAGCGGCGGTGATGTAGGCGACCAGCTCCGCTGCGGCCTGTGGGTGCTCCGAGTAGCGTGATACCGCAAGATTCCAACCGCCCAGGGTTGCGCGTGACTCGCCCTGCGGGCCATGCGGGAGGGGCGCCATGCCGACCTTGCCTGCCACCGGACTGCCCTCGGCCTGGCTGAGCTTCCAGACATAGGGCCAGTTACGCAGGAACAGCGCATTGCCCGACTGGAACAACCCACGTGACTCCTCCTCGGTATGATTCAGCGCACCTTCCGGAGCGATGCTGCCGATCCAGGAGGCGGCAAGGTCGAGTGCCTCGGCGGCGCGCGAGTTGTCGATGGTGACCTCACCGGCATCATCCACCAGGGTGCCGCCGCCCTGGCTTGCAACCCACTCCAGTGCGTTGCAGGTCAGCCCCTCGTAGGCGCGCCCCTGGAAGCTGTATCCCCAGAAATCGGCATTGCCGGCGTCGCGTTCCGCCGCCTGGATCGTGCGCGCCGTCTCGGTGAGTTGCTGCCAGGTCTCCGGCACCTGCTGGTCGTATTTTTCCAGCAGGTCCTTGCGGTAATAGAGCACGCCCGCGTCGGTGTACCAGGGCATGGCCACCAGACGTCCCGCTACGGTGCCGTTGTCGACCAGCGCGGGGAAGAAGCCCTCGGTGGCATCGTCGGGCAGGTAACGGGAAAGGTCGACCAGGTGATCGTCGAGCAGCCCTGGCCACGCCATGTCGACGATCAGCACGTCGATGTCACTGGAGCCGCTGCTCAGCAGCTGCTGATACAGCGAGAGCTTCTCGGTGGTGTCGTTGGGAGTGGAGATCACATTGACACGATTGCCGGACTGCTCGGCCCATTGCTGGGCGAGCTCCGGACACATGTCGGAATCTCCGCCGGGGCCACAGGCAATCGTGACCTCGGTGGCCAGTGCGAGGGGGGCCGTCAATGAGGCCCCGCTCAACAGCAGGGCACCGGCGCTACCCTTGAGGGTCGTGAGCATCCGTTGGCGTGGGGTGCTGATAACAGAAGGCATGGCGTGCGACTCCATCATTGTGATTGTTGTTGCGGCGTCCGGGATGACCGTCATCCACCGTGCATCCCGTGAAGCATCGAATCTGCCAGGCGTCAGTTGAGGGCGAGCCACATGGCGCTGCCTGGCATCAGCGACAGGGGGTGGTGAGAGGCGTGTGTCGCCGTGACACCGGCGATCTCGAGGGTGGTCCAAGTGGTGATGTCTGGCGCCAGTTGACTCGGGTCGATCACGCTCGGCGTATCGCCTGTCCCGAGGTGTGCCAGACACAGCAGGCGTTGGGCTCCATGCTGACGCACGCTGGCGAAGACGTCGCCCGGGAGGCGCTCGGGTGCAATCAGGGTCTGATCGCCCTCGCGCAGCACCTGGCTGGTGCCGCGATAGCGCAGCAGGCGACGCGCTCGCGACAGGAAGCTGTCATCACGGCGTTCCTGCTGCGCCACCGACAATGGCAACTGGCGTGGGGAGACCGGTAACCAGGGCGTGGCCTCAACGCCGGACTTCGACGCACAGCGGCTGAATCCACCGTTCAGGCTGTCATCCCAGACCATCGGCGTGCGACAGCCATCGCGGCCCTTGATCTCGGGCCACAGGTTGATGCCGAAGGGGTCCTGTAGGTCCTCGAAGGCCAGCTCCGCTTCGGGAAGCCCCAGTTCTTCTCCCTGATAGAGGCACAGGCTGCCACGCAGCGAACACAACACCGTCAGGGCGAGCAGGGCGCGCGATTCTCCCCAGCTGGTCGCACTGCGTTCCACGTCATGATTGGACAGGGCCCAGCAAGGCCAGGTGTCTTCGCCTTGCTCGGCAAAGCGCGTCAGCACGTCGTAAAGCGCGCGGGCATCGCCATCACTGTTGAGCAGGTCAAAGGTGTAGGCCATGTGCAGGCGGCGTTGGCCGGCGGTATAGGCAGCCATGATCGGGAGAGGGTCATTGCCGGCGATCTCGCCGACACTGGTGGTGCCCGGGTACTCATCGAGCATGTCGCGGATGCGCTCCAGATACGCCAGATTCTCCGGTTGCTCGATATTGTGCTGCATTCGCTGATAGCTCTGCGGGTTGCCCGGGTTGACGCCTTCGCGTGGCATCGCCGGGTTGTCGGTCAAGGCGCGGTCATGGAAGTAGTAATTGACGACGTCGAAGCGGAAGCCGTCCACCCCCAGATCCAGCCAGAAGCGCAGGTTGTCCAGCTGCGCCTGGCGCACCTCGGGATGATGGAAATTCAGATCCGGCTGACTGGCCAGGAAGTTGTGCAGATAGTACTGGCGGCGCTTGGCATCGAAGGTCCAGGCGCGGCCACTGAAGGCTGCCATCCAGTTGTTGGGCGGGTTGCCATCTGGGAGCGGGTCGGCCCAGACATACCAGTCGGCCTTGGCGTTGTGGCGGTCCTGACGGCTTTGCTGGAACCAGACATGTTGATCGGAGCTGTGAGACAGCACCTGGTCGATGATCATGCGCAACCCCAGCTGGTGGGCTTGCGAGACCAGGTGCTTGAAATCCTCCAGGTGGCCGAACATCGGGTCGACATCCCGATAGTCCGCGACGTCATAGCCGAAATCCTTCATCGGCGAGGTGAAGAAAGGGGATAGCCAGATGGCATCCACGCCGAGACTGGCCACATGGGGCAGGCGCTCGATGATGCCGGCCAGGTCGCCGATGCCGTCGCCGTTGGCATCCATGAAACTGCGGGGGTAGATCTGATAGATCGTGGCACCACGCCACCAGTCGAGGCGTGCGTGAGGGTCGAGTTGAGACAGGGTCATCATGACCTCCTTGTGAGTCGCGTGATCGGCAAGCGGGAGATTCAGTGCGCCTCGCCAACACAGCGCGCGATGGCAACGCCGTGGGGCGGCAGCGTCAGGCGACCTGCCTGCCAGTGACCATTGATCATGCCGGGGGCATCCTCGAGGGCTTCCGCTCGCCAGGCGGTCTCCAGAGTCAGGGCCTGAGTAGAGAAGTTGAGCGCGACCAGCAACGACTCGCCGTCTGAGAGACGCGTGAAGCAGATGACTTCCTCATGCAGCGAGTGGAAGTGGATCTCCCCTCGGCTGAGAGCGGGGTGACGGCGGCGGAAGGCGAGCAGCTCCCGGCTGGCATTCAACAGCGATGCCGGGTCGTGTTCCTGATGGTCGACGGCCAAGGCATGGTGGAAGTCGGGAACCGGCAACCAGGGAGACACGCGAGAGAAGCCCGCATGTGACTCACCGGCCTGCCACGGCATGGGCGTCCGGCAGCCGTCGCGTCCCTTGTAGCGTGGCCAGAAGGTGATGCCGGCGGGGTCCACCAGCTGGTCATGGCGTAGCTGGGCTTCGCTCAGTCCCAGCTCTTCGCCCTGATACAGGCAGACGCTGCCGCGCTGGGTCAGCAGGAAGGCGAGATAGAGGCGCAGGCGCGCCGGCGAGGCTTCGGCGTCCCAGCGCGTTGCCAGACGTGTGACATCGTGGTTTCCCAGCGCCCAGCACGGCCAGCCGTCCCCGATCTGTGCTTCCATCGTCTTCAGGGTCGCCAGGAGGTGGTCGGGTGAGGCGTTCTCGGTCAACAGATCGAAGGAGTAGGCCATGTGCAGCCGCTGGTCGCCCCGGGTGTACTCGGCCATGACACGCAAGGAGTCATCGTCGCCGACCTCGCCAACGCTGGTGGTGCCGGGGTATTCATCGAGCAGACTCCGCAGCCGTTCGAGAACGGCGAGGTTCTCGGGTTGGGTCTTGTCGTGAAGATGTTGTTGATAGCCGTAGGGGTTGTCCGGGCGCACGCCAATGAAGCCCTCAGCGATCT
Source organism: Cobetia sp. 1AS1 (assembly GCF_029846435.1). Taxonomy (NCBI): domain Bacteria; kingdom Pseudomonadati; phylum Pseudomonadota; class Gammaproteobacteria; order Oceanospirillales; family Halomonadaceae; genus Cobetia; species Cobetia sp. 1AS1. The sequence continues at coordinate 552,874 of NZ_JARWKU010000001.1, forward strand.
CGCGCCGCGGCGGGTTATCCTTTAGCTCACCATGTGTACAGAAGTTGATGGCATCCAGGCGGAAACCATCCACCCCCCGCTCCAGCCAGAATCGCACTTCTTCAAGAATGGCCGTCACGACATCGGGGTGATGGAAGTTGAGGTCCGGCTGCTCGATCAGGAAGTTGTGCAGGTAGTACTGGCAGCGGCGAGTATCCCATTGCCACGCGGAGCCCCCGAAGATCGATTGCCAGTTGGTGGGCGGTGCGCCATCGGGTCTGGGGTCTGCCCAGACATACCAGTCGGCGCGCGGGTTATCGCGGCTCTGGCGGCTTTCCTCGAACCACGGGTGGGCGTCGGAGGTGTGTGAGAGCACCTGATCGATGATGACTTTCAGGCCGCGCGCATGCGCTGCCTCGACCAGACGGTCGAAGTCCTCCAGGGTGCCGAACATCGGGTCGACATCGCGATAGTCGCTGATGTCATAGCCGAAATCCTTCATGGGCGAGGTGAAGAAGGGAGATAGCCAGATCGCATCGACATTCAGCGAGGCGATGTAATCCAGGCGCTCGAGGATGCCCGGCAGATCACCGATGCCATCGCCATTGCTGTCCTGAAAGCTGCGCGGGTAGATCTGATAGATGACGGCACCGCGCCACCAATCGTGGGCCGACACCTGGGTGTCTCGAATCGTGGACATGCGAGTCTCCTGGGCGGGAGCCATGGCTCCCGCCCGTGCGGTCCTTGCGGAGAATGAAGCGGTTGGCCTGAGGCGCCGTGAGTAGGTGCTGGATACTCAGTCCTGGCTGCCAGGTCCTCGAGGAAAAGCCCTGCAGAACAGGCCCTGAATGTCAGGCTGCCTGGCGTTGCTGGGTCAGGCTCAGCGCGCGATCCTGGCTGTCGAAGAGATGCACGTGCTCCAGGTCCGGCACCAGCGCGACGCGTTGGCCGATCTTCCACTGACTTGGGGCTTCACTGCGGTGGATCAGCAGGCTGTCGCCGTCTTTCGGATCCAGATAGACATAGACTTCGTTGCCCAGGTACTCGACGTTGACGATCTCGAAGGCGTTGTCGCCACGGGCCTCTTCCAGGCAGAGGTGTTCGGGGCGAATCCCCAGCGTCAGGCGGCTGCCGGTGCGTTCGTCGCCGGCATCGCGAGGCAGATCCAGTTCGCCGATCCCGGGCGTCGTGATGCGACAGCCATTGCCCTCGCTTCGCAGTAGCTCTGCCGGCAGGAAGTTCATGGTCGGGGAGCCGATGAAGCCGGCCACGAAGCGGGTCGCCGGCGCCTGATAGAGCGTCTGGGGGCTGCCGACCTGCTCGATACGCCCATCACGCAGTACCACGATCTTGTCGGCCAGCGTCATGGCTTCGACCTGGTCGTGGGTGACGTAGACCATGGTGGAGCCCAGGCGATGGTGCAGGCGGGCGATCTCGTTGCGCATCTGGACGCGCAGCGAGGCATCCAGATTGGAGAGCGGCTCGTCGAACAACAGGATCTTGGGCTCACGCGCCATGGCGCGCCCCATGGCGACGCGCTGGCGCTGGCCACCGGAAAGCTCCTTGGGCTTGCGATTCAGCAACTCCTCGAGCTGGAGGATGCGCGCCGTTTCCATCACGCGCTGCTCGACGTTGTCCTTGTCGGCCTTGGCAAGCTTGAGGCCGAAGGCCATGTTCTCGTACACCGTCATGTGCGGGTAGAGCGCATAGGACTGGAAGACCATGCCGACGCCGCGCTCACGCGGGGGGAGGTCATTGACCAGATCGCCGGCGATATGCATCTCACCTTCGGTGATCGATTCCAGCCCGGCGATCAGGCGCAGCAAGGTCGACTTGCCACAGCCTGACGGCCCGACGAAGACCACGAATTCTCCGCTGCCGATCTTCAGGTCCAGGTCCTTGATGATGTGCGTGCTGCCGAAGGTCTTGTTGATCTTGGAGAGGGTTACGCTTGTCATCTTGCGACTCCCAGCCGGTGCTCGGCACCGGCTTTCGAAAGAAGGTTAGTCGAGTGCCAGGAAGGCAGCCTGATAGGCCGGCAGTGCCAGGCGCGCTGCCTGGGGCTGAGCCTCGTCCAGTTCGGCAGTGAAGCCCGTGCCCTCGAGAAGGCGCGCGCCGCCTGCGTAGGCTTGCGGCAGTGCGGTGGTCCGTTCGGTGCCGGTCAGGTTGAAGAGACACAGCATGCGCTGGCCATCGTGCTCGCGCTGAAACCCCAGCAGCTCGTCACCCACGTCCACCAGTTCAATGTTCCCCTCGCGCAGGACCGGGTGTTGGCGGCGGAAATTCAGCAGGGTGCGTGTGGCATGCAATACCGAGTTGGCGTCGTCTTCCTGATTGGCCACGGCCAGCGGCAGGTGGCGTTCATCGACCGGCAGCCAGGGCTCGACATTCGAGAAGTCCCCCCGGGCCGTCTGACGCCAGGGCATGGGAGTCCGGCAACCGTCGCGGCCCTTGAATTCCGGCCACAGCACCTTGCCGTAGGGGTCCTGGATGCGCTCGAAGGGCACCTCGGCTTCCGGCAGGCCCAGCTCCTCACCCTGGTAGAGGCAGACGCTGCCGCGCAGTGACAACACCATGGCCAGGGCGACCTTGGGGTAGGCCACCGGGTCTTCGTCGGCACCCCAGCGTGTGGCGCTGCGCACGACGTCGTGGTTCGACAGGGCCCAGCATGGCCAGGCATCACCGGCCAGGCGCTGGAAGCGCTCGATGACTTCTCGCAGATAGCCTGCGGCGTGCGGGGCATTGAGCAAATCAAACCCGTAGGCCATGTGCAGCTTGTCGCCCCCGGCGGTGTACTCCGCCATGCGCTCCAGCGGCTTGTCATCACCGATTTCGCCCACTGTGGTGGTGCCGGGGTATTCATCCATCAGGGCGCGCAGGTCTTTCAGGAAGTCGAGGTTTTCCGGGCGGCTCAGGTCATAGACGTGGCGCTGCCAGGTATAGGGGTTGGAATCCGGGGCGCCCAGTGTCTTGGCTTCGCCCGCCGGCACCGGGGGATTGTCGCGCAGGGCCTGATCGTGGAAGTAGAAGTTGACGGTATCCAGGCGGAAGCCATCGACGCCCAGGTCCAGCCAGAAGCGCATGTTGTCTAGCTGAGCCTGACGGGCCTCCGGGTGATGGAAGTTTACGTCGGGCTGGCTGGTCAGGAAGTTATGCAGGTAATACTGCTGGCGGCGTGAATCGAAGGTCCAGGCCGAGCCGCCGAAGATCGACAGCCAGTTGTTGGGCGGCGTGCCGTCGGGCTTGGGGTCTGCCCACACGAACCAGTCGGCCTTGTCATTCGTACGGTCCTGGCGGCTTTGCTGGAACCAGGGATGTTGATCGGAGGTGTGGCTGATCACCTGGTCGATCATGACCTTGAGATTGAGCGAGTGAGCGCGCTCCAGCAGCACCTTGAAGTCCTCCAGGGTGCCGAACATCGGGTCGACATCACGGTAATCGCTGATGTCATACCCGAAGTCGAGCATCGGAGAGGTGAAGAAGGGCGACAGCCAGATGCCATCCACGCCCAGGGAGGCCACGTAATCGAGTCTGGCGGTGATGCCCGGCAGATCCCCGATCCCGTCGCCGTTGCTGTCCAGGAAGCTGCGCGGGTAGATCTGGTAGATGACGCCACCTCGCCACCAGCTGGAGGAGGTCTGCATTTGGGCTTCGAGCAATGACATGAAAATTATCCTTTGACGGCGCCGGCGGTCAGGCCGGATACGATGCGGCGCTGGAAGATCATCACCAGGATGACCAGCGGTATGGTGACGGTGACGGAGGCGGCCATGATGGGGCCCCAGGGGAGCTCATGCTGGCTGCCGCCGGAGATCAGGGCGATGGCGACCGGCACGGTGCGTTCGCTGTCGGTCAGCGTGAAGGTCAAGGCGAACAGGAACTCGTTCCAGGCCGCGATGAAGGCGAGCAACCCGGTGGTGGCCATGGCCGGCCACATCAGGGGCAGGAAGACCTTGGTGATGGTCTCCCACGGCGTGGCGCCGTCCATGATCGCGGCCTCTTCCAGTTCCATGGGCAGCTGACGCATGAAGGTCGTCAGCACCCAGACGGTGAAGGGCAGCGTGAAGATGGTGTAACTGAGAATCAGGCCACCGGGGTTGTTGTAGAGATTCAGGCTGCGAATCACCTCGAACAGCCCGGACAGCACCGCGACCTGAGGGAACATCGAGACCCCGAGGATGATCAGCATCACGGTGGAGCGGCCGCGAAAGCGCACGCGTCCCAGTGCATAGGAGGCGGTGATGCCCAGCAGCAGCGCGATCAACACGACGCTCAAGGCGATCAGGATCGAGTTGCCGATCGCCTGCAGGAAACTCTTCTGCGCAAAGATCTGGGCGTAGTTGCTGAAGTCCAGTGAGGTCAGCCAGTAGTTGACCTCGAACAGCTCACTGGACGGTTTCAGCGAGGTGATGACCGCGTAATAGAAGGGGAACACGGCGTAGACGATGATGATGGCGATCAAGGCCCATTTGCCGACCAGCTTGGCGAGTCGGGTCATCTGGTAGCGATTCATCGGATGCTGATTCATTTATCCACTCCCAGTTGGCGGCGGCCAAGGTAGAGGTAGACCACGACGGCCAGCGCGATGATCAGGAACAGCATCGTGGAGGCGGCACTGCCGTAGCCCACGTCCTGGAACTCCACCAGTTGCTGGCGGGCGTAGATCGACATGGTCATGGTGCTGGACGAGTTGGAGGTCAGCACATAGATGACGTCGAAGACGCGCAGTGCATCGAGAAGACGGAAGATCACGGCGACCAGCAGGGCCGGGGTGATCAATGGCAGGGTGACACGGAAGAACACCTTCACCGGGTGGATGCCATCGACCTCGGCGGCTTCATAGCAATCCTTGGGCAGCATCTGCAGCGCGGCGAGTACCAGCAGTGCCACGAACGGGATGGTCTTCCACACATCGACCATGATCACGGCCCACATCGAAAGATCGGCATCCGCCGTCCAGGCCAGTGGCGCATCGATCAGCCCCAGCCCCATCAACAGATGGTTGATGATTCCGAACTGGTCATTGAGCATCCAGGCCCACATCTTGGCGGAGACGATGGTCGGGATGGCCCAGGGGATGAGCACCGCGGCGCGGACCAGCATGCGCCCCTTGAATTCGGCGTTGAGCAGCAGGGCCACGATGATGCCGAAGACGACTTCCAGCGACACCGAGATGACGCTGAAATAGACGGTGTTCCAGACGGAATTCCACCACACCGGGTCAGCCAGCAGGCCGTACCAGACGCCGTCGTCCTTCACGAGATAGTTTTCAAAGCCGATGAAGGCGGCGCCGGTCGTGTCCGAGAGCGAGGCATCGGTCAAGCTGAGGTAGAAGGTTCTCAGCAGTGGCCAGCCGGCCACCAGGGCCAGCGCGACCAGCATCGGCGCGAGATAGGTCCAGGCCGCACGTACCCGCTGGCGTCTGACCTTGGTGCCGCGTTTGCGGGTCCGGGCCGAGGGCGTATCCGTCGGCACTGACTCATTGAGCGTGGTTGTCATGCGAAACCTCCCGGGTTACCAGCGACGACGTTTGATGCGAGCCAGCTCGCCCTTCAGCTGAGCCACGGCCTGGGCGCCGCTCTGCTCGCCGCTCAGCACACTGTGGGTCGCATTGAAGAAGGCGTTGCTGACCTGGCCGTAGTTGTCACCGGTGACGGCAGACGGACGTGCCACGGCATTGGTGAAGGTGTCGTAGAGCGTGCCGAAGAAGGGCACGGCGGTGAGCACCTCTTCATCCTGATACAGCGCCGTGAGGGTCGGGTTGTAGGCGGCCTGGATGGCCCGGCGTTTCTGCTCGGACTCACCGGTGAGGAAGGCCACCAGCTGTGAGGCGAGCTCGGGGTTCTCGCTGTACTTCGAGACCGCCAGGTTCCAGCCGCCCAGCGCCGCTGCGCTTTCTCCCTCGGCGCCGTGAGGCAGCTTGACCACCCCGACCTTGCCAGCCACCTTGCTGTCATCGCTCTGGGTCAGCGACCAGGCGTAGGGCCAGTTGCGCATGAAGACGGCGTTGCCGGACTGGAAGATGCCGCGGGCTTCTTCCTCGGAATAATTGAGCGCCCCCTGCGGGGTGATCTCGCCGATCCAGCTGGCGGCCAGGTCGAGAGCGGAGGCCGTATTGGGGTTGTCGACGGTGATCTCGCCATCGGCATCGACAATGGCGCCACCGTCGTTGCTGGCGACCCATTCCAGCGCATTGCAGGTCAGGCCCTCATAGGCACGCCCCTGGAAGACGTAACCCCACATCTTCTCGCTGCCGGCCTCGCGTTCCTTGGCCTGGATCTGCGTGGCAGTCTCTGTCAGCTCCTGCCATGTCTCGGGAGGTGCGAACCCGTATTTCTCCAGCAGGTCCTTGCGGTAGTAGAGCACCCCGGCATCCGTGAACCAGGGCATGGCCACCAGGCGGCCATCGACCGTGTTGTTGTCGATGATGGTCTTGAAGTGGCCCTGCGCTGCCTTTTCGCCGAGCGTCTGGTGCAGATCAAGCAGGTGATTGCCGAGCAGGCCCGGCCAGACCACATCGATCTGCAAGACGTCGATGTCACCGGACTGCGCTGACAGAATCTGCTGGTAGAGCGAGAGGCGTTCCGTCGAGGAATTGGGCGTGGAGACGATATCGACCTCATGGCCGGTCTTGTCTTCCCAGGCAGCGACGCCCTGTTCACAGAGTTCCAGTTCGGCCCCGACCGCACCGCAGGAGATGGTCAGGTCCGCGCCCATGGCAGGGGCGGTGGTGGCTGCTCCCAGCAGGGCGAAGCTTGAGGCGATTAGCGTCTTGCGTTGCATGGTGGATCCTCGTCACTTGTTGTTGTTTGACCCGCATCGGACGTCTGGGTGGGGGAGAGTCACAACGTCGTCTGATGGTGGTTTCTTAATCGATTAAGGCGTAGTCACAGTCAAGCGATTGGCGTCGATATCCGCAACCTGAACTTTGGTCTTGCTGTCACCGATATGTCGCCAGAAATGGGAGTTTTACGCGGTGATCGCTCCCCTTTGGTCGAATTTCGACATAAGTCGTGTGTCTGGAGCGCCGGATTGCCACTAGGGTCTTAAACGATTAAGTGAATGTGGCCACCCCTCCAACGCCAACGCCAATGATTCGGGCGCCACTTCGCTGATCATCGCCAAGCGAGTGATTCGTCAACAACAACAAAGGCTCTCTTCAACATGACAACTCCCCCTCAGCACCCGCTCAAGACCCCACTCGTCATGGCCGTTGCCATAGCGGTCATGAGCACCAGTGGACTCGCCAATGCCGACGGGACAGGCGATATCGAGGCGCGGCTCGCAGAGCTGGAACAGCGTATCGATGACGCCGAACAACGGGCCAGAGCGGCTGAGCGTCGCGCCGCCGAGGCAGAGCGCGCGATGGCCGTTCAGCGCCAGTCGAATGAGGCTGATCAACCCGCGCGCGTGACCGCGCAGACCGAGGACCTCGAAGAGCGTCTGGCGGCCGTCGAGCGCCAGGCCAGTGGCGAAGAAGGTTTCTCCTTCAATGCCTATGCCCGCTCTGGGCTATTGATCGGCGAAGGAGGCAAGAGCATCGAAGGCGGCCCCTATCTCACGCCGGCGGGCTCGGTGGGCGGGGCGGTCGGGCGGCTGGGGAACGAGCCCGACACCTACGTCGAGTCGGTATTCAACTACAAGACCCGCTACGACAACGGGACGAAGGCGCTTTACCGCACCATGATTGCCGACGGAGTAGAGACCAGTAACGACTGGACCTCGGACGAGTCCAGTCTGAACGTACGACAGGTCTTCGTGGAGTTGAGCGATCTGCCGAGCTTTACCGGCGCCTTCGAGAATTCCTCCATCTGGGCGGGCAAGCGCTTCGATCGGGACAACTTCGATATCCACTGGCTAGACAGCGATTTCATCTTCCTCGCCGGGACCGGCGCAGGTATCTACGACGTCCAGCTTGCCGATGACTGGAAAGCCAACTTCTCGGTCTACGGGCGCAGTTACAGTGAATACCCGACAGAGGACTCCGATACTGGCGGTAATACCGACAACCTGACGTTCACCATGAACAACTATGTCGGCCACTGGCAGTGGATGGTCAGTGCCCTGTCGGCGGCAGACAATGAAGAGCGCGCCATGGACACGGGGGCCGAAGCGGCCGATTCCGGCTTCCACACCATGCTGGCCTACCATGGCGACAGCTTCTTTGGCCTCGCCGATGGCAGCTTCAAGGCCGCCGTGCTGCATGGCCGCGGGCTCGGCGCGGAGACCAAGGTCATCGGGGCTGACGGGAACCTGACGGATGACGCCACCTCTACTCGCCTGGGGCTTTACGGCACGACCTATCTCGCACCCAAGTGGCGCTTCGCACCAGCCGTTCTGGCAGAGGTGAGCAAAGATCGCTACGACGACGGAGATGAGTATTCCTGGGCGACCTTCAATGCGCGTCTGGCCAATGAGCTGACGACGAATTTCGAGATGCAGTACGAGCTGAGCTATCAATGGATGGACCTGGACCCAGGCTCGACAGGCACTGCCGTGGAAGGCGGGTATCGCAAGTTCACCATTGCACCGACCTTCAAGCCTGAAGTCGGTGGCTTCTGGAAGCGTCCGGAAATTCGCCTGTTCGCGTCCTGGAGTGACTGGGATGAGGAGCTCAATGATTACTCCGAAGACGATGCCCTCGGGAGTGCAGGCTTCACGGGAGGCGAATGGGCCTTCGGTGTCCAGAGCGAGGTATGGTTCTAGGAGCAGGATGCCAAGCTGATCATCGTCTGCCAGTGTTTCGATCTTGCCCGCGGTTAGCCGCGGGTTTTTTGTAACGCCATCGCTGGATGGTTGAGACGCTGACCGAAAACTGACGAGCGAGATCTTGTTCGTAATGCTGGAAGGAGCTGCTTAGGAAGTCGGCATGAATTTTCGGTGTCGTTGTCTCTTGATTGTGCAGCTTGATACCCATGATGCCTTTTCTGTATGAATTGCTTGTTGGGTATACGAGAGGCCAATAAAGGATAGGTTCATTGTAAGAATCGATCATCCGGCACCTTATAGTGAGTTGTTGATAGGTTATGCTGAATATTTCCTCCTTATATATTTAATGGCAGTTTTCATATTGATTTTTGAAGGCAGGGGAATGACAGTATGTCACGGAAAGATGAAGGGAACTTTCTGTCGATGATGTTGTATTGAGTCGGCTGGCTCGCGCTATATTTTATGTAAAGTCAGTGGTCGCGCCACCAATGAGGTGAAGCGGTAGGGCTGTTGTTGAGCCCTAATATCTGTGCTAGCTTATATTCGTGGCCTGCCATGAGGCTCAATCACAGCATGTGACTGGTCATTGGTTGATTTTTATTTGTCGCATTATCTGTTTGATTTAGGAGACTGCCATGAATAGTGATATCGCCGAAGGTAAGTGGAAGCAACTCAAAGGTAAGGTCCGCGAAGGTTGGGGAGAGCTTACAGATGAAGATGTCGACGAAATTGCGGGTCGCAAGGAGCACTTTGTCGGAAAGGTTCAAGAGCGTTATGGCATGAACAAAGAAGACGCTGAAAAGGAATGGAATAAACTGTCCGATTCGTAAAGCTTTTTTAATATATATTCCATGTTACCGATGCTTGCGCTTTGCAGGCATCGGTTTTTTGTGTCTGAGCTCCAGCAACAAGAGCAGCACGCATGGTATACAGGGTTTTAGAACATTCTCTCGAGAATACTTGGGATGGCTATTCGATAGCCGAGGCGCTGTCGAGAATGGTCATTCCGTTTCTCGACGCACCTTGCGTAGCTCAGTATTACTGACATTCTTGGAGACTGCCCCTTGGAGAAGTACTGGCGTGTCAAGCCATTGATATTCTCCTTGGTCCCTCGCCAGGTGGGGCTATAGAGGGCATAGCAATACATTTACTGTCAAAGCCCTTTGCACATCTTCGTGATTGGCGACCTCCGAGTCGTATCCAGGGTCATCGTCTGGGTGTGCCACGACGAGGCTCCAGCAACCGATGCATCGGCTGTTGCGTCAGTTCTACTGTGGTCCTGAGCCGTCGTGCTGCCAGAGATAGTCGCCAGGGTCGTGTTATCGAAAGGCGGCTATTGAATCCCTGGTGGCACACGTCAAAGCCAACGTGATATGGCTGTATTCTTCATCATACGCCTGCTGCATGCTTGCGTGATCCGCGGTATGGTCGGCCAATGATTATCCAATGTGGGGTGGAATGCCTTGATGAGATGTTGAGCATTGAGCCCCGTTAGGGAGTGAGCATGAAGAAGTCCGAGGACATATCCTCATCCAAGCGTGTCACCATCACTGAAGTTGCCAAGGAGGCCAACGTCTCGATTGCGGCGGTCTCTCGGGCAATGAATCCTGAAGGCAGCAGCTCCCCCGAGATGCGTAGCCGGATCCTGGCGGTAGCCGAGCGAATGGGGTACAAGCCGAATCGTCTGGCACGAGGCATCAAGTCGCAATCCAGCCTGATCGGGATTCTCGTGACCAATTTCGAGAACCCTGTCTACCTGGCGATTCTCAGCGAATTTTCTGCTGCGATTCAGCGGCATAACTGCCACACCTTATTGATCAACGTGAATACCGAGAAAAGCATCTCGGAGGCTGTCTCGTTGGTGATGGAATATCATGTCGATGCCTTGATCGTCACTTCTGCATCGGTGCCGCCGGAGTTGGTCGAGGCCTGTGCGAAGCAGAATACGCCTGTGGCCATATTCGGGCGTGATGGAGAAGACTCCGGCGCCTGTGTGGTGACCTGTGACGATGTCGAGATGGGGCGCATGGCAGCAGATCATCTCATTGATCTCGGTTATCGTCGGCTGGCCTATGTGGGGGCGTCGACCAAGGAGCAGGCCACGCTGGATAGAAAGCGTGGCTTCATCGAGCGGCTGGAGCAGCGCGGGCTGACCTTGCATGGCGTGGGGGAAGGACATCGCCACAGCTACGATGCGGGTTATGAAGCCACCTGTGAGTTGTTCGCAGAGGCGGAGGTCATTCCTGATAGCATCTTCTACTTTGACGATATCATGGCATGTGGCGGCATGGACGCCATACGTCATGAGTTCTCGCACCGCATACCACAGGATATCGGTATCGTCGGGGTGGATGACATTCGCTTTGCCTCAAGCAAATCCTATGATCTGACGACGATCTGCCAGCCATTCACGGAAATGGTCAACAAGACGGTGTCGTTGTTGTTCGCGCGCATCAAGCAAGGTGGCATGGCGCCCAGTCGGGTCATCATGCCGTGTCAGATCACGCAACGCGGGTCGACTCGTCACGTCAACTGACACGCGCACTGCAGAACGCTTGATAGTTTTCTCGTGAAATCTTCTCTGGTGGCGGAGCAGCACTCTCTTGGTAGTCCGCCTGGAATACTGGCGATTCGTTGGCACATCGGTGGATTTTCGTTCTTTCTCGTCCCTTGGTCTAAATGGCTTTGAAAACATTTTCAAAGCCGGTTTGGCTGCGCTAGGCTGCTTGATATGCAGCGTACCAAAGCCAAGGAAAAGCCCCTGTGGTACGCGATAGAACAATAACGCCATCCACGCCTGAAGCCGAGACGCCCAATGACTCAGCAGACACCGCCCTCACTCGACCACCGTTCAAGCTCACAGCAGACAGCGGAACACCAGTCGAGCACTTTGGCCCCCAAAGTGCTGCGCATGGGGATGATCGGGGGAGGCGTTCAGTCTTTCATCGGTCAGGTCCATCGTGCGGCGGCGCAGATGGATGGACGGTATCGTGTCGTCGCCGGTGCGCTGTCATCGAATCCCGAGCGTGCTCGCCAGCAGGCGGAACAACTCAACATCGCACGTGGTTATGGCGATGGTGAATCACTGCTACGCGAGGAAGCTGCCCGCGAAGATGGTGCTGAGGTGATCGCCATTCTCACGCCCAACGATAGTCACTTCGTCCTGGCCAAGCTGGCTCTGGAGCTGGGCTTTCATGTCGTCTGTGAAAAGCCGCTGGTCAATGATCCGGCTCAGGCTCGCGAGCTTGAAGCGATTGCCGAGCGGGCAGGGCTGCGCTTCTGCATGGCCTATGGCTATACCGGTTATCCCATGGTGCGTCAGGCACGCGCCATGATCGAGAATGGCGAGCTCGGTGAAATCCGTCAGCTGCAGTGTGACTACGTTCAGGGGCACCTGGCCTGCCTGACGGATGCGGAAAAGGCAGGCCACGACTGGCATATGGACCCCGCCATCGCGGGGGAGTCGATGATACTCAATGATATCGCGACCCACGCCTTTCATATGCTCGAGTATGTTTCCGGGCTTGAGACCAGTGAATTGAGTGCCGATGTCACGGCCAGCGTGGCCGGACGCGAAGCGCACGATAATGCCAACGTAATGTTGCGCTATGGCAATGGTGCCCGCGGCCTGATGTGGATTACCCAGGCGGCTGCCGGCGCCGAGCATGGCCTGAGCTTCCGTATCTTCGGCAGTCTCGGGGGGCTCGAATGGCATCAGGAAACCCCCAATCAGCTCCTGTTCCGCCGTCTTGATGGCGCTCCTGTGCTGCTCTCCAAAGGGGCAGCAGGACTTCATGAAGCCTCCACGCGTATCTCTCGTGTGGCCTTTGGACACCCCGAAGGTTATCGCGAAGCCTTTTCTTCCCTGTATAGCGATCTCCATGAGGACATCACTGCCTGCCAGCAGGGGACTGAGCCGCACCCATTGGCCTGCTGGTATCCCGACCTGCGCAGTGGGGTGCGTGGTGTCGAGTTCGCCGCCACCGCGCTCGACTCCAGTCGACGCAACGGCGATTGGGTGTCTCTCCCCTCACGGCGGACAGTCAATTGACGCGCTGATTCGGCTGTTGAATTGAGATAGCCAACGCCACTTCATTCAGGAATGACGCAATGACGGGCCGCCCTCGAGGTAGCCGGTGCGGATTCTGCTACGCCATTGTTCGGTCAATTACGTTGTAAGGAGTACGGGATGAACAGGAAAGGGGTCGACGATCTGCGCAGTAATCGCTGGTTCAAGCAGGATGACCTGCGCTCTTTCGGGCATCGCTCTCGCGTCAAGCAGATGGGTTACTGGGGAGAGGAGTTCGTCGGCAAGCCGGTGATCGCCATCATCAATACCTGGAACGACCTCAATACCTGCCATTCTCACTTTCCTGAGCGGGTCAAGGATATCAAGCGTGGTATCACGGCAGCGGGGGGCTTTGCTGTCGAACTGCCTGCCATGTCATTGGGTGAGCAATTGATGAAACCCAGCGCCATGATGTATCGCAACATGCTGGCCATGGAAGTCGAGGAATTGCTGCGCAGCTACCCCGTGGATGGCGCCGTGGTCATGGGCGGGTGTGACAAGACCACGCCGGGCGTGCTCATGGGCGCGATCTCCATGAATCTGCCGACCATCTATGTCCCCGCTGGTGCCATGCTGCGCGGCAATTACCGTGGTCAGGTGTTGGGGAGCGGTACGGATGTCTGGAAGTACTGGGATGAGCGACGTATCGGCAACGTCAGTCAGAGTGACTGGAACGAGATCGAGAATGGGATTGCCCGCTCTCCGGGCACTTGCATGACCATGGGCACGGCGGCAACGCTGATGTCGATCGGTGAATCGCTGGGCATGAGCCTGCCGGGGGCCTCAAGCATCCCCGCGGTGGACGCCAATCACAACCGTATGTGCTACGCCAGCGGCAAGCGAGCGGTGGAAATGGTCTGGGAAGATCTCAAGCCGACCGATGTCATGAGCGAGGCCTCCTTTGATAACGCGATTGCTGTCGACATGGCGATCGGTGGCTCGACCAACGCCATCATCCACATCGTGGCCATGGCACGTCGTCTCGGAATCACGCTGCCGATGGAGCGCTTCAACGAGATATCGCGTCGTGTGCCGCTGGTGCTGAACCTCAAGCCTTCCGGCGAATATCTGATGGAAGACTTCTTCTATGCCGGAGGGCTTCCGGCATTGATGACGAACATCGGCAGTGAGCTGAAGCTCTCCGCCATGACCGTGACCGGCCGCACCCTGGGCGACAACATCGAGGGCGCCAAGGTCTGGCGCCCGGAAGTCATTCTCCCGCTGGACACGCCGGTCAATGCCTCGGGCGGGACTGCCGTACTGACCGGCAGCCTGGCGCCGAAGGGGGCCATCATCAAGCCGACCGCGGCGGACCCTCGTCTGCATGTCCATCAAGGGCCTGCCTATGTGTTCGAGAATATCGCCGACCTCAAGGCGCATATCGATGATGAAGACCTCCCGGTCACGGCTGACAGCATCATCGTGCTCAAGAATGGCGGACCGGTGGGCGGCCCCGGCATGCCGGAGTGGGGCATGATGCCGATTCCGGCCAAGCTGCTGAAACAGGGCGTGCGCGACATGCTGCGTATCTCCGACTCGCGCATGAGTGGCACCAGCTACGGGAGCTGCATTCTGCATGTGGCGCCTGAAGCCGCCGTCGGCGGACCGTTGGCCATCGTCAAGACCGGCGACATCATCGCCGTGGATGTCCCCAATCGGCGGCTGGACCTGATGGTCGATGAGGAGGAGATCCAACGTCGACTGGCAGATTGGCAGCCGCCCAAGGACCGGCACCCTCATGGCTATGCCTCTCTCTACAAATCGCATGTCACCCAGGCAGATGAAGGCTGTGACTTCGACTTTGCCAATGGTGCACCTGGCAGTACCCCTGAGCCCGATATCTATTGAGCGCCGCTGCCTGAAGCAGGGAGATAAGGTCGAGGGTATCGGGGGCAGAGAGATAGAAGGTGTAAGCCCGCAGGGGTATCCACGCATGTGCCATAGCCATCGTCGACGGGAGTCCAGGAAATGGCGGAAATCGAACTGTTGATAGAGAGCCGGGCGGAATTGGGTGAATCCCCGGTCTGGGATGCCAGTCGCAACAGCCTGTTATGGGCGGACCTTTATGCCCCGGCGATCGAGCGCTACTGCCTGAGTGATGGCAAGCGAGAGCGTCGCGTGCTGCCAGAGACCTTGGGTGCCTTCGGGCGCTGTGCCGATGGGCGTTTGATCGTTGCCATGCGTTCGGGTATCCATCTGCTCGATTTCGAGTCGGGTGCACTGGAGTTCCTGGCCTGCCCACCCGGTGAGCCGTTGGCTGGCACGCGCTTCAATGACGGCAAGGTCGCACCGAATGGACAGTTCGTGATCGGCACCATGGATGAAGCGAGCCGCTCCCGGCCGTTGGGGCATTTCTACTCGGTCACGCCTGAGCGCGAGACGCATTGTCTGCATTCAGGCCTCATTGTCGCCAATGGACTGGCCTGGAGTGCTGATGGACGGCGCATGCATTTTGCGGATACGCGGCGCGACACGATCCATGTCGCGGACTACTGCCCGGAAAATGGTGTCATGGGAACGCCGCGAGTGTTTGCCGAGACCCAGCCTGCACTGCACGGTCGCCCCGACGGTGGGGCGATGGATATGGCGGGAGGCTACTGGAGTGCAGGTGTCTTTGGCGGAGTCCTCAATTATTGGGATGCCCAGGGACGTCTGGCGCGCCAGGTCCGCCTGCCATGCCCCGGCCCGACCATGCCGTGCTTTGGCGGGGCCGATATGACAACGCTGTTCGTGACCACCTTGCGCAAGGGCATGAGCCCTGAGGCACTGGCCGCAGCCCCCTTGTCTGGCAGTGTCTTCGCGCTGGAGGTCGAGGTGCCGGGTGTCCCCATCGCCACCTTTGCCTCTCGCTCTCCAGCATCACCCGACGTGCTGAATGGAGAACGCTCACCCTCCCTGGACACGACCCGTGAACCTCACGCGTGACTGACCTTGTGACTGCTCTTGTGCCCCGTCCCTTGTGACCTCCACCGTTGATGAATTCCAGAGGGAGACCCCATGCGCCTCAATCGCCTCAAGCAACGCATTGCCCAAAAAGAGGGCGTCGTGAATGGCTGGCTCTCCATGCCGTGTGCCTTCTCGGCAGAGATCATGGCCCATCAGGGCTGGGACAGCCTGACCATCGACATGCAGCACGGGGTGATCGATTACAGCGATCTGCTGCCGATGCTGACGGCCATCTCCACCACTGACACCGTCCCGCTTGTCCGAGTGCCAAGCCTGGAGCCGGGGTTGATCATGAAGGTGCTGGATGCGGGGGCCTATGGCGTGATCGCGCCTTTGATCAACACGGCCGATGACGCCAGGGCACTGGTGGCCGCCTGTCGTTATCCCCCGCTGGGGATGCGCAGCTTTGGCCCTCATCGCGCCATGCTGTATGGCGGAGCGGATTATGCGAAGCATGCCAATGACGAGATGCTGGTGCTGGGCATGATCGAGACCCGCGAAGGCGTGGCGAACCTGGAAGAGATTCTGGCCGTCGAGGGGCTGGATGGCATCTATATCGGCCCTGCGGATCTGGCGTTGTCACACGGGCACACACCTGGGTTCGATCACGGTGATGGCCCCATGGATATCTTGATCGACGAGATTGTCGCACGGGCTCGGCAGCACGGCAGCGTCATCGGTATTCACAACGGCAGTGCCGCGCATGCGCGACGGATGTTGGCGCGTGGCTGTGATCTGGTCACGGTCGGAGCCGATACACGTCTGTTGATGGCAGGGGCACAGGCAGTACTGAAGGACATGGAGCGCAGCGCGAATCATTGTGAAGGCTATTGAATGCACCTGGCCGTGGCAGTCGTTCGCCTGAGCCAGCGATACGCTATCAGAGGAGAGGCAAAATGAATCAGTTCGCACGTTATCCCAGCCTGGAAGGCCGGCATGTCTTCATCAGTGGCGGCGCCAGCGGCATCGGCGCGACCTTGGTAGAGCATTTCTGTGAGCAGCAGGCGCGAGTGAGTTTCATCGATATCGATGATGCCTCAGGCGAGGCCCTGGCGGCGCGTCTGACCGATCAGGGAGGAGAGGTGCATTACCGACATTGCGATGTGACTGACATCCAGCAGCTGCGCACGGTCATCGAGGCTGCAGCAGATGAGTGGGGGCCGATAGGGGCCCTGGTCAACAATGCCGCGCGTGATACCCGGGTACCGCTCACGGAGCTGGATGTCGAGACATGGGATGACCTTCAGGCCACCAATCTTCGCCATGTGGTGTTTGCTTGTCAGGCAGTCTTTGCCGGGATGCAGGCGGCGGGCGGCGGGTCGATCATCAATTTCAGCTCGCCCAGCTTCCTGCGTCGCTCGCGGGACATCTCGGCCTATTCGAGCGCGAAGGCGGCCACCATCGGTCTGACGCGCACCTTGTCGCGTGACATGGGAGATGCGGGGATTCGCGTCAATACCGTGCTGCCGGGGTGGATCATTACCGAGCGTCAGAAGGCGCTGTGGTGGAATCCCGAGCTGGAGAAGCAGGTATTGGAAAATCAGAGCCTGCACCAGCGGGTACAGCCCGAGGATGTGGCTCGGATGGTGTTGTTCCTGGCAGCGGATGACAGTCGCATGATGACGGCCCAGACCTATATCGTGGATGGTGGCCTCGTCTAGCCATGCTGAAGTGGTCATGGCGTTTTCGCAGAGCGTTTTGGGAGGCTGCGTTTTGCATGCATCACTCCCCATGAAGCGCTTTTCGTGCCAGCGCCACTGGCAACGAGATGGCGGCTTTCGCCGGAGTGGTATCGAGTGCTCCTTGGGATGATCAATAGGATAAGGGTGATCGAAGCGACAGTTTTATAGGCTGCTTCAATCATGCCAAGACATCCTTATTGAACTTTGATCCAAGGAAAGCACTTTTTTTGAAAATGAAGGTGAAAACGTTTTCAGGCGCTGCTAGTGTCTTTTCAAACGGCGAAGAATTCAGCGCTGACCATCATTTTCCTACGTCATCATCACTGAGCTTCAGGTGCGGATTTTTCGACCTGAATGCACACAATAAAACAACGCCATATGCTCGTCGGGAGAGAGGAATGAAAACGATAAAATTGACCGTCTCCGAAGCCATCGCCAGATACCTGGCTGCGCAGAAGATTGAACTCGATGGCAGTGTCGAGACCTTGTTCGGTTGCGGGTTCGCCATCTTTGGCCACGGTAACGTGACCTGTCTGGGGCAGCAGCTGCACAACATCCAGGACACGATCCCGATCTGGCGCGGCCAGAATGAGCAGTCCATGGCGGTTGCCGCCGTTGCCTACGCCAAGGCCAACAAGCGCCAGCGCATCGGGATCGCCAGCACCTCCATCGGGCCGGGTGCCACCAACATGATCACGGCTGCGGGTATCGCGCACACCAACCGCCTTCCGTTGCTGATGTTCGCCGGCGATGCCCATGTCTCACGCCTGCCAGACCCGGTGCTGCAGCAGGTCGAGCATGCCCATCAACCAGGCCTGAGCGTCAATGATGCCTTCAAGCCCGTCACTCGCTATTGGGATCGCATCACTCATCCCGCACAGATCATGCAGTCCTTGCCGACAGCGATCGCGACGCTGACGGACCCCGCCAATTGCGGGCCGGTCATGATTTCATTGCCACAGGATATCCAGGGCGTTGCCTATGACTATCCAGAGGCACTCTTCGAAGAATGCATCCATCATATTCGTCGTCCGGAAGCCGATACGCGTGCTGTACAGGATGCCATTTCCCTGCTGGAAAAGGCGGAGAAGCCGCTGATCATCGCTGGCGGTGGCGTTCATTATTCCGAAGCCAATCAGTTGCTGGCCGACTTTGCACAACGTCGTAATATTCCGGTGGTCGAGACGATTGCGGGCCGTTCTTCGCTGCTGCAATCCCACCCCTGCAATATCGGCCCGATTGGTGTGACTGGCTCGAATTCCGCCAATGCCATGGCGGCACAATGTGATGTGCTGGTGGCCATTGGCACACGCCTGCAGGACTTCACCACCGGATCCTGGTCGGTGTTTCGTAATCCAGCGCTGAAGATCGTGTCAGTCAACGTGGCGCATATGGATGCCATCAAGCATCGCGCCATGGCGGTCATCGGCGATGCTCGCCACACGCTGGAGCGTCTTGATTCCGGGTTGGGTGAATGGCAAGCCGATCAGCGCTGGCTGGAAAAGGGCCAGGCTGAGGTCGCCGAGTGGAAATCCCTTTGCGCCAACCGTGGCGAGATCACGCCCGGCGAGATGGCGTCCTACGCCCAGGTCATTGCCAGCGTCAATGCGGTGCAGGAACCCGGCGATACCGTGCTGACGGCCGCCGGTGGCTTGCCGGCAGAGCTCAACATGAACTGGCAGAGCAAGCAGCTCGGCAAGTTCGATATCGAGTTCGGCTTCTCCTGCATGGGATATGAAGTGGCGGGCGGCTGGGGCGCCAAGATCGCCAATCCCGACAACGAGGTCGTGGTCCTGGTCGGCGATGGCTCCTACATGATGATGAATTCCGACATCTACAGCTCGGTGCTGACGGGCCACAAGATGATCGTGCTGGTGTGTGACAACGCCGGGTTTGCGGTCATCAACAAGCTGCAGAACAACAGTGGCAATCCGTCCTTCAACAACATGCTGGCCGATTGTCGCAGCCAGGCCGATGAGCTGGTACGCGTCGACTTCCTCAAGCATGCCCAGTCGCAAGGTGCCTATGGTGAGCACCTGAGTGACATCAGTGATTTCCGGGCCGCCTACCAGCGCGCCAAGGAGAGCCCGCGGACCTACGTCATCGTGGTGGATATCGATTCCAGCAAGTGGTCTTCCTGTGACTGCTGGTGGGATGTGGGGCTACCCGAAGTCGTCCGCGAGGACGTGGATGAAGCGCAGGTCACCGCCATGAATGCCGGCCGTGTCCATCAGCGTCGCGGGCTCTGATTCTGCGTGAGGCCTGGCGCACACCGCAACGGGCCTCATGAACACGCTTGGAATGACAACGCCAATTACCAGCACCCATGCATTTGCAGGAGAACCCTGATGTTCAATGAAGAACACAATATCGCACCGCTGCGCTGGGCCATGGTCGGTGGTGGCCGTGGCAGTGAAATCGGCCACGCCCATCGTGCTGCTGCCCATCGTGACAACTTGTTCCAGCTGGTCGCCGGTGCCTTCGATCTCGACGCTGAACGCGGGCGTGAATTCGGCACCAACCTGGGACTCGATCCAGAGCGTTGCTACCCGGATTACGCCAGCCTGTTCGAGGCCGAAGCTGCTCGCGAGGACGGCATTCAGGCGGTCAGCATCGCCACGCCCAACAGCACCCACCATGCCATCAGCCTGGCAGCGCTCAAGGCCGGTCTGCATGTGATCTGCGAAAAGCCGGTGACCTTCACGGTTGCCGAGGCCGAGGAGCTCAAGGCCGAAGCACAGGCGCGCGGTCTGGTCTTCGGTGTCATGTATGGCTATAGCGGCTATCAGATGCTGCACCAGGCCCGTGCCATGGTGCAGTCGGGTGAGCTGGGGCAGATCCGCATGGTCAACATGCAATTCGCTCATGGCTTCCATAGCCAGCCGGTCGAACAGGTCAGCAGCGGCGCCAAGTGGCGTACCAGTCCTGCTGTTTCCGGGCCGACTTATGTGCTGGGGGATCTCGGGACGCACATCTTCTATGCCGGCCAGTTCATCACCGGACTCAAGGTCGAACGCCTGATGTGCCACCGCCAGAGTTTCGTGGCCTCGCGTGCGCCGCTGGAAGACAACGCCCAGGTGTTGCTCCAGTACCAGAACGGTGCGGTGGGGTCGCTGTGGGCCAGCGCCGTGAACGCGGGTTCCATGCACCAGCAGAAGATTCGCGTGGTGGGAGAGAAGGCCAGTATCGAGTGGTGGGATGAGTATCCCAACCAGTTGCGTCTGGAAGTGCAGGGCGAGCCGGCCCGCATTCTCGAGCGTGGCATGGGCTATCTCGCCGAAGGCGACAGCGCCGTGAACAGCAACCGCATCGGCGGTGGCCACGCGGAAGGCTTCTTCGAATCCTGGGCCAATGTCTATCACCGCTATGCACTCGCCATGCAGGGCGCCGAAGCGCGCCGTGATGGCAGAAGTACTCAGCATCTCGGTCTGTCAGAGCAGGAGTTGGAGTCGCTCTGGTTCCCCAATATCGACGCCGGTATCGAAGGTGTGCGGTTGCTGGAGTGCTGTGTGGAATCGTCTGACAACGAGAATCGCTGGGTCGCGTTCTGACCTGACTGCCGGCATCTGGAGCGCCTCTCTCTGACGCTATCACCGCCATGGATTGGCGGTTGCTGTGAGGTCGCTTCGCCAATGCGCTACTGATGATGGTTATTTCAAAAGACAACGACAACGCCAAAGAGAAGGACATCCTCATGCAAATCAAGCTTTCCAACGCGCCGTGTTCCTGGGGTATCGAGTTTGCCGACAATCCCGCCAACCCCAGCTGGCAGACCGTACTGGATGAGATCGCCGGCGCCGGCTTCAAGGCGACGGAGCTGGGTCCGCTCAACTATCTGCCGACCGAGCAGGCAGCACTGGCGTCCTCGTTGGACAGCCGAGGGCTCGAGCTGATCGCCGGTACCATCTTCAAGCATCTGCATGACGCGTCACGTCGTCAGGAAATCCTGGATTACACCCGCGCGACCTGTGAAGTGCTCAAGCCGCAGCAGGGCAACTATATGGTCATCATCGATCACGTCAGCTCGCCGCGCACCGATGAGGCTGGCCAGCAGGAAGCCGCGACACGTCTCAATGATGAGCAATGGAATGAGATGATGGTCACTATCCGCCAAGTGGCTGAAATCTGTCAGGAATATGACGTGATGCCGGTGCTTCACCCGCATGCCGGCACCTATATCGAGTATCGTGATGAAGTCGATCGCGCCATGAAAGAGCTGGACTCTGACCTGGTCAAGCTGTGCATCGACACTGGCCATTGCACCTATGCCGGGATCGACCCCGCCGAGCTGATTCGCACCTACGGCGAGCGCGTCGCCTATATCCACTTCAAGGATATTCAGGCGCCGGTGCTGGAAAACGTGGTGAAGGATGGCATCGACTTCTACACCGCCATTGGTCAGGGCGTGTTCTGCCCGCTGGGCCAGGGCTGTGTCGACTTTGACGCGGTTCGCGAGAGTCTGGAATCCATCGGCTATCAAGGCTGGATCACCGTCGAGCAGGACGTGGACCCGACCAAGGACAACAGCGCGCTGGAAAATGCCCGCGAAAGTCGTGAATTCATTGAACGCAGCATTCTTGAAAAGGGCCTGGCGGAAGCCTGATCCGCATGAAGCCCTGTCGTCATCGCGCCAGAAGACGGCAGGGCACGGAAGATACCGCAATGACTTGTCTCGATAGCGTGGTGCGTCAGATGCCACGAGCACTCGAGCCACACCTGCCTCAGCAGTTCTCGTAATACTATAACAATCGATCACGAGAGGTCGTCATGCCCACTTCACACCCCGGTAGCGACACCGCTACCCCCTCAGCATCCACCGATTCCTCCTCACCCGACAATCAAGAAAAGCTGACGCCAGCGCAGCTTGTCTTCCTGATCAAGATCATTCTAGTGGCCGCCCTGGGTGGCCTGCTGTTCGGTTATGACACCGGCGTCATCTCCGGGGCCATCGGGCCCATCGCGCAGTATTTTGATCTGTCCGCCGCCGAGAAGGGCTGGGCAGTCTCATCTGTGGTCATCGGCTGTATCGGTGGCGCACTCATCGCCGGACGGCTGTCCATTGCCTATGGGCGCAAGGCCGTCTTCATGCTGTCAGCGTTGATGTTCACGGCGTCAGCACTGGGATCCGGCCTGGCGAGCACCTTTGATGCCTACATCTGGTGGCGCATTCTCGGCGGGATTGCCGTCGGCATGGCCAGTGTCATGGCACCGATGTATATCTCCGAGATGTCACCCGGGTATATGCGAGGGCGCACCGTCAGTCTGTTCCAGCAATCCGTGGTCTTTGGCCAGATGGTGGTGTTCTTCGTGAACTACTTCATTGCCAAGGGCATGGCGGAAACCTGGATCCTGAATCACGGCTGGCGCTGGATGCTGGGGTCTGAAGCGATCATTTCCATTCTGTTTGCGGTGCTGATTCCTTTCGTGCCGGAATCTCCACGTTGGTTGGTGCTGAAAGGGCGCTTGGACGATGCCCGCCGAGTCCTGGCGCGCTTCTATCATGGCGACGCCATTGAACGCACGCTGGGCGAGATCCAGAAATCCTTCCAGCACAATGAGAGCAAGCGTCACGCGTCGCTGCGTACCAAGGGGATGCTGGGGCTGGTGGCCATCGGGATCTTCATCGCGGCTGCCCAGCAACTGACCGGCATCAATGTGGTGATGTACTACGCCCCGGATGTGTTGTCCGCCGTCACTTCCAGCAATGAAGATGCCCTGTTCCAGACCTCCATCATGGGGGTGACCTTCGTCGCCGGTAACCTGCTGGGCATGCTGCTGATCGACAAGGTTGGCCGTCGTCCGCTGCTGATTGCGGGGAGCCTGGGCAGCATCGTTGGCATGACTTTCCTGGGTGTCGTGATCGGCAATGGCGAACCGGGCATCAGCGCCTTGATCGCCCTGATCGTCTATGTCGTCTCGTTTGCCATCTCCTGGGGGTGTGTCTGCTGGACACTGGTCTCCGAGATATTCCCCAATGCCATCCGCGCACGAGCCATGTCACTGGCCGTCGCCGCGCAGTGGCTGCTGGGCTTCATCGTCACTCAGACCTTCCCGATGATGCGCCAGAGTGACTTCCTCAATGAACTCGTCGGTGGTGGATTCAGCTTCTGGCTCTACGCTGTCCTGACCTTCATCAGCTTGATGATCGTGCTGCGCTACGTGCCGGAAACCAAGGGCAAGACATTGGAGGAGCTCGAGAACATCACAGGCACTCGCTTGAGCAAGCGTCGCCGTCGTCTTGCTCGTCAGGGCTTGCCACTGACCGCTGAGTAAACCAGGAGCGCTCTGGACTGTTCATCAAGCCGTCGTTATCTACTCCCGCTGGCAATCTTCACGTGCTGGCGGGAGCATGTCTTGCACCGGGCACTATCGTTCTGCCCCGATACCGATGGCATGATCAAAGGACACCAAGCCACAGCCAGAGGACACATGGATGAAGCATAACGTCGCGCGGTATGGCCTGATATTGAATACAGAACGGTTCGAGGAGTGTGTCGCTTTCTATCAAGGTCTTTTCGAACTGCCGCTGATGTTCAGCAAGGAAGATGGCAGTTTCAGGCTGACCTGCCTGTCTTATGGGGCGGGCTATCTGATGATCGAGCAGGGTGGGAAAGCCATTGAAGGCGGCAAGACACCAGAACAAGGTAGCGCCAAGCTACGCTTCAATGTCAGGGATATCGATCAGGCATTGGCAGATGTCAAAGCCTGGGGTATCGACGCCGAAATTGAAGAGACACCATGGGGCAGGACCATACATCTGCATGATCCCGACGGTAACCGGGTGGGGATTCGGGATGAGTCCGGGTTCGAGTTACAGGTCTCGAAATGAGAGCCTAACCCATTTGCACGATATCTTCTGAGAAGGCGAATCGTGTTCGCGTGTTTCTGGCCTCAAACACTTGCCCCTTGCGAGCCATCGCAAAATGATGGCAGGCAAGGGGCAGGTGTTACGACAAGTCAGTCTTGCGATGGCGAGGGTAGAGTATCAACTGCTGGCATTGGCGCTTGCGAGCTCCCGGCGGCGCTTACTTAGACGTGTACCAGTAATATCTTCCAATTCTTCCAGCGTCTTGCCTTTGGTCTCGGGCACATAGCGCATCACGATCAGCATGCTGAGCAAAATCAAGACGGCATATAGCCAGAAACTGAAGCCAGTGCCGAAGGCCGAGTTGAGGAACTCACTCTGACGTAGCATGGGGAAGGATTGGGTGACCACAAACCCCATGAACCATTGAGCCGCCAGAGCGATGGCCATTGCACGGCCGCGGATGGCATTGGGGAAGATTTCTGACAGTAGCGTCCAGCATACGCAGCCCCAAGAGACAGCAAAGGAAACGACATAGACAATAAGCGCCAGTAGTGCGCCGTAGCCAATGGCATCGCGCGAAATGATCAGCCCTAGTGCGCACATACCGATCATGCTGCCAATGCTTCCCGCTATCAGCAGCGGACGGCGGCCGACCTTATCGATGAGTAGCATGCCCAGCAAATTCCCGCCCACGAAGGTCACACCCATGATGGAGGTTTGTAACAGCGCATCTTCACTGCTTGAAGTTACGGTGGAGAGGACTTCCGGCGCGTAATACATCACGACGTTGATTCCTGTCAGCTGCTGGGCGCAGGCCAAGAATGAGCCCAGCACCACTAAACCAAGCAGGCCACGCTCTTTGAGGCTGATGCGATTCTCCAGGGTGGCGTCACGATAGGAAGAGACGATTTCTTTCAGCGTGCTCTCGACACGAGAGGCAGGGGTAAATTTGGCCAACACTCCGCGTGCTTGCTCGTGTCGTCCACGGAGGACCAACCAGCGAGGTGATTCGGGAATGAACATCAACAGAATGGCAAACAACAGGGCGGGCAAGGCTTCTGATCCCAGCATCCAGCGCCAGCCATGCTCAATGATCCAGGCCTCTGCCATGCCCTTGGCAATGAAGTAATTCACGAAGAAAACGACCATCTGACCAAAGACGATCGATTGCTGGAACAGGCTGACAGTGCGGCCTCGCAGGTGGCTTGGTGACATTTCTGATATGTACATCGGGGCGACGACACTTGCCAGGCCGACGGCCATACCACCGATGACTCGCCAGATACTGTAAACGGTGAAGTCCGTAGCTGTCGCTGAGCCAATGGCAGACAGGAAAAAGAGGATGGCAGCAATCAGGAAGGCCATACGCCTTCCGAATCGAATAGAGACCCAGCCTGCACAGATGGCGCCGCCGATACAGCCGATAACCACAGACGATACGGCCCAACCTTTCTCTGCTGGTGCTAATTGGAAGTAATCCGTGATGGGACCGATAGCACCTGAGATGACGCCGGTGTCATACCCGAATAGCAGTCCCCCTAGGGTTGCAATCAGCGTGATACGAATCAGATAGCCCAGTTGTCCTTTGGTCAGCCCCTGATGTTCGAAGCCGGTCTTGTGATGTGTCGATCCTGACGTGACTGGCATGCATGTCCTCCAGCGTCATGCTTGTGCAAGACGCGGTTGGCCAGGGTTCCGGCGGGTTGGCGTGGCCGGTCCTGATATTGTTCTGTTCTGAGGATGGACGTCTTGACGTTCTTGGCCCATGCGGGCCTATCCATCCTGATAAGACCGGAGCCAGCCATAAGGCTGACTCCGATATAGTGGGCACTATGAAGTTAGATTGCGGTAGCGGGGGCGAATTGCTCGCGGAGCGCTGTAACGCTCAGTGACAACTGATGTTCAAGCTTGGTGAGGTAGTCGCCCTCTTTGACAGGAGTGAAGGGGTCAGGGCCCATAGCTGGCGCCTCGATGATAATCGGCCCTGGATAACCCATTTCAGCCAGTTGTTCGAATTGTGGCTGCAGGGCGCTGTGGCCTTGGCCAATTCCGCCTCGATTGGAATCTGCGACGTGGTAAAGGCCGAGCTGCTGGCCGGTCTGCGCCAGTGCCTTCACAGGGTCGGCTTCCTCGATGTTCATGTGATAAGCGTCCAGCAACACTTTCAGCTGATCGCTGCCGACATCCTTGATCAGTTGGCGGCATTGCTCCCCAGTATTGATCAGGTGAGATTCGTAGCGGTTGAGCACTTCGAAAACCAAAGGTACCTGCCGCTCTGCAGCATAGGCACAGATTGGCCTGAGGAATTCAACGAGATAGCCGTATTCAGTGGCATGATCGCTACCTGCGGAGGGGCGGATGCGTCCCACCAACCCATGGAGTGATACTCGAGCACCGCCAATTGCATGCGCAAAATCAATAAGATCTCGGTAATACTTATCAGCGGCTTCCCGATCTGATGCATCCGGAGATGCCGGATCACAGTCACCCGGCGTCAGGGAAAAGACTTGCAGGTTGTGCTTCTGGCACAAGCCCAGTACATACTCGGGAGTAAAGCTTTCCAAGTCTCCGTGCAGCTCGACACCGTCAAACCCCAAGCGCGAGACGCGCTCAAAGGTATTTTCCAGAGAGATCGGGCCGAAAGTCCAAGTGCAGACACCTAGTTTCATGAATGACTCCATTGATCGCTATTGTTGTTGAAGGAAGTGAGTGCCCCCTGCCAGGATTAGATGTATGGCAGAGGGAGACATCAAAGTGTTGGCATCGTGAAGTGGCTTGTCTGCTCGCTTCTGAGTCCATCCGGCCAGCGAGTCGTTACGGCCTTCATGCGGGTATAGAAACGCACACCATCCGGGCCGTGCATGTGAAGCGGACCAAAGAGTGAGCGCTTCCAGCCGCCAAAGCTATGGAATGCCATCGGCACAGGGATGGGGACGTTTACGCCGACCATGCCGACCTGAATACGGGTGGTGTATTGGCGGGCAGCATCACCGTCGCGAGTGAAGATGGCCGTGCCATTGCCATACTCGTGGGCATTGATGAGGGAAATCGCCTCGTCGAGTGATTCCTGGCGAACCAGACACAAAACCGGCCCGAAAATTTCTTCGGCATAGATGCGCATATCTGGGCGCACATGATCAAAGAGGGTAGCGCCCACGAAATAGCCGTTCTCGTGCCCGGGAACCTTGATGTCACGGCCATCCACGACCAGCTCCGCACCTTGCTCGACACCGCTGTCGATGAACTCGATGACCTTGTCGGCATGCACGCGCGAGATCAGCGGTCCCATGTCATTTTCTTGCCCCTCGACTTCGCCGGGGCCAACTCGCAGGGTGGCCATCCGCTCGAGGATCTTGTCACGCAGTCGCTGAGCGGTTTGCTCACCGATCGGTACTGCTACGGAGATCGCCATGCAGCGCTCACCAGCACTGCCGTACGCCGCTCCCATCAGAGCGTCTGCGGCCTGATCCAGATCGGCATCCGGCATCACGACCATATGATTCTTCGCCCCCCCCAGGGCCTGAACACGCTTGCCATGTGCAGAAGCTGTGGAATAGATGTATTCGGCGATCGGGGTGGAACCGACAAAGGAAACGGCCTCGACCCGCTCATCGGTCAGCAGGACATCGACGGCTTCCTTGTCCCCATTGACGACGTTGAATACGCCCGGCGGCAGTCCGGCTTCTGTCAGCAGTTCTGCCATGCGCAGCGGAGCAGAGGGATCTTTCTCCGAAGGCTTCATGATGAAGGTATTGCCGGTTGCCAGGGCAATGGGGAACATCCACATCGGTACCATGGCCGGGAAGTTGAATGGGGCGATGCCTGCGCAGACACCTAGCGGTTGCATCAGAGAGTGGCTGTCTACGCCGGTACCGACGTTAAGAGAGTGTTCACCTTTTTGAAGGTGAGGCATGCCACAGGCGAATTCGACGACTTCCATGCCGCGAGTCACCTCACCGAGCGCATCCGAATGCACTTTGCCGTGCTCACGCGAAATCAGTGTGGCGAGTTCGTCGCTATGCTTTTCCAGCAGTGCCTTGAAGCGGAACAGGATGCGTGAGCGCTTGAGGGCTGAGGTGTTGGACCAGCCGGGGAAGGCGGCGCTGGCGGCAGCAATGGCGGAGCGGGTTTCCTCGGCACTGGCCAGTGACACACTTGCGGACTGCTCGCCCGTGGCCGGGTTGTAGACTGGTGCATTACGACCGCTGTCGCCGGGTTGCGTTTGACCATTGATGAAGTGATGTAACTGTTGCATGAACGTGTCCTCGTGGAGAGTGGTATTGGCGCTGACTCAAGCGAAGTGATCTGAGTCGTGCGGGCTGTCTATGCAGCCTAGTGGCCTAGAGCCGGCTCCCTCCGTGCGCAGAGGAATAAGAACCGTTCTATTTGTTGAGCGCGGTTGCCACATCATCCCGGCCCAAATATTTCGGATAACTTTGAAATGGCAGATGAATCAGGCGTTGATCAGCTCTGCCTCGCGTGCGAGATGAGCCAGATTGTCGTGACCGAGCGTTGCGTAGGTCAGCGGGTCGGCGACGGCAGGGTCTTGCTCGGCCTCTACAACTAGCCAGCGATCATCGTGCTGACCATATCCCTGACGCTTCAGCTCGGCGAAAAGCGCGGCAAAGTCGACACCGCCGTCTCCCGGCACGGTGAAAACGCCATCCAGTACGGCATCCAGGAAGGACTTGTCACGGTTGATCGCGTTGTCCATCAGTGCCATACGGATGTCCTTGCAGTGGACGTGGGTAATGCGGTTGCCATGCTTGCGTGCCACAGCGACGGGATCGCCACCGGCATAGGTCAGGTGACCGGCATCCAGCAACAGCTTCACCTGCTGGGTGGAGGCCATCAAACGGTCCACATCGGCTTCACTCTCGATGACGGTGCCCATGTGATGGTGATAAGCCATTTCCACGCCTTGAGACGCCATCTCTTTTGCGACAGCATCCAGGCCGGTTGTTAAACGCTCCCAATCGGCATCATTCATGACGGGGCGGCGTGAGACAGGAGTGTCTTGATCCCCATGTACACAGCGGCTGACTTCGCAATACACCATGACAGTAGCGCCACACGTCTTGAGCAGCTGAAGATGATCATTCAGGGCTTCCAGCTCTTCCTCGACGCTACGCTCCAGCAGGCGGCTTGAGTACCAGCCAGATACCAGCGCCAGATCGTGAGCATTGAGCACCTTAGACAGGGCATCGGGTGTGCGCGGGAATTTGTTTCCTAGCTCGAAACCGGCAAAACCTGCTTGGCGGCCTTCGCTGAGACAGACTTCCAGCGGTGTGTCGGCACCGAGGCTCGGAAGGTCATCGTTGGTCCAGGTCAGCGGGTTGATGCCTAGGCGAATGCTCATGGCGGTATCCTTCTTCGAGATATTAAGAGTGCAGGGAGACACGGTGGCCTCCAACGGCATGGCGTAGCTTCAGGGCCGGAGAGACTGGCTGTCTGTTGTCGCCCGACCCTGTGAATGTCTTAGTGAGCTTGTTGCTGTTTTTGCGTCACATAGCCCTGGTAGGCGTCACGGACCTCAGTACGTTCGCTGACCTCGGGAATGGCGACCTCCCACCAGTGCCCGCCTTCCTGGGTGGAGGGCAACGGATCAGTGTCTAGCGCGATGACGTAGGTTGTCTCTGAGGCCCGGGCACGCTCGAGGGCGGCTTCCAGTTCGCCAATCCCTGTGACCTGTTCGGCCTGACAGCCCAGCGCACGAGCGTGTGCCGCAAAATCCACCTTGGGAGCGCCTTCCGGAACGGTGCGACAGTCCTTGAGCAGATTGTTGAAACCGGCACCGCCAGTCGCGTGTTGTAGGCGATTGATGCAGCCGTAGCCTCGGTTATCGAGCACGACGACGGTCAATTTGTGGCCCAGCATCACTGAGGTGGCCAGCTCGGAGTTCAGCATCAGGTAACTACCGTCTCCCACTACGACGGTCACATCACGCGATGGGTGAGCCATCTTGACGCCCATCCCGCCGGCCAGTTCATAGCCCATGCATGAGAAGCCATATTCCACGTGATAACTGCCGGGGACAGTGGCTGCCCATAGCTTGTGAAGCTCACCTGGCAAGCCGCCGGCGGCACAGACCACGGTGGTGTCTTCTGTCGCTTGACGATTTACGGCACCAAGTACCTGAGCATCGGTTGGCAGCGAGAGTGCCTGGTCAGCCATCACGCTTTCCCTGACCGCTTTCCATTCCTGCTTGAGTCCAGATTGGCGTTGCACCCAGCTGTCTGGTGCAGCCCAGTCGGCTAGCCCCGTCGTTAAAGCTTCTATTCCGCGCAGTGCGTCGCACTGCAGCTGCTGTGCGCCATGCTTGACGGCATCGAAGCGACCGACATTGAGGCTGATGAGTGTTTGATCGGCGGCTTCAAAGAGCGTGCGAGAGCCGCTGGTAAAGTCTTGGAGTCGTGAACCGATGGCCAGAATGACATCTGCTTCACGTGCCAGCTGATTGGCGCTGGCCGCGCCCGTCACCCCAATCGCGCCCATATTGCGAGCGTGGCTCCAAGGCAGGGCACCTTTGCCTGCCTGTGTTTCGACCACGGGGATACCGTGCTGCTCGGCAAAGGTGGATAGAGCATCGCACGCCTCGCTGTAGTGCACGCCACCGCCTGCAATCAAAAGTGGGCGCTTGGCTGAGCGGAGCGTGTCTAACGCCATCACAAGCTCTTCCTGGGCGACAGGAGCACGGCGGATACGATGGAGCTGGCGGTCGAAGAAATCGGTAGGCCAGTCGTATGCCAGCGTCTGGACGTCCTGTGGCAGACACAGGGTGGCAGGGCCACAGTCCACGGGATCCAACAGCGTCGCCAATGCTTGGGGAAGGCTGGTCAGCAACTGTTCCGGCCGTGTGATGCGATCAAAGAAGCGCGAAACAGGCCGGAAGCAATCATTGACGCTCAGGCCGGGGTCGTTGAAATGTTCGACCTGTTGAAGCACCGGGTCTGGTGCGCGGCTGGCGAAGGTGTCGCCTGGCAAGAACAGCACCGGTAATCGGTTGACATGGGCAAGCCCGGCAGAGGTCACCATGTTGGTGGCACCAGGTCCGATGGACGAGGTACACGCCATGATTCGGCGACGGTTGTTCGCCTTGGCATAGGCGATGGCAGCATTGGCCATGCCTTGTTCGTTATGAGCACGATAGGTGGGGAACGCATCACTTGCGGCGTGCAAGGCCTCGCCAAGGCCTGCCACATTGCCGTGGCCGAAGATGGCAAAGCAGCCACCGAACAAGGGGACTTCCTGTCCGTTTTGCTCGATATATTGCGCACTCAGGTATCGCACCAATGCCTGAGCGACTGTCAGGCGCACGGTACCCGGCGCTGCCGCTGAGTGAGAAACAGAGCTCATTGCAGGACTCCTTCTGCGAGCGTGGTGGCAGAACTGGCATCCTCTGCGTTGCAATAGGCATCACGCAGTTTCTGCCAATGGGTAATCAATTCGAGATAGTTGTCAGCGGCCTGTCGGGTCAGGGTCGCGTCATCGATAGTGCCCGAAAGCCAAGCTTGGCTAGGGGCGGTGAACAGTGTACGGCCGACGGTGAACCCTTTGCAGATCGGGAAGCGTGCTGCTTGCTCGAAACCACGCTTTACGTCTTCGATGGGGGCATCCAGTCCCAGAAGTACGACACCGTGACACCAGCTATCACGTGTACTGATGATTTGGCTCACCTTTTCCCAGCCTTGGGCTGAAAGAGCCGGAAGCTTCCACCAATCAGGACGAATGCCGAGGTTGTAGAGACGCTCCAGACTGCGCGGAATGGTGGTCTCGTCGCAGGTGGGGGCGTCTGCCTGACGTGGCGGAATCACTTCAATCAGCAGTTCATGTCCAGAAATGCAGCAGGCGTCATACAGCTGGCGCAAGCGGGCTTCCTGGTCAAGGCGCAGTGTGGCTTCGTCATCGGGGTGGTAGAACACCAGGCACTTCACGATGTGATGGCGCGGCCAGCGTCTCAGCTGGCTACCGATGTCATCGCCATGCTGGAAGCGAAGTGGGCGTGAGCTGGGGAGCTCGACCGGGCGGCCGACCCACCATTCCAGTTCAGCGGTGTCATTGAGTGCATCCTGGCCCAAGACATCATCACAGAGGATCGCCGGCCGTGCGATGCCGGCTTGCTGTGCTGCTGTGCGGGTGGCTTGTACCAGTAACTGCTTCAAGCGAGGCAGACGCTCGGGGTTACCTTCGACATCGCGTGCCATGTCCAGGAATTGGCGGCGATGGTCGAATGCCAGTCCCAGCACGCTGTCCCAGTGCGCTACACGACGAGTGGTGACGCGATGCAGGTGGGTTAGATGATCATCAAGATCCGGGCGAGGCACGGACTCGCGGCGGCTCAGATAATCGAACAGTTCCGCCTCTGTGGGCATGGCTGGTGCACACCCGTGACGGGACACCACCAAGGCGCCGCACGCGTTGGCGTAATGGCCGCAAGTTTCCCAACCTTCATCGCGCAGGTAGCCACGCAGGAAACCGCTCATGAAAGCATCGCCGGCACCGAGTACATTCATGACCTCGACCTTGACGCCCTCGACCAGAATGCCGTCTTCCAGTTGTTGCGGGATCTCTTCTTCGAAGATGACGCAGCCACGCGCCCCTATCTTGCACACGAGCACTGCCTCGCTATGACGGCGAACTTCACGCAGCGCTTCTAGCGTGTCAGTACTGTTGCCGGCAATGTGAAACTCTTCTTCCGTGCCGACGATCAGGTCAAAGTCGCCAAGCCAACGTGCCATGTGCTGGCTTACGCTTTCATCCGCGACGAACCGAGTCTCGCCGTCGCCAATGCTGGTCAGCCCCCAGAGCACTGGCCGGTAGTCGATGTCCAAGACACGCTTTACACCAGCGTTTCGTGCAGCATCCAGTGCCTTGCGAGCAGCGCGCTGCGTACGCGGTGTAGAGAGATGAGTGCCGGTGATGGCCAAGGCACGTGCCCGGGAGATAAATGCTGGATCGACATCATCTTCATCAATGGCCATGTCAGCACAGTCGTTACGAACAAAGAGTAGGGGGAACTGGTCTTTGTCCTTGATGCCGAGGAGCACCAGGCCCGTCAGGCGTTCAGGATCGCGGATTAAGTGGCTGACATCACAACCGGCCGAGGTGAGCTCTTCGCGCAGAAACTCCCCCATCTGCTCGTTGCCAACTCGAGCTAGCATCGAGGATTTGAGTCCAAGGCGTGCCGTACCATACGCCATATTGCCGGAGCTCCCGCCCAGGTATTTCTTGAAGCTGGTGGCGTCCTCGAGACGCGCACCGATCTGTTCAGCGTAGAGGTCAACGGCGACGCGGCCGAGGCAAATGACATCCAGATCCGGTGAGTGAGGAGAGTGGCGCGTCATGGGCATATCCCTTAATGGGCCGGTGTTACCCGGCATTGACAATAATCGATGTAGATCGAGGTATCGGGGGAGCCCCGTAGTGCTTATTGATGATCTACGTGTACGCCTGCTAGCAGTCAGGCAACAGAGGCGGAATCCGTCCGTTGGAACTCTGCCAACTCTGCATCCAGGCTGGCCATTTCCTCGCCACCGGCCATCATGTTGAGCACTTCCTCACGAGTGATGTCCTCTTTGCGCCAGCTTCCTAATGAGGTGCCGCGCTTGAGCAGAGTAAAGGCATCACCGATGGGGTAGGCGTGATGGACGTTATGCGTGATGAAGATGACGCCGAGCCCTCGGTTGCGCGCCTGAGCGATATAGCGCAGTACCTTCGATGCCTGCTTGACACCTAGTGCTGACGTTGGCTCATCCAGAATGAGCACCTTGGCACCGAAGTAGACAGCGCGTGCGATTGCGACACACTGGCGTTCGCCGCCTGACAGCGTGCCGACTGGTTGAGACGGGTCACGCACATCGATCCCGATCTTGGCCATCTCTTCACGTGCCACCCGATCTGCAAACTCCCAGTCCACATATTTGAAAGGACCGAACCCCTTGGTGGGCTCACGGCCCATGAAGAAATTACGGGTGATCGACATCAAGGGAATCATTGCGAGGTCCTGGAAGACCGTTGCGATGCCGGCATCGAGTGCCTGGCCGGGGGACGTGAAATTGGCAGGATTCCCCTCCAGCAGCAGTTCACCGTGAGTCGGGGCATGCACTCCTGATAACGTCTTGATGAGGGTCGACTTGCCGGCGCCGTTATCGCCGAGCAGGCACATGACCTCGCCTGCGTAGACTTTCAATGAAATATTGGAAAGGGCGACTACGTTGCCGAAGTGCTTGTCGACAGCCTGCATCTCGATAAGAGGAGTGCGGGTGTCAGCGGCTTTCGGAGTATCACCTCTGGCGCGATCGGCGGCGGTCGTAGTCTGTTCCGGCGTCTGTTGCAGGTTGGCGTTAGTAGTCATTACTTAGCCTCCAGAGCTTTCTTGCGCACGTAATTGTTGAACAGTACTGCGATCAGGAGCATGGCGCCGAGGAAGACCTTGAACCAGTCAGTGTTAACGCCGGTGTAGAAGATGCCCATCTGTACCGTGCCGAAGATAAGCGCACCGAATACGGCACCCACGGCAGAGCCATAGCCGCCTGTCAGCAGAGCTCCGCCGATCACGACGGCGATGATGGCTTCCAGTTCCTTGAGCAGACCGCGAGTCGTGTCGGCTGAACCGGTATCCATGACTTGCAGGCAGGCAAAGATGGTGGCGGCGACAGCGGTAAAGATGAACAGCAGGATCTTGACCTTCATTACAGGGACGCCGACGTTGCGTGCAGCATTCACATCACCGCCGCAGGCGAATATCCAGTTGCCGAAGCGGGTGTAAAGCAGCAGCCAGGTCGCGGCAGCGGCCAGTACAATCCACCAGACGATAGAGACCGGGACACCAGTGACACTTGGATTTCCCGCGAAGTTGGTGGCAATCCAGCCTTGGGCTGCCATCCAGCTGAAGAGGCCAGTAAATACCTCGCCGGAGAAAAACGGTGCCAACCAGTCATGATCGGCAATCTCTTGCAGACCGCTGACTTGGGTGCGTCCAGTCGTCAAGCGGGTCAGGCCGATGGCCAGGCCGCGCAGGATGAACAGAAAGCCCAGTGTGACGATGAAGGAGGGCAGACCTGTGCGCATCACCAGATAGCCGTTAATCCAGCCAATCAGGACGGCGCAAGCAAAGGCGAAAGTAATGGCCAGCCAGAGGGGCCAGCCGTATTGCACGGCAGGGATGGCAATCAAGATGCCGGCAAAGCCGATCATTGAGCCTAGGGAAAGGTCGAATTCACCACCGATCATCAGGAGCGATGCCGCGATGGCGAGAATGCCTAGCTGCGCAGAGACTTCCAGGAAGTTGAGGATGCCCGCCAGGCTGAACATGCCGGTCCCCGAAGCGGCGACAGAGAAGAAGGCAAATACCAGGATGGTGCCGGCAATGGCGCCAAATTCGGGACGTTTCAGTGCGGCCTTGAGAGGGTGGACGCGGCGAAGCCGTTCGTCATCAGCGGCCGGAACGGCACTGATAGTGTGATCAGTCATGATGCTCTCTCCGGGCGTCCTCATAGGGGGAGGACGCCATGTCATGGAAATGAAAGTTTTGCCAAATTGAGCTTTTCGCTTAGCGAATGCCTTGCTCTGAAAGCTCGATGACCTGACCTGCATTCTCGGCGGTGACAAATCCGGGGCCTGTGGCGACATCGCCAGCCGGCATCAGACCGTGTATGTG
Organism: Cobetia sp. 1AS1; assembly: GCF_029846435.1. Taxonomy (NCBI): domain Bacteria; kingdom Pseudomonadati; phylum Pseudomonadota; class Gammaproteobacteria; order Oceanospirillales; family Halomonadaceae; genus Cobetia; species Cobetia sp. 1AS1. Next base: position 588,726 of record NZ_JARWKU010000001.1, read on the forward strand.
GTACTGATGCATGAAGACCACCGGCAGATAGCCCTGCAGGTACTGTTGTTGATCAATGGCAAAGTTCATTTCACCCGACTGAATGGCGGCGAGTATGTCGGGGGAGAGATCGAAGGTGCCGAGCTGGAATTTTTGAGTAGCGCCAGCTTCTTGCATTGCCTTGAGCATTGGCTCGGAACCGAGAGGCCCCAAGGCGAGGATGGCATCCACTTCGCTGTGCTGATTGAGGTAGGCAACGAGAGAGTTTTTGATTTCGGTGGGATCGGTGCTGGTGGCTAGTTCACTGGCGCTACCGTCGAACCCCTTGATGAAGCCCGCGCACCGTGCATCTAGCCCTACGTTGCCTTGCTCCTGATTGATGCAGAGTCCGTGTTTGGCGCCGCTCTCTACCATGCGTTCTGCCGCACCTCGCCCTGCTTCATATTCACTCTGACCAATGTGAAGTTGTGCGCCGACCTCCTTGGACTTATCGCCACCAGAATTGATGGTGATGACCGGGATCTGCTGATCCACAGCATTCTTGATGCCTTTGCCCAGTGCATCAGCGTCGGTCAGGGAAATGATAAGGCCATCTGGCTTTGAAGCTACTGCAGCATCCAGCAGTTGCGCCATCTTTGCCATGTCAAAGGTAGAAGGTGCGCGGTACTCGACTTCGACGCCAAGTTCTTCAGCTGCATCGTCAGCGCCGCGCTTGACGACTGACCAGAAGGGGTCGGAGTTCTGGCCATGCGTGATCATGACGTAGCGCTCGGTGTCGGCTGCCCAGGCGGCATTGGCCACAGAGACTGCTAACAAGGCTGTCGTGAGACTGGCTATCGCACGACGCAGGCGTGGCATCCTTCTGTGAGAGTTCGGAGAGGTGGCGAGAGGCTCGACTTTGTACATGGTTGGCTCCTGACGTTCTTTGGTTATTGTCTTTGTCAGTGAGGAAGAGCGGACTGGCGCTGCTCTCTTCCAGTATGCGAGTGCCCGGTGGTCTGGAACATGGCGTATTCCATCGCGACCGGTAGTTGGAATGTAGATTCCACTCAGATGGAATGCAACCGGAATATTCATTTTATTTTGATCTTGGAATTTTCATTCCATGCGCCTAGACTCCTCCCTATCGCCTACCGGGGGATCGCCAAGATCTCAGCGCCCAGTCAGGTAGGCACAGCGAGGAGTATTTATGCCAGATCCCAATTCCTTGCAGCGCGCCGCGCGTCAGCTGCAGACTTTTGAAGCCCTAGAGGCGCATATAGGCGAGCAATATCCCGAGCTCTCCAAGCGCTTGCAGCAGAGTGCTCGCTTTCTTCTGGATCATCCCCAGGAAGTGGCATTCGGCACGGTAGCCGCACTGGCTGACAAAGCTGGGGTGACACCCTCCACCATGATCCGCTTTGCGAATGCGCTGGGATTCTCTGGCTTTTCGGAGATGCAGAAGCTGTTCCGCTCACGCTTGGTTGAGGCAGAGCCCGATTACAACGAACGCATTCGTGTGGCTCGTGAGGTCACTGGGACGAGCCCAAGCGTCAACGAGCTACTGATGAATTTCGCCGAGGCCAATCTGCAAGCTTTGGCTCAGTTGCCTCATCGCGTGCCGACGCAAGATATCGAGCGGGCGCTGGACCTCATGCAGGCCGCGGAGGCCATTCATCTGTTGGGTGCTCGCCGTAGCTTCGTGGTCTCAAGTTACCTGGCCTATTCGCTGCGTCACGTGGCCAAGCGTGCGTTTCTCATGGATGGGATGGGGGCGATGTATCGCGAGCAGGCCGAGGCAGTGTCTGAACGGGACTGTCTATTGGTGACCAGCTTTGCCCCCTATGCCGAGGAGGTACAAAACGCCGTCAGGTCGGTCAGGGAGCGAGGGGTCCCCATCATATTGATTACGGATTCCTCGTTGAGCCCTCTGACTCGCCAAGCGGATGTGGCATTGGTCGTCAATGAGGCGGAAGTACAGGGATTCAGAGGATTGACCTCCACGTTATGTCTGGCACAAGTGCTGGCAATCGGGCTGGGGGTTCGCAATGAAGCCAATATGGCAACAGATAGTCAGAAATTGCAGATAGAAAACTGATGTTTCAATAACCAGCGGGTTCTCTTGGCAAGTCAACACAGGAGGTGTTGCCTTCCAGCCCCGCGACTTCTCGCAATGCAGTTGCAACAAGCTCAACAACAAACGCCATGAAGAGGAAGTCTTATATGAAAATCGCTCTGTTAGGTGCCGGTCGCATCGGCCGTGTTCATGCTCGCGCTATCTCTGACCACCCGACGGCCGAGCTGGCTTCGGTTAGCGACGCCTTTTCTGCAGCAGCCGAGTCACTGGCTAGCGAGTACGGCGTGCCGGTGCTAAGTGCTGATGATGTTTTCAGCTCTGACGATATTGACGGTGTCTTGATTGCGTCTTCAACACCAACGCATTCTGACTTCCTGGAACGCGCCGCTCGTTCTGGCAAGGCCGTACTGTGTGAAAAGCCGATTGACCTGGATCTAGTGCGTACGCGCCATTGTCTCGCGGTATTGGAAGAGTATCCGGTCACCTGCGCTCTGGGGTTCAATCGTCGTCACGACCCCCAGTTTTCCGCGCTGAAGACCGCAATGGACTCAGGACGCATTGGCAAGTTGGAAATGATCACGATCACCAGCCGTGACCCTGAGCCGCCCCCCGCTGAATATATTGCAGCCTCGGGCGGTATCTTCCGTGACATGAGCATTCATGATCTGGATATGGCTGCCTGGTTGCTCGGAGAGCCTGTAACGGAAGTGACAGTAAGTGGCAGCTGTCTTGTGGACCCGGCTATTGGTGAGGCAGGTGATCTCGACAGTGTCCTGATCAATCTGAAGAGTGCGTCGGGCAAGTTGGTCAATATCAGCAATTCTCGCCGGGCCTGCTATGGCTACGATCAGCGTATTGAAGTGTTTGGCAGCAAGGGGATGTTGGAGGCGCGCAACGAAACGGATACTCAGTTGCGTTTCACAGGTGCCGAGGGGGTCGTGGATGAGCGTCCACAGTGGTTCTTCCTCGAGCGTTACTCGCGCGCTTATGCACAGGAAGTCGCCGACTTCGTGGCAGCCTGGCAGGAAAATCGGGCGCCGTTGGCAGGAGCGCAAGATGGTCTGGCGGCACTTGAACTAGCAGAAGCCGCGCTGATTTCCTACCGAGAAGGTCGGCGAGTCTTGCTCAGTGAAATCCGCTGAGACCTGCTTAGTAATTTGAATTGCCATCGCCATGATAGGAGTCGACCAATGAGCCTTCTGGTAAGACCGCATGCCCCGAGTGAAGATGGCACCTTGCTCGAGGTAACCCCGGAATCTGCAGGCTGGACACACGTGGGCTTTCGCGTGCATCGCTTGAAACAAGGTGAGCGTTTCGAGCGCCACACCGAGAGTCGTGAGCAATGCCTCGTGCTGCTCTCGGGGCGCGCGACCGTGCGTACCGGTGACCAGACTTTCGAGAATATCGGCGAGCGCATGAGTGTTTTCGATCACTTGCCTCCCTATTCGGTGTACCTGCCAGATGGCGTCGCCTACTCGGTAGAAGCCCTGACAGAGCTTGAAATAGCAGTTTGTAGTGCTCCGGGGCATGGCAACCATGCCGCGCGCCTGATTCGCCCCGAGCAGGTGGCCTGTTCGACACGAGGCGAGGGGACCAATACGCGCCATGTGCAGGACATTCTTCCGCAGACAGAGCCTGCTGATAGTTTGTTGGTGGTTGAGGTCTATACACCGCCGGGTAATTGGTCCAGCTACCCGCCGCACAAGCATTGTGCGGACAACCTCCCGGAGGAGTCTTTCCTTGAGGAAACCTATTATCACAAGCTCAATCCGTCACAGGGCTTTGCGTTCCAGCGCGTCTATACCGATGATCGCTCTCTGGATGAGACCATGGCGGTGGAGGACGGTTGCTGTGTGATGGTGCCGGAGGGATATCATCCCGCCGCCGCCCCGCACGGCTACGAGCTCTACTACCTCAATGTCATGGCCGGCCCCAAGCGGGTGTGGAAGTTCAAGAATGATCCTGCGCATGAGTGGATCGTCGAGCAGGCGTGATAGACAGGCTATTCTTCGGTAAGTCGTAAAAAAGCCCGCCTCTGGACATTCCAGAGGCGGGCTTTTGCGTTCATGGCGTCACATTACGCCAGGAGCTTCATACCAGCTCGCGGTTTTCTTGCCGTGCACTGCGGCGATCACGTGCGACCGCGCGGCAGATGACGATCAATACCGCCAGGGTGAGCACTGGCCATACCAGTACGTAGGTGGCAAATAGCAATGTCATGTGTGTTGTCTCCCTGTTCTGTCTCGGACGTATCCAGAATCATGCGCCGGTGGAGGCAGCAGGCTGAGTCTGGATCGGTGTTGTCGTATTACGATCACCTGAGTCGAGTGCTTCGTCATAGTTGCCGACACGTGCGGTGATGGTGTCGAAGTCGAAGCGTTCCTGGCGGCTGGCGAGGCTCATGACCACACACACCAGGGTGCTGGTGCCGTAAGCGGTCAGCGATGCCAGTAGGACGGTGTAGTCGCGCAGGAAGTCAGTCGCGAAGATCAGCATGGCGATCATGGCCGCGATTCCAGCAAGGATGCCAAGGATGCGCCCCAGGAAGCCGAATACCATCAGACCGATGATCACGCCGCCGCCGATGCTGGCGAGCAGCTCGAAGAACAGACCGCTCATGCCCGTCAGCGGCACCAGTTCAAAGCGTGCCAGGCAGAACATCACCATCGCGACGATGACCGACGTGGTGAAGGCGGTGTTGGTCACCCGGTTCCAGAAGCAGCTGGCGATGACCGGGAAGACGATCGCGCCCCACAGAGCCCCGACGAAGACCAGCATCACCAGGATATCCAGTGAGAAGCTGGCGAAGACGATACCCAGCACCGTGGCGATGATCATGGTCAAGCGGCCGATGAAGAGCATGCGCTTCGGGTCTGGCTTGCCGCGGGCGATATTCTTGCCATAGACATCGGCCATGATGATGGCGGACAGCGCGGAAAGGTCGGAATCCGCGGTGGAGGACAGCGAGCCGATCACCAGAATGAAGAACAGCGCGATGAAGAACGGCGGCAGATACTCGGACACCATCTGCGGGATGAGGTTGTTCATGTCGCCGTTGAGCGGCTCTACCCCGAGTGTCAGTGCCATCAGGCCAATCATGCCCAGGCCGATGACGATGGCGCCATAGCCCAGCGTCGCGGTGAGGAAGGTCGGCTTGATGTGGTCTTCGTTGACGGCGAACAGGCGCTGGGAAATGGTCTGGTTACCGATCGCATAGGCCAGTACCGCGACGAAGAAGGGCGCCCCCTGGTTCAGGATGGCATCCGTCGAAAAGAAATTGGCCTGCTCTGGCGTCAGGTTATCCAGGCCTGCGACCAGCTCTGTCGGGCCACCCATCGCAAAGAACACCGCCGGAATGATCACGATGGCGATCGCCATCAGGGCAACCAGTTGCGCGAAGTCGGTCAGTACCGAGGCGCGGAAGCCCGACCACAGGGTATAGAACAGCACCCCCACGCCCGCCATGATCACGCCCGCCTGGAAGGACAGCGGCGAGAGCACGGAGACGAGCGCCCCGGCGGCGGTGAAGTTGACCATCAGGCTGATCACGCTACCCAGCAGGTTGGAGAGCGCCAGAATCAGCTGACTGGAGGAGCCGTGGCGCGCATGGATCAGCTCGCCCAGTGTATGCGCATTGGGCGCCAGCTTGCGGAAGCGGCGACCGAAGGGGTAGATGAACAGAATCATCAGTGCACCCCACAGGCCATAGTGGATCGGCCCTGAGACACCATAGGTATAGCCGGAGGTAGCGGCAGCATAGAAGGAGGCCGCCCAGATCCAGGTAGCCGTCATGCTTGCCGCGCCCATGCCGAAGCCAACGCGATGGTTGGAGACCATGAAGGCATCGGCATCTTCATTTTTCTTGCGGATCCCCAGCGTCATCAGGTAGGTGCCGCCATAGAAGGCAAGCAGTAGCAGTACGACAGTCAGGGTAGAGAATTGATATAGCGATTCGTTGTTCAAGAACTGGCCCTCGGTAGGGAAACAGGGCGCTACGCAACGCAGTTGCCCGAGGGCAAACGGTTGTCGATAGCGACGAGTAAGGAGGGGAAGGTTCTTAGCCGTGGACGTAGTTCTGCGTCATTTGCTCAAGCAAATGGCATCCAGCGCAGCACATGGGCCGCGTCATCAATAATCGGCAATCTCGGTCAATGAAGACGGAGTTGGTGGCACTTCCCGGTCAGGCGGGAACTTGGGGGAGGGCGGCGTGGCATGCATCTGCCTTCATCGGAATAATGATATCGCATACGCGTCCTTGTTATCGGTCAAGCCTTGCAAGAGCGCTGATGCGAGTTGTTGGTCAGCCCCAAGCTTGGCGAAACGGTGTTTTTATTTTCTCTTGTTATCAAATTCGTTGGCAACGATAAATTATGCGCATGTCAATGTCCACACCCTGGCGGGGAAAGCTTGCCTCTCATTCACGTCAACGGTGGTTGGACGAGCGGGTGCGACGATGTTGAGTTGCGTGACACGTGCCAGAGCAGCATGGAAGACATGACGTATTATATAAATAATATTGCTCGGCACGACTTGTGTTTATTTGCTGAGTTTTCTGAATGGTGCCAGAAAACGGAATAAATCGTTGTCATTACGTAATGCGTATTACTTGTCCAATGCTTGAGGAAAAGACTCCTTCAATGGCCCAGGCAACGACTGACTCGGCGTGGAAGAGGATGTTGACGCATGGGAGAGCGAGTCTTCAAAGCGGCCTACCCACAGTAAAACGCCCTGTCCGAAGACAGGGCGTAGTGGGCATGCTCAGCGCAGGGTTTGGTTTACCGAGAGCTTTCTGCCGTCTTGCGAGTGCTTTCCCAGCGCAGGTGCGCTTCGGGAGAATAGCTACGTGACGGCGTGTGCTCGAGACCGATCTTGGCGGTACCGATCGACACCAGACGCAGCAGGGACGCCGTGGCGGCAATCACGATGAACAGCGCCGGCACACCGCCGAGGTTGGAGAGCATCTTGATGCCGTCAATACCCACGAAGGCCGTCATGATCCAGGCGACGGCGCCGATGGTGCAGCCCCAGATGATCTTCATGAGCAGGCGATCATTGGTATTTTCATCACTGTCACCGGCCATGGCGGCCTGGCTGTCGGTGCTGCACAGCTGGCTGATCGCTTCGGTGTTGGAGTCGGCCGCCGTCACGAAGGACAGGAAGGCGATGATCAGGAAGACGGCGCTGACCAGGGTGCTCATCGGCAGTTCGTCAAACAGGGCATAGATGACAGAGCCTGCACCAGACTCATTCAGCAGTTGGTAAAGCGCACCGCCACTTTGCATGTCGAACTGGATAGTGGAGCTTGCGAAGACGCTCACGTAGGTGATCGAGAACAGTGCCGGCGCGACCAGGTTGATCAGCATGAACTGGCGCACGGTATAGCCACGGGAAATCTTGCCCAGGAACAGGGCGGAAATCGGTGCCCATGCCATCCAGTTGGCCCAGTAGAAGATACTCCAGCTTTTCGGCCACGGATCGTCATCGAAGGCCCCGGTGAACAGGCTCTTTTGCATGAAGTTGTTGAAATACTCACCCGCAGCTTCGGTGCCATAGCCAAGAATGGTCTGGGTCGGGCCGCACAGGAAGACGAAGGCCATGAAGACGAAGAAGGCTTTGGCGTTGATGGCGGACAGACGCGCAATGCCTTTCTGCAGACCGCTGGCCGCGGAGGCGGTAAAGCAGACCACGATGGCGAGAGTCACCAGTGCCAGCATCAGCGGGCCAGTGCCGGTCCCCAGGAAGCGGTCCAGGCCGCCGGCCAATGTCATGGCGCCCGTACCCAATGACGATGCCATGCCGCAGACCAGTGCGAACAATGCCAGTGCATCCAGCGCGCGGCCCTTGCGTCCGATCAGGCGATCACCCAACAGCGGCACGAAGAGCGTGCCGAGCGAGAACGGCTTGCCCAGGTTGTAATGCATGAGGGCGAACAGCAATGCCGGGACGGTATAGATCGCATAGGGCGTGAATGACCAATGCAGGAACATCGTCGAGAGCGCAAAGCGCGCCGCCTCGGGAGAGTTCGCCGTCAGATCCAGCGACCCGGGGGGAGTATGCAGGTGATAGAGCGGTTCTGCGGTCGACCAGAACATGATGCCGACGGCCAGCGTGGTACATAGCGTGATGGAGAACCAGCGCCAGGGCGACAGGATGCGAGAAGCACTTTCCCCCCCGATACGCGTGCGACCAAGTGGCGAGAGATAGGCCACCAGGCAGGTCACGACCATCGCAAGTGAGGTGACCGAGAACAGCCAGCCGAACTTGTTCAGCACCCAATCGTTCATCGCCGTCGTGGTAGCGAGAAAGCCTTCAAGATTGATGAGGCTAGCGGCGACGGCCACCATCAGCAATATGAATGGCGGCCAGAAGACGAGTGGGCGGACGGATGAACCAAACATGCGTACTCCTATAATTTTTTATGAGGGTGCGGATCCTAACCCATAAAATTCTGTTTTGTCAGCGTTGAGATTCGCTCATCAACGGCGTATATACGCGCGCGTTCATGTAATGCGCTGGCGGGATTTCCAGAAAGTTCCGTCCGGAAATTGCGTCAGTGGCTAACGCCCTCGAGCCGTCACGCAGGCTGCATGGCCCACGACACAGTGCGGGCCATGACACTCAAGAGAAAACCACGACACCCCCGTCGCCTCTCGGCGCGGGGGTGTCGTGGTTTCTCCTAGAGGACTTGAGTATCACGCCATCTCGAGTTGGCTCAGCTGGACTGGGAAGATTGCCAGCGCTGATGGGCTTCCGCCGAATAACTGCGTGACGGCGTGTGCTCGAGGCCGATCTTGGCGGTGCCGATCGAGACCAGACGTATCAGAGACGCCGTGGCACCGATCACGATGAAGAGCGCTGGTACCCCGCCGAGGTTGGAGAGCATCTTGATGCCATCGATGCCGACGAAGGAGGTCATGATCCAGGCGACGGCACCGATGGTCGAGCCCCAGATGATCTTCATCATCAGGCGGCCCTTGCTGCGGTCTTCGCTTTCATTGCCTGCCAGAGCCTCCTGGCTATCCGAGCTGCAGAGTTGGCTGATGGCGTCGGTATTGGAGTCGGCCGCTGTCACGAAGGACAGGAAGGCGATGACCAGGAAGATCCCCCCCACCAGAGAGCTCATCGGTAACTCATCGAACAGTGCGTAGATCACCGAGCCAGCCCCGGCCTCGCTGAGGATGGTGTTGAGTGCCCCGGCGGTATCCATGTCGAGCTTCAATGTCGTGCTGCTGAACACCGCGACATAGATGATCGAGAAGAGCGAGGGCGCCACCATGTTGATCAGCATGAACTGTCGCACGGTATACCCCCGTGAGATCTTGCCCAGGAACAGGGCCGAAATCGGTGCCCATGCCATCCAGTTGGCCCAGTAGAAGATGGTCCAGCTCTGTGGCCAGGGGTCATTGTCGAAGGCCCCGGTGAACAGATTCTTGCTCATGAAGTTGGTGAAATACTCGCCAGCCGCTTCCGTGCCGTAGCCCAGGATGGTCAGCGTCGGACCGAAGGCAAACACGAAGATGAGAAAGGCGAAGAAGGCCTTGGCGTTGATGGCGGACAGGCGTGCGATGCCTTTTTGCAGACCACTGGCCGCCGAAGCGGTGAAACACAGCACGATCGCGAGGGTGACGATGCCCAGCATCAGCGGGCCCGAGCCAGTGCCGAGGAAGCGGTCGATGCCGCCTGCCAGTGTCATGGCCCCTGTGCCGAGGGATGACGCCATGCCACAGACCAGGGCGAAGAGCGCAAGTGCATCGAGCGCACGTCCCTTGCGACCGATCAGTCGATCTCCCAGCAGCGGCACGAACAGGGCCCCGAGCGAGAAGGGCTTGCCGAGGTTGTAATGCATCAGGGCAAAGATCAGCGCAGGAACGGTGTAGATCGCATAGGGCGTGAACGACCAGTGCAGGAACATGGTCGAGAGCGCGAACCGCGCGGCTTCCGGGCTATTGGCGGCAATGTCCAGCGAGGTGGGCGGCGAGTGCAGATGATAAAGCGGCTCTGCGGTCGACCAGAACATGATGCCCACGGCCAACGTGGTGCATAACGTGATGGAGAACCAACGCCATGGGGACAACAGTCGCGTCGCGTTCTCGCCGCCGATACGGGTGCGGCCCAGCGGCGAAAGATAGGCTATCAGGCAGGCCACCACCATGCTGAGCGCCGTGATGGAAAACAACCAGCCGAACTTGCTCAGTACCTGGTTGTTGAGATTGGTGGTGACAGCCAGAAAGCTGTCGAGATCGATCAAGCTCGCCAATACGGAGGCGAACAGCAGAATGAAAGGTGGCCAGAAGACCAGTGGGCGCACGGATGCTCCGAACATTTGATACTCCTCGATCTTGTTGTCGGGTGTAGCCGATCATCTTGTTGTCAGGTGTTACCGATCATCTCGGGGTGGCGCTTGACGTCTTGTCTGCGCCGATCAGGGGCCTCATCGGTAAGGGGGGGGAATGAGCGTCTGATCATGTAGGGACGATCATCTGATCTTGCAACGTCAGTGCTCGAGGAGGAGGCGGAATGACGTCAGCTTTCCGGGCTCCCTGTGACATGCAGCGAACTGCCGTGCAGCGTATTGCAGGGCAGATCGGAAAATCTTCCATCCTGTCGCAGGCAGAATGTCAGGGGTCGTAATGGAGATAGTAAAAACGCCCGTATAAGCAGCAAGACCAGTGATCCTGATGAGGACTCATCGCACTTGAGGTTTCTCTCGCAACAATTCGCGAATCATCTCTGCGCAAGTGTCGAAGATTGGATGCGTCAGGCTGGGGGAACGATGGAGTTCAATTTCGGCAGTGGGTAGCGCCGGAAGCCCTGCTTCGGTGCCCAGCTCGCACCAGTCCTCAGGCAACGAGCGTCGATCTGCCACCGTGATGGCATGGCCCTGATTGACGATGACTCTCAAGCCACTGGGGCTCTGACTGGTGGAATCGATACGCCAACTGCGTTCTGCCTGGGTCAGGGCGGACAATGCCCTCTCGCGATAGATGCATTGTTCGGGGAACAGTGCCAACGGCAGCGGAGCGGAGGGGTCCAGCACAAAGCGTTGATGCGCCGCCCACACGACAGGCTCGCGAGACAGCAGTTCCCCCTGGCGTTGTTGGTTGTGGCTGACCGCGATGACCAGATCCAGCTGGCCGGCATCGAGCTGTTCCAGCAGTTCCGTGGACATCCGGCAGTGGATGTGCGGACGGATCTGGGGGTAGCGCTCGCCGAGATGTGCCAGCAGCTGTGGCAACCAGGTGGTGGCGTAATCCTCCGGTAAGCCGAGGCGCAACGTGATCGGGTGGTCGTTTTCGCTGAGGGCGGCCACGGCTTCGCGTTGCAGTTGCAGGATGCGTCGTGCGTAACGCAGAAACGTTCGACCGGCATTGGTCAATTCCATATGACGGCTGGTTCGCATCAGCAGTCGATAGCCAAGACGCTCCTCGAGGGTGCTGATGCGCAGACTGACAGTGGACTGCGTGCGATGCAGATGCCGCGACGCCTGAGTGAAGCTCCCGCTGTCGGCCACCGTCACGAATGCCAGCAGGAGATCCGTATCCAGCGATGGCAGCGGGCGAGGGGCGTCTGTGCTTGATGTATCGGGTTTGCCGATGGATTTCATTGGAATGACTCGTTTCTCAAATGCATGGATTCTGGCCAGCATAGTGCCTGACCCACGAGCTGTCTTGTCCCCCAGCCCCACGACGTGAGGATACCTCCGTGACTGACCTGACTTCCGCGATGCCCCCGCAATTGGCCGATGCCGAGACCGTCGATCTCTCCGCGTTGGTCGATACCGAGCGTTACCCCCTGCATGACCCCCGATCTCCAGCGCTTGAGGCCACGATCGCCAAGGCGCGTGAAGATCTCGAACGTGAGGGTTGCGCCGTATTGAGAGGATTTCTGCGTCCGGAGCGCCTTGCGCAGATGCAAGCGGAAACGGCCCGTCTCGCCGAGACCGCGTTCTACAACACCCGCGAGGTGAATGCCTATTTCACGGCCGATGACGACCGCTTGCCCCAACAGGACCCGCGTCGCTTGTTCATGACGCGCACCAGTGGCTTCGTGACGCGTGACATGATCCCTGCCGATAGCCTGATGCAGCGGCTGTACGTCTCGCAGGCCATGAAGCAACTGGTGTCGGCCTGTCTTGGTCGTGAGCGGGTGTACGAGTATGCCGACCCCTTTGCCGGGCTCGTGCTCAACGTGCTGCCAGATGGCACCGAGCAACCCTGGCACTACGACACCAACGAATTCATCGTCACCATGATGACGCAACAGCCCGAGAGCGGGGGGCAGTTCGAGTATTGCCCCGGCATCCGCACCCCCAACGATGAGCACTACGCTGCCGTAGGCGAAGTGATCCGGGGAGAGTCGCGTGAAGCGGTGAAGACCCTGAGCCTCAACCCGGGCGATCTGCAGTTGTTCAAGGGGCGGTTCAGTCTGCACCGTGTCACGCAGGTGTCGGGTGTGGTCCCCCGGTTGACGGCGATCTTCGCGTATTCCGAAACGCCGGGAGTGGTCGGCCGGCTTGAACGTACGCGTCAGCTGTATGGACGAGTCTCGGAGCAGCACATTCTGGCGGAAGCTCAGCACGTCCAGCGTGCCGATGGTCTGCTCGACTGAGACGGGCGCGACATTCCCGTGACGCCTTCCCCCTTGTACGCGCCTTGGCGCTTGACCGAACTTTTCCCACAGGGCACTTCACATGAAAATGGACCTGACAGCGATGGGCATTCTGGCCCCGACCCATGCACTGGAAGACTGCGAACCGACTTCGGAAGAGATTGCGCAGATCCAATGCGACCGACTCGCGCGTGTTCGCCAGGAACTGGCCCGTCGTGATATCTCGGCGGCAGTGCTGTTCGACCCGGCCCATGTCCGCTATGCCACCGGGTCTCGCAACATGCAGGTATACAGCTCACGCAATCCCGCTCGCTACGTATTCGTCCCCGCGGCAGGGCCGGTCGTGCTGTTCGAGTTCTCGGGGTGTGAACACCTGGCCAGCCATCTGCCGACCGTGGACGAGATTCGTCCGGCCAAGGCGATTTCCTATTACTTCAATGAGAAGAATACACAAGACGTCACCAGGGCCTGGGCGGATGAAATCATTGACCTGGTGCGCCAGTGTGGCGGAGGTGAGCGGATCGCCCTCGAAAGCGCGACTGCAGAAGCCGCTTTCATGCTCGAGCAGCGTGGCTATCAGGTGTTGGATGCCCATGAGCCCCTTGAGCAGGCACGTGCCATCAAGGTACCCAACGAGATAAAGATGATTCGCTCCTCCCTGAGAGCGGTCGAGGAGGGGGTGCGCAAACTGGAGACCTCCATCCGTCCTGGCGTCACCGAGAATCACGCCTGGTCGCGGCTGCACCAGCACATCATCGAGACAGACGCCGATTTCATCGAGACACGCCTCATGAATTCCGGGCCGCGCACGAACCCCTGGTTCCAGGAATGTTCCGACCGTGTCATCCAGGCAGGAGAACTGGTCGCACTGGATACCGATGTGGTGGGACGTTACGGATACTATGCGGATTTCTCGAGAACCTTCCTGTGTGGTTCCGGGGAGGCCAGCGCCGAGCAGAAATCGCTCTATCGCATGGCGTATGACCAGATCCAGACCAACATGGAAAATCTCAAGCCCGGGGTCAGCTTCAAGGAATACGCCGAACGCGCCTGGCGAATCCCTCCCGCTTACCGCGCGCGTCGTTACTTTGCCCTGGCGCATGGTGTCGGGATGAACGGCGAGTATCCCTACATCGTTCATCGCGAGGATATCGAGGACAAGGGTTACGACGGCATCCTCAAGCCGGGGATGACGCTGTGTGTGGAGAGCTATATCGGGCATGAGTCCGGTGGTGAAGGCGTCAAGCTCGAAGAGCAGCTGTACATTCGTGACGATGGTCAGGTGGAGCTGTTGTCCGACTACCCCTTCGACGAGCGCCTGCTGAGCTAGGCTGCCTGAGTCAGGCTGGTTGAGTCAGGCTGGTTGAGCCGGGCCGGTTGAGCCGGCCACGGGTAGCTTGCCGACGCGCATCGGCATTACGCGGCATGGCGGCTTTGGTAACATGAGGTCAATTGTGCGGGTGGCTGTCAGCGACGGTCACCCGCTTTGCCATTGTCTCATGGCGAAAGAGGGCCAGATGGCAGCCGTGTGCCGTGAACGGGAGAGAGTGTCGAGAACGTCTATCGTTCATGGGATACCGGTTGCTTCCTGCTCGCCTTTTGCCTTTCGTGAGTGTCGTCTATGCCAACCCCTCTGCCACTGCAGAAACTGCCGCCCTTGAGTTCGCTGAAAGGGTTTGAAGCTGCTGCGCGTCTGCTGAGTCTCCGCGCGGCTGCCGAGGAGCTGAACCTGACGCATCCGGCCATCGCCAACCAGATTCAGCGTCTCGAAGAGAGTCTGGAGGTGAAACTGTTTGCCCGTGAAGGCCGTCATGTGGTGCTGACGGCGGCTGGCGAGCGTTTCTATCCGGTAGTGCGTGAAGCGCTGGCGGGCCTGGTGCAAGGCGCCGAGTCTCTGCGCCAGATGCAGCATGCCCAGCCGCTGACGATTCAGGTCTATGTGACGACCTCGATTCGCTGGTTGGCACCTCGCTTGTCGCATTTCCAGGCCATGCATCCTGAAGTCGAGCTCAAGCTGATGACGTGCAGTCTCGGCTGGGAGTTCGATGAGGCCAATGCCGATGTCGGTATCGTCTTCCGCGATGCGCCGCTGGCGGACCACCTGCACTGGCAGCCGTTGTTCGAGTCACGCCTCCTCCCGGTATGCAGCCCCCAGCTGCTGGGCGACGATGCACACCCGGTTCCCGCGGATGCCTTGAAGACGCTGCCGTTGATCGGGGTCTACACCGAGGGCTGGAATTGGGAGAGTTACTTCGAGGCATTGTCGCTAGGCCCTTGTCCCACCCGGAATTGCATCGTGGTCGACACCCTGGCAGTCGCCCTGGAGATGGCGGCGCGCGGGGAGGGCGTCGCACTGGTCAACGGGCCCTTTGCCGACGATGACCTGGCGAACGGTCGACTCATCAACCCGACCGGGCAGGTGACGACCGGGCGCGGTGAATGGGGGGCTGTCTGTCATCGCGAGCTGGAGCGGGATCCGCGCGTCGCGACCCTCCTTGGCTGGCTGGAGGCACAGAGTCGCAGCGTGCCCACCTGATCCGCCAGAGCGAGAGCTGTTACGTGACAACGCCACCTTCGGGTGGCGTTTTTTGTTTCCGGGTTCTGAGTTCTGAGTTCTGGGCTCTGGGTTCTGTGTTCTGAGTTATGGGGGGCTGGGCATCTGGCATCTGCCGGTTGATCGCTGTTCGCTATTTGCTGTTCGTTCGGAGACGTGGGGTCTGGGGGACTCACAAAAATTGTTACCAATTGCCAAATTCTTATGAATTGTTGGCAGGCAGGTCGGCCAGTAGGGTGAGCTTCAAGATGACATGGGCCACGACGGACAGGATTCCACTCCGTCCCAAGCGGCCCGGTGCAGTACACCGGACAGCCAGCAGGCAGACAGCAAAGAGGACAGCACATGAAAGTCGGATTCATCGGTCTCGGTAACGTGGGTGGCAAGCTGGCAGGTAGTCTGCTGCGCAATGGACATGACGTCACCGTGCGTGACCTTGACCCGGAAGCCGCCAAGCCTTTCCTCGCGCAGGGTGCCAAGTGGGCGGATTCTGCCAAGGAACTCGCCGAAGCCAACGACATGGTCATCACCTGCCTGCCGTCTCCGGCTGCCTGCAGCGCCGTGATGGAAAGCGACGACGGCATCATCGCCGGTCTGCGTGAAGGCAAGATCTGGCTCGAGATGAGCACTACCGACGACGGCGAACTGCGTCGTATCGCCGACAAGGTGCTGGCCACCGGTGCCAAGGCACTGGAAGCACCGGTCTCCGGCGGCTGCCACCGCGCCGCCACCGGCAATATCTCCATCTTCGTCGGCGGTGACCGCGAATCCTTCGAGCAGGTGCTGCCGGTGCTGACCAACCTGGGGCGTCGAGTTCTGCACACCGGGGAGCTGGGTACCGCCTCCGTGCTCAAGGTGATGACCAACTATCTGGCCACCGCCAACCTGTGCGCCGTCGCCGAAGCCCTGACCGTCTGCAAGAAGGCCGGCATGGACATGAACACCACCTACGAGGCGATCAAGATTTCCTCGGGCAACTCCTTCGTCCACGAGACCGAGTCCCAGGTCATCCTGAACGGAAGCCGCAACATCAGCTTCACCATGGATCTGGTGCTCAAGGATGTCGGCCTGTTTGACACCCTGGCCAAGAACCTGGATGTGCCGCTGGAAATCTCCCCGATGCTGATGGACATCTTCCGCGATGGTCAGGAGCGCTTCGGTCCGCGTGAGTGGTCCTCCAACATCATCCGTCGTCTCGAGGAAGCCGCCGATGTCCGTGTGCTCGGCACCGGCTTCCCGGCAGAGCTGACTGATGACGAGCCGGAAGAAGTCGGCTACGAAGTCGGCGTTACCGGCCGCAGCTGAGCCGTGAAGACTGCCCCGGAGCGCCGTGCGAATGGTCTCCGGGGCATTTGCGTTTGAGACTCACCCTCAGGGAAAGTGTTATCTCCCACCAGCAACGAGAGGTCTGGCATGCAACATCACGACAACTTCTACATCAATGGCCACTGGCAGGCACCCTTCGGGCGCGAGCGCATGGAGGTCATCAATCCGGCCACCGGCGAGCTGTGCGCCAGTGTGCCGCGCGCCGGTGAGCAGGATGTGGAGGCTGCCATCATGGCAGCACGTCAGGCGCTGCCTGCCTGGTCCACGACATCTGCGCAGGAACGCCACGATATCCTGATGGCGGCAGCGGATGAGATGCAGCGTCGCTTCGATGAGCTGCGCGACGTGCAGGTGCTCACCATGGGTTGCCCGGTGCAATTGGCCGGCGCGCTGCACGTGGAAGGCCCCATCGAAGGCATGCGTTACTACGCCGAACGTGCCTTCCAGATGGAAGAGGACGAGCGCAAGGGCGATGTGACTCTGATGCGCGAGCCCATCGGTGTCTGCTCGCTGATCAACCCGTGGAACTATCCGCTGCATCAGTTGATCGGCAAGCTGGCCCCGGCGCTGGCGGCAGGCTGCACCGTGATCGCCAAGCCGGCGGAGCAGACGCCGCTGCAGGACTTCATCATGGCCGAGATCTTCGAGAAGGTCGGTCTGCCTGCTGGCGTCTTCAATGTGGTGACGGGCGAGGGCAGCGAGATCGGCCCGGTGATGTCCGGCCATCCGCAGGTCGACATGGTGTCCTTCACTGGCTCGACCATTGCCGGTAGCAAGGTCGCCGAGAGTGCCGCGCCCACCGTCAAGCGGGTCTGTCAGGAACTGGGCGGCAAGTCGCCGCTGCTGGTGACGGAAGATGCCGACCTGGCCGCGGCCGTGCGCTTGAACGTCGAGAACGTGATGGCCAACACCGGTCAGACCTGCGACGCCTTCACGCGTCTGCTGGTGCCGCGTTCGCGCATGGAAGAGGCGACCCGCCTGGCGGTCGAGATCGCCAATGAGCAGGTGGTGGGTGACCCGAATGATCCGGCGACCACCATGGGGCCGCTGGTCTCCCAGCGTCAGCGCGAGCGGGTGCTTGATCTGGTGCAGCGGGCCATCAATGACGGTGTCGAGCTGGCGCTGGGTGGCGTCGAGCCGCCCGAAGGGCTCGAGAAGGGCTGCTATGTGCGGCCGACCATCTTCACCAATGTCAGCAATGAAATGGAGATCGCCCGTGAGGAGGTCTTCGGCCCGGTGCTGTGCATCCTGCCCTACGACGACGTGAAGCAGGGGATCGCCATCGCCAATGACAGCGTCTATGGCCTGTCATCTGCAGTCTATGCGCGTGACGCCGAGGCAGCATTGCCGATCGCCCGCTGCATGCAGGCAGGGCAATGCTATCTGCAAGGGGCAGAGTTCTCCTTCGATGCGCCCTTCGGTGGCTACAAGCGTTCCGGCAACGGCCGTGAATGGGGCGACGAAGGCCTGGCCGAATATGTCGAGGTCAAGGCACTGCTCGGCGCGCCGGTCATCTCCTGACAGGAGGCGATTGACGCCGCCGTGATGCCACGCAAGATACCCGTGATTCGTGAGGCCAGGGTGGCCTTGTGAATCACGGGTATCTTGCATTCGCGCCATCGACCATTCGCGCCATCGACAAAAGACACCCTCAAGGCGCTTGTCGGCTGTCGCGGATGCGCTTCGCTATCAGAGCAACGCCCATCGCGTCTGTCACATCGCTGAGTACTGAAAAATACCTATATGCTCAGTGCTAAAAATACTTATATATAGTGGCAAGACTTTGTGCGGTGCAGCATAAATGGCTCGTCAGGTGCCGTTTTCGACCTCAGATGATGCGCGAGGACAGCTGACGCGCCGCCTGAACCAGATGCTTGGAGTAGGCGCGAGCCTGCTGCGGATTCAGGCAGTCCTGGCTGATGACGGCGCTGATGGCGGCAATGGGCTCGTTGCGCATGTTCAGCACAGGCGCCGCGATACAGCTCAGCTGTCCTTCGGCCTCGCCGCTGGACACCGCATATCCCAGGCGTTGTGCACGTTCAAGCTCGGCATCCATCTCGTCACGGCGTTCGGCCAGGCCGGGCGTACTCCGCGTCGCAGCCTCCAGATACAGTTGGCATGAGGCCTCGGGGCGCATGGCGAGAATCGCCTTGCCGGCGGCACAGGCGTGCTGGGCCATGGTCTTGCCGATGTAGAGGTTGTAGCTGCCACTGCCGGAGGCATCGACCTTCGAGATCACCACCACCTGATCCCCGATGGGGATGCACAGGAAGATCGAGCGGTGAATCTCGTTCTTAAGAATCTCGGCGATGGGGTAGAAGACCGGAATCAGGCTCTGCTTGTTGTAGATCGTCGAGGAGATCTGGAAGATGCGCGAGCCGATGCAGTAGGACTTCTTGCGACCGGGATCGTGGGCGACCAGCTGATGGTGCAGCAGGGAGTTGATCACGCGGTGTCCGGTGGCAGGCGAGATGCCGGTGGACTCGCAGATTTCCGAGAGCGTCAGCGGGTAGGAGGCTGCCGCAAGCAGATCCAGAATCATGACACTGTGGTCGACGGCAGGGGCTTTGGTCTTCTCGTGATTCATGAACGCGGGGACACTCCGAAACGCGAATCTCGGTCACAGACGGCGTGCATCCGGGGCTGTGACACTTTGACGACGGATGAACGATGCCACACGGCATCTCTCATGCGCTGAAAATAAAACGGCCCATAGGGTACCAGACCCATGGGCCGTGCGCGGGTTGTTTGGTGGCTGACCTCGGCTCACTCGGTGTGATCGGCCAGCACCAGGTCCGCGCCTTTTTCCGCCACCATCATCACCGGCGCATTCAGATTGCCGGAGGTGATATTGGGGAAGATGGCGGCATCGATGACGCGCAGCCCCGCCACACCATGCACCTTCAGCCGGCTGTCGACCACGGCGTTCGCCTTGTCCGGGCCCATCGCGCAGGAGCCGCACAGGTGGTAGATGGAGCCTCCCTGAGAGCGGAAGTACGCAAGCATGCTGTCCTCATCCTGGACCGTCTCGGCCGGGGCGACCTCGCACTCGGTGATGGCCTTGAGCGCGGGCGCGCCCATCAGCTTGCGCACCAGGCGACTGCCCTGGATGACCTCATCAATGTCTTTCTGGGTGCTGAGGTAGTTGGGGCAGATGGTCGCCGGCGCCGCCGGGTCTGCCGAGGCCAGTGAAATGCTGCCACGGCTGGTCGGCCTGCAGGAATTGAAGGCCAACAGGAAGCCGGAATACGGCTCCGGCGTCAGCTTGGCCTTCGGGTCGTTGGGAATCTGGTAGGACATCGGATTGAAGTAGAGCTGGATGTTCGGCTCTGACTCCGCGTCGCTTCCGCGGAAGAATCCCCCGGCCTGATTGACGCTCATGCCCAGCGGTCCGCTGCGATTGACCAGATACTGCAGTCCCGCCTTGGCCTGGCCCCAGAAGGACGCGAAGTCGTCATTCAGCGTGGTGCGATTGGCGCGGTAGTAGTAGCTGGCGCACAGGTGGTCCTGCAGATTCTGACCGACGGCCGGCAGGTCTACCTGCGTCTGGATACCATGCGTGGCCAGCGCCTCACGCTCGCCGATCCCCGAAAGCTGCAGAAGCTTCGGGGAATCCACGGCGCCAGCGCAGAGAATGACTTCGCGACGCGCCGTCACCTCGATGACTTCGTCATCAAGCCGGTAGACGACACCCGTGGCGCGCTTGCCGCCATCAGGCGTCTCTTCCAGCATCACGCGCTCCACCCGACAGATATGCTTGAGCGTGAGGTTGTCGCGTGACAGCGCCGGCTTCAGATACGCGGTATTGCTGGAATCCCGCTGTCCCTTGCGGATGTTGGCCTCATAGATGCCAGCACCCTCGAAGTGTTCGCCATTGAAATCATCATTGAGCGTGTAACCCAGCTCGCGGGCCCCTTCCAGCCACGACTGGCAGATCGGGTGCGCGCCATGTTTCAGCGGCGTGATGCCAATCGGCCCCTGGCCGGAGCGATACTCGGTGTCGCCATCCGGGTGGCATTCAAGACGCTTGAAGTAGGGCAGTACCTCGCGATAGGACCAGCCGTCGTTGCCGGCGCGCGCCCAGTCATCGAAGTCCGAGGCCTGGCCCCGGACATAGATCATCGCATTGATGGAGCCGGAGCCACCCTGCACCTTGCCGCGGGGGGTATAGATCTTGCGCCCCCCCATCGCGGCTTCTTCCTTGCTGTAATACATGTAGTTGTAGGTCGGGTTGTAGTAGGTCTTGGCGAACCCGACCGGCACCTTGATCCAGGGCGAGGTGTCCTTGCCGCCGGCCTCCAGTAGCAACACGCTGTGGCGTCCGCTGGCGCTGAGCCGGTTGGCGAGGATGCACCCCGCTGACCCGGCACCGACAATGATGAAATCGTATTGCATCGGCGTTACGCCTCCGGCTTGCGCTTCCAGTCGGTGCTGGACTGTTCCTTCACGTCATAGGGACGCGGGTCCATGCTCAGGTGCAGGGTTCGGCCGGTGTAAGGCGAATTAGCCTTGACCACGTCCATGTCCAGCTCAACCCCCAGGCCCGGCTTGGTGGACGGGATGATGTAGCCATCACGCCACTCGATCTTCTCCTTGAGCACATCGGCGTGGAAGCCATCCCAGGTACCGATGCTTTCCTGAATCAGGAAGTTGGGCGTGGCGGTCGCCAGCTGGATGCTGGCCGCGGCGCCGACCGGGCCGTTGTAGAGATGCGGGGCGATCTGGGCGTAATAGACTTCTGCCAGCGCCGCGATCTTCTTGCCTTCCAGAATGCCGCCGACGCGTCCCAGGTTCATCTGCAGGATGGAGGCCGCGTTGTTCTTGAGCACATCGTGGAATTCGTACTTGGTGGTCAGGCGCTCACCGGTCGCGACCGGGATGGAGGTGTGGTCTGCCACGCGCGCCATGGCTTCGCTCTGTCCCGGCGGCACCGGCTCTTCCAGCCACAGCGGGTCATACGGCTCGAGATACTTGGCGAGACGAATGGCGGATGCCGGCGTCATCTGGCCGTGGGTGCCGAACAGCAGATCACAGCTGTTGCCGACCGCTTCGCGGATGCGGCGGCAGAAGGTGGCGCTCTTGTCCATGCCTTCCAGAGACAGCATCTGGCCGGAGTAGGCGGTGTAGGGGCCGGCCGGGTCGAACTTCAGCGCGGTGAAGCCCTTCTCGCGGTTTTCCAGTGCGCATTCGACAGCCAGCTCGACGTTGTCATAGTCGTAGTTGCCGCGTGCATCCTTGGGGTACAGGTAGGTATAGGAGCGCAGCTTGTCGTGGACCTTGCCACCGATCAGCTCATACACCGGCAGACCGGCCGCCTTGCCGACGATGTCCCAGCAGGCCATCTCGAGACCGCTGAGCACACCCATCATGGTGAGGTCAGGGCGTTGGGTGAAGCCACTGGAGAAGGCTTCGCGGTACAGACGTTCAATATGATGCGGGTTCTTGCCTTCCAGATAACGCGAGAAGACATCGGCGATCGCCTTGCTCATGACTTCCGGGTGGAAGGTGGCGGCATAGACTTCACCGACCCCTTCGATGCCGCAAGCGGTACGCAGCTGAACGAAGATCCAGTACATGCCGCCGACGTGGGGCGGCGGAGTGGCGACGATGTGTGTCTCGCAACTGACAACTTTCATGGTGGCAGGCCTTTCAGTGGTCACTGGCTAGCAGGAGGTTATGGATGCGCACTGCCTGGCATGCCGTCATTCGACGCCAACAGCGCGCTTCCGGAAAGAAATGGGGTAGGGCGTCAGCGCCTCCGGGGGAGAGGGTTCCCCGAAGGCGTGACAGGTAAAACGGAATGGCGTGATCAGTAGTTCATCACGACCAGACGGGTCTGGGTGTAGTCGAGCATGCCGTGCTTGCCATCATCACCGCCCAGGCCAGAGCGCTTCCAGCCGGCGTGGTAGCCCTGGTAGGGGTCCGCCGGGGTGCGGTTGATGTAGAGCTCGCCGGCTTCGATGTTGTTGGCGACCTTCATGGCGGTGCGATAGTTCTCGGTGAAGACCACGGAGGCCAGACCGAACTGGTGGTCATTGGCCAGTGCCAGCGCTTCATCCACATCGCTGTAGGTCAGCACCGGCAGTACCGGGCCGAAGATCTCTTCCTGCACGATCTCCATGTCCTGGCGGCAACCGGTCAGCAAGGTCGGCGGGTAGAAGTGACCCTTGCCCTCGGGGATATAACCGCCGATTTCCAGAGTGGCGCCGTCATCGATGGCGCGTTCCACCATCTGATGGATGTTGAGACGGGAATTCTCGTTGATCAGCGGCCCCATCAGGCTGGCATCTTCCAGACGGTTGCCGAACTTGACGCCTTCCATCTGCTGCTTCAGCTGGGCGACGAAATCGTCATAGACGGATTCGTGCACATAGACACGCTCGATGGCGGTACACAGCTGGCCACAGTTGGTGAGGGTAGAGGCCGCGATCTGT
Source organism: Cobetia sp. 1AS1 (assembly GCF_029846435.1). NCBI lineage: Bacteria > Pseudomonadati > Pseudomonadota > Gammaproteobacteria > Oceanospirillales > Halomonadaceae > Cobetia > Cobetia sp. 1AS1. Next base: position 611,683 of record NZ_JARWKU010000001.1, read on the forward strand.
GCCGCTGCCTTGGCCAGGTCGGCATCCGGCTCGACGATGGCCGGTGACTTGCCGCCCAGTTCCAGTGAGGACTTGGCGATGTTGACCTGGGAATATTCCAGCACCTTGCGACCGGCGCCGACGCTGCCGGTCAGGGTGATCATGCCCACCTTGGGGTGCGTGCAGACGGCTTCCGCGGTGCCGTGGTCCATCGCCAGGATATTGACGATGCCTGCCGGAATGCCGGCATCCTGAATCGCCTTGGCGATCTCGAAGGCGGAGGTAGGGGTGTTGTTGCTCGGACGCACGACCACGGCATTGCCGGTAATCAGCGCCGGGGCGATCTTGCGCAGCAGGGTGAACACCGGGTAGTTGAACGGAATCAGGCAGGCCACGACGCCGATGGGCTCACGCTGCAGCAGCAGGCTTTCATTGGGAGTGTCGCTGGGGACGATCTCGCCCTCGATACGACGTGCCCACTCGGCGTGGTAGCGCGTGATGTCGGCGGCGTAGACGGCTTCATTGGTGGCGTCTTCCAGGCTCTTGCCGGATTCATCTGCCAATGCCTGGCCGATGGCATCCTTGCGCGCCATCAGAGCCTCGGCAAGCTTGTGCATGTAGCCGGCACGCTCGGTGCTGGTCTTGGCACGCCAGTCCTTCTGAGCCTTGGCCGCAATGCTCACCGCTTCAAGCGCTTCGTCAGTGGTTGCTGCCTGCACCTGACCTACCAGTGCTTCGGTGGCCGGGTTGTAGACCGAAATCATCTCGCCCTGGGATGAGGCGACGAATTCGTTGTTGATGAAGTTCTTGTCAGTGCGCATGCATCACTCCTCCTGAATTTGGCCTACAGGCTATGAAGTGACGCCAAAGGTGTCAAACTGTTTTTCACATGTAGAAATAGATTTCCGTATATAGAATTTTGTTTGGGAATTATAGTTGGGCGAGTACTGCTGGTGGGAATGGCGTGAAGGTGATTTCGTACGCCATTGCCTACCCATGGCCATCAGTCTGGAAACAGGGAAATCAGCGTCCTGTCAGTGCGTTCAGCAACAACTGGTCATCCTTGTTGCCGGGTACTCCAGCGTTTCCGCGTTCAAGGTTTCATTGAAAGTCTTTCTCCGCGCCGCGGGTTTTTCAGCCAGGCAGCGAAAGATAGTGTCAGTCACTTCCCGAGACAGAGCTGCTGCCACGTGACGCAGCAGGTCTTGCCGTTGGGCCGATGACAACCATTGACTATAAGGGGCATCTCCATGCTCACCTTGATCGTGAAATTTGACGTCAAGCCCGAACAACTCGCTACCTTCAAGCAGGCCTTGGCTGACAACAAGCTGGGCTCAGCGGCTGAACCGGGGATGCTGGAAATGCGTTTCTTCGCGGCCAAGGATTCTCCCACCGCCATCCACGCCTGTGAGCTCAACCAGGCGGCTGTCATGAAATCCTGCAGCGTCAGCGGCACATAAGCTGGCAGGCCAGTGCGAGTCACGCGAATGTGATAGTTTCTGGAGCATCCAGCCGTTTGTCGGCGCAGAGTCCCGGGCATTTTCTTCGCCGGCGGGGCAAGCGGCGCCATGTTATTACCCGGTAGTGGCAACCCTCTTCATCTTTGGTCAGGACTCCTCGTCATGAGTGATGCGTATTACCTCCACCTTACCGATCGCCTGCGCGAACAGCTGAAGGATCCTGATGCCTTTGAAGAGGGGCGTTTGCCTTCTGAACGAGTGCTGGCCGAGCGCTTCGATACCACGCGCGTGACGTTGCGTCAGGCGTTGGGGCAGCTGGAGGGAGAAGGGCGCATTCATCGCAGCAATCGCCGTGGGTGGTTCGTGTCGCCGCCACGGCTGGATTACGACCCCACGCGTGACTCCGGCTTCAATGACTATGTGACGGCGCAGGGACGGCGGCCACGGACGGAAGTGCTGCTGACCGATGTTCAGGCCTACCCACCGGCTGCGCAAGCGCTGGGCCTGGCGGCCCAGACACCGCTCTATCATATTCGCCGCCGGCGTTTCGTGGATGAGCGCGCAGTGCTCAGCGAGTCGATGTGGGTGGTGCCGGAGCGCGCCCCGGGGCTGCTCGAGGAGGGCCAGTTCGGGGTGTCACTGTGGGCGGAGCTGCGCGGGCGCTACGGCCTGACGCTGGCCCACCGTGAGCTGCGCTTCTACTCCGAGTCGCTGGGGGAGCAGGCCGCCCGGGAGCTGGGGGTCGCCATGGGCAGCCCCGGTCTGACCGTGCGTCGCGCTACCTTCGATGAGCAGCATCGTCCCATCGGCTATGACGAAGAGCGCTGGCTGCACAATGCGCTGTGCATCACCGTCACGCTCAAGAACAAGCCCTGAGCCCGCGCTGCAGGGACACTATATGAGATAACACTGTTTCACCGGGCCTTCAACTGACTGTCACGGGGGTGTCATTCGGCCCGCTCATACTCTTGGTATATACCAGATGGTGAGAGCCATTCATTCCAAGCGTTGGAGAGTCCCGATGTCCTTCTTGACCCGTTCCTTCCTCACCCGTTCCTTGCTGGCCAGTGCCGTTGGTCTGGTCGTTTCCCTCAATGCCCAGGCGGCCACCGAGCTCACCGTCTATACCGCGGTGGAGTCCGATGATCTGCAGAAATATGCCGAGCGCTTCCAGCAGGCGCACCCGGATATCGACATCAAATGGGTGCGCGACTCCACGGGCGTGATCACCGCACGATTGCTTGCCGAGAAGGACAACCCGCAGGCGGATGTGGTGTGGGGCCTGGCCGCGACCAGCCTGCTGGTGCTCGAGAAGGAAGGCATGCTGTCGCGTTATGCCCCCAAGGGAGTCGAGGCGCTGGATAGCAAGTTCGTCGACCCCGCCTACCGTGATGGCCAGGACCCGTCCTGGGTCGGGATGGACGCCTGGGTCGCCTCGCTCTGCTACAACACCGTCGAAGGTGAGCGACTGGGAGTGCCCAAGCCGACGTCCTGGGAAGACCTCACGCGTCCCGAGTTCAAGGGCCACGTGATCATGCCCAATCCGAGTTCTTCCGGTACCGGCTATCTGGATGTCGCCAGCTGGTTGCAGCTGTGGGGTGACGAGGGCGGCTGGGAGTACATGGACCGCCTGCACGACAACATTGCCCGCTATACCCACTCAGGCTCCGCGCCCTGCAATCTGGCCGGTTCCGGCGAGGCCGTGGTCGGTGTGTCCTTCGCCTTCCGAGGCGCACGCCTCAAGGCACAGGGCGCACCGGTGGATCTGGTCTTCCCCGAGGAAGGGCTGGGCTGGGACATGGAAGCCGCGGCGATCATGAAGGGCACCGACAAGCGTGAGGCGGCGCAGACACTGATGGATTGGGCAGTCTCCAAGCCGGCCAATGAACTCTACAACGAAGGCTATGCGGTCGTGGCCTATCCGGGGGTGGCCAAGCCGATCGAGCATTATCCGGCCAATATCACCGAGATGATGATCGAGGCTGACTTTGCCAAGGCGGCCAATCAGCGGGATGCAGTGCTCGCCGAATGGCAGCGCCGTTACGACGGCAAGTCCGACAGTCAGTAAGTCACGCCTAGCCACCTTCGTCATTGCCCCGGCGCCTTGCGCCGGGGTCGGGAGTTTCTCGCATGTCTCTTGTGACCGCCCCCCCGCGTCATCACGCCTCGCGTCAAGCGCCGCCAGCGACTGCCGGCGCCTCGCCGCGCGCGGTATCCGCCCCTGCAGCCCGGGCGCCTGCGCGTGACGCAGTGCCTCAGGCACTCACCACGCGTTCTGCGTCGTCAGACAGCATCCACCTCAAGATCAGCGGCCTCACCAAGCGCTATGGCCAGTTCACGGCCCTGAGCGAGATCGACCTCGCGATCCGCGAAGGCGAGTTCGTGTGCTTCCTCGGCCCCTCCGGCTGTGGCAAGACCACCTTGCTGCGCGCCATCGCCGGGCTTGCGCCGCAGAGCGAAGGCACCATCCACCAGCGCGGCCAGGACATCTCGCGTCTGCCGCCCCAGGCGCGCGACTTCGGCATCGTCTTCCAGTCCTATGCGCTGTTCCCCAATCTCACCGTGTTCGACAACGTGGCCTATGGGCTGCGCAATCGGCGCGATGCGCGTGATGCGATGCGTCGTCGCGTGACGGAGCTGCTCACCCTGGTGGACCTGGCCGGCAGTGAAGGCAAGTATCCGGCGGCCCTGTCCGGGGGCCAGCAGCAACGCGTGGCACTGGCACGAGCGCTGGCGACCGAGCCGGGGCTGCTGTTGCTCGATGAGCCGCTGTCGGCGCTGGATGCGCGCGTACGTCTGCATCTGCGCAGTCAGATCAAGGCGCTGCAGGCACGGCTGGGCGTCACCACCATCATGGTGACCCACGACCAGGAAGAGGCCCTGGCCATGGCGGACCGCATCGTGGTGATGAACCATGGCGTGATCGAGCAGATCGGCACCCCCGCCGAGATCTACCGTCAGCCGGCGAGCGCCTTCGTGGCCGAATTCATCGGCAGCATGAACTTCCTGCAATGCTGTCCCGAGAACGCCAATACCCTGCGTCTGGGCCAGCAGCGTCTGGAATGTGCGGCGCATGATCTTGAGGGTCTGGATCAGGCGCGTCTGGCCATTCGCCCGGAAGCCGTCTCATTGTGCGCAGTGGGTGAGGGGCTGTCGGCGCAGGTGGATCACGTCGAGTTTCTCGGCGCCTTCCTGCGTATCACTCTGACGCTTGAGGGCTGTGGGCAGACACTGTCGGCGGATGTGGCGCTCAAGGACAGCGAGTCACTGGGCGTGCGGGTCGGTGCCCGGGTGGGTGTGCGTCTGCCCTCCGAGGCGATCCGCCTGTATCCGTTGGTGGAGGCGCAGGCATGATGGCGCGCGCATTGCCCTTGTCGGGTCGGCTGTCAGGCGAGGCCGGCTTGCGTCTGTTGATGTTGCTGCTGGCCCTGGCGCTGCTGGTCATCGGGCTGCTGTTGCCGCTCGCCACCATGCTGATCAAGAGCGTGCAGGACCGCAGCGGCGACTTCGTCGGCCTGGCCAACTTCGCGCGCTATGTGCAAACGCCGGCGCTGGTCGGCTCGATCATCAATTCCGTCAGCATCGCGTTGATCAGTACCCTGACGGTGGTGAGTCTGGCGTTTCTGTGCGCGTACGGCATCACCCGCACCTGCATGCCGGGCAAGCGCGTCTTCCGCATGCTGTCCATCCTGCCGCTACTGGCTCCGTCACTGCTGCCAGCCATCAGCCTGGTGTATCTGTTCGGCAATCAGGGCTGGTTCAAGGATGTGCTGCTAGGGGAGAGCATCTACGGCCCCATCGGCATCGTGATGGGCATGACCTTCTGGATCTTCCCGCATGCGCTGATGATCATGATGACGGCGCTCAGCAACAGCGATGCCCGTCTCTATGAAGCCGCGGATGCACTGGGAACGCCCAAATGGCGCAGCTTTCTGACCATCACCTTGCCGGGCGCGCGCTACGGCATCATCTCCTGTGCCTTCGTGGCCTTCACGCTGGCGATCACCGATTTCGGCGTGCCGAAGATCATCGGCGGGCAGTTCAGTGTGCTGGCCACCGATGTCTATCGTCAGGTGGTGGGGCAGCAGAACTTCCAGATGGGCGCGGTGGTCAGCGTCATCCTGCTGTTGCCGGCCTTGCTGTCCTTCGCGGTGGACCGCTGGATCCAGCGCCGTCAGGTCGCGCAGCTCTCGGCGCGCGCCGTGCCCTGGCAGCCGACGCCAAGCCCGCTGCGCGACTGGGTCTTCGCGCTGCTCTGCTACGGCGTGGCCGCCGCGATTCTGGCCGTGATCGGCACCGCCATCTATGCCTCGCTCGTGCAGTTCTGGCCCTACAACCTGAGCCTGACCCTGGATCACTACGCCTTCAAGGCGCTGGCGGGCGGTGGCTGGGACGCGTGGCTCAACTCGCTGACGCTGGCCTTCTGGGTCACCTTGATCGGCACGCTGGTCATCTTCTTCAATGCCTGGCTGACCGAGAAGAGTCAGGGCTATCGCCCGCTGCGCCAGGGGCTGCACTTCATGGCGATGATGCCGATGGCCGTGCCGGGCATGGTGCTGGGTCTGTCCTACATCTTCTACTTCAACCAGGCCGACAACCCGCTGAACTGGATCTACGGCACCTTCGCGATTCTGGTGCTCAACACCCTGGTGCATTTCTATACCGTCTGCCATCTGACCTCGGTGACTGCGCTCAAGCAGCTCGATGGGGAATTCGAGGCGGTCGGTGCCTCACTCAAGGTGCCGTTCTGGAAGACCTTCTGCCGCATCACCTTGCCGGTGTCCCTGCCGTCAGTGCTGGATATCTCGGCCTATCTGTTCATGAACGCGATGACGACCGTCTCGGCGGTGGTATTTCTCTACAACAGCGATACCCGACTGGCCTCCATCGCGGTGATGCATCTCGACGAAGCCGGGCACTTCGCCAGCGCGGCCGCCATGGCAGTACTGATCTTCTTCACCTGTCTGGGCGTCAAGCTGCTGCATGCGGTGGTCAGTCATCTGCTGTTGACCCGTGCCCAACGCTGGCGACAGGCGATCTGATACGCCGTTGGCCGTCTTTTTTTTGTGCAAATTAACTGGTATATACCAATGAGTATTCAACATCCGTACCTGCTGACTCCCGGTCCCTTGACCACCAGTGAGAGCGTCAAGGCCGCCATGATGAAGGACTGGGGCTCCTGGGATCAGGACTTCAACACCAAGACCGCCGAGATCTGCCAGCAGTTGCTCCGCTGTGCCAATGCCAGTGAGCACCATGAGTGCGTGCCGATGCAGGGCAGCGGTACCTTCGCGGTCGAGGCGGCGCTGGGCAGTCTGATCGAGCCGACGAGTACGACGCTGGTGCTGGTCAATGGCGCCTATGGCAAGCGGCTGGTCAGTCTGCTGACCCGCATGGGGCGTGACTGCGACGTGCTGGCGTGGGGCGATGCCGAGGCGCCGTGTGCCAAGGCCGTGGCCGACAGACTCGCGGCAAGGCCCGAGATCGGCCATGTCGCCATGATTCACTGCGAGACAAGCTCCGGGATGCTCAATCCGGTGGCGGACATCGCCGAGGTGGTGGCAGCACACGGTCGTGAGCTGATCCTCGATTCGATGAGTGGCTTCGGGGCGCTGGAGATCGATGCGCAACGTATTCCGTTTCTGGCGCTGATCTCCTCGGCCAACAAATGCTTCGAGGGGGTGCCGGGGTTCGGCTTCGTGATCACCCGGCGTGATGCGCTGCAGGCGGCACAGGGGCGTAGCCACTCACTGTCGCTGGACCTGCACGATCAATGGCAGTACCTCAAGCGCACCGGCCAATGGCGTTATACCCCGCCGACTCACGTGGTGGCGGCGTTTCACCAGGCGCTGAAGGAACACGCCGAGGAGGGCGGCGTCGCGGGTCGCCACGCCCGGTATCACGCCAACATGCAGCGACTGGTGGCAGGCATGCGTCAGCGCGGCTTCACGACCCTGCTCGACGATGCCTGGCTGTCGCCGATCATCACCACCTTCCTGAGCCCGGCACACCCGGACTTCGACTTTTCACGTTTCTACGCCGAGCTCAAGGCACGTGGCTTCATCATCTACCCGGGCAAGCTCACCGACGTGGAGAGCTTCCGCATCGGCAGCATCGGGCAGCTGGATGTCCGCGTGATGGATCAACTTCTGGCCGCCGTGGATGACGCGCTGGCCACCCTGGGTGTCGACGATGCCCGCCCGTGCGCTGACGCTGTCGCACTCAACTGACTGGAGAACTGTCATGCAATATCACACCCCGGATCGTCTGCAGGCTGCCATCTTCGATTGGGCCGGCACCCTGGTGGATTTCGGCTCCTTCGCGCCGACCCAGATCTTCGTCGAGGCCTTCGCGGAAATCGGCGTGGCCATCAGTCTGGAAGAGGCGCGCGGCCCGATGGGCATGGGCAAATGGGAACACATCCGCACCCTGTGTGATGACCCAGCGATCGCGGCCCGTTTCGAGGCAGCCTGTGGCCACGCCCCGAGTGATGCCGATGTCACGGCGCTTTATGAGCGCTTCATGCCGCTGCAGATCGACAAGATCGGGGCGCACTCCGCACTGATTCCCGGTGCGCTCGAGGTCATCAACGGGTTGCGCGACAAGGGCATCAAGATCGGCTCCTGCTCCGGCTACCCCCGCGAAGTGCTCGAGCAGGTGGTCGCACGGGGCAAGGGCAATGGGCTGGTGGTGGACCATGTCGTGGCCACCGATGAGGTGCCCAAGGGGCGGCCCTCTCCGGCGCAGTCTCTGGCCAATGTCATCGCGCTGGGCATCACTGACGTGGCGGCCTGCGTGAAGGTGGATGACACGGCGCCGGGGCTGCTGGAAGGTCGCAGTGCCGGCATGTGGACGGTCGCGCTGACCTGCTCCGGCAACGCCATGGGGCTGGATCACGCAGCGTTCATGGCCCTGTCAGAGGCAGAGCTCAACGAAAGGCGCTGCGCCATCGAAGCCCAGTTCGCGCCATCCGGGCCGCACTTCATGATCGACACCATCGCGCAGCTGCCCGAGGTGATCCGCGAGATCGAGGCGCGTCTGGCGCGCGGCGAGCGCCCCTGACAGCCTGGTGACGGGGCGGCGACGCCAGGCCTGACGCTGCACTGCCTATCACCTCGCTCGCCACCTTGATCTACCATTTCACCCCACCCCTTCACTCCACCCCTTCAGGCGCCAGCCTCGGGTCCTTGCACAAGGCCTTGAGGCTGGCGTCTTCTCGCAAAAGGTAAGGACATATGCTCATTGGCGATTGCCGCCTGGTTGCCCTGAAAGCCCGTAATTTCCGCATGCCCGTCCGCATGCCCGTCCGCATGCCTGTCCCCATGCACGGGCAAGCTCACTCTCAAGCCCAATTTCATGTTCAGGCCCAATCTCATGTTCAAGCTCAAGTTCAAACCCACACGATTGCCGTGAGTGCCTCTTGAGCCCACTGGCGCTGGGACTCATCCTGATCTCGGTCTGTCTGCATGCCGGCTGGAATCTGCTCGGCAAGGGGCGGGCGCCGTCGCTGGCCTTCTTCATGCTGGCCATGGCCAGTGGAGCGCTGATCTTTGCGCCGCTGCTGGGGCTGGGGCCGTCGTTTGCCGTGCTGCCCGGTGAGTTCTGGGGCTGGCTGGTGGCCACCGGACTCTGTCAGGTGCTCTACATGGGCGGACTTGCCTGGGCCTATGCGCGCGGCGAGGTCAGTGTGCTGTATCCCATCGCGCGGGCCTTGCCGGTGGTGCTGGTGCCGCTGGTGTCGCTGAGTCTGCTGGGCAGTCAGGCACTTACGGCGTTGGATCTGGTCGGCATGGGGCTGATCGTGCTCGGCGCGTTGGTGCTGCCCTGGAGCAGTCCGCAGGGCCTGCGCCCCTCGACCTATCTGACCCCGGCACTGGGGTTCGCGCTGCTGGCAGCAGTCGGCACCACCGGCTATTCGCTGATCGACAAGCAGGCGCTGGATATCATGGTGAGTGTCGGTTACTCGCCCACCTCGGCGGGCGCTGTCTTCCTGGTGTTGCAGGCCATCATGACCGTCGCCTGGGGCGCGCTGCTGGTGATGTTGCTGCCGGCAGAGCGTCGCCGCCTGCCCGCGCTATGGCGGGGGGAGCGGGGCAGCATGGTGCTGACCGGAGTGATGGTGATGGCGACCTACGGGCTGGTGCTGGTTGCCATGACGCTGACGGCGGAGGTCAGCCTCGTCGTGGCGATGCGTCAACTGTCGATCCCGCTGGGCGTGATGCTCGGGGTGCTCTGGTTGCGCGAGCGAGCGGCCATCGCCAAGTGGATCGGCATCGTCATCATGCTGGCGGGACTGTGGACCGTTGCGCTGGTGTGAGGAAAGGCGTGGCATGAGGCACAAAAAAGCGAGACAGGCGGCTGCCTGTCTCGCTTTTGTCTTTCTGCGGGCGCTGGCGGGGCATCACGTTGTCGTGAACCCCTGCACCGCCATGCTTACTTGGCGTCTGCCACCAGCATTTCCAGCGTGGCGCGCGCGCCGTTGTCGTGCAGGCTCTTCAGCGCTGCCAGGTAGGCGTCGCGGAAGCGCGGCTGATCGACCAGGTCACCGAACAGTTCACGGTTGTCCAGGAAGGCAGTCGGCTCTTCGCGCTGACGGCTGGCACGCTCCATCAGCTCGTCCTTCAGCGGGTCGACCACGTCGATGGTCTCGCCTTGCTCATCCACGCCTTCTGCATAACGTGCCCAGCTGGCCACGATGGCTGCGGTACGACGCAGTTCGCCGTCGGTCTTGAGCTGTGCGTGTGCCACCGGGATCAGGAACTTCGGAATGCGGTCGGAGGTCTCGGCGCACAGACGCGCGAGGGTGTCCTTGACTTCCGGGTTGGCGAAACGCTCGATCAGCGTGCGGCAATGGGCGTCGAGATCGATACCCGGCAGCTGGGCCAGCGTCGGGCGAGCTTCCTCGTTCATGTAGCCGAGCAGGAAGTCGACGATCAGCGGGTCGTTGCAGGCTTCATGGGCGTAGCGATAGCCGGCCAGATAGCCGAAGTAGCACAGCGCCTGGTGACCGGCGTTGAGCAGACGCAGCTTCATCAGCTCATAGGGCTCGACATCTTCCACCGGCTGCACGCCGGCATCTTCAAAGGCCGGGCGGCCATTGGCGAAGTGGTCTTCCAGCACCCACTGGGTGAAGGGCTCGCAGACCACCGGCCAGGCGTCTTCCACGCCGAAACGTGAGGACAGCTCTTCGATGTCAGCCGGCGTGGTCACCGGCGTGATGCGGTCGACCATGGAGTTGGGGAAGGGCACTTCGGCTTCGATCCATGCCGCCAGTTCTGCATCACGTGCACGCGCGTAGGCAGTGAACATCTTGTGAGCGACGTTGCCGTTGCCTTCGATGTTGTCACAGGACATCACGGTGAACGGGGCGACGCCACGCTCGCGACGACGTGCCAGGGCTTCGGTGATCAGGCCGAAGCTGGTCCTGGCTTCCCCCGGGTTGGCCAGGTCGTGCTGGACGTCGGCGTTCTCGAGGTTGAATTCGCCGGTGACCGGGTGGAAGTTGTAGCCACCTTCGGTGACGGTCAGCGAGACGATGCGGATCGCCGGGTCAGCCATCAGCTCGATGACGGCATCCGGGGAGTCCGGGGCAAAGCGGTAATCGATGATGGAACCCACCACGCGCGGCTCATAGTTGCCGTCCGGGTGCTTGAGTACCACGGTGTAGAGGTGGTCCTGCGAGGCCAGGGCTTCCTGCATGCGGCGGTCACCCGGCATCACGCCGACGCCGACGATGCCCCAGTCCAGCGCCTTGCCCTGATTCATCAGCTCGTCGAGATACATGGCCTGGTGCGCACGATGGAAACCGCCCACGCCGAAGTGGACGATACCGGCGCTGACCGCAGTGCGATCATAGTTCGGAGTGGCTACCTTGGCGTCCAGCTGAGTCAGACTGGCATTGGAGAGACGGGTCATGGGGAGGTCTCCTGCCGCGTGTCGCGGTCGAGTCGAGATGGGTAAAGAAAGGGTAGGTCGTAACGGCCAGCGGCGAAGGTCACCCGTGTGATTCAGGCTTCCTTCGCCGCTGGCATGGCAGGGGGCGAGCCCCTGCCGACTCAGCTAGCGGTGGCCGCTTGCTTGGGGGACTGCTTGTTGAACAGCGCCTTGCTGCGCTGCAGCTCCCAGTACGCGAAGATGAAGTAGATGATCGTCGACCAGATGGTCACGTCATAGAACAACTCACGATTCGCTTCGTAGCTGGCCAGGTCCGGGCTGCCGAACAGCACGCGCAGCGCGAGGACCATCGGCACCGCCAGGCCCAGCACCATCCAGACGGCCTTGATGGCCTTGGTCAGACCCGAAGTGTCCTTGACCGGTGCGTGGTTGGTGGTCTCGGCCTGCTTGGCGTGCAGGGCTTCGACACGCTCCTGGAATTCCCGCTCGGCCGCTTCGGCTTTCGGGTAGGAGTCGGCAGCACCGGCAGATCTGGCCATCAGGGTGTAGAGGATGATGGAGACGAACCAGGTCGGCAGGAACAGGTAGTAGAACGGGATCACGTCGACCATCTCGAGGCCAAAGCCGAAGATCAGTGACAGCGCCCAGGTCGCCAGTGCCGGCGTGTTGTGCTTCACGCCCTTGTAGCGCGCCCAGTAACGGCTGAAGCCGAGTTTCGGGAACAGGTGATGCTCAGCGAAGATGATCCCGCCGACCGGCACCAGCACCAGACCCGCATAGGTCAGCAGCGGCAGCATGCTGCGATAGACGAACGGGAAGCAGCTGAGCACGGCAACGCAGATACCCACGGCCAGCGTCGCCTTGTTGCGCGACAGGTTCGGCATCGCCGACTGGGCGGCAAGGCCTGCGCGGTACAGGTTGGCGTTGGCGGTGGTCCAGCCTGCGACGACCACGATCACGAAGCCAGCGGCGCCCAAGGCGTGCAACGCCACTTCGCCCGGTTCCAGTACATCGATGCTGATACCGGCGACGGCTGCGGTGGCCGCGCCCATCAGGCCGGCGGAGATCCAGGCGACGTAGTGGCCGAACATCATGCCGGTGCTGGTCGCAAGGCCGGAGCGCATGCGCTTGGCATAGCGCAGCAGCGCCATGTCGATCAGACCGAAGTGGGAGAAGGTGTTGGCGGCCCAGGAGAAGCCGATGACTTCCCAGATGCCGATGCCCGCTTCGCCCTGGGAGTTGATCCCGGTGAAGACGGTGCTGCCGGCGACATCAATGAAACTCGAGAAACTGTTCAGGCTGGTTTCACCAGTGACGGACTCCGCCAGTTCCGGCAGCAGAACCATGCCGCCGACGGTGAACATCAGCATCAGCCACGGGGCACAGATGCTGGCGAATTCGGTCAGGGCGTTGAAGCCATAGACCGCGACCAGTACCACGATGGCTGCCACGGCCAGTGCCAGCAGGATGAACTCGAAGCTGGTGGGGTAGGCCTGGGTCTGGGCCGGAATGTCGAACAGCAGCCTGACCGCCGTGGCGGAAACGGTGATCATGGCCGCCGATATGGCGGTGAATATGACCACGTTGGCCCAGTTGTAGAGCCGTGACATCGAATCACCGGCAATACGGTGAAGATAGGTGAAGAGGCTCAGACGGGTCTCGATCGCGATTGGCGTCGTGATCAACCAGAAGCTGAGCACTGCGAGGCCATTACCGATCAGCAGGCCCAGCAGGATATCCCAGATACCGGCACCGAGCGCCACGAAGGTGGCACCGATGACGAACTCGGTCGCGGCAACGTGCTCGGCGGCATAGAGACCGGCAAAGTGCGGCCACCGGTGCAGTTTATGACGTGGCACCGGCAGTAGCTCATCGTCCATATGGGCGATCTGCCGATCCAAATCTGGCGCAGTACTGGCCATGATTGGCTCCTGTTTTTTTACGGCTTGTCTTGCTGCTCCTACCCGAGATGTCACGCAGCCGCCTTGGCGATCCTGTCGGCGATGACGAGGGTAGATCGTCTATTATCGATCAAATGACTCAGGTGTGGTGCAAATGATCGGTGAATGGTCATCAAAACGCAAAGCCCGCGTGCTTGAACTTTGGGCTATGACCTCGAGTGATCATGACTATGGAAGTGAGGAAGGCGCTGAAGGCCGCATGAAATCTGGGATTGCGCGGGGGTGTCTCGATTCAATGACACGATTCAGCAAAATGAATTTTTCCGTTCTCACACCCCGTTCGGCGCCTGAAGCATTGTGTCCTGGCTAAAACGGCCAACGATCCAGGGCCAGATATCTCACATCTCTGAGGGTGAGCTTGCACCGATATGGTGCGATCGGCGTACCAGGCATCGTCGCTTTCTTGCCATGCCTCGGCAGTGTCCTGATCGAGGCTCGAGAGCCGAAAGGGGAAAAGGGATAACGGGAAGGGAAGCGGAAAGGGCAGCGGAAGGGCAGCGAAAGTCGGGTCGCTGCGAGAGAGCACTATAGAGAGCGCTATAGAGGTGGCGACATATAAAGGTGGGTGTTGGTCAGTGGCGACATCGGTTTCGGCGCAATGCGACGGAAAGTGCATGAAATAACGACAAAGAACGAGAAAAATGAGACATCTTGCGGCGTTCCCCAGTTCTCGCTAAGGTTGCGCAACACTGTTTCCTAACCAGGAAGCCCCCAACATGACTCCCGGCGCTTGATTGGCGACGGGGCAAGGCGAGGAGGCCAGCCATGCGAACGCGCACACTGACCATTCTGATGATGATATTCACGCTGCTGGGAGCCCCGCTGGCTCAGGCAGGACCGCACGATAGAGGCCATGGGCATCATGACCGTGGGCATGGCCACCACGACCGCGGCCATCACGGCAAACAGCACAAGAAGCACCACAAGCAGCAGCGTCATCATGAACGCCGCCGTCATGAGGCGCGACGCCATCGCCAGTGGCGCCGTGGCGATCACCTGCCGCGTCATTACTACTCCGACAGCCGCTACTGGGTGAAGGACTGGCACCATCGTCACCTCTCCAAACCGCCGCGCGGGCATCGTTGGCTGAACATCGATGGGCGTTATGTGCTGGCTGCGGTGGCGGGTGGCGCGATCACGGCCATCATTCTCAATCGCTGATAAAGCAGTCAGCACACCGCGGAAAGTCACAACTGCATGAAGAAGAACGGCCGCCTCTTGGGCGGCCGTTCTTGTATGAGGGTCTCTATCGTCGGGCTTGTCATCGGCGTTGTCTTCGGTGCTGCCAACCTCACGCCTGCCGATACTGAGCGCCCATCCAGTTCTGCCTGAATATGTGCACCACTGGTTGAGCCTGCTTTTCAGCAAATGCGCAGATGCTGATAGCGTAAGGCGTATCGAGGGTGGCTGACGTCACCTGAAGGTCACGCAGGGGAGAGGCACATGACGCTTGAGATGACATCGCGGTTTCGTGGTTGCCTGTTGGGTGGTGCGGTGGGTGACGCCCTGGGGGCGGCGGTGGAGTTCCTGTCGCACGGGGAGATCCAGGCGCGCTTCGGCAGTGATGGGATAGCCGACTATGCACCGGCCTATGGTGGGCTGGGGCGGATTACCGATGATACGCAGATGACGCTGTTTACTGCCGAGGGCCTGCTGCGCAGTCATGTGCGTGGCTGCTTGAGAGGCATCACGACGCAAAGTGGCCTGGTCAGCAGCGCCTACGAACGCTGGCTTTACACCCAGGGCGAACGCTCGCGGAAGGAGACCGAGCAGGAATGGCTGGACAGTGGCTGGCTGATCAAGCAACGCGAGCTCCATTCGCGGCGCGCCCCGGGCATGACGTGTCTGTCAGCGCTCAAGCAGGTGCGTGCCTACGGTGACAGGGCGCAGAACGACAGCAAGGGCTGTGGTGGGGTGATGCGTGTGGCCCCTGTCGGCTTGTTCGCGCATGCGATGGGGGCCTCCCATGAGATGTGCTTCGAGCTCGGGGAAGAGGTCTGTGCGCTGACCCATGGGCACGTGACCGGCCAGCTGACCGGCGGCGTGCTGGCGGTGATGATCCAGTGTCTGGTGGCAGGGGATTCGATGGCACAGGCACTCGCGCATGCTCTGCGTATTCTCGAGCGCAAGCCGGGCTGTGGTGACACCCTGCAGGCCCTGGAGCAAGCCCGCGCCTTGGCCGAGTCCGAGACGTCGGCACTGGCCGCAGTGGTATTGCTGGGGCTGGGGTGGATCGCGGAAGAAGCCTTGGCAATCGCTGTCTACTGCTCGCTCACTGCCCGGGATTTCCGCTCTGCGATTCAGCTCGCGGTCAATCACGACGGGGATTCGGATTCCACCGGGGCCATCACGGGCAATCTGCTCGGGGCGCAATGGGGTGAGGAGGCGATACCGAGTGACTGGCTGGCGCCCCTTGAACTGCGTGCCGTCATCGGCGAGATCGCCAAAGACCTGCACGACTGCCCCCGCTGGGAGCTCTACACCGAGGGTGGTGGCAAGGATGAAAAGTGGGCCTGGGAGAAATATCCGGGTTATTGAGTCGCGGTGCAGCAGCATGAAAAAGCGCGGAGCCATCTTCCAATGGCTCCGCGTTTTCGTGTCTGGACAACAGTTTTCATCGCCCGTTGCGATGCAAGGGGAGCGCAGAAGCGCAGGGAGTGCTTGAAACAGGTGACTTGAGAGGGCGTCCACGGGCTTCGTAAGCGGTTGATAATACTATGCTTATTACCAAAGTCGTAGATGAGTGTCTGTCCAGCGGGTCAGGTGGGTGACGCATTGGTTCGTGTTTGGAATCAATGCTGTTCCAGTGGAGGGATATCTCGCGTGGCGGGTTTCGTCCACAATGCGCTCATTCCACATTGCACGAAACGGCAGTCTGGATTCGGTCGATGGCTGGCGCCTGTCAAGACGTCTTCCACTTTTTTGGAGATGGTATGCATCCAACCCGTTGGCGCAAGCGTAAGACTCTACAAGCACAACGGTGAGGGTTTCAGCAGGGTAGAAAGACATACTGCTGACGAATGCCTTCCTCATGATCGCGACCAAAGTTGAAGTGTCAGGCAGCGGTGCCGGAGCAGACCTGAGTGACTGATCGACATTCGATCACTGGCGACATGCACCTTCATGGTTGTACAGAAGTTATGCAAAAAGCTTGCAAGGGTTTTGCGTGGTGAGAGACTTCACCACTTACGGGTACCGAGGCAATGACAAGGCATCGCAATCTGGTTCTTTGATGGAAACAGTGAGCTGCCAGCGACACGGCTAGTGTGATAGCGCAATAATCATTAGTCTGTTAACAAGTTAGACGGGTGCAGCCGAGACTGCACACGACATCACAAGGGCAACATCGCCCAGGACAAGCAAAGGAAAATCATCATGAAAACTCTGAACCTCAAGACTCTGATCGCCGCCGCCGCTCTCGCTACCGTGAGCACTGCCTCCTTCGCAGCGGATGACAGCCCGGCCGCACAGCGTGTTCAGCAGTCCGTCAGCCAGGACGTCGTCGTCGGCACTGCCCAGCAGGCACCGACTGCCCAGGCCACCTTCGCCGATACCGGCATGAGCGTTGCCGCAGGTCGTGTCGAGACTGCCCTCAATCAGTCCGCCATCGAAGGCAAGGGTGTTGCCACCGTCAGCCGCGAGCAGGCCTTCGACAATGACGCCGGCAAGAGTGTCGCAGCGACTCGCGTTCAGCACGCTCTGAGCGACAGCAACGTCTGAGTCATTCAGCTTCTTGCCCGGGCACTCACGCCCACTGACCACTTTGTTCATCGAGGAGATTCATCATGAAAACCATCAAGACTCTGATCGCCGCCGCCGCTCTCGCTACCGTCAGCACCGCCACCTTCGCCGCGGATGACAGCCCGGCCGCCCAGCGTGTCCAGCAGTCCATCAGCCAGGACGTCGTCGTTGGCACCGCTCAGTCAGCCGCTACCCAGCAAGCCAGCTTCGCGGACACCGGCATGAGCGTCGCGGCAGGTCGCATTCAGCAGTCCATCAGTGCCGATCGCATCCATGGTCAGTCGCACACCGTGGCCACTGCCAGCCAGGCATTCGATAACGATGCCGGCAAGAGTGTCGCCGCGACTCGCGTCCAGCACGCCCTGAACGACAGCAACGTCTGAACCATCGTCAAGCCTGACCTGGATTGCCGGGTCTGATCATCGCTTTGCTTTTTATCGAGGAGATACACCATGAACACTCTCAAGACTCTGATCGCCGCTGCCGCACTCGCCACCGTCAGCACTGCGTCCTTCGCCGCCGACGATAGCCCGGCCGCCAAGCGCGTCCAGCACAACGTCAGTGACAGCGTCATCCATGGCTCTGCCCAGCAAGCTCCGACCGCCCAGGCGACCTTCGCGGAAACCGGCATGAGCACCGCTGCTGGCCGTTTCCAGGTGGCATCCGGTGACGACGAGATCCGTGGCCATGATCGCTCCATCCATCTGCAGGAATTCGATGTCGCCAATGATTCCGGCGATAGCGTTGCCGGCACCCGTGTTCGTCACGCCGTGAGCGACGTCAACGTCTGAGACGCCCGACGTCTGCGTCAGGCGCTTGCAGGCCAGGTGTCTGCACTGACATGACTTTTTTCGACAGGAGAACCCCCATGCAATCCCTCAAGTCTCTATTTGCCATTGCCGCATTGTCCGTTGCCGCCACTGGCGTGGCCTCTGCCAATGACAGCGAAGCCGATGCCCGCGTCCGTGCCACCCTCAGTGATCGCGTGATCATGGGCCAGGCACAGCCGGTGACTCAGCAAGCCGCGCTGCATCACGATGACGCCGTGGAAACCGGCATGAGTGTCGCTGCCAGCCGCGTCCAGAAGTCCATCAGCAACGCCGGCATCCAGGGCACCACCCGTGCACTGGCGAGCGATTCGGCTGATTACGTCAACGATGCCGGCAAGAGTGTCTCTGCTACACGCGTCGAGCATGCCTTGAACGAAAGCGCATGATCTCTCGTCGGCGGATGAATATCCTCCGACTCTGCAAGACAGCCAAGGATGCCGATATGCCATCGACTTGCCCCTGTCAGTTGCTGAATGGACCCACTGACCATCGTGTCGCGTCATGATGGTCAGTGTCCCAGAGAAGAATACGTGAGAGAGAAGAACGCTTGAGCAAGTGTTTTGGCTGAGTGGAAGCCAGTGTGGAAATGCGCACTCGTCGTCAACTGCAGAGCCCTTGCTCAAACGCTTTCCTGTCCTGAATGTCCTGTCCCGACATTCCCTGCCCGCCATTGGTGGGCTTTTTTCGTTGCATGAAGGTAATCAGCAGCGGCGATCGGCAACAGGGAGAGGCAGCAGGGAGAGGCAGCCGGGACAGGCAGGCGGGACAGAATAGTGGGACAGAAAGCCGGGTCATGCTGCAACCAGCTTGGCCTCCATCAGGGTTTGCACATAGGGCGGCAGGTCCCCTGTGGCGAGGCTTGCGACATTTCCCAGATGCTCGGTGCGGCCATTGCGCAGCACCAGTACGCGGTCCGCGAAATGACTGACCAGCCCCAGGTCATGGGTGACGAAGACCAGGCTCAGGCCGCGCTCACGCTTGAGGCGTTGCAGCAGGCGAATGATGGCGGCCTGAACCGAGACATCCAGCGCCGAGGTGATCTCGTCACACAGCAGGATGTCGGGCTCGGCGGCCAGCGCGCGGGCGATGGCGACGCGCTGTTGCTCGCCCCCCGACAGCTGGCTGGGCAGACGGTCCAGATAGAGCGCGGGCAGGCGCACCTCTTCCAACAGCGACTGGGCACGCTGGCGGGCGCCATCGCCCTTGAGATCGAACCAGCGAGACAGCACCGGTGCGAGAGATTCGAACACGGTCAGACGAGGATTCAGTGCCGTGCTGGCATGCTGGAAGATGTACTGGATCTTCTGACGCTGCACCGGACGCCGCTCGGCGACCAATCCCGCCAAGGACTCCTGGCGCAGACTGAGCTGCCCGGAGACGGGGGAGAGCAGGCCGGCCAGCGCCTTGAGGATCGAGGTCTTGCCGCTGCCGGATTCGCCGATCAAGGCCAGCGTCTCGCCTTGCTTGAGCGAGAATGCCACATCGCTGACGGTGAGAGCCGGCGTTTCACCGCGCAGGCGCGCCAGCCAGCCGGGCATGCGATAGCACAGGTTCAGCGACTCCACGGCCAGCAGCGGCGCGATGTCCAGTGACGTGGCTGACTGCGAGTCGTTCTTTACGCTATCCGCCCGCTCATAGGTCGTTGCGTCACTTTCCGCACTTTCCGCACTTTCTCCGCTCTCCGCATGCGCTCTGCCCACTGATTCATGACCCTCCAGCGCATGATGACAGGCGTAGCGACCTTGCCAGCTCGGCACGCTGTCACGGCACGTATCACTTGCGCGCGGACAGCGCGGTGCGAAGGCACAGCCCTTGATGGCGCTCCCCACCAGGGGCGGCGTGCCCTCCAGCGCGGCGTCAGGTCGATAGCACTGACTGCCCGGAGTCGCGGCCAGCAGCGCGTGACCATAGGGGTGGCGCGGGCCGTTGAGGAAGTCGCGAGTCGCGGCGACCTCCACCAGCTGACCGGCGTACATCACCGCTACTCGGTCACATAGGTGAGATACCGCGCCCAGATCATGACTGACGAAGACGATGCTCATGCCCAGCTCAGCGCGCAGCGAGGCCAACAGCGCCAGAATCTCATTCTGGGTGCTGGCATCCAGTCCGGTGGTCGGCTCATCCATCACCAGCACTCGTGGGCGTTGCGCCAGGGCCAGCGCCAGACTGGCGCGTTGCTGCTGTCCGCCGGAAAGCTGGTGCGGATAGCGCTGCATCAGCACTTCGGGGTGAGGGAGGTGGACGCGTCGCAGCCATGCCACGGCCTGCTGTTCGCGTTCCGCCTTGCTTTTCACGCCCTGTGACAGCAGCGTCTCGCACAGCAGGCTGCCGAGCGTGAGATGGGGCGTCATGGCCTTTTCGGCATGCTGAGACACCAGCCCGAGCCTGAGTTCGCCCAGCCAGCGCCCCGGTTGATGATGAAAGCTCAGCCGGCGGTGCTCGTCGTGAACAGGGGCATAACTCGTAGAAGTAGAGGCGGTGGCAGAGGTGGAGCCAGAGGCGGGCGCAGGTAAGGCGACACTCACCTCGCCGGTGCGCACCAGGCTGCCCCGACGCAACAGGCCCAGCATGGCCGTGGCCAAGGTGCTCTTGCCGCTGCCGGACTCGCCCACCAGACCCAGAATCTCGCCCTGGCCCAGGCTCAGGTTGATACCGCGCAGCACGGGTCGCCAGGTCTGCTGGCGATCATGAAAGCCGATGTTGAGATCGCGAACGCGGATCACGGCGTTGTCCGTCATGGCGTCACCTTTGAAGTTCGGAATCATTCGGGGCGCCCCGCACGGTCGATGCCCAGTGTCTTGGCCAGGGTGTCGGCGACCAGATTGATGGCGATGATCAGGCTGGACAGCGCCACGATGGGCGGCAGCACGGCCCAGGGCGCAAACGACATGAAGCCGCGGCCATCGGCGACCATCAGTCCCCAGTCCGGGGTCGGCGGGGAGACGCCGAAGCCGAGAAACGACAGCGAGCTGAAGGCCAGCAATGCCCAGGACCAGCGCATCGCCAGCTCGACGAGGATGGTGTCGAGCACGTTGGGTTTGATCTCGCGCCACAGCAGGCGCATCAGGCTGTCGCCGCGCAGTCGTGCGGCCTGTATATAGTCAAGGCACAGCACTTCGCGGCACGCCGTGACCATCACGCGCACCACCGCCACGCCATAGAAGATGCCCAGGGTCAGGATGAAGACCAGCGGGCCGGGGCCCATCACGCCGATGACCAGCAAGAGGAACAGTAGCCAGGGAATCGACAGCAGGGCGTCCACCAGACGCATGGCGATGTTCTCGACCCGCCCACCGATGATGGCCAGCAGCATGCCGCAGGCACTGCCCCATACCACGGCCAGCATGGCGGCCGGCAGCGAGGTGTAGATGGCCTCGCGGCCCCCGGCCAGGGTGCGGCTGAGGACATCGCGGCCGAGCTGGTCGGTGCCCAGCCAATGTTCGGCACTGGGGGGCAGCAGCGAGGCGAGACTGTCACCCGCAGAGATGTCATGGGGCGCCAGCCAGCGGCCAGCGACGGCCAGCAGAAGATGCAGGCCGATCAGCACCAGGCCCAGGCGGCCCTGGCGGTTGGCCCACAGCAGCGCCAGGGTGTGTTGTCCCGGCAGGCTGGCCATGGCCAGTCGCGGGCCGCGCGCGGTCGTCGAGAAAGAAGCGTTCATGAGTGACTCAGGCTGTCTTGAGTTTGGGATTGAGCACGATGACCAGCATGTCGGCGACCAGATTGCACAGCACATAGGTGACGGAGAGCACCAGCGCGCAGGCCTGCACCACCGGCATGTCGCGGTCATTGATGGCCGAGATCATCAGGCGCCCCAGCCCCGGATAGTTGAAGACCTGTTCGACGATCACCACGCCGCCCAGCAGCCAGGCGATGGTCATGGCGGCCAGACTGATGGTCGGCAGCAGGGCGGCCGGCGCCAGATGACGGATCACCAGACGCCAGCGCGGCAGCTGGCGGATACGCGCCATGTTCATGAAGTCGCTGTCCATCACGCTGATGGTGTTGGAGCGGGTCATGCGCATCATGTGTGCCATGGCCACCAGCGCCAGCGTGATGGCGGGCAGCCAGACACCGGGCAGCAGGTTCCACAGGCTCTCATTGGCACCGGCCACGGTGATGGCAGGGAACCACGGCAGCCAGATGGCGAAGGCCAGGGTCAGCAGGGTGGCGCTGATGAATTCCGGCACCGTCATGGCGATCAGCACCAGGCTGGAGAGGCTGGAGTCGATCCAGCTGTCGCGCTTGAGCGCCGCGATCAGCCCCAGCAGGATGGCCAGCGGGATGGCCATCACGGTCGCGATGCCGCCCAGCAGCAAGGTGTTGGCCAGACGTGGCATCAAGGTATCGCTGACCGGTGCACGACTGGTCAGCGAGGTGCCGAAATCACCACTCAGCAACTGCCCCCACCAGCTGACGAAGCGTGTCGTCATCGGCGTATCCAAGCCAAGCTCGGCGCGACACTGGGCGAGATTGATCGGTGTCATGCTGCGTCCCAGATAGTTGACGCAGAAGTCGCCGGGCAGCATCTCGATCACCCAGAACACCACGCAGGCCACGAAGACCAGCGTGAAGCCGCCATACAGGCAGCGCTGCAACATCATTGCCCACATCTCAGTTCACCTCTTGAAGATCGCGTGCCCGCTGTGGCGTCGAAGCCTCACCGAGGGGCGGCAGGCCCAGCACCTGACGCAGGCGCGGGTGGAGGGCCAGAGACTCGAGTTCAAGGCGCTCACCCGCAGTGATTGACGGGCCATGCAGAATGGCGAAGCGCTGGTCCGACATGGCGCCGGGGCCGAAACCGTGTGTGGAGACATAGCCGGGCGCCGCCACCAGCTCTGCGTGATGGGCATGCTTGCAGGCGGGTTCGAAGCTCATGCCCGGCGGTGCCTGATAGAGCTGGATATGCTTCACGTCCGGGGGCAGGAAGTCGGCGGCCGCGAGCGGCGTGACGCCGAACTCGGCCAGGCGCGCGGCCTGCTCGCGTTGGCGTTCGTCATCGTCACAGGCCACCAGCAACAGGCCACCATCACATTGCAGCGCGACATCCGGTAGAAGGCGGTCTGCCACCAGCGCCCGCTGGACCGGGGCATGACCATGATCACTGAAGACACACAGGTGGTAGGCCTCGCGCTTGTTGATGGCCTCAAGGCCGGCCAGCAGGCTGCCGAGCTGGGCATCGACCATCATCAGGGCCCCATCGACCAGGGCGTCATCATTGCCATGCACATGCAGGCAGTAATCGGGAGTGTTGAGTTCGAGCAGCACCAGCTCTGGCGTTTCGCGCTCGATCAGCGACAGCGCCTCGTTGAGCAGTTGCTGGTCATTGCTCATCGCGCGCATCAGGGCGTCATTGCGGGCATCCCAGTGATTCAGACGCGGCACAGTCATGCCCTTGGCGCGCAGGTCGCCTTCCTCCCACCAGGGCGACAGATACCAGTCACAGCTCTCGGGACGGGCCAGCCCGAAGCCGAGGCTGGCCACCCGCAGTCCTGCTGCGCGCGCGGCCTCGAGCAGGGTCTCGCCACGCAGGTCCTCGACCGCTGCTGGACGAAAATGCCCTGCAGTGGCGCTGGCGTCTGAGGCGTGACTGTCGCGATCCGTCTCAGTCCCTGTAACAGACGCAAACTCCGTCTCCGTCCCAGAACCGGGGCCATGGATGCCGTTGGAATAGATACCGTTTGAGTAGATGCCGTGCACCTGAGCCGGTTGCCCGGTCAGGACACCCGCTCGCGCGGGCATCGAATTGGCATTGGTATCGGCACCCAGGCGCTCGATCAGCAGGCCGTCTCTGGCCAGGGCATCGAGATGCGGCAGGCGCGCCCGTGTCTCGGCGAAGCGCTGACTGCTGATGCCGTCCATCAGAATCAGGATCAGGCCAGGGCGGGACATCAGCTCTCTCCCTGCTTGTCGACCTGGTGCCAGCGAATCGCGAAGTGCTCGACCGCCGGGATATGCACCTTACGCTTCATTACGCGATTGTTGTTGAGGTGGAAGGGAATCAGCGTCGCGCCGGTCTCGGTCAGCAGCGCCTGGGCCTGGTGATAGAGCTCGGTACGTGCTTCGTCATCCAGGGTGGCGCGCGCCTTGGCGAGCAGGGCATCGAATTCGGGGTTCTTGTAGGCCGACTCGTTCCAGTTGGCCTCGCTCTGGAAGATCTCGTTGAGCACCTGATCGGTGGGGCGCTGGCCCCAGGCCGCGGTGAAGGCCGGCTTCTTCATCCAGGCGGTGTTCCAGTAATCCGCCGCGGGCACGTTGTGCACGTTGACGGTGATGCCGGCCTCGGCTGCCTGACGCTGGTAGAGCTCCGTCATCGGGCGGAAATAGTTGTCGACGCCGCTGGTGTAGACGTCGATCTCCAGCCCATCGGCATACCCCGCGTCGCTCAGCAGGCTGCGAGCGGTGTCGAGGTCCTGCGGGCATTGCTGCACCAGCTTGTACTGATCGCCATTCCAGACCGGGTTGTCACAGGTAATGGTGGCGCCGCCCTTGCCGAACAGCAGGTTGACCATCTCTTCACGGTCGGCCACCAGACGCAGCGCACGGCGCACGCGCACATCCTGGAAGACCTCGTCGTCGGCGCGGAACACCATGCCACGCCAGTCGCCGGTGGCGATGGAGTCGTAGTGGTAGGCCGGGTTGCTGGAGAACAGGCGCAGCTGCTGGGCGTTGACGCCATTCCAGCCCGACCAGTCAATCTGGCCGGCCAGCAATGCCTGGGTGCGGGCGTTGTCATCGGGAATGCCGATAAGGTCCATGCCATCCAGCTTCGGTGCGCCTTCCCAGTAGTCAGCGAAGGCTTCGAAGGTGGTGGTGCCCTGCGGATCGAATTCGACCAGCTTGAAGGGGCCGGTGCCGATGCCCTGCAGTGAGGTGTCGTCATCAAAGCCGACCGGCACGATCTTGGCGCGGTAATCCATCAGCAGAATCGGCAGGTCAGCATGGGACTGGCTGAGGCGGAACACGATCTGGCCGGCCTCATTGACGCTGACGTCCTCGATGACTGACAGCGCGGCACGTGCCGGGGCATCGCGCTCGGGGTCGAGCAGACGCGTGAAGCTGTAGATGACGTCATCCGCGCTCAGCGCCTTGCCGTTGTGGAAGCTGACCCCGTCACGCAGCGTGAAGGTCCACTCATCGGCAGCGGGATTGGCCTGCCACTCGGAGGC
Source organism: Cobetia sp. 1AS1 (assembly GCF_029846435.1). Classification (NCBI taxonomy): domain Bacteria; kingdom Pseudomonadati; phylum Pseudomonadota; class Gammaproteobacteria; order Oceanospirillales; family Halomonadaceae; genus Cobetia; species Cobetia sp. 1AS1. The sequence goes on from NZ_JARWKU010000001.1 coordinate 636,717, forward strand.
CAGGTCCGACACCGGCTCGCCCTTGCTGCCCTGACGGACCAGGCGGCTGTAGATCAGCTGGTTGGCCGAGTAGAAGCGCGTCGGGGAGATGGGGTCCAGCGACTCCTTGCCACTGAACTCGACCCAATGCGGGGTGCGCAGTGTCTCGGCATGGGCCAGCTGGGGGACGGCCAGTTGGGCGAAGGCGGCAAGGCCGATGGCGGCGATCATGGGCTTCTTCATGTCAGGCTCCAGGCAAGGGCAACGGTCAGGGACGGTAGTCAGGGACGGTGGTCAGGGACAGTGGTCAGGTACGGTCATCAGTGACAGCAAGCAGGTACCGCAAGACCGGGGCAGGCCGACAGGCAGGCCGTTGGATGGCTCGTGGCGCAGCCCGCCGGGACGGTCGAACTGCGTCAGCGCTGTCGTCTTGAGGCGTCATCTTTGGCGCAGATGATGACGTTTCCGTGACAGATGCCTGCCGTTGGCCGCAACAAAAACTGTGACTGTGCCTTAGAAATTATGAGGCTCGCGTCTTCCTGCCCGTGCTAGCGGGGCTGAGAGGGCATCTCGCTGGTGACAGGATTGGCCTGAGAGGTGTGCATGGTGCTGCGCAACCAGGCACAGAAATCGTTGACCGCTGGGGCATGGCGGCGCTCCGGAGACACCAGCAGGTACTGGCTGCTGGTGCTGGGCATGCGCAAGGCGTGGGCCAGTTGCAGGCGACCGTTCTTGATCAGGTCCATCACGAAGGACTGGCGGACGAGCAGGAAGCCATGCCCCTCGAGTGCCGCGGCAATCGCCAGACTGGCATTGCCGAACTTGAGGCCGGCCGGCGGGATGTGGCCGCGAAACTTCTGCAGGCGGAACCAGTCCAGCCAGCTTTCGCGGTAGCCGATGCACTCGATTCTAGGCGCGCGGGCCAGCTCGTCGAGTGGGCTCGCGGGCGAGGCATTGGGGGCGAGGGAGTGGTGCAGGAAGGTGGGGCTGGCCACGACGACCCACTGCTCATCGGCCAGTTTCTCGTACTCGCGCCCGCACCAGCCGCCGTAGCCATTGATGATCTCGATATCGACGTCGGGCTGCTCGTCCGGGAGTACCTGGTTGTGCGGCAGCACCGTGACCTGGATGTTCGGGTGCAGGCGCTGGAAGTCCTTGAGCCTGGGGATCAGCCAGTATTCGACGAAGCTGTGATTGGAGCGCAGTGTCAGGCTCTGTTGCTCATCGTGCTGGAAGAGGGTGGCGGTACCGCGCTTGAGGGTCTCGAACACGCCACTGACCAGCGGCAGATAGGCATGCGCCTCATCGGTCAGCTCGATGCGATTGCCGCGGCGCACGAAAAGGCTGACCGCGAGGAAGTCTTCCAGCTGCTTGACGCGCTGACTGACGGCGCCCTGGGTAATGCACAGTTCGGCGGCGGCGCGGGTCAGGCTGCCGAGGCGGGCGGTGGCCTCGAAGGCGGTCAGGGCATTGAAGGGGGGCAGGCGCTGAGCGAGGCGCTGGGAAGGGTGATAGGCAGGACGCGACATGCAGAACTCCAGCTTGACTGAGCCAGTCGCCGCATCGGCGGCTGGTGCTGAAGCCATGACTGCAGATCCTGCCGCGGCACGCGGCCGGGCGCTCATTCTTGCAGCCGTGCATGACGATGACATGACAGTCTGCGCGCATAAAAACTAAGGCTCGCCGCCAGAAAGTCTCGCTATGGCCGCGGGTCTGCGTTCACTAGCATGGCGGGCATCCACTGGCGTATCGCTCGTTTGACATGAGCGCCAGCCACACCCGTTCGTCATGCCGTGCCTTGCGGCTTGTGATCGCACTCGACAGACAGGAAGACCCTGCATGCCTCGCCTCGCGTTTGACGCCGAACAGCTTCACCTGACTCTGGATGATGGCCAGACCCTTGCCCAGCATGTGCTGTGGCTGCAAGACCATGACCCCGCTCGTCGCCATGCCAATGGCCAGCGTCTGGACAGTGTGCTCGACCTCGACTGGGACGCCGCCATCAGCGAGGCGGCGCTTGAACAGGGCGACGTCCTGCGAGTGACACTGAGCAATGCACGCGAGATTCGCTACGGCGTCGATGAGCTGGCCGCCTTGAGCACCGGCTTCCCCGATGAGCGCAGCAGTGCGCACAAGACGCTGTGGCAGGGCAGCGAGTTCTCGGTCGCCCGGGTCGAGTGGGCCGATGTCGTCGCCGGGGGAGAGGCACGTCGCAAGGCACTGGCCTGGGTCCGTGACACCGGGGTGGTGTGCCTGCGTGGCGTGCCTGTCGAGCCGGGCAAGGTGCTCGAGGTGATCGCGCAGTTCGGGTATGTGCGCGAAACCAATTACGGCAAGCTGTTCGATGTCCGCACCGAGGTCTCGCCGAGCAATCTCGCCTTCAGCAATCTCGGGCTCGGGGCGCATACCGACAATCCCTATCGTGATCCGGCGCCGAGCATCCAGCTGCTGCATTGCCTGAGCAACGAGGTGGAAGGCGGCCAGACCCTGCTGGTGGATGGCTTCGCCGCCGCCGAGCGCCTGCGCGAACTGGCGCCCGAGAGTTTCGCGCTGCTGACGCGCACGCGGGTGCCGTTCCGCTTTCATGACGCGGACCATGCCGATCTCAGAAGCTGGGTGCCGTTCATCGAGACAGACCACAAGGGCAACATCCGCCAGGTGCGTTACAACAACCGCTCCATCGCCTCGTTGCCGCTGCCGCTTGAGGCGCAACGCGCCTTCTATCGTGCCTATCACGACTGGGCGCGCGTGATCGGTCAGCCGGAGCAGGCCACGCGCCTGCGCCTTGCCCCGGGGGACTGCCTGCTGTTCGACAACAGTCGCGTGATGCATGCCCGTACCGCCTTCGTGGCCGGTGGCAATCGTCATCTGCAGGGTGCCTACGCCGATCTCGACAGCCTGTATTCCACCCTCAATCTGCTGGAGAACGCCCGATGATCACGCAGCCTGCCAACGCCGAGGGCATCGTCGGCTTGATCGAGGACATCTTCGCCCTGCACGGTGCGGACTCCTATCTGGGCGAGGAGGTGACCATGGCCGAGCACATGCTGCAGGCGGCGCATCTGGCCGAGCAGCAGGGGGAATCCGAGTCGGTGATTCTGGCCGCCTTGCTGCATGACGTGGGGCATTACGCCAATGCGCTGCCGCCGGAGGTCTTGATGAACGGCCAGGACAACCGTCACCAGGTCAGCGGTGCCGACTGGCTGGCGCGCTTCTTCCCGGCCGAGATCGTCGAGCCGGTACGCCAGCACGTGGCGGCCAAGCGTTATCTGGTCGCGGTGGAGCCGAGCTATCGCGCCTGTCTGTCACAGGCTTCGCTGGATAGCCTGGCCCTGCAGGGCGGGGCGATGGAGCCGCACGAGGCCGCGGCCTTTGCCCAGCTGCCCCAGCTTGCGGCCATTCTCAAGGTGCGGCGCCTGGATGATGCCGCCAAGGTGGCCGGCATGCAGACGCCGGACTTCGCTCACTACAAGCCGATGCTTCAGCGCTGGGTGCTGGCGGCGGGATGACGGGCTTTCCGGTGCCTCAGCCCTGTTGGACATCCCAATAGGGCGGGCTGCCGAAGTATTCGGAGAAGTAGTCCAGGAAGGCGCGCACCTTGGGGGCCAGCTGGCGGTTGCTGGGATAGACCGCCCAGATGCCGGTCTCGCTGATCAAGGGCGTCTCGGGCAGCACCTCTACCAGGCTGCCTTCGGCCAGGTGGCGGTAAATGCTCCATGTCGAGGACAGGGTGATGCCCAGGCCAGCGGCGCAGGCGTCACGTACGGCTTCGCCATTGTCGGTGCGGATACGCCCCTTGACGCGAATCGGCTCGACACCGTTCTCGCACTGAAAGCACCACTGGTCCATGCCGATCAGGGTCAGGCATTCGTGTTCGTGCAGCATCGAGGGGTGCGTCGGCGTGCCATGGCGCGCGAGATAGTCCGGCGAGGCGCACAGAATGCGCTTGTCCGGTGCCAGGCGCCGGGCGATCAGGCTGGAATCCTTGAGGGCGGAGTTGCGGATGGCGATATCAAAGCCGCCCTCGACCAGGTCGACGATGGTGTCGGTCAGGCGCAGGTCCAGTTCCAGATCAGGGCAGCGCTCGAGAAAGCCGGCCAGGCCCGGCACCAGGTGCATGCGCCCGAAGGAGGCGGAAGCGGTGATGCGCAAGGTGCCGCTGGGGGAGGTCGTCCCGATGCCGACGGCAGCCCGCGCGGCCTCGGCGCTGATCAGCACCTCCTCTGCATGGGGGAGAAAGGCACGGCCTTCTTCGCTCAGTGCCACATGACGCGTGGTGCGATGCAACAGGCGCACCCCCAGACTGTCCTCGAGCTTGCGCAGGTGAGAGCTGGCGACGGCGGGCGACAGCCCCAGGTCCTCGCCGGCCTGACTGATGCTGTTCACGGCGGCCAGGCGGACGAACAGCTTCAGGTGCTCAAGATTCATGCGGGTGTCCTCATTTGCGTCGACGTGCGTGGCTCCCGATGGCGAGAGGCACGCCAGCAACGGCTTGGCGCAACGTTCGTGACGTCCACTACATCCAACAAGCTCAATACGTCCAACACGGCCAATACATCCATTACTTTCAATAAAACCAATAAACTGATTGTAGTTTATCGCCGTTTATCATTCAGGCCCATGACAATTATGCTGGCTCCACATCCACGCAGGAGACAGACTCATGAAAGCGATGCTCGTCAAATCATTCGGTGGTCCCGAGGTGTTCGAAGCGGCGGAAATCGCCAAGCCCCAAGCGGCGGCAGGTCAGGTACTGGTGCGCATCGCCGCCACCAGCATCAACACCGTCGACACCATGATTCGCGAGATGGGCCCTGAGCTGCCGCTGTCTCCGGCACTGCCGGCGCTGCTGGGCATGGACTTCGCCGGTACCGTCGAAGCCGTGGGCGAGGGCGTCGAAGGCTACGCCATCGGGGATGAAGTCTATGGTTGTGCTGGTGGCCTGGCCGACCTTCCGGGCACCTTGGCCGAGTATATCGCCGCCGATGTCCGCCTGATCGCCCACAAGCCGAAGTCCCTGAGCATGGTGGAAGCCGCGGCGCTGCCGCTGGTCGGCATCACGGCCTATGAAGGCCTCAAGCGCGCCAACATCGGGGCCGGTCAGAAGGTGCTGGTTCACGGTGGTGCGGGCGGTGTGGGTCATATCGCCATCCAGCTGGCTCGTCACTTCGGTGCCGACGTCGCCTCTACCGTCGGCCGTGATGAGCACGAGACGCTGGTCGAAGGGCTGGGTGCCAGTGCCATCAATTACCGCAATGAGCAGGTCGCCGACTATGTGGCCAAGCACACCGATGGCAAGGGCTTCGACATCGTGTTCGACTCCGTCGGCGGCGCCAACCTGCCGACCTCCTTCGAGGCTGCCGCGCTCAATGGCCATGTCTCGACGACCGTGTCCTTCATGGAAATCGATCTGTCCACCGCGCACTTCAAGGGCCTGTCACTGCACGTTGTCTTCATGCTGATCCCGATGCTGCATGACTTCCGTCGTCAGCAGCACCACGAGATTCTGGCCGACATGGCGCGTATCGCCGATGCCGGCGCGCTCAAGCCGATCATCGATGATCAGGTCTTCCCGCTTGAGGAAGTGGGCCAGGCCCACGCCCGTCTGGGCAGCGGCAAGGCAACCGGCAAGGTCATCGTCGAGGTCTGATGCCGAGGTCTGTTAGCGAGACCTGATAGCGAGACCCGCCAGCCATCCAGGCGGCAGCATTTTGACACTGCGCTGGCACAGATGAACGACAGGGTGTGGCCATACGGCACGCCCTGTCGTTCGCGTCTCAAGCGTCGTGTGACATTTCAAGGAGAGAGCGCATGAAAACCATCCTTATCACCGGTTCTACCGATGGCATCGGCCTGGTCACGGCCAAGGCCCTGCTGGAGCGCGGCCATCGCGTGCTGATCCACGGGCGCAGCGAGCAGAAGGTCAATGGCGTCGTTGCCGAACTTGCGGCGCTGGCAGGGGCTGAGCGTGTCGCCGGTTTCGTGGCCGACCTGTCCGACCTGGCCGCCATCGATTCACTGGCAAGCGAAGTGCTGGCGGCCAACGCCAGTCTGGATGTCCTGATCAACAATGCCGGTGTCTTCCAGGCCCCCAGCGTCGTGACGGCTGACGGTCTCGACCTGCGCTTCGTGGTCAATACCCTTGCCCCTTATCTGCTCACCCAGAAACTGGCTTCGGCACTGCGTCCGGCCGGGCGGGTCGTCAACCTGTCCTCGGCGGCTCAATCCTCCGTGGACCTGAAGGCGCTGACCGGAGAGGTCGCGTTCAACGACCACTACGCGGCCTATGCCCAGAGCAAGCTCGCGATCACCATGTGGACCCGCACGCTCGCCCAGGACTGGGAAGGCCAGGGGCCGATCCTGATCGCGGTCAACCCGGGCTCTCTGCTGGCCAGCAAGATGGTCAAGGAAGGCTTCGGCGTGCCGGGCAAGGACCTGGGCATCGGTGCCGATATCCTGGTGCGTGCGGCACTGGATGAGGAATTCGCCGGCGCCAATGGTCAGTACTTCGACAACGACGCCCAGCGATTCGCACCGCCGCACGCCGACGCACTCGATGATGCGCTGTGCCGTGAAGTGGTCGCGACGATGGAGAAGACGCTCGGCTCTGTGGCTGGCTGAAGCGCGCCGGGAACCGCTGTCACGCTGCAATATGACGCCCCGCTCATGCTGATGATCTCTCAGCGTGGGCGGGGCGTCGTCGTATGCAAGGGCATGCAACGGCTGGCGGATGGATGGCGCAGGCTAGCCTCAGAGGCGATCGATCGCGGCGCTGACCTGCCGGGCACCGGCCAGGATCTCGGCGATGACCGCCTGGGTCTGATCGACGCTCTGCTGGCCGGCTTCACTGTGGATGACGACGGTGTTCATGCGCTCGCCCGCCTGGCGGATCAAGGCCGTGTTGTCGCGCAATACCTTGCTGATCTGCTCGGCGGATTGCGTAGTGGCCTGTGACAGGCGTCGAACCTCGTGGGCCACCACCGCAAAGCCTCTGCCATGATCCCCCGCGCGGGCGGCTTCGACCGCCGCGTTCAAGGCCAGCAGGTTGGTCTGCTGCGCAATGTGGGAAATGCTTTCGGCCATCTGGTTGATGCTTCTCACATGATGATTGAGCGCCTCGATGACCTGCCGCGCCGTCGCGACTTCCGTGCCGGCACGGGTGACATCTTCCACGGCGGCCGCCAGTTGTGTCAGGCCGTCAGCGGCGATGGTCTCCGTCTGCTGGGCGCTGGTGCGCGCGGCAGTGACGGCGTCTCGCGTGGCCTGATGCTGCTGCATCTCGGCGGTGATATCGCTGGCGAACTTGATGACGCGAACCACCTTGCCGCGGGCATCGAGCACCGGGTTGTAGGTCGCTTCCAGCCAGATCGGGCTGCCATTGGCCGTGACGCGCGCAAAACGCCCCTGCTTGAAGCTGTTATTGGCCAGCTCGCGCCAGAAATCAGGGTTTTCCTCATAGAAGCTGTCAGCGCAGAAGCGACGATGATGCTGCCCGATGACGTCATGGGCCTGATACCCCATCACCTTGAGGAAGTTGTCGTTGGCCTTGAGTACGGTGCCATCCGGTGCGAATTCGATCACTGCCATCGAGGTGTTGAGCGCGGTGAGAATGGCGTCCTGACTGCTGGCGCTCTCGTGACGCTCACTGACATCGCGGGCAATCTTGATGATGTAGCGCACACGTCCGCGGCGAGTCATGACCGGCAGGTAGGTCGCCTCCAACCACAAGGTCGCGCCTCTGGCATCGCGTCGCTCGAAGGTGCCACCGCGTGAATGGCCGGCGGCCAGCTGTTGCCAGAAGTGTTGATAGTCAGGGGCCTGATGGACCTCGCTCGAGCAGAACATGCGGTGATGCTGCCCCACGACCTGATCACGGCGATAGCCCGTCGCTGACAGAAAGGCGTCGCTTGCGCCAAGAATGCTGCCATCCGGGCGAAAGAAGATGCAGGCAGTGTGGTCTTCCAGCGCACGGCGCAGGGCCTGGGCACGATCGAGCAGCATGGGAGAGTTCCTGGCAAGAGAGGGGAGGCATCAATCAGTACACCGACTGTCGATATCTTTGATGCGATTGTGCTGAAATAATGTTTATTTACTGTTGAATCCTCTATCGACACGGCTGCGCAGATCTTTAGCATCAAATTCCTGATGATGTGGGTATCAGGCTTCTCATCACTACGCTTGCCCCGCACGATTGCTCGGGCGGGGCGGGATGTGAGGTGTGAGGTGTGAGGTGTGAGGTGTGAGGTGTGAGGTGTGAGGTGTGAAGCGAGCTGAAGCCAGAGGCTTGAGGCATGCCATAAGCTCGGCGGCTGGTTGATGGACTTCTCTTGGCTAGGGCTTGGGGTAGACAAGTCCAGGAAGCATCTCCTCAAGCAACATGGCAGCATGCATCACTTTCATGTCCTGGAACTTTCCTCCCACCAGATGCAGTCCGACAGGCAATCCCTGGTCATCCAATCCGCAGGGGAGTGATGCCGCGGGTTGTTGGGTCAGGTTGAAGGGGTAGCTGAACGGCGTCCAGTCCATCCAATCAGTGTATTTCTCGCCGGGTGGGACGTTGTGCCCGGCGACAAAGGGTGAAATGGGTAGGGTGGGGGTAACAAGCAGATCCCATTGCTCGTGGAAGGATTGCATGTGTGCGCAAAGTGCAGTCCGCTCTCGTCTTGCCGCCAGATATTGCGACAAGGAAATGTTGCTGCCTCGCTCTGCAATATCCAGCAAGCCCGGGTCCATTTGATCTCGCTGGCTGTCGGTCATCTTTTCGACCACCTGGGTGGCACCCGCGAACCACAAGGTATTGAAGGTATCGAGGGGACAGGCAAACCCGGGGTCTATCTCGATGACGTCAGCGCCCAGTCTCGAGAGTAGAGCGACCGCTTCGTCCACTCGCAGGCGTATGTCCTGTGCAACGTCGACATACCCAAGCGTCGGGCTGTAAGCGATTTTCCATCCTTCAAGAGACAATGGGAGTGGCGCATTCCAATGAATGCCATGCGGGTTGCCGAGCAATCCGTCTCGGGCATCCGGTCTTGCCATGCTGGCAAGCATCAGGGCGCTATCGGACGCCGTCCGCGTCATCGGTCCCAGGTGTGAGAGTGTCGACATGGCGCTGGTCGGCCATTGAGGTATCCAGCCAAACGTGGGTTTCAGGCCGAAGGTGCCGGTAAAGCTGCAGGGTATGCGGATCGAACCGCCCGCGTCACTTCCTTGATGGAGCATGCCCAGGTTCAGCGCGGCCGCTGCTCCAGCCCCGCCTGAGGATCCACCCGACGTCAGCGCGGTATTCCAGGGGTTGCGGGTCACGCCGTGCAGCGGGTTGTCCGTCACTCCTTTCCAGCCGTACTCCGGTGAGGCTGTCTTGCCGAGAAAGACGGCGCCTGCCTTGCGCAGGCTCGCGGCGACGGGGGAATCGACGTCACTCCCCCCGTCGGGTGATGTGGTGGCAGAGCCGTACCGGGTTGGCATGTCCCGGGACAGCGTCAGGTCCTTGAGTGTTGTCGGTACACCGTCCAGCGGGCCGCAGGGCGAGCCGTTCATCCAGCGGGCTTCGGCGTCTCTCGCCGCCTTCATTGCCCCATCATGGGCGATGTGCACGAAGGCATTGACCTTGGGGTTGAGCGTATCGATACGTTCCAGGCAGTCCCGGGTCAGCTCGACAGGGGATAGCTCGCCTTGGCGAAATAGCGTCAGGGCGTCAGTGGCGGTCAATTCAGATAATTGCGTGGGAAGAGAGGCTGGGGTCATGTCAGATCCTGTCCATTGGCTATCAAGTGCCGGCTATCAGGTACTGTGATCAAGTAATCGCACGTGGGACGTTCTTGGCACGTGGGACGTTCTTGGCACGTGGGACGTTCTTGGCACGTGGGACGTTCTTGGCACGTGGGACGTGCTCGGCAATGAAAAGGGCCTGCGCAATGCAGGCCCTTGTCGCTGGTCAGCGGGCTTCGATCACCTGAGGTGAGGGAGCCACATCATCTTCCAGCTGTTCCGGGTGATATTCCGCGGTGTAATCCCGACGCGCCTGCGCGAAGCGTTCTACCACATCGGCATCCTTGCGCTGCAAGGCGAGGCTGATGATGACGAAGGCTGACGCATTGAGGATCAGGCCCCAGATACCGGCATGCAGGCCAAGCGGGTTGCTGACACTGGCGCCGTATGACAACCAGAGGACGGTCACGATACCCAGGATCAGGCCCCAGAAGGCCGCTTGCGGGTGCGCCTTGCGCCAGGTGATGGCGCCCAGTGTCGGCACGATCAGCTGAGCGGTGCCCGCCAGTGCCGCGATCCCTATGGTGACGAGCAGCCCCGGAACGGTCAGTGCCAGGATGTAGGCCGCCAGAGAGAAGCCGACCAGAGACAGTCGCCCGATGTGGACGATGCGCTTCTGATCCGCTTGCGGGTTCACGTAGCGCTTGTAGATATCCATGGTGACGACGGTCGATACCGCATGGATCTGGGAGTTGGCGGTAGACATCGCCGCTGCCGCGCCAGCCGCCATGATCAGCGATGCCAGCAGATAGGGCGCATAGTTCATCAGCATGACGGGCAGGATCTGGTCAGCGTTCTCCAGGCCAGGCTCCAGCAGTACACCGGTGTACCCCGTCAGTACCGAGCCGAAGTAGGCGAAGGCGGCGAGCCCCAGCAGGAAGGGCATCAAGCCGAACAGCTTGCCGCTTTTCACCGAATACATGCGCAGCCAGATCTGGGGACCCATGAAGGCGCCGATGGCCACGATCACGAACAGCGAGAACCACATGGAGTAGCCCATGTTGCCATTCGGCCCCGGCAGCGTGAGATGCGCGGGCGAGTCACTGGCGAGCTGCGCGAACATGCTGGTCGGGCCACCTGCCTGTCCGGCGATGTAGTAGCCCGCATACATCATGCCGAAGAACAGCAGCGCCCCGTAGATCACATCTGTCCAGGCGATGGCGCGAATTCCGCCGACCCACACATAGACGATGATGATGAAGTAGAACAGCAGTGCGGCCAGCCAGAAGGGCACGACGCCACCGGAGGCGACTTCGATCAGGTAGGCGCCGCCTGTCAGCTGGATCTGCAGGTATGGCACGGTAAAGATCAGCGTGATGACGGCAACGAGGACTCTGAGTGCTTCACTGTTGTAGAAATCGCCCATCAGGTCTGACGGCGTCAGGTAGTCAAAGCGCTTGCCGAGATACCAGACGCGCTTGCCCACCCAGTAGTACATGAAGCCGAAGAGCAGGTTCCACGCAAGCGCGGTGAGATAGATCGGGCCACTGGTGTAGAAGGTGGCATTCGATCCCAGGAAGGCAAAGGCGCTCCACCAGGTGGCCGCCACCGTGAAGAATACGGCAATGCTGCCCATGGCCCGCCCCTGAACGAAGAAGTCTTCGCTCGTCGTCTGGGACTTGCGGGCCGAGACGAGCCCGACGATCAAGGGAATGATCATGAAGGCCGCGATGATCAAGATGCTTCCTGTCATGGTGAGCTCCTCAGCGCTTGCCGCCGGTGGAAGGGGTTCTGGCGCTACCCCAGTTGGTCAGGTAGGCATACAGGAATACGGCGGTGAGGAAGCCCCACCACACCAGGTTCCAGACGAGGAAGAACGGAACTCCCATCACCATGGGCTCGATCTTGTTGGCCATCAGCATCAATGGACTCTCGAGCATCAAGAATCCCAGCAGCATGCTGCCGTAGATGGCGACCTTGCGGGTCGTGAAGCGCTTTCTCATTGCATTCCCCTTTATTGTGGTTGGTGGGGCGGGTTGTGACCTGTCGTGTCGATGGCAGGGAACCGGGCATGGCAAAGCATCAATTATTGTATTTATGCGTATAAATTAACCAATAGGTGACAATCCCCCTACCGTCAAGGAAGTCACGGCGTTTTCGCTTTTCGCCTCACCCGCGACGCAGGCCCCCAAAATCTGGATAATGGCGGCCATCGCGTAGCCGTCTGACTGGCGTGCTGGCGCCCACACTCTTCACAGCGGTGCATCGTTCATGGAAATCAAGGTCAACTTTCTCGACAACCTGAGGCTCGAGGCGAAATTCGACGACTTCACGGTCATCACCGATCAGCCCATCCGCTACAAGGGTGATGGGTCGGCGCCGAGCCCGTTCGACTACTTCCTGGCGTCGTCGGCGCTGTGCGCGGCGTACTTCGTGAAGGTGTACTGCGTGGCGCGGGACATCCCGACCGAGAACATCCGCCTGTCGCAGAACAACATCGTCGACCCGGAGAATCGCTACAACCAGATCTTCAAGATCCAGGTGGAGCTGCCGGAAGACCTCTCCGACAAGGACCGCCAGGGCATCCTGCGTTCCATCGAGCGTTGCACAGTGAAGAAGGTCGTCCAGACCGGCCCGGGCTTCGAGATCGAGACGGTCGACAACCTCGACGAGGACGCCCAGGCATTGCTGATGGCGGAGCCGCCGGAAGGGCAGAGCACCTGGATCGAAGGCAAGGATCTGCCGCTGGAGCAGACCATCGCCAACATGACGGGCCTTCTGAATGATCTCGGTATGAAGATCGAGATCGCCTCCTGGCGCAACATCGTGCCCCACGTCTGGTCACTGCACATTCGTGATGCCGCCTCGCCGATGTGCTTCACCAACGGCAAGGGCTCGACCAAGGAGAGCGCGCTGTGCTCGGCTCTGGGCGAGTTCATCGAGCGCCTGAGCTGCAACTTCTTCTACAACGATCAGTTCTTCGGCGAAGCCATCGCTGACAGCGAGTTCGTGCATTACCCGAACGAGAAGTGGTTCCAGCCGGGCCCGAACGACGAGATCCCGGAAGGCGTGCTGGACGATTACTGCCTGGAGATCTTCAATCCGGACGGCGAGCTGGGTGGCTCCAATCTGATCGACACCAATTCCGGGCGTGTGGATCGTGGCATCGTGTCTCTGCCGTTCACCCGTCGCTCGGATGGCGAGACGATCTACTTCCCGTCCAACCTGATCGAGAACCTGTACCTCAGCAACGGCATGAGCGCCGGCAATACTCTGCCGGAAGCCCAGGTGCAGTGTCTGTCCGAGATCTTCGAGCGTGCCGTGAAGCGCGAGATTCTCGAGCAGGAACTGACCCTGCCGGACGTGCCGCAGGAGGTGCTGGCCAAGTACCCGGAAATCGTCGAAGGCATCGAGGCGCTGGAAGCCCAGGGCTTCCCGATTCTGGTCAAGGACGCCTCGCTGGGCGGCCAGTTCCCGGTGGCCTGCGTCACGCTGATGAACCCGAAGACCGGCGGTGTCTTCGCCTCCTTCGGCGCGCACCCGAGCTTTGAAGTCGCCATCGAGCGCAGCCTGACCGAGCTGATGCAGGGCCGCAGCTTCGAGGGTCTCAACGACTTCATGCCGCCGACCTTCAACTCGCTGGCCGTGTCCGAGCCGAACAACTTCGTCGAGCACTTCATCGACTCCTCGGGTCTGGTCTCCTGGCGCTTCTTCAGCTCCAAGACCGACATCGAGTTCGTCGAGTGGGACTTCTCCGGCAGCAACGAAGAAGAAGTCGCCAACCTGTTCGGCATCCTCGATGAGATCGGCAAGGAGTCCTACATGGCGGTGCATGAGGATCTCGGTGCGCCGGTGTGCCGTATCCTGGTGCCGGGCTATTCCGAGGTCTATCCGGTCGAGGACCTCGTGTGGGACAACACCAACATGGCGCTGGATTACCGCGAGGACATCCTCAATCTGCATCGTCTCGATGATGAGCAGCTGGCGGACCTGGGCGAGCGTCTCGAAGAGAGCCAGCTTGATGAGCACATGGACATCAAGACGCTGATCGGTATCGAGTTCGACGAGAACACCATCTGGGGCCAGCTGACGATTCTCGAGCTGAAACTGATGATCAACCTCGCGCTGGGTCAGCACGAGGACGCGCTGGATCGCGTCGAGATGTTCCTGCAGTACAACGACAACACCGTCGTGCGCGGCCTCTATTATCAGGCCATGAAGGCGGTGCTGGAGATCACGCTGGATGACGAGCTGGAACTCGAGGACTACCTCTACAACTTCCGCCGCATGTTCGGTGAAGACACCATGGCTGCCGTGGTGGGCTCCGTGCAAGGCGAGGTGCGCTTCCATGGTCTGGAGCCGACCAACATGCAGCTGGAAGGGCTCGATCGCCACCTGCGTCTGATCGAAAGCTACCAGAAACTGCACGCCCATCGTGCTGCCCTGGCGGCCAAACAGGCCTGATGCTCGCCTGTTGAATCCCGTGGCATGACAAGAACGGCCCCTCACTGGATGGTGAGGGGCCGTTTTCGTAGCCGGGCGCTTATTTTCTGTGCTCAGGGCTTAGCGCAGCACCTGCTGTCCCTCTGCCAGACGCTGACAGCATTCAATGATCTGCTCGCGGATCCAGCGATGCGCCGGGTCCTTCTGATAGCGGCGATGCCAGCTCAAGTGGAAGGGGAAGGAGGCAAAGGCGACCGGCGGTGCCACACGGGTGACGGCGAACTGGCGGCAGAAGTGCTGGCATAGCCCGGTGGGCAGGCTCGCGATCAGTGGCGAGCGCTCCAGCAGGGAGGGCACGGCCATGAAGTAGGTGACCGCCAGGGCCACCTCACGCTTGAGCCCCTGGCCCTCGAGCTGCTTGAAGATGCCGCTTTTCAGGCGGGTATGGGGCTGTACCAGCACATGGGCGTGGTGCTCGAAATCCGCCTTTGTCATGCGGCCTTCATCATCCATACGCTCCAATAGCGGATGCCCGTTGCCGACCAGACAGTCGATGCCTTCCGTGATCACTTCCCTGACCACCAGATTCTCGGGCGGATCGACCTGACGCCCGAAGGCGAGGTCCGTCGTGCCGCTCATCACGCCGGCTTCGCTCATGTCCTGCGTGAGACGGCGTACCTGGAGGGTGATGCCCGGTGCCTGTTCACGCAGGATCGTCGCCAGTTGCGGCAGGATCAGCACCTCAAAGTAGTCGTTGGCGGCGATCTCGAAATGACGGCTTTCGGTGGTGTGGTCGAAGTGCCGCTCACTGTTGATCAGGCCATCGAGGTCGGTCAGCGCCGCCTCGATGGTCGGGAACAGGTGATCGGCCTTTTCGGTAGGGCGCATGCGCTGGCGGTCGCGGATGAACAGCGGGTCATTGAACAGCTCGCGTAGCCTGGAGAGCGCCGCGCTCACAGAGGGCTGACTCAGATGCAGACGCTCGCCTGCGCGCGTGACGTTCTGCTCGAGATACAGCGCATGGAAGGTGCGCAGGAGGTTGAGGTCGTAGTTGAGCTTCATGATGACTACCAGAGCAGGCGGAGTGTCGCGGCTGCACTCAGGTGAGTGAGCACTATTTGTCTGGATGATAGCAGCTATCTGTACTATCGATTATCACGATGGCAAGTGCAGGCGGTAGGGTAGTGATCAGAGCACGACGAGTGATCCAAGCGACCCACAGGAGTGAGCCATGAGTGATGTGAAGCGGACGCAAGCCGAAGAGGAAAAGATCGTGCTGATCACCGGGGCCTCCAGTGGTATCGGTGAGGCCACCGCGCGCACACTGGTGAAGGCCGGGCACAAGGTCGTCGCGACCGCCCGTCGCAAGGAGCGTCTCGATGCGCTGGTCGATGAACTGGGCAGCGACAAGGTGCTGGCGATTGCCGCCGATGCGACGGACTACGATCAGCTTGCCAAGGTCGTCGAGCAGGCCGTGGCCCAGCATGGCCGTCTGGATGTGGCATTCGCCAATGCCGGTACCGGCGTCAGCCAGGCAGGCACCGAGAACGGCGATCCCGAAGAGTGGAAGCGAGTCATCGACATCAACATCAATGCGCTGCTGTGGACCGCCCACGCGACCCTGCCGCACCTGAGAGAGAGCAAGGGCCACTTCATCCTCACCAGTTCCGTGGCCGGCCGCGCCAACCATGCGGGCTCCATCTACAGCTCCAGCAAGTGGTTTGCCTACGGCTTCGGCCAGAACCTGGCGATGGAAATGGCCGAGTGGCAAGGCCGCTGCACCACCATTACCCCGGGCATGGTCAATACCGCCTTCTTCGACCAGCCCAAGCCGGACAAGCTGGACCCGCAGGATGTGGCGGATGCCGTGCTCTACGCCATCAGTGCTTCTCCGCGTGCCAATATCCGCGAAGTGCATCTGATGCCGACCTATTGAGCCGGTTGCCGGCATGCGAGTTGGCAAGTGTTTGGGTCGATGAGCACGCTGGTGCAAGATAACTATTTGTGTGTGCGATAGTGGCTATCCGGGCTATCGATTATGACGATGGTGGCGTGAGCAGTAAGCTTCATTCAACACAGGGCGAGCATCACTTGGTGACCATCACGTGGTGACCATCACGTCGCCGACATCTTTCGTGAAGTGACCGTTGCGGGCTATCCCGCACGTTGAGGAGAGCATCATGAGCAAGGTTCTGGTAGTAGTGACATCCCACGATACGCTGGGTGACACGGGCAAGAAGACAGGCTTCTGGCTGGAAGAGCTGGCGGCTCCCTACTACGTCATGAAGGACGCCGGCATCGAGGTGACGCTGGCCTCTCCCAAGGGCGGTCAGCCGCCGCTGGATCCGGCCAGTGAGGCCGAGGACTTCCAGACCGACGCCACGCGTCGTTTCGATCAGGATGAGGCTGCCAAGCAAGACCTCGCCACCACCGCCGTGCTGGCGGATATGAAGGTCGAAGACTTCGACGCCATCTTCTACCCGGGTGGCCACGGCCCGCTGTGGGATCTGACCAACGACGCGGATTCCATCCGTCTGATCGAGCAGTTCCATGCGGCTGGCAAGCCGGTCAGCTCCGTCTGCCACGCCCCGGCAGTGCTGTTGAACGCCCGCAAGCCTGACGGCACTCCCTTCGTGGACGGCGTGCGTGTCACCGGCTTCACCAATGGCGAAGAACAAGGCGTCGGCCTCACCAATGTCGTGCCGTTCCTGGTCGAAGATGCCCTGCAGCAGAAAGGCGGTATCTATGAGAAGAAGGCCGATTTCACCTCCTTCGCGATTCAGGATGGCCTGATCATCACCGGTCAGAATCCGATGTCCTCCGAAGGTGTCGCTGAGCTGCTGATCGACAGCCTCAAGAAGTAAATCGTGCTAGTTCAGGCAGCATGAAAAACCCCGCTACCGGGTCACCGGTCGCGGGGTTTTCGTCTTTCAGGTGGCGGGTCTCATCTGCGCCCGCCTGGTTCAGTAGAATGAGTCAGTCGCCTGTTTCAGTAGAATGAGCCAGTAGAACGAGCCAGTTTCCATCAGCTATTCGAGGCTTTCGCTGCCCGCGCAAGCTGGGTTACGTAGGCATCGAGCACTTCCGGCATCGAGAGCGGTGTCGGGTTGGCCGCCGTGCCCATCGGGTCATTCTCCAGCAGGATAACCCTGTCGTTGCTGAAGGTGGGCAGGTCATTGTCCGCGAGGTGCTGGTTGAGGCGCTCAATCAGCGCCTGGCCACCATAGGTCAGGATGATATCGACGTCGGCCAGTTCCGCCAGTTGTTGCGGGGGCACTCGCCCGCCAATATTGCCGTCGCTGGCACTCGCCGTCACGAAGGACGGGGAGGTCAGCCCCAGCTCGGCAAGGAAGCGCCCCCGGGCATCGTTGTCGTTGTAGAAGGCGATCCGGGTCGGGTCTTCGGGGTCGATATAGCGCAGGGTGATGGCCGACTTGCCCTTGATCTCCGGATGGGTGGCGATGTTCTCGGCGACCTGGGCCTCGAGACGCTCGATCAGCGCTTCCCCTTCGGCGGCCATGCCCATGCCGGCACTGTCGAGGCGAATCATGTCGCGCCAGCTGGAAGACCAGCGCGGCCCCGGGCGCGCCACGACCGGCGCGATCTTGCTGAGCTTGGCGTAATCGTCTTCGCTCAATCCTGAATAGGCGGCGAGGATGACGTCCGGCTGGCTGGCGGCCACGGCATCGAAATCGAGGGTCTTGCCCTGATCGAACAGATTGGCCGAGTCGGCCCCCAGTGCTTCCAGGCGCGCCTTGACCCACGGCATCATGCCGTCGCCGTCATCATCCCCGAAGTCCTGACGGGGGAAGCCCACCGGCACCACGCCCAGTGCCAACGGCACTTCATGATTGGCCCAGGCGACGGTGGCGATACGTTGCGGCTTGTTCTCGATGACGGTAGTACCGAAGGCATGTTCGATCGTGAGCGGATACTGCGCCGTTGCCTCGGTGGAGGCGGCAGATGATCTGGCAGATGACGTGTGTGCAGTCGCTGACTCGTGTGCCTGTACGGCCGGCGTGAGACAGGCGGCCATGACGGTGGTCAGGCCGATGGCGCAGGAAAGTCGCGTGAGTCGCAAGGGAGACTCCTTGTGTGATCGGCTGGCGGCAGACGCCGCTGGCCAGAGACGAGGTGACAGCCCCTGGCGGGGAGGGGCTGTCATTGGGTAGGCAAGCGTTACGTGTGGAGACGAGTGCCCTGTCGGCAGGGCGGGCCCATGCTTAGAAGTCGTAGGTCATGCTCAGCAGCGCACTGCGCGGCGCGCCGTACAGGTACTGGCTGTAGAAGCCCTGCTGCGTGTAGTACTCCTCATCGAAGAGGTTGGACACGTTGAGCTGGGTGCTGAAGTTGTCATTGAAGCGATAGCGCGCCATGGCGTTGGCTAGGAAGACATCGCCCTGGCCGACCTTCTCGGTACCGGTGGGCGTGTCGGTATCCTTGTAGGTATCCCCCTGCCAGGTGCCACCAGCGCCCAGCGTCAGACGCGACCAGTCGCCGGGCAGCTGCCAGGTGGCGTAGACCTTGGCCTGCTGACGCGGATAGCTGGTATTGAGCTGGGTGCCATCGGAGTCCTCGGCGTCCACCAGTGCGTAGCTGGCGGAGAGATTGATGCCCGGCGCGACTTCACCGGCCACTTCCAGCTCGAAGCCTTCGACCACGGCGCCGTCGGACTCGGTGTAGGCCTGATCGGTGGTGCCGGCGACATAGACGCCTGGGATCTCGACGGCCAGATTGTCCTGCTCGCTGCGGAAGACGGCGAAGGACACGTCAGCGCGGTCCTCGAACAACGCCGCCTTCAGGCCCGCCTCATAGCTGGTGCCCTCGAGCGGGTCGAGCAGGGCGCCATCGGGGGCACGTTCGCTCTGGGTATTGAAGATCTGCGTGTAGCTGGTATAGGCGGTGAGGTTGTCGGTAATGTCGACGATCAGGCCGGCATAGGGCGTGAACTCGTCGTTGTATTCATAGCTGCGCTCGCCACGGTAGTCCTGGTCGATCTCCCAGTCGGTCAGGCGGGCGCCGATGATCAGGTGCACGGGGTCGGCCAGCGAAAAGCGCGTCACGGCGTAGAAACCGCTCTGCTCGGTTTCGGTGTCGTCGGTCAGGCCCCATTCGCCCCATTCCGGCTCGGCCAGCGCCGGGTCATCGCGATCGGTGAAGCTGCCCAGCGCCGGCACGGCGCTCGCCGGGGTGCGGCTCCAGATCTCGTACTCTTCCTTGAGCCGCATGTAGCCAAAGCCCAGCTGGTGCTCACGACCGAGCAGCTCGAAGGGGCCCTCGGCGCTCAGGTTCAGATTCTTCTGGGTGCGATCACCGCGATAGTCGACCAGATAGGAGGTCGTCGGTACCTGACGGTTGCTGTCGTAGTAGAGGATGCCGTTGTCACGATCCACATAGCCGCCACGGTAGTTGTAGGTCAGCCCGTAGTTGGCATCGCCATGACTGTAGGCGGCGGTCGCCTTCCAGCCGTTGGCGAAGTAGTGGGTCAGGTCGGCGAAACCGCGAGTGTTCTCGGTGAAGAAGTGCGCCCATTCGGTATTGTTGGCGACCGACTGGTCGAAGTCGGTGCGCGTGCCGTCGGTGTAGTAGAGCGGCACGCCCAGATAGGCGCCATCCTGGTCATAGCGCTGATACTCGACGCCGACGTTCAGCTCGGTGTCAGGCGTCAATTCGGCGGCGATCACCCCGTAGAGGGTCTCGCGGTCATTCTCGACATCATCCATGAAGCTGTCGGAGCGGTCCTTGGCGGCCACGAAGCGCACGCCGACCTTGCCGGCATCATCCAGCGGTGTGCTGACATCCACCACGCCACGCCGGCGGTCCCAGCTGCCGACGGCGCCTGTCACGCTGGCCGCGGCTTCGTCCAACGGCTTCTTGCGCACGAAGTTGACGGTGGCGGACGGGTCGCCGACGCCTGTCATCAGGCCTGTGGCCCCGCGGACCACCTCGACGCGATCATAGATGGCGGTGTCCCACTCGGCGTCGCCGAACGGCCAGAAGCTGCTGGTGTTGCTCTGTTGGCCATCGAACTGGAAATTGCGGATGGTATAGCCGCGCGACTGGAAGCTGGCGCGGGTACCGTCCAGGCGATTGGAGGACACGCCCGGCAGGCGGTTGATCGCCTCCGTGGTGCTGGTCAGCGCCTCATCATCCATCTGCTGGCGGGTCAGAAAGCTGACAGACTGCGGTGTCTCGCGCGGCGACAGGGTCAAGCCATTGGCGCTGGTGCTGGAGTCGACCGTATACGCCTGAGTCTCTTCCGTGGTGCCGCCTTGCGCCTCACCGACGATGGTCATCGCCTCAAGCGTGCGAGTCTCATCCGCGATAGCGGTGGCACTGAGCAGTGACGAGGTCGCGAGCGCAATGGAGAGGGCGAGTGGCGAGCGAGTGAAACCTGGACGGCGGAGTGAGTGAGCCAAGACTGCGTTCCCTAGTTGTTTATAATAATCATTATTATTTACCCGCTGGCGGCACTTTTGTTTTGCGAAATGCCAGACACGCTTTGCGGGATGCCAAGAATGAAAATTTCGGGGAACTTCATGAGCCCGGCGTGGTGCTATCGGGCGATGGGTCTGGTCTTGTGGCAGGCCAGAGACAGCTGCCGGGCCACTCATGCAGGCCATGCATGCGGGCCACGTGTTCGACACATTCAGGCCACGCACGCAAGCGTCATACTGAAACGCCCCGCGACCGTTCATCCGGTCGCGGGGCGTTTCGTTTCAGAACTGTTGCTCTTTGTCTTGTGGTGCAGGGCGGCTGAGGGTTATGGATCAGAGGTTGCGGATCAGGGGTTACGGCGCGCTTACTCGCGCTCGACCCACGCCTTCCAGCCGCCGTACTCGCTGATGTCCGTCATCGGCACGCCGCTGTCAGCGGACACCGAGCAGATGAAGCCCGCGACCCAGCGGCCATCTTCGAGTTCGATCTGGCCCAGTCCCAGCGGGAAGGGGATGCCGGCGAGGAAGCTGCCGACACTGCCGATGGGCAGAGACCAGACCTCCAGCGCGATGCTGGTGCCGTCTTGCGGGGCACGCAGCATGGCCGGTTTGGCGGGTGTCGCGTCATCCAGTTGATAGAGGCGGTAGCTCGGGGCGCTGTGAGTGCGCGCAACCAGACGGGCATCGCGCTGGGTGAGCTGATGATTGAGCGGCATGCCACTGAGGTGCGCACCACAGACGGCGAGCTCGAGTCGGCCATTGGCCGCCGCGGGCAGCTGGCTTTCCGCGAGGCGCGCCTGAGGACGGGCGACGGCGCTGGCACCCAGCGGCAGCGCGAACTCGTGCTCGAGCAGACGCGCGATGCTGAGCAGCTGCAGGTCTTCGAAGGCGGGCGCGAACAGCGTCACGCCCCCCGGCAGGCCCTGGCGGTTGAAGCCCACCGGCACGGCCAGCGCGCTCAGATCCAGCAGGTTCATGAAGTTGGTCCAGGTACCCAGCTCGGAATTGACCGCGATCGGCGCCTCGGCCAGCTCCACCTTGGTGGGAAGGCGCGGCGTGGTTGGCGCCAGCATCACGTCCACCTGCGCCAGCAGCGCCTCGGCCTGACGGCGGTATTCGGCCAGTTGATAGCGCGCATCGAAGGCATCGACGGCCAGCGGCGTGGCACCGCCAAGGGTGATCTCGCGGGTCACCGGGTGCAGCGCCTCGGGATTGCGCTCGATCAGCTCGCGCACCGCGTGATAGCGCTCCGCCACCCAGGGGCCTTCATACAGCAGGCGCGCGGCGGCCAGCAGCGGGCTGCAATCCAGTTCGACCAGCTCGGCCCCCAGCGCCTTGCACTGGCGCATCGCGGCTTCCATGTAGCCGCTGTAATCGCTGTCGGTATGCCACTGAGCCCGCGGCGGCACGCCGATGCGCAGGCCGGCGAGATCCGGCAGCACGCCATAGGCCTGGCCGTGAACGCTGAAGTCATGCTCGCGCGCCCAGCGGTTGTCGGCATCGAACTGTGCGGTGACGGACAGCACCTTCGCGGCATCATCGCAGCCCAGCGCGAAGATGGAGATGGTATCCAGCGTCGCGCAGGCCGGCACCACACCACCTGCACTGAGCAGACCAAGTGTCGGCTTCACGCCGACCAGATTGTTGAAGCAGGCCGGAACCCGCCCGGAACCCGCCGTGTCCGTGCCCAGCGCGAAGCTGACCTGGCCCTGGGCGGTGACGACGGCGGAGCCACTGCTGGAGCCACCCGGCACATAGGCGGGGTCGAAGGCATTGGCCGGGGTGCCGTAGACCGGCAGGGCGCGTTCCCCGACCAGCCCGGTGGCGAACTGGTCCAGATTGGTCTTGCCCATCGGAATCGCGCCTGCCGCGATCAACTGCTTGACCACGAAGGCGTCATCGCTCGGCGTGTAGGCAAATTCCGGGCAACCGGCGGTGGTGGTCACGCCGGCGAGATCGATATTGTCCTTGATCGCGAAGGGAATGCCGTAGAGCGGCAGCGACTCGGGCGCCACGTCGTCCAGACGTGCCAGATAGGGTTCCAGCTGCTGTGCTGACAGGCGGGTGATCCAGGCGGCGTCGGTCTCGGCCTGCGCGGCCAGCAGCTCGTCCACCAGTTGGCGCGGCGTCATCTCACCGGCCTGATAGGCCTTGCTCAGCGCCGTGATGCTCAGGTTGAGCGGGGTATGGGTCATCATCACAGCGTCTCCTCGGAGGACAGGGTCGATCGGGCGTTGTCTGGTGCGCTGGTATCAGCGGAATCCGTGGCTTCCACGGCGGTCGACAGCACGATCAGCGGTTGGCCGGGGGCGACGCCGCTGCCTTCCTTGATCGGCAGGCGCACGACACGGCCAGCGGTATGGGTGCGAATCTCGACTTCCATCTTCATCGACTCGACCAGCGCCACCACCTGGCCGGCCTCGACGTCATCGCCCTCGGCGACTTCCAGCTTCCACAGGCTGCCGGTGACCGGCGTCTCGATGCCCAGCTCGTCATCACCCAGGCTGTCGGCTTCCTGCACCTCGTTGATCTGATCCTCGAAGGTGAACTGGCCGCGCGCATGCCAGTCGTCGATTTCCTGCTGGAAGGCGGCTTGGCGACGTTCGCGGAAGGCATCGGTCTCGGCCTGGTGTTCGGCGATCTGTGCTTGATAATCGGCGAGACGGAAGCGGGTCTTCTCGATCTTGAGGTTGTAACGCCCCTGAGGGTGATCACGGCGAATCTGCTCGAGCGCTTCATGGCTGACCGGATGGAAGCGCAGCTGATCGAACACGCGCAGCAGCCACGGGGTGGTGAAGTGTTCGGTGCGGCGATAGCGATTCCACATCTGCAGCGTGCGGCCGACGAACTGATAACCGCCCGGGCCTTCCATGCCATACACGCACAGATAGGCGCCGCCGATGCCCACCGAGTTCTCGGCAGTCCAGGTGCGTGCCGGGTTGTACTTGGTGGTCACCAGACGCTGGCGCGGGTCCAGCGGCGTGGCAACCGGCGCGCCGAGATAGACATCGCCGAGGCCCATCACCAGATAGCGGGCGTTGAGCACTGTCTCGCGCACTGCCGCCTCATCGGCGAGGCCATTGATGCGGCGAATGAATTCTAGATTGCTCGGGCACCAGGGGGCGTCCGGGCGCACCGAGCGCTGGTACTTGTCGATGGCCTGCTGACACGCGGGGTCATCCCAGGACAGCGGCAGGTGCACGGTGCGCGCTTCGATCTCGATGTCCTCGACATCCTTGAGCGCGACTTCGGCCTGTTCGAGATGCGCCATCAGCGTGGCGAGTGACAGGCTGCGCGGGTCGTAATGCAGTTGCAGCGAGCGGATGCCCGGGGTCATCTCCATCAGGCCGGGCAGTGGGTGTTCCTTGAGCCACAGCATCCAGGCGTGGGCGCGGAAGCGCAGCGCGATATCCAGCTCCATCTGGCCGAACTCGATCAGCAGGAAGTCATCCCCTGCGCGGCGATAGACGATCTGCTCGCCGCCTTGCTCGGCACTGAGGCATTTGAGCACCGGTGAGTCATCGGGGCGCGGACGTTGCGCGGCGATGGCGCTCAGCATGGCGCCGCCGGTCTCCGCCAGGCGCTGTCCCAGAGTGTCGAGCTGGCCACTGGCGAGGGCGGCGATCACGGCGTCCTGCTGCACCTCGATGGTGCGGGCTTCCTCCAGAGTCAGCGCGACGAAGCGGATGCGATCGCCGGCGGCCAGCTGGCCCAGCTTCCAGCGCT
Organism: Cobetia sp. 1AS1; assembly: GCF_029846435.1. Taxonomy (NCBI): domain Bacteria; kingdom Pseudomonadati; phylum Pseudomonadota; class Gammaproteobacteria; order Oceanospirillales; family Halomonadaceae; genus Cobetia; species Cobetia sp. 1AS1. The sequence continues at coordinate 661,010 of NZ_JARWKU010000001.1, forward strand.
CGGCACGCACCACGGTGGCCGGACACACGAAGCCGCCCAGCGACGGGCCGTCCGGACCGAGGATGACCGGCATGTCGCCGGTGAAGTCGATGGTGCCGAAGGCGTAGGCGTTGTCGTGGATATTGGAGGGGTGAAGACCGGCCTCGCCGCCATCGGCGCGCGCCCACTGCGGACGCGGGCCGATCAGCCGTACGCCGGTGCGGCTGGAGTTGTAATGCACTTCCCAGCGGTGGCCGAAGAAGGTGCTGATGTCGTCTTCGGTGAAGAAGTCCGGCGCCCCATGTGGGCCATAGAGCACGCCGATCTGCCATTCGCGGCCTTGTGTCCTGTCTTGTGCGTTCCCGCCTTGTTCATCCGCGACCAGGCCAGCGCCCTGCGGGATCAGCGCCTCGGGCAGCCGGGTCAGGGCGGGCGGGTGGCACTCGGCGAGATCGGCCAGCGGCAGGGTGTCGCCACTGCGCAGCGCACGTCCGGCATGGCCGCCGAACTGGCCCAGGGTGAAGGTCGCGCGCGAGCCCAGATACTGCGGGCAGTCGATGCCGCCGGCGATCAGCAGATAGCTGCGCGCGCCAGCGGCGACCTTGCCCAGACTCAGAGTGCTGCCAGCGGCGATCTCATGCACCTGCCACAGGGCAAGCTCGTGAGTCGCGGCGTCATCAGCGCCGTCTTGCGGTGCTGAAACGGACAGCGTGGCGGGCAGCGGCGCGCCGGCCAGCACCACGCGCGTGGCGCGGTGGAAGTGCAGCGTCGGGCCATTGAGGGTGATTTCGAGGCCTGCGGCATCGGCGGCATTGCCCAGCAACGCATTGCCGAGACGGAAGGCGTAGTCATCGAAGGGGCCGGAGGGCGGTACGCCCACATCCCAGTGGCCCAGGCGGCCCGGCATGTCCTGCACGGTGGTCAGAGTGCCGGGGACGAGTACCTCGAAGGTCGGCGCGGCCCACTCGAGGCCTTCCAGCCAGCGGGTGTAGATCTCGACATTGATGAAGCGCGGGTCCTCCAGCAGGTGCGACAGCCACTGGCGGTTGGTCTCGATGCCGTAGAGGCGAGAGGCCGCCAATGCCTTGGAGAGATCGCCGCGCGCCTGCTCACGGGTCGGGGCGTGCACCATCACCTTGGCCAGCATCGGGTCGAACCAGGCGGGTACCTCGAAGCCGGCCTCGATGGAGTGATCCACCCGCAGCTGGCTGTCGTCGGCGAGGGCGGCGGTCACGGCGTCATTGGCGAACTCCACCTCGGTGAGCAGGCCGCTGGAAGGGCGGAAGTCGTGCTGCGGATTCTCGGCATAGACACGTGCCTGCATGGCGTGGCCGCGGGGAGTCAGCGGCGCGACCAGCTCGCGCAGATTGCCCAGCTCACCGGCGCCCAACTTGAGCATCCAGGCGACGATGTCCACGCCCCACACAAGTTCGGTGACACCGTGCTCGACCTGCAGACGCGTATTGACCTCCAGGAAGTAGAAGGCCTGACGCTCGGCGTCATAGATGAATTCGACGGTGCCGGCGCTGCGGTAATTGACGGCCTCGCCCAGGCGGATGGCGGTGGCGATCATGTCTTCGCGAACGTGCTCGGGCAGGTTGGGTGCCGGGCATTCCTCGATGACCTTCTGATGGCGGCGCTGACTGGAGCAATCGCGCTCGCCAAGGGCGATCACCGTGCCTTCGCCATCGCCGAACAGCTGCACTTCCAGGTGACGGGCGCGGGCGATGTACGCCTCGAGGAAGACGCCACCATCACCGAAGTTGCGCTCGCCCAGGCCCTTGACCGAATCGAAGGCGCGGGTGAGGGAGGCTGCGTCGTCACAGACCTGCATGCCGATGCCGCCGCCGCCGGCGGTGGACTTGAGCATCACCGGATAGCCGATACGGGCGGCCTCGCTCAGTGCGCTCTCGACGTCGTCCAACAGGCCGGTGCCGGGCACCAGCGGCACGCCGGCGTTCTCGGCGATGGTGCGCGCTTCGTGCTTGAGGCCGAAGGCGTGGATCTGCTCGACGGTCGGGCCGAGGAAGACCAGGCCGGCGGCGTCACAGGCCTGGATGAAGCGGGTGTTCTCGGACAGGAAACCATAGCCCGGGTGCACGGCCTGGGCGCCACTCTCGTGGGCGATGGCGATCAGCTTGTCGATGTCGAGATAGGTCTCGGCGGCGGCCCCTTCGCCGAGGCTGTAGGCTTCATCGGCCTCGCGCACGAAGGGGGATTCACGGTCGGCTTCTGCGTAGACGGCGACGCTCTGGACACCGAGGGCACGCAGCGTGCGCTGGATTCGGGTGGCGATGGCGCCACGGTTGGCAATCAGGACCTTGTGGAACATGACGGAGTCATCCTTCCGGCGGCGGGTCGTCCCGCCTTCAAACTGTGAGCTGCCGGTCGTCCGGTAGCCGGGCAGAGCCTTGGAGAGCTGACGAGTGATGCAAGAGAGATGACATCGTCAGGTGGGGCTCGGCCTATCTTGTCGTGTGCTTGTGTGACGGCGGCTCAACCTAGCGGCGAGTCGCTGATGCGGATGGCGACCGGTGTCGGGTCGTAGCCATTGCAGGGGTTGTTGAGCTGCGGGCAGTTGGAGAGCAGCACGTAGACGTCACGCTCGGCGACCATCTCGACGTACTTGCCCGGGCCGGACAGGCCGTCCTCGAAGCTCAGGCCGCCATCGGCGGTGACCGGCACGTTCATGAAGAAGTTGATGTTGTGGCCGATGTCGCGCTTGGTCAGGTCGTACTTCGGGTAGCGGGCGATGGCCAGCATCCAGTTGTCGCGACAGGAGTGCATGTGGCGTTTCTCCAGGTCGTAACGCACGGTGTTGGACTCGCTGGAGCAGGCGCCGCCCAGGGTGTCATGCCGGCCGCAGGTATCGCCGGTGATGGTCAGCAGCGCCCGGCCACGGGTGGAATAGAGCACCGTGCCGGTGGTCAGGTAGACCTTGCCCTGCTCGCGCACGGTATCCATCGCGCTGTAGCGCTCGGCGGTGTCGTCGGCTGAGAAGAACAGGGTGTCGGCGGCCTGATTGCCGTGCAGGTCGGTGATACGCAGGTGCTGGCCGGCGCGGACCAGGCCGATGAAGTGATCGCCGGCCTCGATGGTGCGCTCAAGCTCGCGCGGCTGCTGTGCGGGGTCGGCGTAGCTCAGCGGGGCTCCGTCCGTCGCGGCCGGGGTGTGGGCATGTGGGTGTTCGAGTGTCGAGGTGCACATGGGGATGTCCTTTGTCCTTGTCATCTGGGGCGTCGTTTCCAGTTGCCACTAGCCAGTCGGCGTGGCGTCCGTCTGCTGTCGAGGGGCGCCTCAGCCCGCCAGGTGATAGAGCTGGTTGTTGGCATAGGCGCGGGCATTCTCGGGGCGCGACAGATAGCAGGCGTCGTGCTCATCCATCGGCGTCGCGGTGCCAAAGGTCATGTCCACGCCGCGCAGCGGATAGTCCTCGGCGGGGTCCAGCGGATGCGGACAGGTGTGCAGCATGACGAGGGTGTCCATCTCGAAGCGCAGGGTGACGCTGTCGCCGGCGGCGCAGTGGTCCGCGACGTAGTGCAGGTTGGCGTCTTCATCGGCGCGCACGCGGGAGAACAGGTTGAGGTTGGCGCACAGGTCGCGCTCGCTCAGGCCGTACTTGGCCATCTCGATCAGCAGGCTATCGTGGCCGCTGGGCGTGAAGTCGTTGAAGGCTTGCTGATAGGCCTTCTTGTGCCAGCCCTTGGCGGCGAAGTGATGCTCCATCAGGTTGCCGCTGGCGCTGTCATGCCAGCCGAGGTCGTCCTGGATGATGGAGGCGAAGATACGGCCCATGTCGGAATACAGGCAGTGGCCTTCGGTGAGGCGGAAGGTGTGCTGACCCTTGAGGGTATCCGGCAGATTGAGGCGCTCAAGCGTGTCCAGCGGGTTGTACATCACCAGGCCGACATTGGCGTTGGACTCGCTCGCGGTCAGCTTGAGCGCACTGCCACGCGGCATGCGCATCGACCAGTGATGGCCGCCGGGCAGATGGGTCTTGTACTTTGCAGTAAAGCTGGCGCGGGCGGCGGTTGCGGCATCAAGCGGTATGTTCATTGAATTGGCCTCCGGTGAGAGTGGCTTGAGAAACGGAGTGGGCTGGTGTCGTCAGCGCTTCGTGCTCGGGCGTCGGTTGGCCAGAGCCCGTTTGGACAGAGCCTGTTGGGAAAGAGCCCGGCTGCCGGGACGACGCCTTGGCCTTGCTGCGCTCGGTGGGCAGGTCATAGGTGATGGTCGATCCATAGGCCTGCGGGGCCTGCGCATCGACACGCACCTTGTCGAACACCCAGACGCGCGAGCCCAGCTCGAAGGCTTCCTTGAGGTCGTGGGTGATCATGAAGATGGTCAGCTGCTGTTCTTCCCACAGGCGCAGGATCAGCTGGTGCATGTCCTTGCGGATGCCCGGGTCCAGCGCGCCGAAGGGCTCATCCAGCAGCAGGATGCGCGGCTTCATCATCAGCGCCTGGGCGATGGCGAGGCGTTGCTGCATGCCGCCGGACAGCTCATGCGGGTACTTGTCCAGTGCGTGGGACAGACCGACTTCCGCCAGACGCGCTTCGGCGGCGACCCGTGCTTCACGGCGCTTGGCCCCGAACAGCTTGCCGGTCAGCGGGGCTCGTGCCAGCTCCTCGGCCATGATCACGTTGCCCAGCACGGTGAGGTGCGGGAAGACGGAATACTTCTGGAAGACAATGCCGCGGTCCGGGCCCGGCTCGCCGGGGATGGGCTTGCCATCGAGCAGCAGCTCACCGCGCGAGACGCCCTCGGTGCCCAGCAGCAGCTTGAGGAAGGTGGTCTTGCCGCAGCCGGAGGCGCCGACCAGAGTGATGAATTCTCCGGCCTCGACGGTCAGGTTCATGCGTTCCAGCACGACCTGCTGGCCGTAGTGCTTCTCGAGACCCTTGGCGTGGATCAGGCTCATGATTGGCTCTCCTCAGCGTGGTACCAGGGGAAGGCGCGGGTCGAGACGAGCACCAGCAGACGGTCGAGCAGGAAGGCCAGCAGCGTGATCCAGGCCACGTAGGGCAGGATGACGTCCATTGCCAAGTAGCGACGTACCAGGAAGATGCGATAGCCGAGGCCATCCTGGGCGGCGATGGCTTCCGCAGCGATCAGGAACAACCAGGCGCTGCCGAGTGCCAGGCGCGTGGCGCTCAGAAGGCGCGGTGTCAGCTGGGGCAGCAGTACGCGGGTCAGCACCTGCCAGGAGCTGGCGCCCAGCGTCTGGGCCTTGATCAGCTGCTCATCGGGCAAGCGCAGGGCCTGATTCTGCAGGTCGCGAATCAGGAAGGGCGTGATGCCGATGACGATCAGCGCGATCTTGGCCAGCTCGCCGGTACCGAAGGCGATGAACAGGATCGGCAGAATCGCCATCGGCGGAATCAGGGACAGCACGGTGATCAGCGGTGACAGCTTGGCACGCAGCAGCGGCAGGCCACCGGTGAGCAGGCCGACGGTCAGACCGATCAGCGCACTGATCAGCACGCCGGCCAGCAGGCGTTCGAGACTGGCGAAGGTGTCGGTCCACAGCGGCAGGTCGCCGGTGCGCACGTTGACCTCGGTGGCCAGTCGCGAGAACGACTCGCCCATGGCGGCGAAGGACGGCAGCAGTCGGTCATTCGGGTTGTCGAGCAGTCGCTGGTTGGACTGCACGATGTAGAGGATGGCCAGCAGCGCGAAGGGCAGGCCACCGAGCAGCCAGCGGCCACCACGGGAGGGTGTCAGATTGATCAGGCGTTTCATGCGCGGGCTCCACGGGTGCGAACGAGGGTGCGGTCGAGGGAGGCGGTCGGTTCACGATCCGCGAGGCAGGCTGCCCCGCGGAGCGTGTGCGGCATCCACCGCGTGGCGTTACTGGCTGTCGGCCAGTGCGGCGGTGTAGCTCGGGTCGAAGCGCAGCATCACGTTGCCTTCATTGCCGATGACACCGGCGGGGGTCTCGATACCGATGAAGCCGGCATCCGGGGCGCCTTCGCCCAATAGGCCCTGCGCGAAGCTGAAGTCGGCGATGTGCTGCATGGTGTCCTTTAGGCTCGGCGCATTGAAGGCGGCCACGGCCTCGGCGGGGGTGTAGTACATGTGGGTCGCGGCCAGCTGGGACTGATAGCCGGCGAGGTCGGTGCCGGCGGCATCGGCCATCTGGGAGAGGGCGGCTTCGTCACCGGCCTTCATCTTCTCCATCACCTCATACCAGGCTCCGACCAGTGCGTGGCCGAAGTCCGGGTTGTCCTTCAGCGTCTGGGTATTGACGACCATCAGGTCGAGAATCTCGCCGGGGATGTCGCTGGAGTTGAAGACTTCGGTGTAGCCGGGCATCTCCTTGAGCGTGGCCAGCTGCGGGTTCCAGGTCACCACTGCCTGGGTGTCGGTGTTGCTGGCCAGCGCCACGATGTCGGCATCGCCGGTATTGGTGGTGGTCAGGTCGCGCTCGCTCATGCCGACGCTGTCCAGTGCGCGTGCCAGCAGGTAGTGGGAGACACTGAACTGCACCAGATTGACCTCGCGGTCCTTCAGGGACTCGATGGAATCGCCATCGCGGACCATCACGCCGTCATTGCCATCGGAGTAGTCGCCCAGAATCAGCGCGGTGGAATCGACGCTGCTGGCGGCGGGGAGGGTGAGGGCGTCCATGTTGGTCATGGCGCAGCCATCGACATTGCCGGAGGTGTACTGATTGATGGACTCGACGTAATCGTTGACCTGCACCACATCGATATTGATGTCGTACTTCTTGGCCCACTTGTCGACGATGCCCTGGGTGTCCGCGTATTCCCACGGCATCCAGCCGGCATACACCGACCAGCACACGCTGAAGGAATCCTGCGCCATGGCCTGCGGGCTCAGCGATGCGCCAAGCAGCAGGGCGCCGGCCAGCGCAGCACGTCTGGAAGCGTTTCTGGAAACGGCGGATGAAGCAGATGAGACAGCAGCGGATGACACCTGGGCGCTGGTATCCGAGGGGGAAGTCGCGGACTGGGAAAGGCGAGTGAGCTGGGTCATTGTCGTTATCTCCGGCGGAAAAATTGAGAGGCGCCGACCTTTACAGGCTTTGCGTCTCCCGGGCTTTTGTCCCGCCGTGTAACCCCCAGCTTGGAGGTCGAGTGCTCTCGGACCAGTCGTGACGGCCATCAGCCAGTCACCGGAACCCTAGCGCTCCATTGGTGTAGATTTTCGATTGTTGTATGCCTATCGGTGCCTCGGTGAATGTCTAGCAGGAAGTGTGCCGAAGAGAATTTGTTTATATAAAACAATGATATATAAGAACTTCTGCAACATGGCTATGAATATCGAATGCGTGCGCTGCACCAATTTGATGAATTTTTCTGTCTCTTGCACCTCGGTGAGGTCACTCGAGCTGCAGTACCGTTCAGTGGCCCTTAGAGAAAAGTTATAGAAGTGTTTTGATGCAATTTTAGTTGTTTTTGTATAACTTATATATAAAGCATAGGTCTATTGTTAGTTGGTGATTAAGTTTTGAGGAAAAGTGGTTTTCAAATATTGGTGGAGTTCTGATATTTAATTTTTATGCATTGGTGAGCTTTATCTAAGCAGGTATTTGGTATTTTAAAAGCTTGGTTCTATGTGTTATAAAGGAGTCTTTTTTTGAAAGAATTATTAGTTTTCATTTATTGGTTGGTATTGCTCTCTGGCTTATTAGGCTGGTTATGTCGCGTGCACGATATAAATTCGTCGAGTGAGGGTCATCGCTCTTGGAAAAAACATATACCTTCTGTGCTTAATTTTTTCATGATTTCAGCGTTAGTGTTTGCCTATGTTTATCATGTTCTGTTTTCCGTTCATCATAATTACTATATACTAATATTTGTTCTTGTTCCGTTCGTTGTCTCTTTAGAGTATGCTTGTATCCTTTTGAGGGATAAGATTTTTATGTTGTTAAGACTTTTTACTATTAGAATTATTTTTTTGGTTATGGGTGTTTTGATAGTATCCTATGTCAATTCAATTTCCTCAGGTTACATAGCACAGCTAACAGGGGTTTATCCGTCTGTTTTTGATACATTTATCTACTTTTTTGTTTTTTTCCTTAGTGGAGCTTTGTGGGTAGTAGTTGTACAGTTTTTTTTAATTCTGGCTTTACTTGCATTCTACTTAAAATATATTGAGGTTAAGGGGAAAGATCTTAGCTTGTCGCTATTTTATATTTGTGTGGTTTCATTGTGTATAGCGTTTCTTAGTTTTGTCGCTCATTACTTGACACATGACTTTGTCCGAATTTCTTTTGAGAAATATTTTGTGCAGTACTCTTATCACGAGAATAAATCAAGTAGTGGTGGGTTTATATGTAAAAACCTAAATGGTTCTGAGAGAATTGTTCTTCTCCCATCTGGCCGAGTATCAATAGTAAGGGAAGGCGTCGATAATGATTATGTGTTTTATGTCAGTGATTGCGAGCATAGTAATGAATTGCCTAGCAAAAATAAATAAGCTAATAAAATTGATAGTTATAGTTCGGAGCATTTGGTCTATCGAAACTTTAAGAAAATTTAGTGATTTTTGTGCCTCGATAAAAGTAGTAACTCTCTTAACAGTGTGGAGGTCTATTCGAAATCTTTTTTAATAAGATACTTGTACTATTCACAAGTCGACAAGGCAGCTGAATCTACCATTTATACATGGTAACGGTAATCTTCATAACACCCGTCAGCTGGGTAGCCTGGTCATCAGGGAGATTGCTCAGGAATCTACTGGGTGATTCAGCTGTGATGGGATTCAAGACGCCGGCCATTGTCCGGCGTCTTCGTGTCTAGAGCTGCTTTTATTTCTGCTTTTTCGGGCGCTCACAATGCAGCGCGCAGCTTTCCCAAGGGGTTGCCATTGCCGCGGCGCATGGTTGCGCGATCCGGCGCGTCGTTTCGTTGTGCCTCTCACCAAAGTCTTATACGTTGGTGGTGCTTTATTAGCACATACAAAAACAACGGCTTGCTCCCGATGGCCCGTGTGGTTTCACACGAGGGGAAGGGCAGCAGCGACAGACAGAGGACACACGATGACAGACGTAGTCGAGAAGGATCTGCAGGAGTCTTCTGTGGTTCAGGCGGTTGAGAAGGGCTCTCCATCATCGCGTTCGCGTCGTGGTTTCCTGGGCATGAGTGGGGCGGCAATTGCCGGGGCGGCGTTGGGTCAGTTCCTGCCGGGAATCCCCAGTGCCTTGGCCAAGGAGACGGCACCTGCGGCGGCGGTGCTCAAGCCTTCCGCCAAGTCTCCGGTGCGTCTCAATTACAACGAGAATGCGCTGGGTATGGCACCGTCTGCACAGCGCGCCGCAGCGGCATCCATCCCGCATTCCAATCGCTATCCCTTCGCCCATCTGGGCAAATTGCAGTCCCTGGTGGCGACTCACCACAAGGTGCCGAGCGAGAGCATTCTGTTCACGCCGGGCTCCTCCGATGCGATCCGTGCCAGTGTGCTGGCCCATGTGACTCCCGATACCCAGCTGGTGATTCCCGAGCTGACTTATGGCGATGGCGCCCTGTATGCCGGCTTCTATGACCTCGCCATTCGCAAGGTGCCGTCCTCGCGCGAGGACTGGTCATTCAAGATTTCCGACATGAAGCAGGCCGTGGCCGACCACTCCGGCCCTTCTATCGTCTATCTGGTGAACCCCAACAACCCGACCTCGACCATCATTTCCAGTGATGAACTGGAGGCCTGGGTCAACGACAGCCGCGACGACACGCTGTTCATCATCGATGAAGCCTACGCCGAATTCGTCAATGACCCTGCCTTCCGCTCCGCCGATCATCTGATTGCTGGTGGCGCGAAGAACGTCCTGCTGCTGAAGACCTTCTCCAAGATTCACGCCATGGCAGGCCTGCGTGTCGGCTACGCCGTCGGCGATGTCGATCGTCTCGAGCATGTCTCCCACTACGTCGAAGACGATGCCATGACGCTGTCATACCCTGGCGTGATGGCGGCGACGGCCTCCATGCAGTCGCCGGAGTTTCTGGTCCACAGCAAGCAGAGCAACGATGAAGCGCGCGCCATCTTCACGGCGACGCTCGACGAGCTGGGCTGGGAGTATCTGCCGGGGCAGACCAACTTCGTCTTCCACCGTATTTCCAGGCCGCTGAAGGAATTCCAGACCGCGATGAAGGAACGCCACGTGCTGATCGGTCGCGCCTTCCCGCCGGCCGATGGCTGGTGTCGCATGTCTCTCGGCACACCGGAGGAGATGCACTACGTCGCCGCCGTGCTGCGCGAAATGAAGGCCAAGGGTATCGTCTAGTCGTGACGGACTCCCTTGTAGAAAGATGAAACGCCCGCCATTTGGCGGGCGTTTGCGTTTCAAGGCGGGATTGTCAGATCAGCTGTTGCGCGTCAGGCGGGTGGCCAGCCACCAGCCCAGCAGCATCGTCACCAGAAAGCCCGCCAATGGCAGACTCATGGCGCTGCTGGAGACGATGGCAGGCCCGGGGCAGTAACCGCTCAGCCCCCAGCCGATACCGAACAGGGTCGCGCCGAGCAGCAGGCGGCCATCGATATCGCGACGCGTGGGCAGCTGGAAGCGCTCGCCCAGCAGGGGAGTGCCACGCCGCCAGACGAGGCGGTAGCCGAGGAAGGTGGTGATGACGGCACCACCCAGCACGAAGATCAGCGTGGGGTCCCAGTCTCCGGCCACGTCGAGAAAGCCGACCACGCGCGCGGGGTCGGTCATGCCGCTGAGTGTCAGCCCGAGGCTGAAGACCAGCCCGGTAAGAAAGCCGATGACCGTTTTCATGGTGACTCCCCCAGCAGATGTTGGCTCACGAACACTGTCAGCATGGCCACAGCCACGAACACCACCGTGGCCACCAGCGAGCGGGGGGAGAGACGTGCGATACCGCAGACGCCATGACCACTGGTACAGCCGCCGCCGATGCCTGTTCCGATACCCACCAGCAGACCGGCGAACATCATGCTCAGCACCCCGCTGGCGGGATTGCCGATCAGCGCATCCGTGCTTGCGGCCACATTGCCCCAGTCGAGATTGAGCAGCAAAAGCAGCAGCGGGCCACTGATCAACCCGAGCACGAAGGCGAGACGCCAGCGGCGGTCCGGGCCTGATTCCAGCAGCGCGCCGCGCGTGATGCCACTGATACCGGCGATACGTCCCAGAAAGGCCATCAGCATCACTGCCGATAGACCGATCAGGACGCCACCGGCGAGTCCTTTCATGCTGCTTATCATGTCCATGTCGTTCATCCTCGTGTCGCGGTCATCCTGCGGTGCGTCGATGATATGCTCGTGGCTGGCGAGCGCCAACCGGCTGTCTGGCCGCTTGGCTGTACGACAAGGACGCCGACCTTTCGATTGAGGGCACCGCAGGAGCACCATGAACGAACTGACCCAACGCCTGCGCACCTTTCTCAAGGTGGCGGAGCATCAGAGCTTCAATGTAGCGGCGCGGGAGCTGGATATCGCCAGTTCCACGGCGACGCGTCACGTCAACCATCTGGAGCGCCAGCTGGGCGAGCCGCTGCTGGTGCGCACCACGCGCCATGTACGGCTGTCGCCGGCCGGCGAGCGCGCCCTGATCCGCTTTCGCGCCATTCTGGCCGAGGTGGACCAACTGGAGGATGAGCTGGAAACGCTGAGTGAGCGGGTCGCGGGGCCGCTGCGCATCTCGGTGCCGTGGCGCTATTCACGCCTTTATCTGGCGCCGCTGGTGAGCGAGTTCATGCAGTGCTATCCCGAGGTGGCGCTGGATATCGTCAGCAGCGACCAGCGGGTGGACCTGGTCGAGGACCATTTCGACGTGGCCCTGCGCATCGGCCATCTGGAAGATTCGAGCCTGATCGCGCGCCATATCAGTGATCAGCGCTTCGTGCTGGCTGCCGCGCCGTCCTACCTCGCCGCCCAGCCGCCTATCCATCAGCCACAGGACCTGGAACAGCACCGTCTGCTGACCTTCAGTTATACCACCGCCAATCATCACTGGCGGCTGGTGCAGGGCGATCGGGAGCATCGCATCTCGGTGCGCGCCCGCGCGCTGCGCACCAACAACGCCGACATTCTCACCCAGGCAGCACTGGGGGGCGCCGGCGTGGTGGTGCAGCCGCTCTGGGCCATCCGGGAAGAGCTGGCAAGTGGCCGCCTGCTGCCGGTGCTGGAGGACTTTCAGGTCACTTCATCGGATTTCGACACCGGTATCCACGTCGTCTTCGCGCGCGAGAATCAGCACAACCCGCGCGTACGTGCCTGGGTCGACTTCCTGCTTGCCCGCCGCGAGCGGTTGTCCTGCTGACATGCCCTGTGAACGACACACAGGAAAACACGAAGGGCCCGGTCTCGAGAGATCGGGCCCTTCGTGTTTTTCAGGCTGCGCTGGGTACTTATCAAGCGGCAACTGCCAAGCGGTGCCTGGCCACTGCTCATCAGGCAGCCATCAATAGAGGATATCGCTGCGGATGATGTACTTGGCGCCGTCGCGGATCGGCTCGCCGGCATGCACGCAGTGCTGCGGGTGCGAGCCATGCGGGAAGCACAGTACGCCACCCTTGGGCGTGGAGACCGAGACCTTCTGGATGTCATCCTGCGACTGGGCCGGCTTGCCGGGTTCGCGACGGCTGACCAGAAACTCGGTGCGCCCGCCGGTATAGCCATCGCTCAGGAAGATGAGGAAGGTGTACTGGCTCATCAGGCCCGGATAGGCGTCCTGGACGATCTCGCCATTGATGACACGACTGCCCGGCCAGGCACCATCGGTATGCGGCTTGAAGAAGTCGCCGGCCTCGTAGCGATAGACACGAAAGCGCGCATTGATGCCCTTGGCGCCCTCGCCCTGGATCTGCTCGGTCACTAGCGGCGCCGAACGCTGCCAGAGGACCTGATCGACCGCTTCACTGACGACCCAGTTGACGTTGTGGTTGTGGCGTACCGAACGCGGCAGGGAGACGGGCGCATCTTCCTCGAAGCCCATTTCCTCCAGGGTGGCGACGAAGTTGTCGGCCTCGGCGGGTGTCAGCACATTGAGCAGCTGGAAGGCACCCGGGACACCCTCGACTTCCTGACGGACCACCTCTGGTGTCGCGTCGGCCTCGAAGAGATCAGACACGTCGCCGTTGTCGGTCCAGATGGGCAGGGGCGTGGGAGAGAAGCCGCGTTCGTGGCGGACGACATGGAAAGACAAGCTCATGGCAAAGCTCCTGAATGACGAAGAATGTGTGACGAGAATCTGGTGGCCGCCAGGCGGTGGCCGCCAGGCGGTGGCCGCCAAGCGGTGGCCGCCAGGCCTGCAAGGAGGGAGGCCTGGACGACGGTCATCTGGCGGCGAGTGCCGATAAGCTCGCGAGAGGGGCGAGAGAGGGGCAGCTACCCGGATGGGCCAGGTCTCTGCCATCTCGACCGCGGCGCTCAGCCGCCACCAACCAGTCGTTATCGACCAGTCATTTTCAACCAGTCGCTATCAACCAGCGGCCGTGACACGTCAGTCGGGATAGCGGACCAATACCCGCGTCTCGAGACTGGTGCGTGTCGGCGCATCGTCGGGCGTATCGAGCAGCTCGGCCGCGGTATGCGCGACCGACGGCTTGCCGGCGCTGTCGAAGGCATTGAAGACGATGGCTTCGTCGGGGCGCATCTGTGAGGCGAAGTACCAGCGGTGAGCCGGGTTGTGCACGAGGCCCTGGATCTGGCCGCAGCGGTCCGGATAGAGGATGTCGATGTTGACCCAGTCCTCGTGTTGCACGCTCTGGGTATCGGCGAAGGCCAGCGGGTCACGTGCGACGGCTTGCTCGACCGGCTGCCAGACATTGACGATGCCGTAGTGGCCGCTCAGCCACTGCTCCGCCTGCTCGGGCGGGAGCAGATCGCGCACGCGCTGCGGGCCAGAGCGAGGCGAGTAGTCGACATGCACATGCTGCGCCGGCACGCGCTCACCCTCGAAGCCGCGCAGGGTGTGGTCGAACACCTGCACTTCACTGACGCCGAGCTGCTGCTTGAGCAATGCCTCGATGGCCGGTGTGTGCAGGCGATCGCGCACCCCGGCATCGCGCACATCGACCGCAAGTTCTGGCGTGTCGAGAAATAGCAATCCCTGGCAGGCGAAGCTGGGCGGTGTGGCGCGCAGGTCCTGCAGCCTGACACCGCGGCGGTCATGCTCCGGCTCGATGCGGCGACCGGTCTCGCCGTTCGGGTCCACCTTGATCTGCAGGCCTTCCGGGCAGTCGAGCTGATAATTGACGAACGCCATGCGGGTAGGGACGGGCGCTGACATGAACGAGACCTCCTTCACGATGGGTTGTCAGAGGATGCCGCAGGGACAGGCACTCAGGCGGGTGCCTGCGGTGCCGAGTCCAGGAGGCTGGTTCACGAGGCTAGTGCACTGGCGCGGGCAGAAAAAGGCGCCGGTCGGCAATTGGTTATTGCACAAATGGCAATAATCAACCGCCGACCGGCGCTCAATGCCCGCCGGACAGGTGCAGACCGGCGATGGACAGCACGATGACGCCGATGCAGGCCATGCGGCGAAACGAGAAGTGCTCGCGCCAGAACAGCACGCCGATGATGGCGCTGACCACGGTACCGATGCCGGAGAACACGGCATAGGCGATGCCCAGACTGATGGTATCCATGGCCAGATACAGCAGACTCAAGGAGGAGCTGAAGCCCAGCGCGACCAGCAACACGCCCATGCGGCGGTGCTGATTGGCGTACTGGTTGAAACCGGTGACGCCGACGACTTCACAGCAGCCGGCGGCGATCAGATAGACCCAATCCATGGCGTCACTCCTGGTCATTCACTGAAGGTGGTCTGCGGTGTGGCACTCGCGCGGGGCTGCTTGTCGGCAGGTGCGCTGGGGGCCGTCTTGAGCACGATGATGCCGATCAGCATCAGCACCACGAAGCCCAGCGTGGACCACTGGAATTCGAGATCGAAGAACAGCAGGTCAGCCACCACCGTCCCCACCGTGCCCAGGCCGACGAAGATGGCGTAGGTGGTGCTGGCGGGCAGTGTCTTGGCGATCTGGGTGACCAGACTCAGGCTGATGATGACCAGCAGCACCGTCAGTGCCCATTCAAGCGGACTGTCGGCGACTTTCAGGCCCGTGGCCCAGCCGATTTCGCACAGGGTCGAGATCAGGAAGTAGAGCGTGATGCGCATGGTGATCGGGTGTCCTTGTGGGGGGGCAGGAAATGCGGTGTTTCATCACCTGTGAGAGACCTGCGTGCCATCAATATCCAACATCAGTCTATATGAGTTTTTGTTGATGTTTTGATGCAGGAAAAGGCGGAGGGAGCCCCTCCGCCTGGTGTCCCTCCACCTGCTGCCTGGCAAGTCGTTCGTGCAGCCTTGTTTGGCCAGAGCCCCTGTCAACACGAACCCCTGAGACCAGAAGCCCCTTTGAACAAGAGCCCAGGTGACCAGGAGCGTCAGGAGGCCAGCGGCGTGGTCGTCGCCTGAGCAGCTGACTCCTCGTTGAGTGGTGTCGCGACCTCGGCAGGTTGGGCCAGATAGGCTTCCAGCGAGTCATCCATCGCCTCCAGCCACGGCGTGTGATGCTTGGGCGCCAGGGTGCCGGTCATCAAGGAGCGATAGCCGTGATCGCGGAAGGTCATGATGTTCTCGTGCTTGTGATGCTCCCATTCCAGGAAGGTGCGATTCACGCCATCGATATCGAAGCTCGGGTAGTCGGTCGCTTCGATCAGCGATTTCACGTAATCGCCCTGGAAAAGAATCATGTCCTCATCACTTTCCAGCGTTTCCTCGCGCGCACGCCACGCCAGACTGTCTTCACGCATCGCGTCCAGTGACGGCAGGGGCAGGGTGCCGAGAATCGCATCACGCACCCACCAGGCCTGGGCATCGAACATGTTGAAGGTGTACCACTGGTCCTGCATGCCGAGATAGAACAGGCGCGGATTCTCTTCCCACACCACCCCCTTATAGAGCCCCAGCGGCCACATGCGGTTCTGGGTCTTGAGGCGCAGCGACTCCTCGAGGAACGGGAAGTGGTGCAGATAGCCGGTGCACAGGATGATGGCATCGACGCGCTTGTGGCTGCCGTCACTGAAATAGGCGGTATCGCGATCGACCTTCACCAGCAGTGGCTTCTCTTCCCAGTTGTCCGGCCATTTGAAGCCCATCGGGGCGGTGCGATAGCTGGTGGTGATGCTGCGCGCACCATACTTGTAGCACTGCGAGCCGATGTCCTCGGCGGAATAGCTGCTGCCGAGCAGCAGCAGGTCCTTGCCCTTGAATTCCAGTGCATCACGGAAGTCATGGGCATGCAGAATGCGGCCATTGAAGCTCGAGAAGCCGGGGAATTCCGGCACATTGGGTGTCGAGAAATGCCCGGATGCCACGATGACGTGATCGAATCTTTCGCTGGTCACCAGATCGAGCGCCTGGTCATGCACGCTGACCGTGAATTGCTGGCTGGCATCATCGAAGGTGACCTGGCGCACCGGGCAACCGAAGCGGATGTACTTGCGAACGCCGGCCTTCTCGACGCGACCCTTGATGTAGTCGAACAGCACCGCGCGCGGCGGATAGGAGGCGATAGGGCGCCCGAAATGTTCTTCAAAGGAGTAGTCGGCGAATTCGAGACATTCCTTGGGGCCATTCGACCACAGGTAGCGATACATGCTGCCGTGGACCGGCTCGCCGTGGGCATCCAGTCCGGTACGCCAGCTGTAATTCCACAGACCGCCCCAGTCATCCTGCTTTTCGTAACAGACAATCTCGGGAATCTCGATGCCCTTGTCGGCGGCGGATTGAAAGGCACGCAACTGAGCCAGGCCACTGGGTCCTGCACCGATGATCGCGATACGTTGGGTCATGGATACCTTCCTGTTCTTGTTGTGTCTTCATGCGTTATCCGAGGCTTCAGGACGTGATGACGTCGTGAAACACTGACAACGAAACAGGCTAGCGAGATGTGGTCCGGCTGCACATTGCTCGGAAAGGGTAGCCATAAAGGGGTACATCAGTTCATGTCTCAGTTCATGTCTCATTTAATGGTTCAGTCGATGGCGGTACGTCTGAGATAGCCGAGGTGTCGACGGCGAAGATGATGCCCTCCACCGCCAAGGGCGTGCCATCCGGTGAATAGATGCCATGGCCCTTTTCCTGCACCCGGATGACCTCGCCGTCGCGATGGCGAATGCGGTAGGCAAGGGTGAAGGGGGTGCGGGCCTCAAGGGCTGCCTGCACCTGATCCCACACGCGGTCGGCATCTTCGGGATGGATCATCTCGCCGTAGGTAAGGGAGGGATGATCGAGCAGTTGCTGGGGGCTGAGGCCGGTGATGGCCAGGCAGCCGTCACTGATGTATTCCATCGACCAGTGGCGGTTGTTGCGCGCGCGATAGACCATCGCGGGCAGCCCCTTGATCAGCCGCGTCAGGCTGCGCAGATTGGCGGCGTCGATCTGCTCCTGCTGCACGCGCTCGCTGATGTCATGCAGGGTGAGCGTGGCGGGCCAGGGCGAGGCCAGCGAGAGCGACTGGCTGCGCACTTCACACCAGCGATAGTGGTGGTCCGCCCCCAAGATGCGCAATCGCCAGCAGTCAGGGCGTTCGCGGCGCGAAACGTGGCGGGCGAGCATGTCCCAGCGCGATTGATCCGCGGGGTGCAGGGCATCGCGCAGGCGCTGCGCTGCCGTGCCGGGCCCGTCCGCCCGAGTGGCGGTGGGCGTCTCTTCTCGTGGGTCGCGCGATTCGTGTCCGCTCAGGGCCTGCCAGCCGCGCGAGGCATACAGCAGGGTACTGTCGGCATCCACCACCAGCACGGCATCACTCAGCCCATCGAGAATCGCCTGGGCGCTGAAGGGCGAGGCAGTCGAGGCGGGTGAGGCGATCGAGGCGGAGGCGAACTGTTCGAGAAAGCGCATCATCGCAGGCTCTCCTTTTCGGCCCGGTTCGTATCCGTTTCGGCGCCTGTCGCGTCCTCGGCGGGCGCTCGGCTGGCATCACTCGCGGGCGTCAGCGGGTGAGCGTAGACCCAGGCGGCCAGCTCCAGTCGCGAATGCAGGTTCAGCTTGCGCAGCAGATTCTTGACGTAGACCTTCACCGTGCTGTCGCTGATGCCCAGCTCGCGGGCAATCAGCTTGTTGCTGAGGCCGCGCCCGATCCATTTGAGGGTATCGCGTTCACGCTCGGTCAGGCCTTCGTACCATTCAGGTGCCGTGGGCAATTCAGGTGCCGTGTGCCAGTCAGGTGTCGTGGGTCGGTCGAGAGCGGCGGCCCCGTCGAGCGTGGAGCCAGCAGGGGGATTCGCCACGGTTGGCAGCGCCTCAGTCTGCTCCTGCTCCTGTTTATGCTGCTGTTTATTCGTCTGTGCTTGCGAGTGTTGTTCGCGCTGGCGGTGGTCCTGCTGCAGACGCCGGGCGAGCAGCAGCAAGGTCTCTTCTTCCAGCCCCAGCTTGCCGTCGACCACGGCCTGCAGGCGCTCGAGAATGCGTTCGGGGTCGGTGTCCTTCATCAGGTAGCCATCCGCCCCTTGCTGGATGGCATCCAACAGGTGGCGGCTGTCATCGGAGGCGGTCAGCAGCACTACCTTGAGAGTGGCATCACGCTGCTTGAGATGGCGCATCAGGGTCAGGCCATCGAGCTGCGGCATCTGCCAGTCGACGATCACCAGCTCCGGGGCGAGGGTGGACAGGGCGTCAAGCAGATCGGTGCCGTCATCGAAGTCGGCCACGACCTCGAACAGGCCACCTTCACTCAACAGCTCGGCAAGCCCGCGCCGAAACAGCGGATGGTCGTCGACGAGCACGACTCGTGTCGGGGGTGTCGAGGGTGTCTGGTGTGTCGAGGGCATCTGGCGAGTCACGGTCATGTGTCGTGGCGCTCCCAGCTCAGTGTCACGCGGGTACCGCCATGGCGGGGTTGGGTGATGGCGAAGTCGGCCCCGAGCTGGCGTGCGCGATCCTGCATGATGCCCAGCCCGAAATGGGCGGGGGCGATGTCGGCGGGGTCAAAGCCGCAGCCGTTGTCCTCGATGGTCAGCAACACCCGCTCCGCTGGCTGAGGCCCTGAAGACTGATAGAGCAATTGCAGGCGCAGGTGGGTGGCCCGGGCATGGCGCACGCTGTTGGTCATCGCTTCACGCACGATGAACATCACCTGCAGGGCCTGGGCATCGGGGAGGTGCAGCGACTGGATGCGGTTGTCGAGCTCGAACACCAGGCCTGAGCGTGTCTCGAATTCCTCGATCAAGTTGTCCAGCACACAGGCCAGCGGCGCGTCTCCCCAGGTGGCGTGCGCGCCGTTGATGAGCTCCCGGGTCTGGCGCAAGGCGCGCCGGGACTGGGTATGCACGTCCTCGGCCAGTGCCTGCACTTCCTGTGGCGCACGACGAGCGGCGCGAGTCAGGCGTGCGCTCTGCATCTGCAGATAACTCAATTCCTGGGCGAGGGTGTCGTGCAGCTCCGCCGCCAGATGTCGGCGTTCGTTCTTCAGCGCCTGCGCCACCGCTGCCTTGATGTCTTCGGCGTGACGCGCCTGTTGCTGCTGATGCAGTGCCAGGCCACGGCTCAGGGCATCGATGGCGGCGCTCGCCAGCCTCGATTCGAGGGCTGCGGCGGCCGGCTCTCCAAGCCACAACCAGTCATCGCCAGTCGCCTGTCTGTCAGTGGTGTGGGTGAGGGCGACCAACACCCCGTGGGGCCTGCCCGAGACAGCTGACGGCTGGCGGCTGACGTGCGCGTCATGGGCGATCTGGCTGACGATCTCCTGCAGGGTCTGACGCGTCTTTGCGGGCAGGGCGAGGCCAGTCGGCGCGATCACCTCATGGCGTTGCTGATCGACCCCACGATGCAGCACGCAGCTCTCGACAGGACGTGAGCAAGCCTGAGTACCGGCAACCTGCTGGCTCAGTAAGTCCATCCTCTCTCCCTGAAGGTCTCCCCAAAGCTCTCGCAGCAGCTCTCCCAGCAATGATGGCAGCGTCTCCGTGAGGTCAGCGCAGGTGGCGATGCGCAGGGTGATGGCGTCGAGCTTGGGAGTCTCGCGCCTCGCATCGCCGGGGGAGGAGTGCAGTGGCTCGTCGTCGCGGCGTACGTCGGCACGGCGTACATCAACCAGGGCGGCCGCCGTTCGTGCAGCAGGCACCTTGCCTTCCTTCCCTGCGCCGAGAATGACTTCCATGCGAGCTCCTCTCTCTACTTCCTGCTTCGGGGTTCTTTCTTCGGGCTTGCGATGTCGCGTCAGCAAGCTTGATGAGCAAGCTTCATGCCAGTGAACGGCTTACCCCTTCATGGGTAACTCTCTTGATGGATTGTCGCGATCTCCACTGTGAGTAAATTTAATTAACCATGAAGAACGTGGTGCGTCGCAGAAGGGGACATGCACCATCCAAGCACATCGGGGAGCTGCTTCACCCCATCACGCGTGCAACGCCGGACCTACTTGCCATGACCACAAGAGGTATCACCACGATGGAGCTTGCAGTCGAGATACCCGCTGCCACGCCGTGCCAGCTGTATCGTTATCGAATACCCGGGCTGGATGCGCTGGCGCTTGAGCTGTCGCCGGGGGACAGCGTGCAGGTGTCATCCGTCGATGGTGCCCAGGCCTGCGAGTGGCTGCTATTGCCACCAGGGGGCCGGGAGGGTCAGCACGGGGTGGCAGAAGCTGGAGGGGCAGAAGCTGGAGGGGCAGAAGCTGGAGGGGCAGAAGCTGGAGAGATTGCAGACACAGTCGATGGACTGACACTCGCGCGCTACGCCAGCATCACCTGTCTGGAAGAACATGCCTTTGCCAGCCAGCCACAAGGGGCAGAAGAGGGTAAGGCCGAGCAGGTGCGAAGCCCGTTCACCCAGCAGCGTCTGGCAGCGCTGGGAGTCGCGCAGGTGCCGCTGTCGGAGTGGCAGCGCTTGTCAGTGGCCGGGTTGCCGGCCGAGATTCGCTGGCCGCGTGAAGCGCCAGCCGCGCGACTGATTCTGCTGGCCCCCGGTGATGACATGCAGCTCGATGGCAAGCATCTGGCCACCGAGCTTGAGGTCTCGCACTTCTGCGAGGGGCTGGTGGGGCAGGAGCAGCTGCCAGCGCCATTGGCGCCGATCAAGCAGGAGACGAGAGTCTCGGCGGGCACGGTCGAGGTCTATGAGGTCAAGCAGGGCGAGTGGATCCAGATCATCGATGTGGCGGGTCGTCAGTGCTCCGATTTCGTGGCCTTCGATGCCAATGCCTGGGCGCAGGGTAAAGAGCTGGGGCTGGACGCCGGCGCCACGCGCAGCCTGTCCGGTCATTGCATGCCCAATCCGGGGCTCTATTCGGTGTTCTTCGATCAGCATCTGCATCCGATGCTGGAAGTGGTGCAGGACACGGTGGGGCGCCATGACAGCTTCATGCTCGCCTGTTCGCCGCAGTATTACGAACACCACGGCTACTTCGGCCACGATAGCTGCACGATCAACTTCAACAACGCCCTGTCGGCGTCGCATGGCATTCAACAGCGTGCCAGCTGGCCGGCGATCAACTTCTTCTTCAATGCCTATGTAGAGCCCTGCGGCACCCTGGCGGTGGACGAGCCCTGGTCGCGCCCCGGCGACTATGTGCTGCTGCGCGCCGACCGTGACCTCATCTGCGCCTCATCGGCCTGTCCGGATGACATCGACGCCGCCAATGGCTGGGTGCCGACCGATATCCAGGTGCGCATCTACGCCGCTGAACATGATTTCCCCCGTGGGATCGCCTATCGCAATCGGCCCGAGGAATTGCCGCGCATGACACTGCCCACTGCCTTTCATCCCTGCACCTCCGCCTTGACCAAGCAGTTCATCGACTACCACGGCTACTGGCTGGCCACGCATTACGAAGGGTGGGGTGCGCGGGCCGAATATCTGGCCTGCCGCGAGCGGGTCGCGATGATGGATCTCTCGGCGCTGCGCAAGTTCGAGGTCGCCGGTCCCGATGCCGAACGCCTGCTGCAATACGCATTGACCCGCAATGTACGACGGCTCTCCATCGGCGAGGTGGTGTACTCCGCCATGTGTCAGGAAACCGGCGGCATGCTCGATGACGGCACCTTGTTCCGCATGGGCGAGCAGACCTTCCGCTGGATCTGCGGTGACCCGGCCAGCGGCCAGTGGCTCAGGGAGCTTGCCCAGCGCCAGGGCTATCGCGTCACGGTGCGTGACTCCACTCATCAGCTGCACAACATCGCGCTGCAGGGGCCGAAGAGCCGCGAGGTGCTGGCGCCGCTGATCTGGAATGCGCGTACCCAGCCAGACGTTCAGGGGCTGGGCTGGTTCCGCTTCATGATCGGTCGTCTGTCGGGGCCGGATGGCATTCCGCTGATGGTGTCGCGTACCGGCTATACCGGCGAGCTCGGTTATGAAATCTGGTGTCATCCCAAGGACGCCCCGGCCGTGTGGGAGGCGATCTGGGCGGCGGGTGAGCCCCATGGCATCGCGCCGCTGGGACTGGATGCCCTCGACATGCTGAGAATCGAGGCGGGGCTGATCTTCGCCGGTCATGAATTCTGCCCGCAGACCTCCCCCTATGAGGCGGGCATCGGCTTCACCGTGCCGATGAAGAGCAAGGAAGAGGACTTCGTCGGGCGGGCAGCGCTGCAACGCGAGGCGCCGGAATCACGGCATCGCGTGATGGGCCTGAAGATGCACAGCAGCGAGTTGGTCAGCCATGGCGATCTCGTCTACCACGGCCGCTATCCGGTGGGCGTGGTCACCAGTGCCACCCAGTCGCCGCTGCTCGATCGTTCCATCGCGATGTGCCGCCTGGCACCGGACTTCGCAAGCCCGGGAACCCAGCTTGAGATCGGCCAGCTGGATGGCCATCAGAAGCGCCTCGCCGCCGAGGTGGTGACATTGCCCTTCCATGACCCGGAGCGCCTCAAGGTGCGTAGCTGATCTCACTGCCAGGAGGGGAAGCATGAGAGGTGAGTCGCGCGCAATGACTTGCGTATATGCAGCGCCCTGCAAGTCATCTCGCGGTGCATGCCGTGGCCGGCATGCCTCAATAACGCCCATCCTCCTCGCAGGGAAGGCTCCATGGGCTTCATATCTGAAGAGGAGTCCTCGGTTTCAAGAATGATGCAGTAAAAACAACGAATTGCTGAGGGTGGCCAATGAGGGTCATCTGGCATGTCGCTTGCTTTATCCAGCAGGTCCCCTTGAAAAACAACAACAACCCCCGGACGGGCAGTGCCGCTTGCACAGTGAAGCGCGCTGATCCACAGGCTCCGGTAAAGGAGAAAAGACGATGGATGAAAAGACGTTGCAAAGCATATTGGATATGCATCAGGCGATGAACATCGAGGTGTTCTATTGGTGGTGTACCGCCATCATGTTCCTGATCCATGCAGGCTTTCTGGCCTATGAGATCGGTGCCTCGCGTTCCAAGAATGCGTTGGCATCCGGCATGAAGAACGTGCTGACGCTGGCCTCGATCATCCCCGCCTTCTACTTCGTGGGCTGGTGGATCTACAACGCCTTCCCCAACGGGCTGATCCCCATCGAGGCGTCCGCCGCTCTGCCGTGGAGCGCGAGCATGCGTCCGGACGCCGATGACATGGGCACCGGCATCTTCTTCGCCGCCTTTGCCCTGTTCGGCGCGACTACCGGCTCCATCCTCTCGGGGGCGGTGATCGAACGCATTCGCCTGGGGGCCTTCCTGATTCTGGCGGTGATTCTCGGCGCCGGTGTCTGGATCATGGCGGGCGCCTGGGGCTGGCATCCGGATGGCTGGATGCTGCACAAGCTGGGCTACCACGATGTCGGCGCCGCCGGTGTGGTGCACGCCGTGGCCGGCTTCTTCGCGCTGGGCGTGCTGCTCAATCTGGGCGCGCGCATCGGCAAGTACAGTGACGATGGCAAGCCGCAGGTGATCGCGCCGCACAACATGCCGATGACGTTGATCGGCCTGATGCTGATCATCGTCGGTTTCTTCGGCTTCCTCGGCGGCTGCATCATCTTCAACACCGGTGACATCGGCTGGACCACCATCTACGGCAATCGCACCAACCTTTCTGCCTTCGCCTTCAATACCCTGATGGGCTTCGGTGGCGGCGTGATCGGTGCCTATCTGTCCTCGCGTGATCCCTTCTGGACCATGTCCGGTGCGCTGGGCGGCATCATCACCGTCGCGGCGGGGCTGGATCTCTACAACCCGGGCCTGGCCTTCGTGCTGGCGGTCACCGGTGGCGCCCTGATGCCGAAGATTGGCGCACTGCTCGAGAAGCGTGGCCTGGATGACTCCGTCGGCGCCTTCGCGGTGCATGGCTTCTGTGGCTTCTACGGCGTGGTACTGGTGGGCATCTTCGCGGCCGGCTTCCCGAATGTCGGCGAAGGCGTGCCGGACGTCTCCTTCACCGGCCAGCTGACCGGCGCGGTGGTGATGGCACTGACGGGCTTCATTCCGGGCTGGGGCGTGGCCTATCTGCTCAAGAAGTTCAACCTGCTGCGCGTGCCGCCGCATGTCGAGGTACTGGGGCTGGACCTGTTCGAAGTCCCGGCCAAGGCCTACCCGGAAAGCCTGTCCTCCGAGACAAGCTCCAGCGTGCCGGCACGTTCCGGTGGGGTGGTCGCGGCGCCGATGGACAAGCGTCCTGACATCAGCTGAGCCCTGGTAGCTGAGCCCTGGTAGCTGAGCCCTGGTAGCTGAGCCCCGGCGCACATCCTGAAGGGGCCGGTCTGTCGAGATGATGTCGAGATAAGCGCTGACTGGCCCCGTTATTGCAGTACTGGTAGACCCATCCGATATCCGCTTTCGCAAGGAGTCTTGCAATGGAAACTGTCGATACTGTGGTACACGCTGGCAACTATGCCTTCTTCTTCAGCAACTCTGGTGCCGTGGCGGTGTGCCTGCTGGTCGCCGCTGGCGTCTGCATTGCGCTGAGCGCCAACATCCTGCGTCACGAGAAAGCGTCCTTCGAGAGCAAGAAGACGCCGTGACCCTCTGGGCATCATGACCGGCACATCAAACGCCGCAGCGCTCAGCGCTGCGGCGTTTTTGATAGGTGGCATGCACCCGATTGGCTTTGCGCGAAGAGAGTGTGGCGTGCGTCACGCAGTCGTCACCTGAGAGCTTGATAATGGCGGCCCCTCAAGGTGGCCCTCATGGAACGCGCGATAGCATGAAACTGATCCATCTGACCGACACCCATCTGGTCGCTCCTGACAAGCGACTTTACGGGCTGGACCCACGTGCACGGCTAGCGGCTGCCGTTGCCGATATCAATCTGCACCACGGCGATGCTCAGGGCGTGATCATCAGCGGTGACCTGACCGATCGCGGTGAACCGGCCGCCTTCCAGGCGCTGCGTGAGGTACTGGAAGAACTGTCGATGCCGTATTTCCTCGGCATGGGCAATCATGATGCGCGTGAGGCTCTGCAGGCCGCCTTCCCGGAGCTGCCCTGCGATGACGGAGGCTTCGTGCAGTATGCGCATGCCTTCGGCCCCGGCGCTGATGATTGCGTGCTGGTGATGCTCGATTCGGCGGTCGCGGGGGAGCATGGCGGTCTGCTGTGTGAGTCCCGCCTGGCGTGGCTGGATGCCTGTCTGGCTGCGCATCATGATCGCCGTATCCTGCTGGCGCTGCATCATCCGCCCATGGTCCTCGGCATCCGTTACATGGACGACATCCGCTTGCAGAATTCACAGGCGCTGCATGACGTGATCCAGCGGCATGGCAATGTCGAGCACTTGCTGTTCGGGCATGTGCATCGTCCGGCCAGCGGTGTCTGGCGGGGGCTCTCGTTCTCGACCCTGCCGGGCGTCAATCACCAGGTCGGGCTGGATCTGGTCTCTGCAGCGGATTGTCTCGCCGGCAGTCATGAGCCGCCGGCCTATGGCGTGCTGATGATAGGCCAGGAGCAGATCGTCAATCACCTGCACCTCTACATGGATGACAGTCGCCGCTATTTCTTCCACGACACGCTCGAGGCCGCCCAGTCGCTGGAGGCGCTCGATGAATTGATCGCTCTGCAGCGCGATGAGCGGATTCCGACTCGCGAGCGCGAGCCGTTGAGCAACACCTTGCAGGCAGCTGAGGCAGCAAAAGAATGAACAAAGCGTTATATGTCTTTGATTTTGATGGTGTGATTGCCGACAGCCTGACACTGTGTCTCAAAGCCTGCGCGCATGCGGCGCGTCTGGAAGGGCGGACGATCGTGCTGGAACGCAATAGCTGGGAGTCGCTGGACAACGTGACCTTCGAGGAGATGGCGCGTGTGCAGGGCTTCACGGACGAGGCCGTCGCGCGCTTTGCCGCACATGTCTTTGCCTATACCCGCCAGGCGACGCCGCCGGCGGTCTTCACCGGCATGCGCGAGGCCTTGTCGGCGCTTGCTGAACAGGGCGACGTCATGGTGCTGTCGGCCAATCACAGCGAGATGATTCGTGCCACGCTCGCCGCCGCCGGCCTGTCGGATTGCGTGTCACAGGTGCTGGGCGGTGAGATCGCGGGCAGCAAGGGGGCCAAGCTGGTGGGTCTATTGGCAGCGCCGCAAGTGGCGGTGGAGCGCAGCTGGATGGTGGGCGACGCCGTCAGCGACATTCGCGCCGCGCACGAGGCAGGGTGTCGTGCCGCTGCCGTCAGCTGGGGATGGCAGAGCCCCGAGCGGCTGGCCAGCATGGCACCGGAGCGGGTCATCACGCAGCCGCAGGCGCTGATATCACTTTGCGATGTGCTGCACGAGTGAGCTGTTGCACGTGTGAATTGATAGAACGAAGCCGCCGAGTCGTGTCACGACTCGGCGGCTTCGTTGCCTGACAGATCAGGAAGCTCGTCGTCTCAGACGGCTTGCTCGTTCAGACGGCTGCTGACTGAGACGGCCTGCTCAGGCGTCGTCAGTCGCGAGCTGCGCGGCGGTGGCTGTCTCGCCGCCTGCTTGTCCAGCGCTCTTGTCGGGCTGCGCCAGGAAGGCTTCCAGCGAATCATCCATCGCGTCGAGCCAGGGCGTGTGATGGCGCGGGGCCATGGTGCCGGTCATCAGCGAGCGGTAGGAGTAGTCACGGAATGTCATGATGTTCTCGTGCTTGTGGTGCTCCCACTCGAGGAAGGTGCGATTGACGCCGTCGATATCGAAGCTCGGATAATCCGTCTCCGAGATCAGTGACTTCACGTAATCGCCCTGGAAGAGGATCATTGATTCATCGCTGTCCAGTGTCTCTTCCCTGTCACGCCATGCCTGACTATCCGCCTGCATCGCCTCGCGGCTGGGCAGCGCGATCTCACCGAGAATCACGTCACGCACCCACCATGCCTGGGCATCGAACATGTTGAAGGTGTACCACTGGTCCTGCATGCCGAGGTAGAACATGCGCGGATTCTCTTCCCAGGCAGCGCCCTTGTAGAGACCGAGCGGCCACATGCGATTGCCCGTCTTGAGGCGCAGTGGCTCATCCAGGAACGGGAAGTGGTGGAGGTAGCCGGTACACAGGATGATGGCATCGATCTTCTTGCTGGTGCCATCGCGGAAATAGGCCGTGTCGCGGTCCACCTTCAGCAACAGCGGTTTCTCTTCCCAGTTGTCCGGCCAAGCAAAGCCCATCGGGGCGGTGCGATAGCTGGTGGTGATGCTGCGAGCGCCATACTTGTAGCACTGTGAACCGATATCTTCGGCAGAGTAGCTGCTGCCGATCAGCAGCAGGTCCTTGCCCTTGAATTCCAGCGCGTCACGGAAGTCATGAGCGTGCAGAATGCGGCCATTGAACTGCGAGAACCCCGGGAATTCGGGCACGTTGGGGGTCGAGAAGTGACCCGATGCCACGATGACGTGATCAAACTGCTCCTGAACGACCGCATCGGCCTGCAGGTCATGGACACTGACGGTGAACTGCTCGCGGTTGTCGTCAAAGCTGACGTGGCGCACCGGGCAGTTGAAGCGGATGTACTTGCGCACGCCTGCCTTCTCGACTCGACCCTTGATGTAGTCGAAGACCACCGCACGTGGCGGGTACGAGGCGATGGGATGGCCGAAGTGCTCCTCGAAGGAATAATCCGCGAACTCCAGACATTCCTTGGGGCCGTTGGACCACAGGTAGCGGTACATGCTGCCGTGGACGGGCTCACCATTCTGATCGAGACCGGTGCGCCAGCTGTAATTCCACAGGCCACCCCAGTCACTCTGTTTTTCATAACAGACTATTTCGGGAATATCGATACCCTTGTCAGCGGCAGATTGAAAGGCGCGCAGCTGTGCCAGGCCACTCGGCCCTGCGCCAATGATCGCAATGCGTTTTGTCATGGGTATTTCCTGTTGAGACTGTAATGAGACGTCATGTTCCGTGAACCCCGCGTTGCGGGATCTCGTGTTGACCAGGTGCTTTTTCCTATGTAATGGAGCGCGATAATAATGAGCGTTATCCAGCGCTTGGGTGGCCTGGAAAGGTAAGGGATCCAGTTGACTGGCCACCTGACATTTCGCTGAACCTGAGCACGGAGGCCGTATTTTTCTTGCCTTGAGAGCAATCTACGGCTCGCGGAACGTGAGGCATCCTCGCAGAAATGATGCGCCATCTCAAATGTTAGACATTGATTCTGAGTGTATGAAGTGTACACGATCACGAGGGTGTTTAGACTTTAGTGGTAAGATTATTTCGGGTTGTGTCACTTTGGAAAGGTCAGGCGCAAGGATGCGATTTATCAACTCATGGTTTGGGTTGTTTTTTTGTAAGATATTGATTTTCGTGTATATTTTTGATGTTTTGGCGGTGGTTTTTCGTGGCGTTATCTGGCTTTTTTCTATGAGGAAAGAAAAGAAGATTGCCGTGTTGCAATATCGATTCGAAGGTGGATAGTTTTCTGCCTATTCAAGGCATGCTGAGTCAAGCGGGTGGAGGGCTGAAATGATCTATTGGTCAAGCAGGTGGGTGCTTGTAATTTTGAGATTTTGAGTAAAATAGGGGTGTGAGGAGGATGGAAAAGGGGTGTCACAGTAGTGAGTGGTGTGTGAATGGAGAAAGAGACGGGATCAGGAGGGAAAAGGGCGCCAGATTAGCAAATAACCCTCGCTCAAGGGTTCGCTGGAAGATTCGCTGGTGGGGAAGGCTAGAGGATCTGCTGGGCTATTCGCTGAACTATTCGCGGGGCTATTCACTCACCAGGCCAGCGACGAGGGGGAAGCGGAGGTTGATCACTCTGCATGCCGAAAGGGCGTATACTGGGCCGGTGATAGAGAAGCCACAGGAGAAGACACCATGACTCACAAGCGCAAGGTACAGGACAACGCGCTCAAGGCAGTGCTGCGTACCCCGATGTTCAAGCAACGCGTGGTAAAGGCGCGCAAGGGCAAGGGCAGCTATCAGCGCCAGGGCAAGTCGCAGGGAAACAGGGGCGGCAGTGAAGCGCCTTCAGTCAGTGTGCACAACGCTGCCTGAAGACGCTTCATTGGTGCGGCTTCCCACGACCTGACATGCATCACTGCAAGGGACTGAAACATGAACGCCGCAGCGTCAGCGCTGCGGCGTTTTGCGTCTGTCCTACTGAAAGCGACTCAGTTCGAGAAGTGCGCATTCCAGGTCTCGGCGCGTGCGGCGTCGCGGGCTTCATAGTCGGCCAGCACCGTCTCCAGTTCGCCCAGTGATTCATGCTCACGATCCTCGCCCAGCTGGGTCAGGCGCAGGGTATACCAGGCTGTCACTCCGCCTTCAGGCGGCGCGCTGAAACGCGGGAATTCTGGCGCGGGGCATTCTCCGGCCTGCCAGAGGGCGGGCAGTGACGGATGCAGCGCCAGTGGGCGGGCCAGGCCGACGAGGTCGACGGCGCCCTGTGCCACGGCGTCTTCGGCCTGGGCGAGTGTCTTGAAGCCGCCGGTTGCCATCAGGGGCAGGGTCGTAACCTCGCGTGCACGCTTGGCGAATTCGACGAAGTAGGGGCCGCTGGCACTGGCATCCGACGCGGAGCTCGCGCCGGGGAAGTAGGTGCCGCCACTGATATCGATCAGATCGATGGGTAGCTCATCGAGTGCTGCTATCACCTGCAGCGCTTCGGCTTCCTCGAAACCGCCTTGCAGTTGGTCGCTGGAGTTGAGCTTCACCAGTACCGGGTAGTCGTGGCCAACGGCCTCACGCACGGCAATGATCACCTCACGCATCAGCCGCATGCGGTTGTCGAGGCTGCCGCCGTAGTCATCCGTGCGCTGATTGAAGAGGGGAGACAGAAACTGGCTGAGCAGGAAACCGTGTGCCGCATGCACCTGTACCCCGCCAAACCCGGCTTCACGGGCCAGACGAGCCGTCGTTGCCATGGCAGCAGGCAATGCCTTGATGGCCTCCAGGCTCATGGCCTCGCAACGTAGCCCGGGAATATCCAGTGCACTGGGGCCGTGCGCCGTGCTGGTCGGTGGGTAGGCCATCGCACCGGCGTGGCCGAGCTGCAGCCAGAGGTCTGCACCATGCTGTTGACCGCGCTGGGCCAGTTGCGTGAAGGCCGCGAGATCGGATTGCGTGTTGAGCACCAGGTTGCCCGGTTTCTCGGCATGGTGGTGGTCAGGCTGTACCTCACCGACCAGCGACGCCGCCACGCCACCTTCTGCCCAGCGCTCGTAAAGGCGCAGCTGTGCCTCACTGGGATGCCCCGTGCCATCGCCGAGAGAATCCGACATCGCAGCCTTGACGATTCGGTTGGCGAGCACCCGGCCGCTTGGCAACGTGAAAGGGGTAAACAGGGCGGAGGCTGTCGGCTGGTCTGTCATGGTGGCGATGTCTCTCTTGGTGCGCGTTAAGTAAAAGATGTGGCAAGGGATATGGCGAGCAATGTGGCACTGAATCTGTCATTTCAGGAACTGATGACAGGGTGACATGCCTTGCGGACGGTGATAATCCGTTGTGCGCGCACAGTATCCGTGAGCAAATGGAATATATGAAAACGCATACGGACCTCGACATCTTTCACGCCGTCGTCGACGCCGGTACCTTCACCGGGGCGGCGCGCCAGCTTGGCATTACCCACTCCGCGATCAGCAAGCGCATCGCGCAGCTGGAACAGCGTCTTGGTGCCCAGCTGTTGATTCGCTCCACTCGGCAGATGCGCTTGAGTGAAGCGGGGCAGCTCTATGCCCTGGAGACGCGGGAGTTGCAGGAGCGCCTGCGCAATGTCGAACAGGAGATCGCCGAAGGCAGCGGCGCGCTCAAGGGGCGCATTCGCCTCTCGTGTTCCAATGCCTTGGGCAAGCTGCAGGTGATGCCCCTGCTGTTGCGCTTCATGGAGCGCTATCCCGAGGTGATCGTGGACCTGACGCTGTCGGACGCGGTGGTCGACCTGGTCCATGAAGGGATGGATCTGGCGATACGCAGCACCGCACAGCCCGAGCTTGGCCTGATCGCCAGGCGGTTGGCCACCAACCATCGCGTCATCTGTGCATCACCGGACTATCTGGCAAGCCACGGCACGCCGCGCTCAGTGCCGGAGCTGGCAGAGCATGTCAGCCTGATCCTGAATCTTCCCGGCGGGTTCAATGCCTGGGGGCTCAAGTCACTGCCTGACATGCGTTGCGGCTTCCTCTCCAATTCCCTGGAAACCCTGCATGCCGCCTGTCTGGGCAGTCGCGGCATTGCCTGTCTGCCGCACTACCTGATCGCCGATGACCTGGCTTCTGGACGCTTGATCCCGCTGCTGGAAGACATCCGTGGGGACGGCGCAGATACCAGCATCTACATCGTCCGACCGGAGACGTCGATTCTTCCTCGGCGAGTGAGGGTGCTGATGGATGCCTTGATAGAGGGATTTGAAACCGGCTAGGAGGCGTTTGCCAAGGCCATGACTTATCTGGTGATCATCAGGGTCATTACATGACATATTATCCCAAGGAGAGATAACAGGATTTCAGTGACGTACATCATGGAGCGATACATGTCACAGATAGGACGCAATAGATTGGCGGTACTTGTTGATGCTGACAATGCGCAGGCTGCTATCTGCGAAGCGCTGCTGGCAGAGATTTCAAAACTGGGGGGCAGCACCATCAAGCGGGCTTACGGAGACTGGACGACGCCGAATCTTGCGCCATGGAAAGAGCATCTTCTGCGTCATGCCATTCATCCGGTTCAGCAGTTCAGCTATACCCAGGGCAAGAATGCAACTGACTCTGCGTTGATCATCGATGCCATGGACTTGCTGTACTCGGGGAACGTGGAAGGGTTCTGCCTCATCTCTTCGGACAGCGATTTTACGCGCCTGGCGGCTCGTTTGAGAGAGAGCGGCATGCTGGTATATGGCTTCGGTGAAGACAAGACGCCTCAGCCATTCGTGTCTGCCTGTGACAAGTTCATCTACAGCGAAGGACTGCGCAAGGTGGCTGAGAAGCCCGCCCCGGCCATGCCAGTCAGCAAGTCGGCCGCTGAGCCGGTAGCCCTCGTCAAGCCGACCAAGGCACAGAGGCAGTTGAGGTCGCATATCTTGAGTGCGGTGAATGAGCTGCAGCAGAAAGATGGCTGGACTTCCTTATCAGCGGTAGGAAGTTATCTAAAGAAGAAGATGCCTGACTTCAAACCGGCCGATCATGGGGCCAGCAAGCTTGGAGTCTTGATCCAGGGACTGGATTATCTGGATAAATGGAATCGTCCGGTAAAGGGGGGTGTGCAGCATTTATATATCCGGAAAAAGGCTAGCCGGCCTGCAAAGGCCAGCTGATCAGGCAATCTAATGATAGAGGTAGTCAGTCACACAAGCCGATGGATATTAATCGGCCGCTATTTCCAGGTAATGAGCAGTCGTCGCTTTACTCAGCCGCCATCATTCGCTCGTATAGACCATCCTTGAGCAGGCTACGCTGGTGCTTGAGTTGGTGCATGGAGTCATCGCCGATCGGCGATTCATCGACTTCCAGGGCGTGAATCTCGATATCGATACGGGTATAGGCTTCCGCGATGCGGGCAAACTCTTCATTGCCATTGATCAGGCGCAGAATGAGTTCACGTTGCTGAGGGAAGTCGTTGCACAGGGAGTGGTCATCGATATGCATGGTGTGGCTCCGAAATAGGGTGGGAGAATCCAAAAAGAGAAAGGGGGTGGGAGAATCCAAAAAGAGGGAGTGTTGCCACTCCCCTAAAGGGCATCCTTGCTTACGTTGCAGGACGTATTCTCAAACGATGGACTGGACGTCGATCACGATCTGGTCCCAGTTGCGCTGGGCGGTCATGTCGTTTTCGACATCGCTGTCATAGGCATTCTGGAAGCGCTTGATGGCGGCGGTCTGGCTGGTGGCCTGATAGAGCCAATAGGCTTCTTCCTTCAAGGCGTCTTCGATGGGCTTGTCGATGGAGGCGTAGACGGCCTGTTTGCAGGCGTTGATGGCGGCTGATGGCCACAAGGAGATTCGCTCGGCCAGCGAGTCGACGAAGGGGCCGATCTCCTGCGGGTCCAGCGCGCGATTGATGGTGCCGTATTCGGCGGCCTGATCGGCATCGAAGTCCTTGGCGCTGAGGATGATTTCCAGCGCTCGGCCAAGGCCTGCCTGACGTGCCATGCGTGAGGCACCACCCCCGCAGGGCAGAATGCCCATCGCGACTTCCATCTGCATGAAACGGGCCTTGCCACGTGC
Organism: Cobetia sp. 1AS1; assembly: GCF_029846435.1. NCBI lineage: Bacteria > Pseudomonadati > Pseudomonadota > Gammaproteobacteria > Oceanospirillales > Halomonadaceae > Cobetia > Cobetia sp. 1AS1. The sequence continues at coordinate 694,441 of NZ_JARWKU010000001.1, forward strand.
GGCGAAGCGCATGTCACAGGCCAGGGCAAATTCGTGACCACCGCCGCGGGCAAAACCTTCAATCTTGGCGATGGTCGCCTGGGGCAGGCGGCTTACGCGCTCGAGGACCACCTGCAGGTCCAGCAGCTTGACCTCACCCTGGTGGACCGCATGAGTCGACATGTCCTTGAGGAAGTCTACGTCGGCATGGGCGACAAAGATCTCGGGATGGGCTGACTGGAAGACCACCACCTTGGTGTCGCTGTCACGCTCGAGCTTCTGCGACAGCATGGTCAGGTCGGCCAGCATGGGAATGTCCTGAATATTGACCGGCGGATAATCGAAGGTCACATACAGAATGGCGCCTTTCTGTTCAGTGCGGAACGTCGTAAATTTCTTGTATATCATTATTTTATCTCGGTTCGTTCGCTGTCCGTCGTGTGTGATTAACGTTAGCACCGAGTCCGGGGATTGATTACCGAGAGATTGGAAGAAAGAAATTATTCGATTGATTGAGAGTAGGGGTTCGCAAGAGGAATCAATGGGTTATCAGGCGGTATCAACAGCCGCCAATAAAAAAAGTCCCGCGATAGTCGTATCTGGCAACGACTTTCACGGGACTTTTGCCTTCGAGCGGGTCACACGCGTGGAGGGTCGGGCCTAGCCCTTGCTGTCATCGGCGCTCTTGGCAGGCCCTTTGGCAGAGTTATTGGCTGAGCCCGCATCTTTCTCGGTGTGCTCGTAGACGGGTAAAGCACCTTCACCAGAGCCAGCTTCATCGCCCGAGACAGCGCCTCCACCAGCCGCCGTTGCAGCGGAAGGCTGGGTGCTTGAGGTGTTGGCACCGATACGCTTGGTCCAGCGCTGGCGGGCAAAGCGGCGCAGATTGGCCACGTTGTCCGTCTCGTCGATGATGTCCTCGCCCAGAATCGTCTCCATCACGTCTTCCAGCGTGATGACACCCAGCCAGTTGCCGAGGTTGTCGTAGACCACGCACAGATGCTGGCGTTCGCGCTGCATGAGCCCAAAGGCATGTTCGACGTTGTCTTCGGCGTGCAGCTCGCTGATCGGGCGCATCAGGTTCTTGAGCGGCGTGGTGGGCTCTGCCTGATGGGCATCGGCTCGATGGATCATGCCCAGCGTTCGCTCATCGTCGGTCATCACCGGGTAGCGGCTGAAGGGCCAGATCGTCAGCTGGTCATTGAACTCGGCCACGCTCATCTCGGGACTGACCGTCTGGCAGACAGGGCGCGGCGTCAGCACGTCACGCACCTTCATCTCGTGCAGATTGAGGATGTTGGTGATGACGCGCTGTTCATCATTTTCCAGGGCTTTCTTGTCGAGCCCCATCTGGGCCAGTGCCTTGATCTCGCCACGCACATCGATGTCATGAGCATCCTTGCCGATGCGCGAGGTGATCAACTCCGACAGCCAGATCAGCGGCTTGAGCGCGATGACCATGGCATTGAGCACGCCGGGCAGCATCGGCGACAGCTGACGCCAGTAGGTGGCACCGATGGTCTTGGGGATGATTTCCGAGGCCACCAGGATCAGCAGCGTCATCACCGCCGAGGCCACGCCGACCCAGGCTTCCCCGAAGACGACCGATACCTGCGCGCCCACCCCCGTGGCACCGACGGTATGCGCGATGGTATTGAGCGTCAGGATGGCGGCCAGCGGCTTGTCGATATTGTCCTTGAGCTTGGCCAGAGCGGCGTGGCGCTTGGGGTGCTGGTCTCTCAGGCTTGCCACATAGCTGGGGGAGAGCGACAGCAGCGCCGCCTCGAGCACGGAGCAGATGAATGAGATGCCAATCGCGATGGCAGCGAAGAGGATCAACAGAAACATGAGGCGTGCTCCTTGGGGGAAAGGCATCCATTAGTGACATAAGGTGCAGTACTGTCAAACCCGTGAATTCTCGCAGAGTTTTCAGCCTGCTGGCCAAGCTTGCCAGCCTGTGACGCAAAGTGCCGTTGACTCGATGGATGCATGAGGGCTGCAAGAGGGTTGGAAGAGGGCTGGAAGAGGGCTGCATAAGAGAACAAGGCTTTACATGAAACAAGATGCAATACTTATATGATAATGAGATTGTTTTGCTTTCGGTAATCATTGTATTTTGTGGTCGCCAGCCGTATTCGCAAGCCGCGGCCTGGCGTGGCCGCTGAGTGGCATCGTGCGACCCTTCAGCCGTCAGTGCGACCCGCAGCAGGCGATAGGCCTTCACCAGGATTCACCTTGCAGGGATTTGCAGCGTCATGTCACAGCCGCTTGGAGACATAGCCGACAGTCGGGCCACTCGCCGCGTCATGGCCCCACCTCAACAGCGCCCTTCATCGCTCAGCGAGCGGCGAGGCTGGCGAGCAGCGAAATATCCGCATTGCGAGGGGCAGATGCATGACCTGCATCCCTGGCGGGATGCGCATCTGACGCTGTGTGATCTAGAGGTGTCACGCGCCTATCACGGCCAGCATCAGTTTCACGAGGGCCTCTATCTCTGCCTGGTGCTGGAAGGGCGGCTGACGCTATCAGGCCTGGACGGCGCGGGGATCGACTTGTCCGCGGGGCAAGGGGGGATCTTTCGCCCGGCGAGAACGCAGTCTGCGCCGCCGACGCTGAAGAGCTATCACCCTCAAGGCCGCCTGCGCTGTATCAGCTTGCATCTGGAGGGCGAGGCCAGCCAGTCCCTGCAGGTGCGGCGGGGGCTGGCGAACTGGGATGCATTGCCGTGCGCGCGTCACTCCAGCCCGCTGGGTTGGACGCCGGGGCGCTGGCTTCATCAGCAACTGGATGAGCGTGTCAGAGCCCCTGATGGTGAGGGCCCACGAGGAGAGTGCGAGACGCCAGCGACCCCCGCCTGCGAGTGGGAGATGCTGGAGTGGCAGGGGATCGCGCTGCAGTTGCTGGGGGCGGCACTCAAGCGCCGCGCTGGTGAGGCACAGGAGGTGCCTGCGTTCTCCGCAGCCCCCGCACCCCCTGCATCGCCATTAGCGTCCCCATCGCGACCTCACGGCGCCTGTCGACATCTGGAAGCGGTGCGCCAGCGTCTTGCCGCCGTGCCGCATGGCGCACACTCGCTGGAGGAGCTGGCGCGGCTGGCCTGCATGAGCCCCTCCGGCTTGCGCCACAAGTTTCGCCAGGCCTTCGGGCAGTCACTGGGCAGTTATCAGCGTGAATGTCGCATGCGGTGTGCCGAGCAGGCTCTGCGGCGCGGGGTGAGCATTCAGCAGGTGGCGCATCAGGTGGGGTATGCCCATGCCTGCAACTTCGCCACGGCCTACCGGCGTCATTTCGGGGTATCGCCACAGGTGGCACGAGCCAGGTTTCATCGCGTCGATTGAACCGTGATGGCGGCGAGCACCTGACAATGGGCTTGGGGTTGTCACAATACGCAAGCGGGCACCCAATGGGTGCCCGCTTGCGTATGTCGTACTCGAGAGTTGAGTGCTGGTGATGCCAGCTGGCCTTACAGGAAGGGAATCATCGGCAGCACCACGTCATCCAGCAGACCCGTCGGGTAGTGCAGATTCATCGCCGCCTGCATGCCGAGCAGGAAGACTGCCACGCCCAGCGCGAAGAGCCCTGCGAACAGCGGCGACTTGCGTGCGATGGTGAGCTGGAAGCCCAGGCAGAACAGCACGGCGGTGGAGACGAAGCCCAGCAGCGCACTGACGCCTATCAGCACGAAGAAGCCAAGTACCACACCCACTGCCTTGAAGGCCGGTTGCTTGACACGAATCATGCCGCGACGCCAGCCGTTGAAGACCACGGCGATCACCGAGAGCAGCGTGATGAAGGCGGCCAGCGTCGGGAAGGCCTTGCCCAGCGGCATCAGGTCCTTGACGTCGTAGAGCGCCCACAGGGCGGCTGCGCCCATCATCAACAGCAGCAGGAAGTCGACGCCACCGAAGCCACGCGATTCCAGCACATCCTCTTCCGGCGACGGCGCGGTCTCGACCACTTCATGGGTCTGGCGACGACGCATGATCGCCTTGCGGATCACCGGCAGGAAGAAGGCCAGCAGGATCAGGCCGAGGATGATCAGCACGCCCGGACGCAGGAAGGCTTCGGCGCCGTGGAACTGCATGCTCTGGTAGAAGTAGTTCTCGGCACCCGGTGCCAGCACGAAGCCGATCAGGAAGGCCGGACGCGACCAGCCAGCACTCTTGAACAGCACACCGATCATGCCGATCATGCCCAGCGCGGCCCAGTCACCCAGCGAGCGGCTGGCCTGATAGGCAGCGAACAGGATCAGCACGGTGATGGCAGGGGCCAGAATGGCGAAGGGTACACGCGTCAGCTGCGCGACCGGACGCGCCAGCATCAGACACAGGCCCGCGCCCAGGATATTGGCCAGCGCCAGTGACCAGATGATGGTGTAGGTCATGTCCAGATTGGTGGTGATCATCGACACGCCGGGTTCCAGACCCAGCAGCAACAGCCCGCCCAGGAAGACCGCCGCCGTGCCGGAGCCTGGCACCCCGAACAGCAGTGTCGGCACCATGGCACCGCAGGCGCAGGCATTGTTGGCGGATTCCGGCGCGATGACGCCGCGGATGTCGCCCTTGCCGAACTGGCTCGGGTCCTTGGCGGTCTTGACCGCGAAGCCGTAGGTGATCCAGTCGACCACGGAACCCGCCAGACCCGGAATGGTCCCGATCAGGCTGCCGATACCGGCACAGCGCGCGACCAGCCACTTGTTCTTGACCACATCCTTGATGCCGGCAGACCAGCCCTTGCCCAGGTCGGTGTTGCCGTTCTTGGCGATACTGCCACGTCCCAGCAGCAGCTCGACGATTTCCGGCAGGGCGAAGATGCCCAGACCCAGCACGATCAGCGGTACGCCGTCGTACAGGTAGTCGATATCCAGGTTCATGCGGTACTCGCCGGTCGCCGGTGCGGCGCCGATGGCACCGACCAGCAGGCCGAGGCCGCAGGCAGCGGTGCCCTTGAACAGGTTCTTGCCGGACAACACCGCCACCATCGTCAGGCCCAGTAAGGTCAACACGAACAATTCGGCTGACGAGAAGGCCAGTACGAGGGGGCGTGCGACGAGGATGAAGCCGGTCAGGATGATGGCACCGATCACGCCACCACACAGGGAAGACAGGAAGGCACTGGTCAGCGCGCGGGCTGCCTGGCCCTTCTTGGCCAGCGGGAAGCCATCCAGCACCGTAGCTTGCGACGCGCTGGAACCGGGAATGCCCATCAGGACAGAGGCGAAGGTATCGCCGGTAGGAATGACCGCGACCATGCCCATCAGCATGCCCAGGGCGTAGCCCGGGTCCAGTCCATAGAGGAAGGGCAGCAGCAGGGCCATGCCGGCGATGCCGCCCAGGCCGGGAATGATACCGACCAGCAGGCCGACGAAGATGCCGATCATCATGAACAGCAGATGCGTCAGCGTGAAGACGTGTCCAATGCTGGACAGGAGAGTGTCGATCATGGCGTTACTCAACCTCTTGTTCTTCTCTAGATGCTTCTCTAACACTCAGAGGCGGTGCCGGGGAGAGCATGGTGAGGCAGGGAGTGAAAGGCTCACGGGGCTGCTGATCGGCAGCCCCGTGAGTGGGTCCCCATCACACCCGTGGGTTCAGACCGTTACGGGTGTGATTGCGCGCGTCAACGAGATTGCAGGCGGATATTGTGGCGTTCCATCAGCCAGTTCTTGACCCATTCGTGCTCGGCTTCGCTCAGCTGCATGGCTTCCTGAAGCTGGGACGCGGCGGCCTTGCCGACCATCAGGCCATAGGGCCCGACCTTCTCGGCGGCCTCCTTGAGGAACTCGGGGTCCTTGGCCAGATCACGCGCGGCCTGGCGGTAAAGCTCCAGCAGTTCCGGGTCCACGTCCTTCGGCACCAGCAGCATCTTCTGCATGGCGTAACCGGAGGCGAAGAACTTGTGGAAGATCTGGTAGGCCTCGTCGTCACGTGAATGGCCTTCCTGGGCCAGATACAGCTCGGAGAAGGTCGGCAGGTCCGGGAAGGACGGATCGCGCTCGATATGGCCTTCGTCATCCATCACGCCAAGGCTGAACAGCGGTACGGCCTGGCCGGCGTCGACCAGCGGCGTGACGTTGCTCTTGTAGGCGGAGGTTGTCTGGAAGTCGAGGGCGACTTCGCCACGTTCGAAGGCCAGGCGGCCCTCACCACGGCTCTTCATGCCGAAGACCGGGTCGACCTGGAAGTCGAGCAGATCGAAGGCCATCAGCACCGGCATCTCGAGCCCGGTCGGGTTCTGGCCGGCGAACTTCACTTTCTGGGAGGCGAGGGCCTCGAGCGCACTGGCGCTGTTCTTGCCCAGCGAGCTTGAGGCGTAGACGACACCCCCTGTCGGTGCGGCGAAGATCGGCTCCCAGTCGGCATAGTCATAGCGCACGCGACGGTCGCGCAGCATGGCCGGATACTGGGTAGAGGCCGAGGTGACGACCATCTCGTCGCCGTCATCGCCGGCACGCTTGCTGAACAGGTTGACGCCGGTGATGGAACCACCGCCCGGGACGTTGTCGATGACGACAGCCGGGTTGCCCGGCAGGTCCTTGGTCACCCAGTTGGACATGAAGCGTGCCCAGACGTCCGTGCCGCCCCCGACACCGAACGGGACGGTCCAGGTCAGGGTGTCAGGGACTTCCGCCGCGGCGTGAACGGCTGAGGACAGTGGCATCAGGCCCATGACGGGCAGCATGAAGGCCAATGCGGTGGTGCGGGCATGACGCTTGAGGGTCTGGCGCTTGGGGGTAGACACGATGATGGACATGGTCTGACTCCTGATTATTGTTGGAATGCGTTGTCGATCAGTGATGCGCTATCTGCATGGCGGCGCAGTCAGGCTATTTCGTTTAGCGAAAATTCATTGTAAATCAATATACTGCAGTACCTGCTCGTTGCCTGTCGACGAACTCTTCGCCTCTGGCGCTTGCCAGTGCGGTCGTCTGGCGTGTCATGCACGCCCAGGCATCTCCACCGAGTCGGGGAGGTTCAAGAACACCTCGCCACTCATGATCTTGCGTGCCGTGCGCAGCAGAGACACGCGGCTGGGGGTCATCGGGTCGGCATTGGCATGCTCGACCTCGACATCCAGAAATCCGGCGGGATGTTCCAGATGGACGTTTGCCGCCAGGCTATCCGGTGCCAGAGTGCCGGCCGCGAGAGCCACACGATTGGCCAGGGTGCCCGGGATGCTGGTCGCAACGGCCAGCGTGATGGCACCCGTGACGGCCAGGGCGCCATGGCAGCGATGCGGCACGAAGTAACGGGCGCATAGAGTGCCGTCCTGGGTGCGCGGGGCGGAGAGAATCACCGGCTTGGGCAGCACCGAGCCGCTGACGTCGCCCATGCCCATCAATTCCCCCGCCTTGAGGCGAATCTGCTCGAGACGTGCCATCGCCTCGCGGTTGGCGTCCATCTCGGCCGGCGCTTCGTTGCCCGCCCAGCCCAGACTTGCCGCTTCGATCAGCACCACCGGCGTGGCGGAGTCGAGACAGGTCACCTCGACGCCATCAATCACGTCGATGACCTGGCCGCTGGGCAGCATCTTGCCGGTCTTGGCGCCCACCGCGCCGAGGAAGCCCAGCTTGATGGCGCTGCCGGCGCCGGGTACACCACTGATGCGCGTGTCACCCTGGTAGGCCACCGCGCCGCCGGGCGTCGGCACCTGGCTATCGATCAGCGTGCGGGTGTTGAGGTTGTGAATCCGCAGACGCGTCAGGTCGCCCTGCGGCGCAATCATGCCGGTCTCGATGGCGTAGGGGCCGACGGCGGCCAGCATGTTGCCGCAGTTGGGCGAGAAGTCGACCTTGTCGCCTTCTACGTCGACCTGAGCGAACAGGTAATCGACATCAGCTTCAGGATGACTGGGCGGCCCGACGAGGGCGACCTTGCTGGTCAACGAATTGCCGCCGCCCAGGCCATCGATCTGCAGTACGTGGCCGGAGCCCATGACCTGACGCAGAACTTCGCGACGGCCTTCGTCATCGGCGGGGAGGTGATCCAGACGCAGGAAGGGACCCCGAGAGGTACCGCCACGTAGGATCATGCAAGGAAGTGAATGCATCATGTTGGAACGCGCTCCTGTCTGTTTGCGCCTTCGTGAAGCATCACAGCCGATGATCTATGCATCAAATGCAAATAAAACCTATACTGTCATCATTGTGCGCATTAATCTGAAAACTGAAACAATAAGGTAGTTGCATGCATAGATTGGAGTTTCTGGATCTGTCGGCGTTCGTCGAGGTCGCCGAGAATCATTCCTTCAATGAGGCGGCAGAACGGCTGCATATTTCGCAGCCGGCGTTGTCGCGCCGCATCCAGAAACTGGAGGAGATTCTGGGCGCCAAGGTGCTCGAGCGCACCACGCGAAGAAGTCGTTTGACGCCCGTTGGGCGTGATTTCCTGCCCAAAGCCCGCAAGTTGCTCGAAGATTATGAGTCGTCTCTGGTCGGCGTCCGCGAGCTTGCCACCCACCGCAAGGGGGTGCTGACCATCGCTTGCCTGCCCACGGCAGCCTTCTACTTCCTGCCCAGCGTGGTGCGCGAATTCAATACCGCCTATCCCGGTATCCGGATTCGCATCCTGGATGTCAGTGCCAATGAAGGGGTCGAAAGGGTGGTCTCGGGGGAGGCAGACTTTGGTATCAATATGGTCAGTGCCCACCATCCGGCGGTGGATTTCACCTCCATCTATCGTGATCCCTTCGTGCTGGCCCTGCGTCGAGACCATCCTCTTGCACAGAAACAGCGCGTGGAATGGAGCGACCTGGACGATGTGCGCCTGATCACGGTCTCGCGTGACAGCGGCAACCGCATTCTGCTCGACAACACCCTGCTGTCCGCCGGCCTGCATCTGGATGGCTTCTACGAGGTACAGCATCTCTCGACGTCACTGGGTCTGGTAGAGAGCGGGCTGGGCGTCGCCATCCTGCCGTCGATGGCCATGCCGGGGCCGGAACACGAGGTGCTGTGTCAGCGTGAACTGCCCGAACCGCGCATTGACCGCACCATTGGCCTGCTGCGGCGGCGCGGTGAGTCCCTGTCGCCGATCGCGGAACTGTTCATCGAGATTCTGCTCAAGCGCTGGAACTGAATCGCTCGTCTGGCGCGAAGAGGACCAAGGCCATAATGGAGAGCAGAGTGGCAGGCACCTCTCGCCAGGGTTGGCGTGGCGTGGTCTAGTACATAAGATGGTTGTGTATAAGACATTCATGTTTCACGGCAAGGCCGATGAAACCGTCTTGATGTCGCGTGGTCAGCTGCCGCCGGGTGGCGGTGAGGGTCTTCTCCTCATCGCTTGTCTCTGCGGCCATTGACGACGTGGTGTCTTGCCTAACACAAGGATGTACATGCCCATGAGTACCCGCACAGCCACTCACGCTACCTCTCGTCAGACGGCCCTCGCGCTGGGTCTGGCACTCGGGCTCGGCAGCGCGCTGCCTGTCAGCGCAGACGAGCCGATGGCGGCCGATGACACTGGCAAGCGCGCACCGCAGGGTGAACATACGCTCAAGCGTGCGCAGCTGGTCAGCTTGATCGAACAGGGCCGGCAGGAGCTGGCGCCGGACTTCAATGGCTTTCTGACCCAGGTTGCCGAACGCAATTCACAGGACACGGCGGTCAGGGCCGCCATCGAGCAGTATCAGGCCGGTGAGACGCTGGAAGGTGACGCCTTCGTCAACATCTATCGTCTGCTGGGGGTCTACAACCGTCTGCAGTACGGCGATGACGTCCAGGCGCTGCTCAAGGAAATGGTCGCGATCCCGACCGCCAAGGTGGGGGAGAAGCCGCAATTCGAGAACCCGGAAATCGCGCGCTTCGGTGAGCTGATCAAGGCGCGTGCCGAGGCGTTCGGCCTGACGTTCCGTAACGTCGACAATCGCGTCTTCGAGGTTGAGCTCGAGGGAACTGGCGATGACGTGTTCGGCATTCTGACCCACGGCGATGTGGTACCGGCAGGCGAGGAGGGCTGGACACTCGACGACGGTACCCATCTCGACCCGTTCGCGATGACCGAGATCGACGGCAAGCTCTACGGGCGCGGTACCGAAGATGACAAGGCCTCTATCGCCGCGGCGCTGTATGCCATGAAGTCGCTCAAGGAGAATGAGGTGCCGCTCAAGCGCACCATTCGCCTGATGATCGAGACCACGGAAGAGACCGGTGGTGATGGCTTTGAGTACTACAAGGCCAGAAATGACCTGCCGGAATACAACATCGTGCTCGATAGCGGTTATCCGGCGATCACGGCCGAGAATGGTTTCGGCACCATCGATGCGCGTTTCCCCTTGACGCCCAAGGCGGGCGAGGCGTCATCTGATCAGGCAGTCGACGCTCTGCCGACGATCACCGACTTCAAGGGTGGCCTGGCGACCAACCAGATTCCGGAGCGCTCCACCGCCACGTTGCAGGCGGCTGACGCAGCGGGCGCCAAGGCGCTCAGTCACAAGCTTGAAACGCTCGGCAGCCGCTACGTCAAGGAGCATGGCCAGGACTTCAGCGTCGCCAGTGAGGTGGAAGGCGAAGAGGTCAGCGTGACGGTGACCGGCAAGTCGGCCCACTCCTCGGCGCCGGCCAACGGTGTCAATCCTGTCACACGGCTGGCGGGCCTGCTCGCCACTTCCGGCATCGATTTCCATGACAATGCCTATGAAGATGCCATCCATTACCTGAACGACAACTACGGGCTGGACTATCACGGCAAGCAGCTGGGCATCGCGTATTCCCATGATTTCATGGGGCCGCTCAAGGTGACGCCGACCTTCTTCGCCAGGGAGGACGATGCGCTGCGGGTCGCGGTCAATGTGCGTGCGCCCGCCGGCGAGAAATCACCTGAGGAATTGAGCCAGACGATTCAGGACAAGCTGAGCGCCTATGCCAGCGAGCAGGGCATGGACATGACGCTGAACGTCGAGATTCGCGACTGGATGCTGCGTGACACCAGCGGTGCCTGGCTGCAGACGCTGCTCAATATCTTCGGGGATACCACCGGCATGGAGGCCGAGCCGCGCTCCTCCGCGGGCAGCACGACCGCCAAGCTGTTGCCCAATGCGATCAACTTCGGCCCGTCCATGCCTGGCGAGACCTATACCGGGCATACCTCCGAGGAGTTCAAGTGGGTCGATAACCTGATGCTCGACATCCAGATGTTCACAGAGATGATGGCGCGCATCGGAAATCAGGATTCGCTCAAGTAACAGGGCCGGCTCACGGGGCCGCGTTCATGTGAATCGCCTTTTGCATGGTGTATTGAAATAGCCCTGTGAAATAGCCACTTTGATAGCTCGTTGAAATAGTTCTCGGAAATAGTTCCTGGAAATAGCCTGTTGCCTGGATGACAGGCATCACGGCCAACGCCCGCCACCGCCCTGATGAAGGGGCAGTGGCGGGCGTTGTCGTATGTGAAGGCCGCCGGTCAGACAGTGCGGCCGCGATTTCACCTCGGGCGGTAGGGCTCGGCGGGATGCGCGGTAGGGTAGGCATCCATATAGGCAGCGGCTGCCCGCAGCAGTCGCACATCATCGTGCTTGCCGCCTGCCAGCTGAAAGCCGACGGGCAGCCCCTGAGACGTGAAGCCACAGGGCACTGACGCCGCAGGTTGGCCGCTCAGGTTGAAGGGATAGGAGAACGGCGCCCATTCCTCCCAGTCATGCATCTGGCTATCCGGGGGTACCTGATGATTCAGGGCGAAGGGGGTGACGGCGACGCTGGGTGTCAGCAACAGGTGGAAATCCTGGTTGAATTGTTCCAGCGCCTGGGTGATCCGGTAGCGCTCCTCGAGTGCCTTGAACAGATCCAGCGACGACCATTCGCGTGCACACATGGCATTCTCGACCAGCCCGGGGTCGAGCTGTTCACGCTGCTGGGCATCGCAGTCATCCCAGAGCCCCAGCGAGGCGGTGAACCAGATCTTGCGAAACGTCTCGAGGCTTGTCGCGACCGGGGGATCGACTGTCACGATGTCCGCGCCAAGGTTCGCCAGACGCTGTGCGGCGCGCTCCACCAGGCTTGCGATCTCGGGGTCGACCTCGACAGACCCGAAACATGGCGAGTAGGCGATGCGCAGTCCTGCCAGCGACTTGCCGATATCCGTGCCCCAATCCTCGGGTTGGCCGCGGTTGGCGTAGGGGTCCTGGGCATCGTGACGGCCGATGACATTGAGCATGGCGGCGGCGTCACGGGGACTGCGGGTCATGGGCCCGATGCTGGACAGAAAGGCAGCCTTGGAGGGTGGCCACTGCGGTGTCCAACCGAAGGTGGGCTTGAAGCCGAAGATGCCGCTGAAGGCGGCAGGGATACGAATCGACCCACCGGAATCACCGCCCTGATGCAGCACGCCCAGATTGAGGGCGGCGGCGGTAGCCGCGCCACCGGAAGAGCCGCCGGGCGTCAGTTCGGTATTCCATGCATTGCTGGTGGTGCCATGCACGAGGTTGTCGGTGACGGCCTTCCAGCCGAACTCGGGGGTGTTGGTCTTGCCCAGTAGAATCGCGCCTGCCTCACGCAAGCGCCTGACCGGCGGCGCATCCTGTTGGCATGGCGTGGCCGGTGTGATCAGGGAGCCTGCTCTCGCTGGCATGCCGGCAACATCGGTCAGGCCTTTCAGTGAGGTCGGAATGCCATCGAGCGGACTCAACGGCTTGCCGGCCTGCCAACGCTGCGTGGATTCACGCGCCTCCTTCAGCGCCGTGTCATGCGCGACATGCACATAGGCATTGACGAGCGGGTTGAGTCGCTCGATACGATCGAGCACCGCTCGGGTCACCTGTAACGGGTCGAACTCACCGCGTTGATACCCGCATGCCAGTTGCTCGGCGTCCAGCGCAGTCAGGTCATCCTTGGCAGTATGGGGCGAAAGATGTTGAGGAAATTCGACGTCACGCATGGTGGCTCTCCTGCTGCTGGATGGCGATATTCTTGTTGAGGACAGTCATCTGCCTCTCCTGCATGGCCTTGGGTCAGAGAGGGGAAACTCAAGGCATGGCGAGGCTTGAAAAGGGCGAAGGCGGGCCGCATGGCTCATGGAGAGTGACAGCAAAGCGGCATGGTCGAGCTCATGGCAGCCGACCATGGTTCACGATAATCGCCCAGAGGGAGGACAATCATGCCAGCCAAGTCCAAGGCACAGCAGATGGCAGCCGGGGCAGCACTGTCAGCACGTCGTGGCGAGCAGAAGGTCAGCGAACTGGATGGGGCCGCTCGCTCGATGTATGACTCCATGAGTGAAGAGGAGCTCGAGAAGATGGCCTCGACATCACGTGAAGACAAGCCGCGACACGACAATCAGAGCTGAGCCCTGCGGGATGCCCATTGCGGCTTCCTGACGCGATAGCTGAAACGACAAGGCGCCTGGCAAATGATTGCCAGGCGCCTTGTCGTAGATGCATGTCGTAGATGCATGTCGTTGGTGCGTGTCGTGGCTTGTGTCGCTGATGCGCCGCTGGCCTCAGCGGCTGTCGTTCAGGCTCTCATGCGGCGGCTGGTGGGACTCGTTGTCGGGCGGGGTCGGGCCACCGTTGGCCTTGGGGCTGACATCGGGCAGCGGAATCTCGGCGCGCTTCCGGCGGCGCTCCTCGGTGCTGATGCCCAGGCGCTCATCACGGCGCTTCATCAGCTCCTCGTCGATCTGACCATCACGGGTGAAGGCCATCATCAGCTGCGGGATACCGTAGGGGAAGTCGTCGCGGTCGATCTGCCAGGTGTGGAAGGTCTTGCCGTAGGTGGTGACGAGGTCCTCGAAGTAGCTGCGCTCCGCCAGTTCCGGGATCCCCGGGGCCACCAGGATGCCGGACTTCACTTCATAGTGATGACTGTGCCAGAGCGGCTTCTCTTCCTCGGGCAGCTGCTCGTAGCGCTCGGCGCTGATGATGTATTCGATCCCGATCAAGCGGGCATCACTGCGATTGGAATCGAAGATCACGCATTGGTGCAGATCATGTTCCAGGTGGATGCAGAAGTGGCTGGCCTCCACCTGACGTCCCATGTCATCGGCGTAATGGTGGAAGCCGTTGAGGTAGGTACTCATCGCTTCCATCGGATACTTGCGCTGCATGACCTGCGAGGCCGCATCGAGCACCTGATGCTTCAGCGGATGGCCGCTACTGACCTTGCGAGCACTGTTGAGGCGCCGGCCCAGAAAGAAGGCGGTTGCCGCGGCGGCGCCGGCCAGAAGGCCCGTGCCGAAGCCGGACGAGTGTGAGGGATGTGAACATGTGCGGGAATGGCGATGTCGCATACTTCCTCCTGCATGGGTGTCTTGATAAGGCAAGAATTCCTGTCATGACGTTGCCATTGCAGTGCATTACCCTTGAGCGCGTCAAGTCACCTACCGACAGCCTTGCCTCGGAAAATCCTCGCCCAGGTCTGCTGCAGAATGCCGGGATTGCTTTTCAGTTTTCTGCCCTCATCAATGAGGGATATCACTTCTTGTGGCCGCTCAATGCCTTGCGCGACAAGGCGTCTTGTTCATCACGTGTTTCGGCCATCTTTTCTCGAATAGGAGCTCGCATGAAGCAACTTATCTTTGATTGTGACGGTGTATTGGTGGATAGCGAGATCATCGCTGATGGCGTGCTCAAGGAAAAACTTCCCGTCTGGCTGCCAGACCTGGGGAGTGCAGAACAGATCGAGCATGAGCTGGACCGCTGTCTGGGCATGATGACGCGCGATATCCTGCTGGACCTGGAAGCACGCAGCCAGCACACGCTGCCCGTGGATGCGCTCGACCAGGTACGCCATCTCGTCGATGCCCGCCTGGCCGACTCGCTCAAGGCCATGCCCGGGGTGCGTAAGACCCTGGAGTGGATTCGCGATCAGCGTCTGCCGTTGGCGATCGTGTCCAACAGCTCTGAGCAGCGCATGAAGATCAATCTCGAGAGTTCGGGGCTGCGTGGCATTCTCGATGAGATTGCCGCGGCCAATGGCGATGAGCAGCTGCCGATCTTCACCTCCGATGAGGTCATGAATCCCAAGCCGGCGCCGGACCTCTATCTGCTCGCCCTCAAGACGCTGGGACGCTCCGCCGAGGAATGTCTGGTGGTGGAAGACAGCCGCACGGGAATGCAGGCAGCCGTGGCCGCGGGCCTCAAGGTCGTCGGCCATCTGGGCGCCAGCCACATCCCGCCGGGTCACGCCGAGGTGCTGCGGACCACAGGCGCCTGGCAGGTCATGAAGCACTGGGATGAATTCAGCCGCCTGTGCGCTGATGCCGGTTTCGTGGCCAATGAAGAAGCCATCAGCCAGTGAGGTGTTGCACTGATATGTGCGCTGACCGCTCAGCTGGCATGTCTTGAAAGACGAATGCTGCTTACGTGGTTTCCTGATTCTTGTCATCGGTGAACAGCTTCATCGATGACAAGTCTTCATTCTCTGTTGCAAGCCCTGTCACAAGCCCTGTCACAAGGCCAAGACTTGTCCTCGACTCATCCGGCCTTGCACATTTCCTCGAGTTTTCCCTTCTGTTAGACAATTCTGCAAACTATCGGTATTTTTACGCGATTCGCGTTATTTATCGTTACCTATGCGCTGTCATGGGTAACTAATACCTGGGTTGCCTGATGATCAATGCATTCATTCGAAGCGATACTTTCGAGAACAAGGGCTATTGGCTGCGCAAGCATGTTGCGTGGTTCAGCCATCGCTACAATGCGCATTATGGAATCGCGCAGCTGTCGCCACAGAGTCCACGTTACCAGGTAGCACGGGATTCACTCGCAGAATTGCAGCGTGCGGCGTCATTGGGGCCCAACCCGGGGGCGGCGACTCAGTCACAAGCCCAGCCCAAGATAATCTGGATGTACTGGGATGTTCCGCTGGAATCAGCACCGGAAGTCGTACGTCTGAGCGTCAGGTCTTGGCAGGCGCTGAATCCAGACCACGAAGTGCGACTGCTCAGTGATGACAATATCCAGCAGGTACTTGGCTTTGATTTCCTTGCTGCCTTCGAGCTGTCGACGGTCAGGTTGAACCCTGCCATCAAGGCGGACGTATTGCGGCTGTATCTATTGAGTCGCTATGGGGGAGTCTGGGCTGACAGCACGACGTTCTGCCTGACGCCATTGTCGGAGTGGTTGCCTGTGGCAATGAGTGAACTGGGCTTTTTTACCTTTCGTCAAAGCAAGGCGCCCGCCAGGCCGATGGAGGTCTGGTTCATTGCGGCGGTGCAAGGGCGGGAAATCGTGACCCATACATTGGGCCTGTTTCTGGAACATCTTTTCTTGCCCCGGCGCAGTGCGATCTTCATTTCCAATCGTGCCAAGAATCACGCGAAGCTGGGGGTCGGGCGCCAGCATCCTGAGCTGCTCTATGCGGATTTTGTCCGCCGTGCCGAGCGCTTTGGCTTCATGCCGTATTTTTCGTTCAGCTATTATCTCAACGAAAGCTTGCGGGAATACCTGTCCTCGGCGGATATAGAGCGCTTCATGTCGCTCGAGAATCGCTACGTAGGGAATGGAGAGGAGTTTGAAGCATTCCAGGAGGCGCTGGTCTCCAAGCAGACCTATAAAAGAGATTACCAACAGCGCCCCGTATTTCTGAAGCGCAAGGACTACCTTCTGTCCCTGCTGGCTGACACCAAAGAGGCTGAGGCTCGTGTCGGCGTGAGCTCTGCTTCAGCGTGAAACTTGGCTGGTTAAAATTCTGGCTAGAGTGAACTCTGGATAGAGTGAGTACTGTATAGGGTAAAAGAACAAGAGCCTGTGGCCATTGGCTGCAGGCTCTTTTGGCTTGTCATCCACCTCCCCATCATTTGAAGGCCTTCAGCCTGATGGTCTCTCGCCAAGGTGCCTGTGTCCGTGAAGTCGCAGGCTCTGGTATCTTCCCTGGCATCGTGAGGCTATTCCTCACTTGAAACAGATACGCGTGCCCCAGGCGAGCAGTTCTTCCTGATTGAGGCTGCGCGATTCGACTCCGATCATTTCATCTCCCCATTGATCTGCCCAGGTCAGCACGCCGTGGCTGATGCCGCGTGCGCCCATCAAGTCGCGTATCTCACCGGTGCCCTTGAACCAGAGCGCGCTGTGATCGTTGCGCGTCAGGTCCGAGATGCCGTGGCAATGATGGATTCTCACCTTGTAGATGCCATCCAGTGACATGACCTCGACCACCGGCACCATGCCGTGCTGCAGTGCGCGTGCCAGCGACTCGAGTGTCATGCTGGTCTCGTCCTGGTGGGCGAGCGGCTGATCGGCGAGCTGGCTTGGGGGTAGTGGGGTAGCAGGCGACGCGTGGGTGGGGGTCACAGCGGTGCGTGGCGAGTGTGTTGCAGTGGTATGTGCAGGCATCGGGAATACCCTCAGTGGGATGTCATGACGGCGGTGAATCGCGTTTTATAACTATCGTATAAGTAATGTAGAGGTTGTCTGGCGATCTCGCCATCGTGACTGGCCAGCTTGCCCGGGACTTCCGGTCTCTCTGCTCCGTCGTCACTGCCCTTCCAGGGCATGCGCTGTCTCTCCAAGGTCTGCACTGTCCTTTCAAAGCCTGCACAGACCTTTCAAAAGCGGCTTTCTCCTCCCACGCGGAGGCTGTGGCCTGGTTGGGGCAAACGCTTACCTGTACAGACGGTGACAAATTTTCCTGTGCTGCTGACGTCGTCTGCCCTTGAAGTTCTGGGGAATCAGGTTCATGTCTAGAAGGCACTGCGAATATTCGTTGGCGATACGCTACTCGTTTCTCGCTGGTGCGCGATCCACCTCACCGCTGTCACAGCTCACAGGGAGTAGCGATTTATGACATCTGGAGGAAAGCGCGTATTCAGCGCGTCGGTCATCATCATTCTGGGGCTGGTCGCATTGGGGGCAGGATTCCCCACCCGTTTCGGTGAATTGGCAGATCAGGCGCTCGGCGCCGTGACCAGCATGTTTGGCTGGTTCTATCTGATATCCGTGTTTGGTTTCGTGATCTTTCTCATCAGTCTCGCGTTGAGCAAGTACGGCAAGATCCGGCTCGGGCCGCAGGATAGCCGGCCTTCCTATACCTTCTTTTCCTGGGTCAGCATGCTGTTGGCAGCAGGGTTTGGCGTCGGGCTGGTGTTCTATGGCATGGCGGAACCCATGCAGCACTATCTGAAGCCGCCGTTCGCCGATATGCCGGGCGAGACGCCCGAGTCTGCGCGCTATGCCATTCAATATGCCTTCTTCAACTGGGGCGTCCATCAGTGGGCTGCCTTCTCGGTGGTCGGCCTGATCATTGCCTATTTCCAGTTCCGCAAGGGACAGGCGGGGCTGGTGTCCTCGGTGCTGTCATCCGTGACGGCCAAGCATCCCAAGGTGCGCCGCTACGGCCCGGTACTGGATGTCTTTGCGGTGGTGGCGACCGTGATGGGGGTCGCGACATCGCTGGGCCTGGGCGTGTTGCAGATGAATGGAGGGCTGCACTTCGTCTTCGGCGTGGAAGAAGGCTGGCAATGGCAGTTCATCATCATGGGCGTGATGTTCTGTGCCTACATGGCCTCGACCTGGTCCGGGCTCGACAAGGGCATCAAGCGCCTGTCCAACCTCAACATGAGCATCTGCATCGCGCTGATGCTGTATGTGCTGTTCACTGGCCCGACGCTGGACATTCTCAAGACGATCACCCTGGGCATCGGCGATTATCTGCAGAACTTCATCGGCATGAGCCTGCGCATGTCGCCCTATGACGGCAATGACTGGAACAGCTCCTGGACCGTCTTCTACTGGGCTTGGGTCATCGCCTGGTCGCCGTTCGTCGGCACCTTCGTCGCGCGTGTCTCGCGTGGCCGCACCATCAAGGAGTATGTGGTGGGCGTGCTGATCGTGCCGCCGCTGCTGGCGTGCCTGTGGATCGGTGTCTTCGGTGGCGCGGCGATCAACATGGAGTTGACCAGTGATGTCGGTCTGGCGGCCGCGACGGATGCCAACATCACGTCTGCCTTGTTCGAGATGTTCGACCTGATGCCCTTCAGCAGCGTGCTGTCGGTGGTCGCGATCATGCTGATCTTCATCTTCCTGGTGACCTCCGCCGATTCGGCGTCCTACATCGTGGCGCAGATGACCGACGGCGGCTCGATCAATCCGCCGCTCTACAAGCGTATCGCCTGGGGCGTGCTGATCGCGGCCATCTGCCTGACGCTGATCTCGACAGGCGGTCTCAAGGGCTTGCAGTCAGCCTCGGTACTTTCGGCCTTGCCCTTCACCTTCATCATCTACGGCATGATCGTGGTGCTGGTGAAGGAGCTGCGGGCTGATCGTCGCCAGATGCTCAGTCAGCTGTATCGCCGTCATGGTGAGACACCGGTCGGTGCGGATATCTTCGAGGCTGACAGCCTGGCGGAGGAAGATCGCATCCGCCGTGCGCCGGACGTCAAGAATCGTCGCGTGAACCCGCGCGACCATCATTGAGCCGAGTCGTGGCATGAACTTATCGTCATGAACTCATCGCCTTGAGTTTATCGTTTTAAGCTCATCGCCTTCAGCTCATGACGTCAATACGTGCCTTCACGGCAGGCTCAGAACGACAAGACGCCGCTCACAGGAGATGTGAGCGGCGTCTTGTCTTGGCAAGCCAGTCAGCGTGAAGGGGCTCACGTCATTGACTGGCGGCCGGCGTCCGGCGGCCGGCGACCTCGGCGAGTATCTCGTAGCTCTTCAGGCGGTCGGCATGCTCATAGAAATCCGAGTTGAACATCATTTCGTCGGCCTGGGTTACCTCCAGCAGATGCTCGAGTTCGCTGCGAATGCGCTCTGGCCCGCCGATGATGGCAGCGGCCAGATTCTGGCCGACCATGGCTTCCTCGCGTGCTGACCAGTCCAGTGTCTCGCGTGGGGGCAGGGCACGCGTGCTCTTGCCGCGGATCAGATTGAGGAATTTCTGTTGCTGGGTGCTGGCCAGGAAACGGGCGCGTTCATTGCTGTCGGCGGCGATCAGGGGCAGGCCGAGCATCACGTAGGGCGCATCCAGCACCTCGGAGGGCGTGAAGTTCTCGCGATAGAGCTTGATGGCCTCCAGCATGTAGCCGGGGGCGAACTGGCCGGCGAAGGCGAAGGGCAGACCTTTTTTCGCTGCCAGGCGTGCGCTGTAGTCGCTGGAACCCAATAGCCACAGAGGGACATGAGTGCCTTGCCCCGGCATGGCCTTGACGCGCTGACCGGGTGAGGCCTCGCCCAGATACTGCTCGAGTTCGGCCAGGCGCTGGGGGAAGTCATTCACGCCGGCGGAAGGATCGCGGCGCATCGCCTGCATGGTGATGCCATCGGAACCTGGCGCGCGGCCAAGTCCGAGATCGATCCTGTCGGGGTAGAGCGTGGCCAGGGTGCCGAACTGTTCCGCCACCACCAGCGGGGGATGGTTGGGCAGCATGATGCCGCCCGAGCCGACCCGCAGGCGGGAGGTCTTGCCGGCCACATGGCCGATCAGCACCGAGGTGGCGGCACTGGCGATGCCATCGATGTTGTGATGCTCGGCCAGCCACAGGCGATGAAAGCCCAGCGCTTCGACATGCTGGGCGAGACTGACGCTATTGTGGAAGGTTTCAGCAACACTGCCGGTATCGCGGATGGGGGCAAGGTCCAGCACCGAGAGCGGGATCGTGCCCAGGCGTGAGGTAGGGGCTGTCGTCATGTGCGCTCCTGATAGCGGGTTGGCGTGCAGAGGGCAGCCGGGGCTTGGCCCCTCAAGGGCATGTGGCTGGTCTGCTGAATGGCGTCCAGCATAGTGGACAGCCGCGTCTCTGACAGCGCCTCGCCCCTTCATTTCACTGTTTCTGATATGGCATATATGAGGCGGTCGATACGTCATGCCATTCACGGTGGTCAGTCATCCTGGGGCAGGTGAAGCCCAGAGCAGGTGAAGTCCAATGCAGGCGACGCCCGGGGCAGGTGAGGGCCTGCAACGTGTACAGGAGGCGAACATGAACGGTTTGCAGCACAAGCAGCGCCGCAAAGGCATGGGGATCACGTTGATATGTCTGGTGCTCATCGGCCTGGGCGTTGCGATCCAGCGCGACATCATCGTGCTGGACCGCTGGATACCCGCTCACTATCTCCCGTGGGCGCCACTGCAATTGGAAGACCCGCCCGGCATGGTGACCGGCTGGAAGCTCTCACGCTTGAACGAGAACCCGGCCGCCTGTCGCGCATTTCTCGAGCGGGAAGCCCCGCAACGGGTTTCCTTCCTGCCGGACCGCCCCAGCGACAACGGCTGTGACCTCATCAACAGCGTACGCATGCATTCGGCGTCAGGCGTGAGTGGTGAGCAGGGCGTTCGCTTCAACCAGTCCTTCATTGCCAGCTGCCCGCTGGCGGTGAGCTGGTTGCGCTTCGAGCGCCATGGGCTCAAGTCTGCGGCGCAGGAAGTCATGGGGAGCGAGGTGACGCAAGTGTCCCATGTGGGCAGCTACGCCTGCCGCAACATCTACGGACGAGAGAACGCACGTCGCAGTGAACATGCCACTGCGGATGCGCTGGATGTCACAGGCTTCACGCTGGCGGATGGCCGTCAGATTCGCCTGCCGCGCGACTGGACGGCACCCGAGGATGAAGATGCCCCGGGCCGCTTCCTGCGTGCCGTGCAGGACGCCGCCTGTGAGAGTTTCGGTACCGTACTGGGGCCGGATTACAACGCCGCCCATCGTGATCACTTCCACCTCGGCACGCGGGGCTGGCGATTCTGTCGCTGAGCAACACCTGATGCTGCGTCGGGCACGAGTGCGGTAATGCGGACATCCGCGCACGCTGTCAGTGGGTCATTATTGGCTCGGCGTGATAAAGGGGACTCATGTTTGCCACGCCTGTCATCATTTGTCGGTGTAGCTGAAGGAGACTCGCGCTTGCATGGGGGGATTACGACTGATCACGGGCAGATTCCTCGCATTTATTTGTTTTCACTAATACCCTGCGGACAAGCATGCCTTCCATGGCATATCTCGCGATAAAGCCTCTTGTTCGATGACAGGGAGTCAAGAATGACAGGGATGACGAAGGCGTTATTGGCAGCTTCCATCACTTTCGTGATGGCCGGCTGTACCTCGGTGCAGGTTCAGCCTCTGGAACGCATGTCCTATCTGGATACCGTGTGCATCGAGCGCAATGAGGCCGTGATCGTGCCCGGCTTCCTGAGTGTGATCAAACGGGGCTTCAGTCGCAATGGCTTGAATACGCGAGTCTATGACGCTCCGGTCCCCGGCCATTGTGAAGTGATATTGACGTATACCGCTTTGCGCTCCTGGGACGTCACGACTTATCTGTCACACGCAGAACTCTGGCTCAATGATCCGTATGGCGATGAAATCGCCTATGCGCAATATCATCTTGTCGCAGGGGGTGGCCTGACGTTCTCAAAGTTTGCCGGAGTCGAAACCAAGATGAACCCGGTCATCGATGACTTGCTGGTCAACTACTGACGCCTCAGCCGTGATGGGCATTCAAGCCATCTGCTTGTACGCCTCACCGGAACGTCATTTCTCGCCATGATGGCGCACTTGATAGCGGGGCCGGCGCTTGTGTCATGCGCCGGCCCCTGCGGAGACTCTCGAGCCATCTGGTGTGCTGGAATCTCAGGGTGCCATGCCCATGCCACGGCTGATCGTCGGGGCGCAGCGCTCGGGGTTGATGCTGACCACGCGTAGGCGATGCCCATCGGGGAGCACGCAATCGAGCACCTGCCAGGCACAGCCGGGGGCGCTGCTGCCGTGACTCTCGATCAGATGCGCTCCCTGGGCCTGCCATTGGTCGCGGAAGCGGGCAAAGTCCGTTCGCTCGATCTCAAGCGTCAGCTGGCGGCTGTCGGGTTGCTCGGCACTGCGCTGCAACAGCAATACGCTGGTCTGCTTGTCTCGGCGATGGTTCAGCTCCAGGGTCGCGCTGGTGGCGTTGCGCAACAGGATGGGCAGGGCGAGTGTTTCGGTGAAGAAACGGCAAGCGGCATCGAGGTCGCGCACTTCAAGGATGGCTGGGTGCAGGGAAAGGCGCTGAATCATGGCGAAGCCTCATGGCGTGAGGGGAAGAAGGGGTTGGGGGACTGGCTCAATTGCGTGAGCATGGAGACAGTGTCGTGTTCGTCCGGGTGAGACGCACTTTGAATCTGATGATGGTGGTGATGGCTTTACGCTATCTGGGGCCTTGTCGCGCTTGCGAAGGCCCGGGGCAATCGCTGTGGCAACTTGTCGCATTAGTGGTTTCACGGGTGTGAATGGTTAGCATCCCTGTCATCGACCCTGCTGCCTTTACCTTCTCTGCACGCCACGCTGGAGTGTTCATGTCGCCGCGCAAGCTGATCCTGATGGGACTCAGTGCTTTTGCCCTCGTCATTATCGCGTTGATCACGGGGCTTTCTGCCTCGCATCAACCGCGTGATGCGTGGCCGACGACCCTCGAGCTGCCTTCCACGCGGGGACTGCTGCACGCGGACACCCTGTCTCGGGGGGAAGCGGGTCACCTGAGCGTGCTGATTCCCGGCTTTACGCATTGTCCGGATATCTGTCCGTTGTCGCTTGCCCGGCTGCAGATGGCCTGGCAACGCCTTGACGAGACGTCACGCGCGCATCTGCATCCGATGTTTCTGACGCTGGATCCGGCGCGAGACACCCTGCCCGTGCTGTCACGTTATCTGTCTGCTTTCAGCCTGCCGGTGACCGGCCTTCGCCTCCCGTCACAGGACGACACGCGTCTGGAGGAATTTACCCAGCGCCTCGGTATCCAGTTTCAGCGGCGAGAACCCGAGCAGAGTCATCCCCCTGAACACGCGCAAGCGCAGGCGTCGGCGGGCGAGGCCGATTACATGATCGACCACAGCGTGGCGATCTTCGTGATCGACGAGCAGGGTCGGCTGCGTGACACCCTGCCGCTCAGTCAGACGCCTGCGCAGCTTGCCGACCGCCTGACGTTCCTGCTCCAGTCCGTGGTCGCAGCGCCGTCTTCTGACAGTGTTGCGACCGTCAACACGAGCGCAAACGCGAACGTGCCGGCCACGGGGGGCGCATGACAGCGACTTGTCCCTCGACTCGCCACGCCAGGCGTGAATCCGTCTCCTATCATCGCGCCCTGTCGCGCCTGACTGCGGCCAATGGGCATGTCGTCTTCGTGATGCTGATCGCGTTGGCCGCCATGCTGGTCATGCCGCTGGCGGCCCCGCGTGTGGTGATGGTCAACGACCATGCCGTCTTCGAGAGCGTTGGTACCGGGCGTTGGGTGAGTGCCGATAGCGACTGGATAACGCGTGCCGCTCGCGAAAGCGGTTCGCAGACGCAGATCACCCATAGTTCCGCTGCCTCGGATTGTCCGTTGGCCAGCATGGCGGTCTTCACGCTGGCATTGGTCGCCGTTGCCCTGTTGCTGGCATTGGGGCGGTTGTCTCGCGACGCGGCCCCGCGTCCCTGCCTTGTCGCGTTCCGCGGCATCAATGTCTATCTGCGTCCGCCCGGGCGCGCGCCACCTCACGATTCCCTCGCGCCATGAATTGCTGGGCCACCTCGCGGTGGCTCTCCATAGTGTTCGGTGACCTCACGTTGACCGGCGGACAAAGCATCCGTCGCGCGTCGTGGCACCTGTCGATGGGTAATCGAGATGAGTACAACCAATACCGACTCCGCGGGTCGCGCCGCTCGCGGTTTCAGCGATATCTACCGCGCCGTGTGGCGCTGGCATTTCTATGCCGGCCTGCTGGTGCTGCCTTTCCTGACCTTGCTGGCCGTCACCGGCGGTCTTTATCTGTTCCGTGAAGAGATCGACCACTTCGTGCATGCCGACCTGATGAAGGTCAACACGCCGGTGGTGCAACAGGTCAATGGCCAGGCACAGGCGAGTGTCCCGCTGAGCGAGCAGGTGCGTGTCGCCGTGCAAAGTCTGCCCGGCAAGGCCGTGCGTGTCGTGCCGCCTGCGGCCAGTGACCTGACCACGGAAGTCGATATCGTGGCAGCCGATGGCAGTGGCAAGCAGGCGGTCTACGTCAATCCCTACAGCGGTGAAGTGCAGGGGCAGATGGCCTACCGTGACAGCATCATGTGGACGGTGCGCAATCTGCACAGCCTCGCCATCACCGGCCCCATCGGCAATGCCGCGATCGAGATCGCCGCTGGCTGGAGCATTCTGCTGGTACTCAGCGGCCTGTATCTGTGGTGGCCGCGGGGCCAGAAGGGCGGCGTCGTCACGCTGCGTACCACGCCTGCGCGCCGTCTGTGGTGGCGCGACCTGCATGCCGTGTGTGGCATCTTCGCCGCTGGTTTCATCCTGTTTCTCGCCGTGACCGGCATGCCGTGGTCAATGGTGTGGGGTGCCAAGGTCAACGAGTTGGCCAACGGGCATAACTTCGGGTATCCCGATGGCGTGCGCGTGAATACGCCGATGTCGGATACCCGTCTGGTGGACCAGGAGCGGACGACCTGGTCGCTCGAACAGGCCGTTATCCCGTTATCCTCCTTGCCGGCTGCAGCGACAAGCCACGTCGTGGACGAGGGGGAGCATGCTGGGCATGGCGGCGGCACCAGGTCTGGTGCCGAGCAGGCCTCCGGCGCTGCGGGCGTGCCGCTGAGCGCCGCCGAGATTGCCCATGCCGATATCGGCCTCGATCAGGCTGAGCGCATCTTCGCTCGCGAAGGCCTGGCGCCGGGCTATGCCATCAATCTGCCGGGCTCGCCGCAGGGCGTCTACACCGGCTCCATCTATCCGGATGCGCTGGAGCGCCAGCAGGTGGTGCATGTGGATCGCTATTCCGGCGATGTGCTGCTGGACATGCATTACGCCGATTATGGCCCGCTGGGTCGAGCGCTGGAGTGGGGCATCAATGTTCACCTGGGGCAGCAGTACGGGCTGATCAACCAGCTGGTGCTGGTACTGGCCTGTATCGTGATGGTGATGATGAGCGTCGGTGCGGGCGTGATGTGGTGGAAGCGTCGTCCGGTGGGCGGTATCGGTATCCCGCCGCTGCCCAAGGAGCGCAAGCGTATCGCCGGTGTCTGGGGCTTGATGATGATCATCGGTGTCATCTTCCCGCTGGTCGGCCTCTCGCTGATCGTGATGGGGCTGCTGGATTGGCTGTGGATTCGCGCCACGCACAAGCGAGGGGATGACCTGCAGGAGGCCAAGGTGTAAACGGGCACACCTCTCCACTGGCAGGCACGTTTACCGTCTTCGCCAGTGGATCTGCCATGCTCGCACCGGTCGTTCGACAAGGCCTACGCCTACCACGTCAATCGCTTCTACGACGATCCGTTCCAGGGTAGTGTACAGGGCGATGTACAGGTCAATGAGCCGGGGCGTATCTTCTGGACGCACGCCAGCTGGAGCTTCTGAGACCTGTACCCTCTCAATAGTGAGCGCTGGTCGCCGCTATTCGTTAGAACGCAAGAAGCCCGCCATCGGTCATGTCACCGGTGGCGGGCTTCTTGTATTACGAGCGGGCTCGAGTGCTTTCAGCGCTCGCAACTCATCTCTCGAGCCTTCAGGCGTGGCCGACGTGCTCGCGCAGGTGCGTGCGGTAGGCCTGGGTGTAGGCTGCCAGGTCAGGATTCTTGATCACATCAGTGGCCAGGTAGGTCGGCAGGGCCGTCATGCCGAGGAATTCCATCGCCTTGTGCACCGGGAAGTAGACGCCATCGATGCCCTTGCCCTCGAAGAAGTTGCCTTCTTCATCAAAGGCCTCAAGTGGTGCATTCCAGGTCAGTGACAGCATGTACTGGCGGCCCTGCATCAAGCCGCCAGTGCCGTAGCCCTGGGTCGGACTGGTGCGATGACGGCCATCGCTGGCGTACAGCGAGCCGTGGCCCTCAGTCAGGATGTCATCGAGATACTTCTTCACGGTCCACGGCAGACCCATCCACCAACCTGGGGTCTGATAGATGATCAGGTCCGCCCACAGCTGCTTCTCGATTTCCGCCTTGGCCTCGAAGCCTTCCTCGATGACGGTTTCACGCACCTCATGACCCAGCTCGGCCAGCTCACCGCGCGCCAGTTCATGCAGCGTCGCGTTCAGCTCGCCATTGGAATGGGCAAAGGCCTTGCCGCCGTTGATCAGTAGAATCTTCATGCCGGGTACTCCAAAACTGTTGGCTTTTCAGCAATGGCGCACAGCATGAGCGTTCGCAAGTCATTGATAAAGCGGCGCTGGCGTAAAACACCTTTGCTGTGGGTGCAACAATCCGATCAGGTTACGCGCGATATCTACGCATTCACTCCCTTCATGCCTTCTGCGGTATGAGCGCCGAGGAAAGGGATTGTATTGCTGATGGTTGTGGCGGTCGAAATTGCGCTCGGAGCTTTCGGCCAAGCCCACTAACGCAACCGCTTCAATTCCTGCCAGTTGGTGGTGTAGCGGGCGCTGCGGTGGGCGCAGCGCAGCTGCCAGGCGGCGTCGGGGCGTGCGACGCCCAGACGCACGGTGCCGCGGCCCATCTTCTGATTCATGGCGTCCAGTGTCGCCATCAGCTGCTGACTGCGTTCGCGCCTGGCGATGTCATCTTTGCTTTCCAGCAACGAGAGTTGCTCGCGTGGCTGGTCGATGAGGTCGAGCAGCATCACGCCAGCCTTCATGAAGCGATAGCCGCGCAGGTAGATATGCTCCAGCGCCTGTTGCGCGGCGGCGAGTATCTCGCGGCTGTCATTGGTGGGGGCGGGCAGCTCGACGATGGTGCTGGGTGAGTATTGCGGCAGGTCGGGTCGGTGACGATTGCTCTTGAGGAAGACCAGCACGGCGCGTGTCAGGCTGCCTTGATGGCGCAGTTTCTCTGCGCCGCGCTGGGCATGTTGGCGGATGGCGTCCCTGAGTTCATTCAAGTCACCGGTCATGCGCCCGAAGGAGCGCGAGGTCATGATGCGCTGGCGAGCGTCATCGGCATCATTCATCTCGAAGCAGGGTGTGCCTTGCAGTTCGCGCGCGGTGCGTTCCAGTACTACGGAATACCGCTGGCCGATGGCGCGCGGGTCGGCGCAGCGCAGGTCCCAGGCAGTGTGCAGGCCTTGCAGTGCCAGGCGTTCGACCAGTCGTCGGCCCACGCCCCAGACATCGCCCAGTGGCGTATCGGCCAGCAGGCGCTGGGTGCCGACTTCATCGGGTTCCAGCACGCAGACACCACCGAATTCCGGACGCTTCTTGGCAGCGCGATTGGCCAGCTTGGCCAGCGTTCGAGTTGGCGCGACCCCGACACACACGGGAATGCCGGTGAACTTGCGGACATTGCGGTGCAGGGTGCGGCTCAATGTCAGCATCGAGTTGCGATCAAAGCCATCGAAACGCACGAACATCTCATCGATGGAGTAGGGCTCGACCCCGGCGGAATATTCCTCCAGCACCTCACGCACGCGCGCCGACATGTCGCCATACAGCTCGTAGTTGGAGGAGAGCAGGTGGATGCGCCCCTCACGGACGAGTGGCTGTAGCTGGAAGGCGGGGGTACCCATCTCTACGCCCAGCGCCTTGAGTTCATTGGAGCGCGCGATCACGCAGCCGTCATTGTTGGACATCACGCCGACAGGGCGGCCCTCCAGGCGCGGGTCGAACACTCGCTCGCAGCTGGCGTAGAAGTTGTTGCAGTCCACCAGTCCGATCATTGGCGTCTTCATACCGCGTATTCGTGGATGACGGAGCGCACCACCCCCCAGACCTGGCATTCGAGGTCGAAGATCGCGACCGGCGGATACAGGGCATTGCCGGAGCTCAGATAGGGGCGCTGACCGATCAGCTCATAACGCTTGACCACCACCTCACCCTCGACCAGTGCCACCACGATATGCCCGGGACGGGCATCGATGGAGCGGTCTACCACCAGGGTGTCGCCCTCATAGATGCCGAAGCCTTCCATGCTGTCACCCGCCACCGTCATGAAGAAGGTCGCTGCCGGGCGCTTGATCAGCCGCTCGTTGAGGTCCAGCGTGCGCCCCGCGTAATCCTCGGCCGGCGAGGGGAAGCCGGAAATGCCAGCGCGCCCCGTGATGTGAGGGTGCGGCAGTGCACAGGGCTCCGGCGCTGGATGAGGGCGAGCCAGCGAGGCGTGGGATGGTTGAGCGGCAGATACGGTCATGGGTGGGGTCTCCTTTCGATACTGTATTCATATACAGTATCGGCGCTGAGAAGCCCTCAGGCAACCGATAATCCCTGCGAGTGCTGCACATTCACGAGACGCAGATCAGACGGGGTGTACCTGTGTTCAATGGTGGACGGCAGGTAAAGCTGCTAGCGGATATTGCTCAGCGGTATCTCACGAAAAAGCCCGGCCTCCTGGAGGCCGGGCTTTTTGGGGCTTTCCCAATGCTGTTCTGTCTATCAGCCCGCCGGGCTCAGGATGCGGATATCGCCATCGGCGATCCAGTCACCGGCGTTGTCGCGGAAGCGCTGCATGTGTTCGGTCTCACGGTGGGCCTGCAGCGCATCGTGGGATTCCCAGGCTTCCACCACGGTGATGGTATCGGGGCGTGGGTCGTTGTCCTTGTCGGCGGCGCGTTCGGAGTCCAGGCACGGGTGGTAGGCGTGGCAGCCATCTTCCTCGCGCACGGTGGGTGCGACGGCGCAGAGTTCATTGAAGACATCCTGAACGTGGCCTTCCTTGGCGGTAACGGTGGCGATTACCCAGATCATCTTGGCTCCTTGTGACGGTGCTGACCGCCGATGTTGTCGGAATTCTCGTGATGAGATGTCCTGACTATGTGGAGCCGTTTCTGGCCACTGCAAGGGGCAGGGGCTGACTGCCGGCATGACCCTGCATGATGAGCACACGTAAGCGCCGGACAGCAGGGCTGTCCGGCGCAGTTGTTATCAGGCGCAGTTGTTATCAGATGATGATCCGCGGATCAGAAAGCGAAGGCGATGGATCAGGACGGGAAGGCGAACTGGGCGCCTTCACGCAGGCCGGCGGAAGGCCAGCGCTGGGTGATGGTCTTGCGGCGAGTGTAGAAGCGCACCGCATCCGGGCCGTAGGCGGACAGATCGCCGAACAGCGAGCGCTTCCAGCCGCCGAAGCTGTGATAGGCGACCGGTACCGGCAGCGGCACGTTGATGCCGACCATGCCGACCTGGATGTGATCACTGAAGTAGCGGGCGGCTTCGCCATCACGGGTGTAGATGCAGGTGCCGTTGCCGTATTCGTGATCATTGATCAGCTGCATGGCGGCTTCCATCGAATCGGCGCGCACGACCAGCAGCACCGGGCCGAAGATCTCTTCCTGGTAGCAGGTCATCTCCGGGGTGACGCCATCGATCAGGGTGCCGCCGACGAAGAAGCCGTTCTCGCCGCCTTCGACCTGCGGATTGCGGCCATCGACCACCACCGTCGCGCCTTGCTGCTCGGCGCTGTCGATGTAGCCGACCACCTTGTCACGATGGGCCGCGGTGATCAGCGGGCCGAAATCATTGCCCTTGTCGCTGTAGACGCCGACCTTGAGGCCTTCCATCTGCTGCTTCATCTGCGCGATCAGCTTGTCGGCGGCGTCATCGCCCACGGCCACTGCGACGGACAGTGCCATGCAGCGCTCACCGGAGGAGCCGAAGGCGGCGCCATTCAGTGAGTTGGCCACGTATTCCATGTCGGCGTCCGGCATCACGATGGCGTGGTTCTTGGCGCCACCGAGGGCCTGACAGCGCTTGCCGTTGGCCGCGGCGCGGCTGTAGATGTATTCGGCGATCGGGGTGGAGCCGACGAAGCTGACCGCCTGGATGCGCGGGTCGTCCAGCAGCGTATCGACGGCTTCCTTGTCGCCATTGACGACATTCATGACGCCGGCCGGCAGACCGGCCTCCATCAGCAGCTCAGCGATGAACAGCGTGGACGTCGGGTCGCGCTCGGAGGGCTTGAGGACGAAGGTGTTGCCGCAGGCGATCGCCATCGGGTACATCCACAGCGGCACCATGGCCGGGAAGTTGAACGGCGTGATGCCGGCAACCACGCCCAGCGGCTGGAATTCACTCCAGGAATCGATGCCCGGGCCGGTATTGCGGCTGTGCTCGCCCTTGAGCAGTTCCGGGGCGCTGCAGGCATATTCGACATTCTCGATGCCGCGCTGCAATTCGCCCAGCGCATCGTGACAGATCTTGCCGTGCTCCTGACCGATCAGGCGGGCGATCTCGTCGGCGTGTTCTTCCAGCAGCTGCTTGAAGCGGAACATCACTCGGGCGCGCTTGATCGGTGGCGTGTTGCGCCATTCCGGGAAGGCGGCCTCGGCGGCCGCGATGGCTTCCTCGACCGTCGCCTTGCTGGCCAGGCGCACCTGACCGCCGACTTCGCCGGTGGAGGGATTGAAGATGTCCTGGGTACGGCCTTCGCTGTGATCGATGTTGCCGTTGATGAGGTGTCCGAGCGTCTTCATTGGGTGGGCTCCCTGAGATGACTTGTGAAATGAATGGCGATGAATGAAGTAGTGTTGATCGTCAGTTCTGAATGTTGATGGTCAGTCTTGAACGTCGATCGTCAGCCTTGAGCGTCGAGCGTCAGTCCTGGGCGGCGAAGGCATCGCCGAGGGCATTGATCAGGCGGTCCAGCTCGTCGTGTTCGGTGATGAATGGCAGGCCCAGCTGGATGGTGTCGCCGCCGTAACGCACATAGAAACCGGCCTTCCAGCAGTGCATGGCAATCTCATATGGGCGCCGCGCCGGCTCGCCGGGATAGGCCTCGACCTGCAGGGCACCGGCCAGGCCGTAGTTGCGGATGTCGCTGATGTAGCGCGTGCCCTTGAGCTCATGCAGCTTCTTCTCGAATACCGGACTCAGCTCGCGAACGCGGGAGATGAGCTGGTCGTTCTCGAGCACGTCGAGGGCTGCCAGCGCCGCGGCACACGCCACCGGGTGACCGGAATAGGTGTAGCCGTGGGGAATCTCCATCATGTAGTCGGGGCCGCCGTTGTCCATGAAGGTCTGGTAGATGTCGCCCTTGACGACCACGGCGCCCATCGGCACCGCGCCATTGGTGATCTGCTTGGCGACGTTGAGGATGTCCGGCGTGACCCCGAATTCCTCGGCGCCGCTCATGGCGCCCATGCGCCCGAAGCCGGTGATGACCTCATCGAAGATCAACAGGATGTCGTGCTGGTCGCATATCTCGCGCAGGCGCTTGAGATAGCCTACTGGCGGTGGCAGCACGCCGGCGGAGCCTGCCATCGGCTCGACGATGACGGCGGCGATATTGGAGGCATCATGCAGCGCGATCAGCTCCAGCAGCTCGTCGGCGCGCTCGGCACCGGTGCTGGGCATGCCGGGCGTGAAGACATTTTCCTTGAGCAGGGTATGCGGCAGGTGATCGGCATCGACCCCCTGACCGTAGAGCGAGCGGTTGGCCCCGATGCCACCGACACTGAAGCCCCCGAAGTTGACGCCGTGATAGCCCTTGCTGCGCCCGATCAGCTTGGTCTTGGTCGGCTTGCCTTTCTTGCGCCAGTAGGCACGCGCGATCTTCAGTGAGGTGTCGGCACTCTCGGAGCCGGAGCCGGTGAAGAAGACGTGATCCAGCCCCTCGGGCATCAGCGTCTTGATGCGGTGCGCCAGCTCGAAGGCCTTGGGGTGGCCGTACTGGAAGGCGGGTGCGTAATCCAGTTCGCGCAGCTGCGCGCTGACCGCCTCGGCGATTTCCGGGCGGCAATGACCGGCACCGCAGGTCCAGAGGCCTGACAGGCCATCGAAGATCTGGCGGCCCTGGGAGTCCGTGAAGTAGGCCCCCTGGGCCTTGGTGATGATGCGCGGGTCCTGCTTGAACTGGCGGTTGGCCGTGTAGGGCATCCAGTAGGCATCGAGCTGCTCCTGGCTCAAGCCTGCCTGGGCGGAAGGGGATGTATCGAAGGCGGTCATGATGTCTCCCACAGAGTGTGTTGTTGTTGGTTCTCGGCTCCTGTCCAACGAGATTAGGAAGTCCTTTTGGTAAGATAAATGCCATTGTCTTTATCTTCAGGAAAGCATTTACTTAACTTTCTGCTGGCGTTCGCTACGCCATCTCGGCGCAGTGAGGCGCCGTCTGGCGCGGAACCGTTCAACAACAGGAGGCGCGGGCCTATGCGAGGCGAGGTCATGCGGGGGCAGCTCGGCGATACCGACCTGCGTCTGCTGCGTATCTTTCGCAAGGTAGTGGAGTGCGGTGGCTTCTCGGCGGCCGAGATCGAGCTCAACATCAGTCGTTCCGCCATCAGCATGGCGATGAGTGACCTGGAGACGCGGCTGGGCCTCAAGCTCTGTCAGCGCGGGCGCAGCGGGTTTTCTCTCACCAATGAGGGGCGGGAAGTCCACGAGGCCGCGATGCAGATGCTGGCGGCGGCAGAGGGCTTTCGCACACGCATTAATGGCCTGCATGCCTGGCTCAAGGGCGAGCTGAACATCGGCATCACTGACAATCTGGTCACCATGCCCGAGATGCACATCACGGATGCGCTGAGTGCGCTGAAGGGTCACGGCCCGGAGGTGATGATCAACATCCGCATGATTCCCCCCAACGAGATCGAGCGCGCCGTGCTGGATGGCCGTCTGCATACCGGGGTGATCCCGACGCTCAAGACGCTGCCGGGGCTCGAGTATCGCTCGCTCTACGAGGAAACCTCCTGCCTTTATTGCGCGCGGGGCCATGTGCTGTTCCGTGAACCTCGGGCGGGCGATACCCTCGCGCGCGGGCGTCCGGTGGGCGAGGAAGAGATTCGCCAGCATGATGCGGTGCTGCCGGCCTACGCGCAGACGCCTGCGATCAAGGCGCTGCATGAGCCGCTCAAAGCCGCCGCTTCCGCGACTGACCGCGAGGGCATCGCCTTCCTGGTGCTTTCCGGGCGCTATCTCGGCTATCTGCCCACCCACTATGCCGAGCGCTGGGTGCGCGATGGCCAGATGCAGGCGCTCAGCCCGGTGGCCAACTCCTATGTCACCTATTACAGCGCCATCACGCGCAAGAGCCGCCCACCCAATCTGGTGCTGGAGCGTTATTTGACGGAGCTGGATGCCCTGCGCCAGGCGAAACCGGCCCGAAGAGCGCAGGCGGCGAGGGAGAGCAAGCCATGAACAAGCCCAGGCGTGCCGGGGTCAGGGAAGTCGCCCAGCTGGCGGGGGTGTCGGTCGCGACGGTCTCGCGGGTACTCAACAATCCGGAAAAGGTGGTGAAGAAGACGGCCGACAAGGTGCTGGCGGCGGCCGACGCACTCGATTTCCTGCCCAACAATGCCGCGCGTGTGCTGTCTCAGCATCAGTCACGCACCCTGGGAATCGTGATCCCGACCTTCGAGAACCCGATCTACGCCAAGTTCATCGATGCATTGGAAGGCGCGCTGGCGCGGGCGCACTACAGCCTGCTGGTGACGACCACCCAGAAGGGGCGGGTGACGGAATTCGACAAGGTACGTGAGCTGGTCAACATGGGGGTGGACGCCGTGATTCTGCCCGGAGGCAGTCATGCCGCCGAGACACTGGACTACCTGTCACGCTTCTCGGTGCCGGTGGTCTTCAACAGCATCTACTTGCCGGATTCGCCGTTGATCACGGTGGGCTATGACAACTACGGCCTGGCCAAGGCACTGGCGGAGTATCTGATGTCCTTGGGCCATCAGCGTATCGTCATCCTCTCCGAGCCGCTGGCGCACAACGACCGTGCGCGCCTGCGCTACGACGGCGCCGTTGCCGCGCTGCAGGCGCTGGAGAGTGCCAGCGCCGATCGCGAGCATGATCAGTTCGTCGATGTCACCACCGCCGGGGCGAGCGCCGCGATAGGCGAGCTTTCTTGTGAGGCTGGGGGCGCGCTCGATGGCGAAGGGCAAGGCGGCCTGCGGGATGGCATTACCGCCGTGATGTGCCTCAATGACGTGCTGGCCAGTGGTGCCATGCTGGCGCTGCAGCGGCGGGGAATCCGTGTGCCGCAACAGGTCTCGGTGGTGGGATTCGATGACCTGGAAATGGCGGAGTTCCTCAATCCACCGCTGACGACGGTAGACCTGCCGGTGGAAGAGATGGGCGAGGTGATCGCCCGGGCGTTGATCCGCCATCTCGAAGACGATGCGCCCTTGACGTCACGCTTGCTGGACGCGTCGCTGGCGATTCGTGGCAGTGCAGGCCCGGCGCCCAGCCAGGGCTGAGCACCTGTTCACGGGGCCTGATTCTCGGGGCCTCACTCACGGGGCCTGACTGATAGCGCCTGACTCACAGCGTCTTGTAGTCGACCCATCCCGGACCATAGATCGGCTGCAACCAGGCGCGGTGCAGGGAGTTGTCCAGTGACTCGGCCTGAAAGCGCACGTACTTCCAGTCGCCGTCCAGTTCCAGCTCCCACTCTGCAGCAGCGGTGGGGGCCGTGATCTCGATCAGCTGCGGCGCGTCTGGCTCGCCCGCGCCTGTGAGGGGCATGCCTCGCTGCACCATCGCCTTCCACTTCACCTTGTCCTGTGCGCTGACGCGCAAGGTGTAGCGTCCCTGCTGTTCAGACATTGCCAGTGGCGTATCGGCCAGCATCACCCCGGTGCTGGCATAGAAGCGGTTACGCTTCACGTTGCGCAGGATATCGGCCTCGTTGAGCGCCGCGGCCACCATGATGAAGCCCAGTGGCGCGTAGTTCTCGTAGACATATTGTTCGCGATAGAACTCGTCGTTGCCGGCAAAGCCTGCACAGCGCACTCCCTCACACAGAAGATCATCCCAGCAGGGCTCTGCCAGGTGCGGCGCGTAGGGCCTGGCCCCCATGTGTTCCTCCAGGATGGAAAGGCCGTTGTAGACCTCCATGCCCATGATGTTCATCTCCGCGAGGCGCGCACAGGGGTTGAGGAGCGTCTTCTTGATCTGTGTCCATTCGCCGCCTTCCCGTGGACGGGTGGTCTCGAAGAAGTTGGGATGGGCGCAGATCGACAGGCCGCCGACCTTGCCCATGCTCAGCACATGCAGATATTTCGAATGCTCGCCGGCGAAATAGCCGTCGAGATAGCCGCCATCGTCGATGGTGTCGTTCTGGATCTCGCGCCCCGGAATCACCACGAAGTCATCACGCTGCTCGCCACGTGAGAACAGCTCGATATTGTTGAGGTAGGGGTGAACCGACGTGCACACGAAATCGAAGTGGAAGGGAGCGGCCTGTGAGCGCCGGATCACTTCGTCATGATCCTCGCCATGAATCCGGTCCATCGAAATGCTCTCATCGAGCGCTTCGCGGGTATGCACATGGATATTGCCCTTGAGCCAGCGCGTGCCGGGCTGAGGCTTTGACTCGCTCAGCGGGGCGTAGGGATTATGGACACGATGGGCGGCTGGCCTGGCGGCGCTGTGGGAAGTCGGTACTGCTCGGGTCATGTGAGTCATCCTTGTCATGACGGCGTGCCAGAGAATCCTGCTGATCAGTCAGCGGGTGAAGAGATCACAAGCAAGCGGCAAGCCAGGCACCAGGGGCGGTGAAATGGCTCGTGGCGATGACAAGCCCCGAGCCACTTCCTGTCTTTGCGGTCCTGGTGATCCGGTGTCGCTCAGACAGCCTTCGAGGCCAGCGCGATATCCGGTTTGGCGGCGTCCGGGAGAGCGCTTGCGGCGTGTGACTCGGCGCCATCCCAGTAATAGGCCGCGACATCCTCGCTGGGGCTATGGCGGGTCAGCTTGCTGACGACCACCAGCACGACCAGCGACGTCAGGAAGCCCGGGTAGGCGGGGTCGATGCCAGTCGACAGCAGTGGCCAGAGGGCGGTGACACTCAGGGCGCTCGCCATGCTGCTGATGCAGCCCCGGGACGTCGCATGCTTCCAGAACATCACCGCGAAGAACGGGAAGATCAGCGTGGTGGCCGAGATGCGCAGCGCCCATTGATAGGCCGAGATGATGTCGGTCATCAGGAAGGTGACGCCCAGTCCCAGTACGCTGATGATGACGACACTCAGGCGCGCCGAGGCCATTTTCTGCTTCTCGTTGGCGTGACGATTGATGAAGTTGCCATAGAGGTCATGCGCCAGGTTGGAGCTGCCCTGCAGAATGTAGGAATCCGCCGAGGTCATCAGGGCGGCCAGCAGGCCGACGATGACCAGCCCGCCGATGGCCGGGTGCAGCAACTGCATGGTGACGTAGGAGAAGACGAGATCGGCCGAGGTATCCAACGGCACGAATTGGCGTGCCAGCACGCCGATGCAGTAGGGAAAGAAGGAAATCAACATCACGATGGAGAAGCCTGATACGCCGGCCTTGATGGCCACGTCTTCGCTCTCGGAGGCGAAGATGCGTTGCCAGGTGCACTGCCAGACGAGGTAGAACGGCGCCACCGTCAGCGCGAAGGTCACCACTTCCATCGTCTTGCCCTCGGGCAGCGGGGCGAGGAACTCGATCGGCGTATTGAGCAGTGCATGTTCCAGTCCTCCGGCATAACTCAGGGCAGTGAAGCCCAGCACCATGATGCCGGCGATCAACAGGATGCTCTGCAGGGCATCGGTGACGATGGCCGCTTCAAGGCCGCCCAGAATGGTGAAGCCGAGAATCAGCGCAAAGGACACGAAGATGGCGGTATTGAACTCCAGCCCCAGCACCACGGTGAGAATGGTGCTCATGCCGATGATCTGGATCGCGGTGGCAGGCACCGAGTAGACGAAGGCCGAGAAGAACGAGGGAAACAGACTGGCCTTGCGGCCGAAGCGGCGCCCGAACAGATCCGCCAGGGTATAGAGCTTCTTGCGACGCAGCGGGCGACTGAAGAAGATGACCAGCATCAGGCTCGCGATGATACCGGGCAGGGCGAACATGAAGTAGCCGGAGAGCCCCTTGGAAAAGCCCATCCCCATCCAGCCGATGAAGGCTGCCGCACCACACCAGGTGCTGATGGTGGTGCCGGTGATCTTCCAGTAGCCCATGTTCCAGCCGGCAATCAGATAGCTGTCAGAGGTCTTCACCTTGCGGAAGTAGTAGTAGCCGATCGCGAACATGATCACGAAATAGCCAATGATATAGGAGTAGTACCAAGCCATTGTCGAGTCTCCGTTTATTGTTGATTGTTCTATGAAGGTCATGCATGGAGCAGGGCGTACGTGGCGTAGCAGGGACTGAAGCGACCCTCTGATTGTTGGGGATGATGCAGTGGGGCAGGTAGCGGACATGGCCGGGGCAGCCATGTCTTGTCTTCGAATGTAACCCGTTACATCGACTCAATCTAGCCGAGAAAAAGGCACTGTCAAAAACATATTTCACCGGCGGACGAAAGTCTCATGCCGGCGCGATGGCAAGATTCTCGTGGGGAGGGATGTCATGCAAGAAGCGGCATCCTCATGCCTCTTCGCGCAGAAAACAGGTGCCGTAGCTGGAGGAAACGACGACAACTCTGCCGCCATTCAGGCGATATGACTGCCAGAGGAATGAAGGGCTATACAGGTCGCGTCTCACAACGCTGTCATGGCAGGCGATTTTTTCTTCGGCCTGTGGGGCATGGCAGGGCATGAAATCGGGGCGTGCTCAGTCAGGAATGTGGGGCGAGCTCGATCAGGAAGGCGGGCAGAATCACGGGGTCATCTGAAAGACGCACTGTGTCTTGGCCAGCGTAAAGCCGCAGGCGGCATAGAATTTCCTGGCGACATCGCGTGCCTCATGGGTGCGAACTCGCAGGGTCAGCGTCTCGTCGGTTGCCCAGGCAATGGCCTGCCTGGCCAATGCCCGTCCTGCGCCTTGTCGTTGCGCCTCTTGTGCGACGGACAGGCCCAGTATCTCGATGAAATCGGCTGAAGCGACACGAAAGACATGCTGGGCATGCAGCCAGCCAATCACTTCACCCGCCTGTTCCGCCACCCAGATGCGGTCATGGCGTGACGCCAACAGGTGCTCCAGTCGCTGCAGGATCAACGCATCATCGTCGTGGGGCAGATAACCCAGTGCGGACGCGACGCGTGAAATTCCCTGAGCATCCTTGGGTGTGGCAAGGCGAATCTTCATTGATGTTGTCCAGTCCCCATGACGATGATGATGGATGTTCGAGGGGCTCATTCGTCAAAGAGGCTCATTCATCGTCGTAGTGAATGATCGACAGCAGCTGAATCGGCACCTCGTTCAATTTCTCGGGACCATGCGGCACACCGGCATCGAAGGCCAGGCTGTCACCGGGCCCCATGTCATAGAACTTGTCACCATGACGGTAGGTGAGGTTGCCGGAAAGCAGGTAGATGAATTCATGCCCGGCATGACAGAAGTTGGGGAAGACTTCGCTGGCGTCATCCATGGTGATCAGGAAGGGTTCGTAGCGCTTCTTGGGACCCTGCTTGTAGCTCAACAGTTGATAGGCATGGCCGACTTCCGTGCCGGTGCGCACCACCTGCATGCCTTGTCCGGCCTTGATGTGCTGGGCACCACGCCCATTGACATCGTAATCGCTGAACAGCTTCGAGATCGGCAGGCTCAAGGCATTGCACAGCTTGTTGAGGGTATCGAGGCTGGTGGACACCTGGGCGTTCTCCACCTTGCTGATCATGCCCTGGCTGACACCGGCGATACGCGAGACGTCGGAAATCTTGTAGCCCTGCGAGACTCGCTGCTGCTTGAGCGCGCGCGCAATGTGCTGCTCGAGTCCCAGGCGTGTCTCGTCAGCTGCCGCGGTGATGGTCTCCTTCACCTCGGACTGCGCGGCAGGTTCCGCGGCCAGCGAAGGCGCTTTCGTGTCAGGAGCTTTCGTGTCAGACACTTTCGTGTCAGGCGCTGTCGGTTGAGGTGTATTGGAGGAATGGGAGGATTCTCGCGGCATGGATAACTCCTGTGGCGGAGGTGAATGCGATAAGGACAATGATCAGGCGGGGTGAGAATACGCGTCCTTGTGGGAGTCGTTGCGCGTCACCCGCGTGCGAATATCGGGTGACATTATCAAGTTTACCGCCAACCCTCATCCACGTTTGTGGCCAGTCCTCGGTCTGACTCCATGGCATGTGATGCAAGAGGCCTCCTCGACGCCATGCCGAGGAGGCCTCTCAGGTTTCACGCTATCCAGCATCACGCGATTCGCGCTGTCGCCGCGGGGCTTGAGCTGTTGCCTCGTGGCTGTGGCGCGCGATCAGCCGCGAGCCAGACGCTTGGCCTTTTCCGGGTCATCGAAGGGCAGGGAATGGCTGATGGCCGAGAGGCTGGTCTCGCCGTCAGTGCCGGTCTTGAGGGTCAGCGGGGTGCCATGCTCGGCATAGCCGGGTTCGAGACGTGCCAGCGCCATGGAACGATCGCTCAGGCGCGAGTACATGCCCTGGGTGATGACACCGACACACTTGCCGTCGGCGTAGACCTTGTCACCGATCTGGGCGACGTCTTTCGAATCCAGCAGCACGCCATAGACCTTGACGCGCTCCTTGCCCTGCAGCGCGAAGTGTTCGCTGGCGCCACGGAATTCGGTCTTGCCCGGCGAGACGGTGAAGTCCAGTCCCAATTCCCACAAGGTGTCGCCCACCGGCTGGTCGGGGTACGGGTAGGTTTCGGAATTGTCCGCCGGGTAGAACAGCAGGTGGCTCTCGACCCGCAGCCAGTCAAGGGTGCCGAAGCTGCACGGCTTGATGCCCATGTCGGCACCCTCCGCGAGAATTTGTTCCCACAGAGAGGGGGCGTCCTTGGCCTTGCAGAAGATCTCGTAGCCACGCTCGCCGGTGTAGCCGGTGCGCGAGATCATCACGTGGCAGCCGAACAGCTGGGTCTGCAGATGGTGGAAGTAACGCAGCTCACGGATACCCGGCACGTGACGCTCCAGGAAATCCACCGCGACCGGCCCCTGCAGTGACATGTCATGCATGTCGTCATCGAAGGTCAGGCTGACGGCGCGTCCCAGGGCACTCTTGGCCAGCATTTCATTCGCGGTGCCCGTGCCGTGCACCACGAGGTAGGAGTTCGGCGCCAGGCAATAGACGATGCAGTCGTCGACGAACTTGCCGGCCTCATTCAAGACGCTGGCGTACACCGACTTGCCCGGATACAGCTTGGACATGTCCCGCGTGGTGACGTAATCCAGCACGGCCTGAGCATGCGGGCCATTGCAGTGGATCTTCTTGAGCCCCGAGACATCCATCAGACCGGCGCGGGTGCGAATGGTCTCGTGGTCATCGGCCGTGTCCGAGACGGCGTAATTCCAGGCGGTGCCCATGCCATTCCAGTCTTCAAGCTCCGCGCCCAGCTTGCGGTGTTGTTCGGCCAGTGCCGAGATGCGCCATGAATTCGCCATGCGTCCCTTTCTCCTGTGAGTCGTGCTGCCTAGCGTAAATGGGGGTGCCGTAGTCCTGCTGATGCTGGCGAAGATGGCGCGCAAGACGCGCATCCGCCGCAGGAGGTGTTGTTGTTCTTTCGCCTTTTCAGGCGCCTCTTCAGGCGCTTCACAAGGGCTTGTACCTGCTGCTTGCCTTGCCTGATCGCACGAGGAGCGATTCTTCAAAGGAAAGAAACATTCCTCATGGTTAAGCAAGGGGCTTGCCAATTCCGTCAAAGGCCATGGCCACGGCAGCCCTTGAGCGAGTCAGGCGCCGATTGTCAGCACGAATCAGGGCGTGAATATTAGCGCTTCGCGTCATTCTGGTGCGAAGAGAGGGCTTTGGGCACCGAAATGATGCCTATTTCGAGAAACGAGCAGGAACTCACTCAGGATCACTTGGCGTTTCCTGTTGGGTAAAACGAGCTTGGAAAATAAATTTCCATGCAAAACAGGAGGTTGGTGAAAAGTTCTGGGCGGCAACTGGTGAAATGGCATGCTGCATGCTTTTCTTTAGGGGAAATAAAGTTGACCAGCAGGAATCACAAAAACTCGTTTCATCCGCTATCTTGACGTGGCGAGTCACCACAAGGGGTCAGGTTTCCCGGGGTGGCAGACAGTGTCGAGGGAGATGGAACCCGGTCCGCTCTCAGAGGAAACCCAGATGTCACCCGAAAACGCGCAACAGTTCATCAAGGATCACGACATTCGCTATCTGCTGGCGCAGTTCGTGGATATTCATGGCGCTGCCAAGACCAAGTCCGTGCCGGCCAATTGCCTGATGGATGTGGTCGAGAAGGGCGCCGGCTTTGCCGGCTTCGCCGTCAGTGGTCTCGGCATGTCGCCGGAGGGGCCGGACTTCATGGCGCGGGGTGATCTGAGCTCGTTGTCGCTGGTGCCGTGGCAGCCGGGCTATGCGCGCATGGCCTGTGATGGCTACGTCAATGGGCAACCGTTCGCCAACGACAGCCGCGTGGTGCTGCTCAAGCAGCTGGAGCGCCTGAAGGAGAAGGGCTGGACGCTCAATACCGGGCTGGAGCCGGAATTCTCGCTGTTCCGCCGGGGGGGAGCGGGTGAGCTGTTGCCGGTGGACGAGAGCGATACCCTCGCCAAGCCCTGCTACGACTACAAGGGCCTGTCGCGTTCGCGTGAATTCCTCGAGCGTCTGGTCGAATCGCTGCAGGCGGTGGACTTCGACGTCTATCAGATCGATCACGAGGACGCCAACGGCCAGTTCGAGATCAACTACACCTACAGCGATGCGCTGACCTCGGCAGACCGCTTCACCTTCGTGCGCATGGCCGCCGGCGAGATCGCCAATGACCTGGGCATGGTGTGCTCCTTCATGCCCAAGCCGCTGGCGGACCGCCCGGGCAATGGCATGCACTTCCACCTGTCCGTGTGTGATGACACCGGGCGCAACCTGTTCGGCGATGATTCCGACGCCCAGGGCATGGGCCTGTCGCCGCTGGCGTACCACTTCCTCGGCGGCCTGCTGGCACATGCTCCGGCGCTGTGTGCCTTTGCCGCGCCGACCGTCAATTCCTACAAGCGTCTGGTCGGTGGTGGCAGCACCAGCGGCGCGACCTGGGCGCCGGTCTTCATCGCCTACGGGGACAACAACCGCTCGGCCATGGTGCGTGTGCCCTATGGTCGCCTCGAGTTCCGCCTGCCGGACGCCGGCTGTAACCCCTATCTCGTGCACGCCGCCATCATCGCGGCGGGGCTGGATGGCGTG
Source organism: Cobetia sp. 1AS1 (assembly GCF_029846435.1). Lineage (NCBI taxonomy): Bacteria > Pseudomonadati > Pseudomonadota > Gammaproteobacteria > Oceanospirillales > Halomonadaceae > Cobetia > Cobetia sp. 1AS1. The sequence goes on from NZ_JARWKU010000001.1 coordinate 737,185, forward strand.
GCGCGCAAGCTGGACCCGGGCACGCCCCACAACATCAATCTCTACTCGCTGACCCCGAGCGAATGCGCCGAGAAGGGCATCGAGAAGCTGCCGCAGAATCTTTCGCTGGCCATCGATGCGCTCGAGGCGGACAGCATTCTGCGCGAGAGCCTGGGCGAGGGAATCTGCGCCGAGTTCATGCGCCTCAAGCGTGAGGAATGGCTGGATTACAACGCACAGGTCAGTGCCTGGGAAGTCCAGCGCTACGCCGAATTCTTCTGATCTCATCCGGCGGCGCTCGCGGATCTCGCGGGTCATGCCAGACGAGGGTCGCCACTGTCACCACCACGCTCAAGACACCAGGCAGGAGACGCCTCCTGCCCGTGAGAGGACATCACCATGTGTGGAATCGTAGGGCTTTATCTCAAGAACCCGGCGCTGGAATCGCGCCTGGGGGAACTGTTCGAGCCGATGTTGATCGCGATGACCGATCGCGGCCCGGACAGCGCCGGCTTCGCCATCTATGGCGACGAATTTGACGCTGGCATCAAGCTGACGCTGCAAAGCGATGGTGCCGATGAGGATTGGGAGGCGATCGCCAAGGGCCTGGGCGAGCAGGTCGGCACGGTGGCGGACTGGTTCAGCAATGCCAGTGTCGCGGTATTCAAGATCGCCGGGGAAGAGAGCGCCGTGCGCAGCTGGCTTGCCGACAGCGCCCCGCAGATTCGCGTGCTGAGCGTGGGGCAGAGCATCGAGATCCTCAAGGCGGTGGGCCTGCCGGCCCATATCGCCAGCCTCTATGGACTCAAGGGCATGCAGGGCAGCCACATCATCGGCCATACCCGCATGGCGACCGAAAGCGCCGTGACCCTGCAGGGCAGCCACCCGTTCTCCACCGGGCGTGACCTGTGCCTGGTGCACAACGGCTCGCTGTCCAACCACAACTGGCTGCGCACCAAGCTCAAGCGTGAGGGCATCAGCTTCGAGACCGACAACGATTCCGAAGTCGCCGCCGGCTACCTGACCTGGCGTCTGGAGCAGGGCGACAGCCTGGAAGCCGCGATCACCGGCGCCCTGAAGGACCTTGATGGCTTCTTCACCTTCACCATCGGCACGCGTGATGGCTTCGCCGTGGTACGTGACCCGATCGCCTGCAAGCCAGCCGTGATCGCCGAGACCGATGACTACGTGGCCATGGCCTCGGAATACCGTGCCCTGGCCAGTCTGCCGGGCATCAAGGATGCCCGCGTGTGGGAGCCGGAACCCGGCCGCCTGTATCTGTGGGAAAAAGACACCGCCCGTTCGGAGGCCGCGTAATGATGAAGACACACGATCTGGCCGTTGAAGGGCTGCGCGAATTGAACCAGGCCCTGCACGATGCCGACACCCTGAAGGACGCGCGTGAGTGGCGAGTGGTCAATTCCGAAGGCGCCCACAACATCGCCTGCGGCATCAATGACGACATCAGTGTCGATATCGATGGCCATGCGGGCTATTACTGCGCGGGCATGAACCAGAAGGCCAACGTCACCATCCACGGCAACACCGGGGTCGGGGTGGCGGAAAACATGATGTCCGGCTGCGTGCGGGTCAAGGGTGATGCCTCCCAGTCCGCGGGCGCGACCGCCCACGGCGGCCTGCTGATCATCGAAGGCAACGCCTCGGCGCGCTGCGGCATCTCGATGAAGGGCGTGGATATCGTCGTCAAGGGCAACATCGGGGCCATGAGTGCCTTCATGGGCCAGGCGGGCCGCATGGTGGTCTGCGGCGACGCCGGTGAAGGTCTCGGCGATTCGCTCTATGAAGCGCGAATCTACGTGAAGGGCACGGTCGCATCGCTGGGCGCGGACTGCATCGCCAAGGACATGCGTGCCGAGCACCTGGAAGAACTGGCGGAGTTGCTGGCGAGTGCCGGAATCGATGAAGACCCGGCCAGCTTCACGCGTTATGGATCTGCGCGTCAGCTCTATCACTTCAAGGTCGACAACGCCTCAGCCTACTGATCAGGATGCTCAACATGACCGACGAGACTCAAACACAGCCCTACAACCCGGCACTGCGGGAATCTGCGACCTTCGGCCGCGATGTCATCCATGAGATCCAACGGGCGGCGGAGACGGGAATCTACGATATCCGTGGCTGGGGCGCCAAGCGCAAGGTGCCGCATTTCGATGACCTGCTGTTCCTCGGCGCCAGCATGTCGCGCTATCCGCTGGAAGGCTATCGCGAGAAGTGCGAGACCGAAGTCGTGCTCGGCACGCGCCATGCCAGGAAGCCGGTCGTGATCAGCACGCCGGTGACCATCGCCGGCATGAGCTTCGGTGCCCTGTCCGCCCAGGCCAAGGAAGCGCTGGGGCGGGGTGCCTCGGAAATCGGCACCTCCACCACCACCGGCGATGGCGGCATGACCCCGGAAGAGCGCGGTCAGTCCTCGCGCCTCGTCTATCAGTATCTGCCGTCACGTTATGGCATGAACCCGGACGACCTGCGCAAGGCCGACGCCATTGAAGTCGTGCTCGGCCAGGGCGCCAAGCCCGGCGGTGGCGGCATGCTGCTGGGCCAGAAGATTTCCGAGCGGGTCGCGGGCATGCGCACGCTGCCGCAGGGCATCGACCAGCGCAGCGCCTGTCGCCACCCGGACTGGACCGGCCCGGATGACCTGGCGATCAAGATTGCCGAACTGCGCGAGATCACCGACTGGCAGGTGCCGATCTACGTCAAGATCGGCGCGACCCGCACCTACTACGACGTCAAGCTGGCGGTGAAGGCGGGTGCGGATGTCATCGTGCTGGATGGCATGCAGGGCGGCACCGCCGCCACCCAGGATGTCTTCATTGAACACGTCGGCATCCCGACCATGGCCGCCATCCCCCAGGCCACTCAGGCACTGCAGGAGATGGGCCTGCACCGTGAGGTGCAGCTGATCGTCTCCGGCGGGATTCGCAACGGCGCCGATGTGGCCAAGGCGATCGCGCTGGGTGCCGACGCCGTGGCCATTGGTACCGCCGCCTTGATCGCGCTGGGCGACAACCATCCGCGCTATGCCGATGAGTATCAGAAGCTGGGGTCCGCCGCCGGTTTCTATGACGACTTCCAGGATGGCAAGTGTCCGGCCGGTATCTCCACCCAGGACCCGGAGCTGAGCCAGCGACTGGACCCGGTCGCAGCCGGCAAGCGTCTGGCCAACTACCTGCGCGTGCTGACACTGGAAGCCCAGACCTTGGCACGTGCCTGTGGCAAGTCGCACCTGCACCACCTGGAACCGGAAGATCTGGTCGCCCTGAACGTGGAAGCCGCGGCCATGGCCCGGGTGCCGCTGGCGGGCACCAACTGGGTGCCGGGACAGGGCGGTTACTGATGGTACGATCTTTGTTGTGAGTGTTCCGTTGCGCATGAGCGCGATTGTGCATGGCTGGCATTGCGCATGATTGTCATGGCAAAGCTGCGAAGCCTTTTTTCAGCAAGTTCGCCGCAATGTTGTCTAGGCAAGCTGTCGCAGTGACAAGAACTACGCTCCGGTTGATGTGGAAAAATATGACCTGACGCCATCGAGTCACTAAAGCGCCTCACCCTTCGGTGAGGCGCTTTCTTTTGTGCTGAGTCCAGTCAAGTAATCCGGCCAATATCATGCAAGCGAAAGCGCGTCAGAATGCTGATGATGGAGAAGCAAATGGTGTCGTGTCGATGGAGGGGTCGTGATTTTCTCAAGGCAGAGTTTTTCCATTATTTCAGGATCTTGTGGTTATTTCATGAGAAAGATGCCAGACGTAGAGATTGGCTTGTGGGGTGAGATTGAATCAGGGCAATAATGGTGAATGCAAACCGTTTTTCATGAACTGAATGTTCTGTTTTGGTGCGCGAATGTCTCGATTGATTGTTCATATATGAAGCGGGGTTTTCAGGCGATTTTTCCGGGTATGTTGGGCAATGATTTCGCCGTCAATGGCACGAAATATGCTCAAGAAATGGAGTGGTAGTCGGATGCACGTCATCGTCAAGACGGCGGCATTACAACAAGGACAATTTCTCAGAGTAGGGTCGTGTCATGAAAAGCCCGCAATCATCCTCTGTCACTGCCGGGATTCGAAGTCGGCAACACTATCCACGCATCGAGGCGCTGCCCGATGCCCAACGCTATCTGGTGGCGTGCCAGTCTCCCGAGAGCCTGCCAGGCACTGGTGAGGCGGCGGGCAACGCCCGTCAGCAGCTGCAGATGCATTGTCAGCTGATCAGTACGCTGCTCGATCAGCTCGGCAGCCACGAGGTGGGAGGCGCCGTGCAATCCGCCCCGGCAACAGAGGCGTTGCCCACGGGGCCCGCCGACAACGCCCGCCTGCATCGCTGGTATGACGTCGATGACCGCCCGAAGGCCTGCGACGCACTGGTCGGCGCCATCAGCGAGATCGGTGTCGCGGGGTGTCTGGTCATCATCGGCAGTGAGCATTTCGTGTGGCAGGTCGCCAATCTGGCTCAGCAGCAGGGGCTGCTGCTGGACGACATGGTGATGTTGCCGGTCGCTGCCCTGGGGCGGCATGTGTTCTGCGTGCACTGTCAGCAGGTCAGTGAGCATGTCATCCACTCGCCGGCAGCCTGTGATGGCTGCGGTTTGATGCTGGAAGTGCGTGATCATTTTTCCAAGCGTCTCGGCGCCTACCTGGGCGTGCGAATCGATGCGGAAGCCCCGGGAGAGATTCCCCCACAGGAGGAGGTGGCACCATGTCTCGCTTCATGAAGGCGCGGGTCACCGCGGTCGATCAGCTCAGCAGCAGCGTGCGCCGTCTCACTCTGGTGCCTGCCGATGAGGCTTCCCCCTTCACGCCGTTCTCGCCGGGCAGTCATGTGGTGCTGGGCATTCCGGGAGAGGGGCGGGTGTGTCGCAACGCCTACTCATTGATCAGCCCGCCGGATGATCCCTCGCATTACTGCATCGCGGTGCGTCGTCAGCCGGTCTCGCGTGGTGGCTCCGAAGCCATCCATTCCCGCGTGCAGGTCGGCGACGAGCTGGAACTCAGCCCGCCGGCCAACCTGTTTCTGCCGCACTGGCAGGCGCGCCATCACCTGATGCTGGCAGGCGGTATCGGCATCACGCCGTTTCTCTCCTACCTGCCGGAGCTTGAGCGGCGTGGCGCCAGCTGGGAGCTGCACCTGCGCAGCCAGGACCTCGACGTCGCCCGCTTCCCGGAGGCCGCGCCCTATCTGGCGAGTGGCAACATCACCCAGCATCGCCTCGAACGCCCGAATCTGAAGGCCTTGCTGGCGCGTCAGCCCGCCGGTACGCACGTCTATCTCTGCGGCCCGCAGGCCATGATCGATGCCGTGAAGGAAGCGGCGCGCGAGCTGCACTGGAGTCTCGCGCGCATCCACCACGAGGTCTTTGCCGCCCCGGAACCGGGGACTCCCTTCACGGCCGTGGCGCGCGCCAGCGGTGTGGAAGTGGCGGTCGGCGCCCAGGAGTCGATGCTGGAAGCGCTGGAGCGCAGCGGTGTCGAGGTGACGAGCCTGTGTCGTGGCGGCGTCTGCGGGCAGTGTCGGGTTGAGATGCTGGAGGGGGAGGCGGAGCACCGTGATGCCTTCCTCGATGAACAGGAGCGGGCCAGTCAGCGCTGCGTGATGCCCTGCGTTTCCCGGGCACGCAGCCAGCGGCTGGTGCTGGATCTCTGAATACGTCTTTCGCGAGATGGACCCCCAAGGAGCAGGAACATGCAATTTTCCCCGCGAGATGACCAGGCGTTCCATGGTCTGTTCACCTTCAAGAATTCCGATCACGCCATCCAGCGTTTTCCCTTCCCGTTCCCGGAAGATGAGTACCGTTACTCGGTCAATATCGAGCCGCATACCTTGCCCGGCAAGCCGGGTTCCATCACCGAGCACATGCTGGATATCGATGAGCACTATCTGAGCGAGATCGCCGAGCGTGAGCGGGTGCTGGCCAAGGACCCCAGGCGCTGCCTGGTGATGCCGCACATGCAGCCGGCCGCCTGGGACTTCCTGGAATTCGTGATGACGCATTACGCCAGGGACTATCCCGAGGCCTTCAGTTTCGAGCGCGACGGCGATGACTGCGTTTGGCGCAACCATCTGCTGGGGCTGGAGCAGGCCTTTTGCATGGGTGATGACGCCAGCCTGCCATTGCCACCGCTGGACTATATCGGCCGTCAGATGCAGGGCGATATCGCGCTGCTCGACCAGCGCGACGGTGACCTGTTCATGGATGCCGGCATGATCACCTGTCCGGCGGACTGGTCACTGGCCTTCGATGCCGGCATGAGCTTCAAGCAGTGGCATGGCCCGGTGCCGCTGGCGCATGAGATGGGCGTGTTCGATCGCGCACTCAAATACCTGTGTGCCATCCAGGTCGGCGGGCCGGTGCGGCGCCTGAACTGGACCATGACCATCCATCCGCGCATGGACAGCTCCCCGGAGACCTACGCCGAGTGGGGCAGTGATCGCACCACCATCACGCCGGAAAACGCCGGCCGTGATGTGCATCTGCGGGTCGAGCTGCAGACGCTGGTGCGCATGCCGCGCAGTCATGCGCTGTTCTTCGGTATCCGCACCTATCTGATCAGCCTGGAAGACCTGTGTACCAACCCGGTCTGGCAGACGCGGCTGTTGAAGGTGCTGAAGACCCTGCCGGCGGAGCTGATCGACTACAAGGGACTGACGCGCTATCTGCCCAGCGTGCTCGAGTGGCTGGAAGCCCGCGAGGCAAGTGTCGCGGCCAACGCCGAGGCGACGGCGCAGGCAGCGGTCTAGGCCACGCGCTCGGCAAGCTGCTTCTGGCAAATAGCTTCTGGCAAATAGCTCCTGATAAAGAGCTCTCGGCAAACAACTCTCGGCGCCGAGGGCGTGACAGGGAATGGATCGCAAGCCACTGACCAAAGCGCTTGCGGATAACAACAAAGGGGAAACGCTGGTGAATATCGATGTGCTGCAACTCAGCTACGCGCTGGATACGTTCTACTTCCTGATGTGTACCGCATTGGTCATGTTCATGGCCTGCGGCTTCGCGATGCTGGAATCCGGGCTGGTGCGCTCCAAGAATACCGTCGAGATCCTGACCAAGAATGCGCTGCTCTACGGCATCGCCTGTCTGGTGTTCCTGGTGGTGGGCTACAACGTGATGTATCCCGGTGACAACGCCATCAGCAGCGTGATTCCGGGGCTGTCGTTCATGCTCGGCGCTGACAATAGCCTCAGCGACATCAGTGCCGGCGAAGGCGCCGCCTATTATTCCAGCATGGCGGACTTCATCTTCCAGGCGGTGTTTGCCGCCGCGACCATGTCCATCGTCTCGGGGGCCGTGGCGGAACGCATGCGCCTGTGGCCGTTCCTGATCTTCGCGGTGGTGATGGTCGCGGTCATCTATCCGGTGGAAGGTTACTGGAAGTGGGGCGGCGGTTTCCTGGATGCGATGGGCTATCAGGACTTCGCAGGCTCGGTGGTCGTGCACATGGCGGGCGCGGCGGCGGCATTGGCGGCGGTATTGCTGGTCGGTCCGCGCAAGGGTCGCTATGGCGCGGACGGCAAGGTGCGTGCCATCCCGGGTGCCAACCTGCCGATCGCCATGCTCGGCATGTTCATCCTGTGGATGGGCTGGTTCGGCTTCAATGGCGGTTCGATGCTCAAGATCGCCAGTCTCGATGATGCCAACAGCGTGGCGCGTATCTTCGTCAACACCAATGCGGCGGCCTCTGCGGGCATGGTGGCCGCAGCGCTGCTGTCACGCGCCATGTTCGGCAAGACCGACATGACCATGGTGATGAACGGTGCCCTGGCCGGTTTGGTCTCGATCACCGCGGAACCGCTGCTGCCGTCTGCCGGCCTTGCGGTACTGGTCGGCGCGGTGGGCGGCATCATCGTGGTGCTGTCGGTGGTGGGGCTTGATCGCCTCAAGATCGATGACCCGGTCGGTGCGATTTCCGTGCATGGTTCCGCAGGCCTGTGGGGCATCATGGCGGTGCTGTTCTCCAATCCGGAGGCGGATTTCGGCACCCAGATCCTGGGCACGCTGATCATCTTCGCCTGGATGTTCGGCGCAAGCTTCGTGGCGCTGCTGGTGATCAAGAAGGTCTGTGGTGGCCTGCGTGTCAGCGAGGAAGAAGAACTGGAAGGCATGGACATGCACGAATGCGGCATGGGCGCCTACCCGGAATTCGTCAACATGTCCTCGCCGTCACAGGGGGAAGGCAATGTGTCCGGGCACGTCGGCAAGGCGAGCGCAGCGGCCTCGGCTGCGGTACTCAAGGGGGCAACGCGTTGAGCCCGCACCCCGAGTGCTGGAGTCTCAGAGTCTGATGATTCAGAGGCGCAGAATTTGATGACTCAGAGCGTGATGCGCCCCGCCAGCATGTGATACGAGAAGGCCCGCCAATTGGCGGGCCTTCTCGTGTTCCAGGGCGAACGGAGAGCGAACGGAGGGCGAACGGAGGGCGAACGGAGGGTGAATGGCGGGGGAAAGGTGGGGAAAGGATAGGAAAAGCAGGCGGAAACAAGAGAGATGATGAAGGCCCCTGGATGAACAGGCCGCGATCAGACGGACACGGCGTCAGCGGCGGTGCAGGCCACCCAGCTCATGATTGATATGGCGGGCGCAGTCCATCAGCGCACCGCGCAACAGCAGGCGGCGGCGCTCATCGGCCATCATCGCATCAGGGCCCGAGATATTGATGGCGCCGACCAGATGACCGGTGTGGTCATACAGTCCCGTGGCGATGGCGGTGGCGTAGTCGGAGCGACTCTCCACCCATCCCTGGCGGCGGGCCTCCTCGATGGCATCCTTCAGGGCAGGCAGATTCTGAGGCGCCGGCGGTGGGTAGTCATCCAGGCGAATCTGGCGGTAGAGCTGCTGCAGTTCATCCTCGCCAAGCACCGTGAGCAGAATGCGCCCCATGGCGCTGACATGGCACGGCAGGCGGGAACCGATGGGGATGTTGACCGACATGCGCTGTGCGGCGAAGGCGCGGTAGAGATAGATGGCATCCGTGCCCTCGCGAACGCTCAAGTGGCACGACATGGTGGTCTGGTCGCGCAGGGTGTCCAGGTGGGGTGCCACCACCTCGACCAGGTCACGACTGGCCAGATAGCTGAAGCCCAGCGAGATGACCTGTGGCCCCAGTTCATAGGTATTGCGGGCGATCTTCTTGAGATAGCCCATGTCGGTGAGAGTGATGACGATGCGGTAGATGGCCGAGTTGCTGGTGCCCAGCTCCTCGGCGAAGTCGTTGGTGGTCAGCACCTTGCGACTGCTGCTGAACATCTCGAGGATTCTCAGCCCGCGAAACAGCGCCGGCACGGTGTAATCGTTCTCGCGCGATGCCGCGAGCGAGGGAAGTGCTGTCGGGGCGCTCGCGACATCTTGCCCGCTGGAAAGCGACACTTGGGAATCGGACATACCTGGTTCCTTTGGCAACGTACGACAGGCGGTTGGCGAAACGCAGCGTCCCCGTCGCGGCCTGTGGGTCAGGCAGCGACGGGGAGCGGGTGATAAAGCGAGAGGCATCCGCGGGCGGATACCGATGTCGCGCCGCAATCGCTAGCCGTGATGATGGGCCAGCAGGGCAGCGGCTGTCACTTTCTCGCCGGAGTATTCGCGCATGGCATCGAGCATGACGCCCCATAGATAGTGGCTGGAGGCGATGTCGAACAGCAGGTGGAAGCAGGGACACGCAAGGCTCCCCGCATTGACGATGATGGCATTGGTGCGTGCCACCGAGGTCTGGGCGACGCTTCCCGGCGGGAAGGCTTCGCCGCGCAGATCCACCCCGCACAGCTTGGCCATCAGGGCGGGCAGGGTGCTGCCGCTCAGGCTGAACCAGGCGTGGGAATCACGCCGTGGCAGGGAATGCACGCGCATGCCCTGGGCCAGTGCGTCATCCGCCTGTGCGATGAGCGGCAGCTCGGCCACGCCCGCCTGTGGGGGGATGGCCGGCGTCAGGTGCAGAAACTCACCCACTGACAGCCTGACCAGCCAGCTGCCATCTGACTGAAGCGTTGCCGCATTGGGCGTGCCCGGCACCGTGAAGCCCAGCGCGACCAGCCAATCGGCGGCGTCGCGGCCGCGCACGCCTGCGCGTCCCAGGGCGCTCATGTCGGCGAGCGCACAGTGGCTGAGGGCCGCCGTCGAGACATCTGTCGTCGCGGTCGTCATCGGGCTGACCAGGCTCTCGGGCAGTGGACAGCGTGCCAACGCCGTGGCGCCGCCCAGCGTGTTCGTCATGGTTGTCGTCATCTCACAGCTCCTGGCGGGCAGACTCGGGATCGAAGAATGGCAATGCGACGACGTCGGCCTGGACCAGTACGTCGCCCTGCGTGCGGATGGTGATCTTGCTGCCGGGTGTACTGCTGTCGATTCCGGCGTAGGCCAGGCCGATGATGGCACCCAGCGTCGCGCTGTACTCGCACGAGGTCACGTTGCCGGTGATGTCGCCGCCGGGCTTGGCGGCGTCTGCGCTCTGCTCACCTCCGCTTAGCACCAGCTGACCTTCCAGCGGTTGCGGGCTGTCCTTGGGCAGCATGAAGCCGACCAGCTTGCGGGTCTGGGGCTGGGCGGCAAGGATCTCGATCGCCCGCCGTCCGACACAGAAGGGCTTCTTGTGGCTGACCGCCCACTCAAGGCCAATCTCACCGGGATGGCTCATGCCATCGGTGTCCTGACCGATGATGATATGGCCTTTCTCCAGACGCAGCAGACGCTGGGCCTCGACACCGAAGGGGCGGATATCGGCCTGCTCGCCTGCCAGCATCAGCAGGTCCCACAGTGCTTCGCCGAAACGGCTCGGCACATGGATCTCGTAGCCCAGCTCACCGACGAAGCCGACCCGCAGCAGGCGTGCCGGTATGCTGCCGGTGGTGCCCAGCAGCCCGGTCTCGATGTGGCCGGTGCGCAGCTCAAGATAGGGGAAGGCCTGGGGGCTCAGGTCGATATCGCGGCACACCTTGCTCAGCACCTCGCGGGCTCGGGGGCCGGCCAGATTGACGGCGCACCAGGCCGTGGTGACGTTGGTGATATCGACATCCAGCCGCCACTGGGCATTCCACTTCAGCATCTGCTGGTAGACCCGGTCCACGCCGCTGGTGGTGGCGGTGACATAGAAGTGCTCCTCACCGAGGCGGCACGAGACGCCGTCGTCGATGATGACGCCTTGCTCGTTGGCCATGGTGGCGTAACGCGTGCGCCCCACCGGCTGCTTGAGGAAGGCGAAGGTATAGACGCGGTTGAGCAGTTCGGCGGCGTCCGGCCCGCGCAACTCGATGCCCCCCAGGGTCGAGACATCGATCAGGCCCACGCCATTGCGCACGGCTAGTGCCTCGTTCTGCATGGCGTCATTGCGCTCCTCCGGGCGGCCATAGAAGGCCGGGCGCGCCCAGTGGCCGGCCGGCATCATGGTGGCGCCCAGATCCAGATGGCGCTGATGCATCGGTGTCTGGCGGTAGGGGTCGAAGCTGCGACCGGCCAGCAACGGCAGCGGTTCGGCCACGAAGGGCGGGCGCGCGGTGGTCACGCCGGTCTCGCTGACGGTGCGCTGGGTGGCTTCGGCGACCAGACGCGCGGCCGGCAGTGCCGAATGACGGCCCTGGGACGGGCCCATGCCCAGCGTCGAGAAGCGCTTGACCAGCTGGATGTCGCGATAGCCGTGGCGGGTGGCATTGAGGATGTCGCGAATCTGCAGGTCTTCATCCAGATCGACGAATTCCTTGCCCTTGGGGTGCGCGAACAGCGGCCAGCCATGCTGACGGAAGGGGCGTGACGGCGTGATGGCCGCCGGCTCACTCGCCTCAGGCGTGACATCCACGATCTTGCCTGCGGCGGCCAGCCCGGCCAGTGCAGACCTGGCGGCACGCTGGCCATCGGCCATCACGTCCTTGAGGTGATAGAGGCCATTGGCGGAGCCCGCCATGTGCAGGTGTGCCGGCAGGCCGCTGAGGCTGAAGCGTGCATCGTCATCCAGATAGGAGAGCTTGGCGCCCGCCTGGCAGGCCAGCTGATAGACCGGCATGTAGCCCGCCGTCATGCAGACCAGATCACAGGGAATCACATCCCCTTCGTCAGCCAGTTCGCCGCGCGCGACGATCCTGCGTACCTCGACGCCCGTGACGTGATGCAGCGACTTATCCGCCTGCGCTTCAAAGATGGCGTGCTCGAGCTTCAAGGCGATGCCACAGTGACGGACGGCATCGGCCAGACTTTCATCATCCGGCTGGGCGCGCATGTCGAGCAGGGCGACGATGTTGACGCCGTGCTCCATCAGGTCCAGCGCCGCCAGATAGCCATCATCGCTGCCGGTGATCACCACCCCTTGCTTGCCCGGCAACACGCCATAGTGCTGCATCAGGCGCTGGGCGGCACTGGCGAGCATGATGCCCGGCAGGTCGTTGTTGCGAAATACCACCGGCTGGTCGAAGGCGCCGCTGGCGAGAATGCACTCCTTGGCCCGCACCTTGTAGAGGCGCTTGCCGCGGATCACCGGCAGGTAGTTGTCGGTGAACCAGGCATTGCAGGTCGCCTCGGTCATCACGTCGATGCGCGGATGCGCCGTGACGGCCGCGGCGAGACGCTCAAGCGTCTGGCTGGCCTCATGTCCTTCGGCATCGAAGCGTGCGTAGGTCAAGGCACCGCCGAGCAGACGGCCCTGTTCGACCAGCAGCACGCTCGCGCCGCCCTCGGCAGCCTCAAGCGCGGCCGTCATGCCGGCCGGACCGGCGCCTACCACCACCACGTCGTGGAACAGATAGGCCTTGTCGTGATAGTCGCCGCGCACGTCCAGATTCAGCGTGCCGAGCCCGGCCTTGCGGCGAATCAGCGGCTCCCAGTACTTCCAGACACCCTTGGGCTTGTAGAAGGCACGGTAATAGAAGCCCACCGGCATGAATTTCGAGAACTTGCCCAGCCGCATGTCGCGGTCGTTGTCCAGGCTGCCAGAGACGTTCTGGGCGGTGACTTCAAGCCCCGGGCTGATCTGGCGCTCATCGCCCAGCACGTTGGGCTCATCCGGCAACTGCACCAGGGTGTTGGCATCCTGGCCGGCGAAGGTCAGGGCGCCACGCGGGCGGTGATACTTGAAGGAGCGCGACAGCAGCCAGCGGCCATTGGCGGCCAGGGCACTGGCGATGGTGTCGCCGGCAACGCCCTGATAACTCTTGCCGTCGAAGCTGAAGGTCACGGGCGTATCACGGTCGATCAGTCGACCCATCGGGGCCGGCAGACGTGCGCCTCGGGTCATGGGGACTCTGGCGTTCATGCGCGTTCTCCCGAGCTATCCGTGGTGTGCAGTGGGAACTCCACGCGCTGGGTGAAGCGCTCGGAGGGGTCGAAGGTGCGCAGGATCTCGTCGGTCACGGTGTGACGCTCGGCGAGGAACCAGTAGCTGGAGGCCGCGTGCATCCACCATTCGGTAACGACACCGGCGGTGTTGTCGCTGAAGAAGACGTAGTCGGCCCACTCGCGATCACTGCAGGTATCGGGGTCTGGCATGTCGGCAAGCTCGCCGCCATACACGAATTCGCTGATATTTCGGGGCCCATTGAGTGGGCAGGGCATGATCTTCATCGCGGAAATCCTTGACCGTTGTTCTTGTACATCCAGCGTGGGGTGCGTATTCCCGGGCAGTCATCGAGCCTTGTAGGTCGAGCCGTCGCGAGCCGTTGCGATCCATCGCGAGCCATCAGTGGCTGGCGGCAGTCGCGCCCATCTCGTTGACCTGACGGAAGCGCGCGAAGCGTTCCAGTGCGAAGGGGGCAATCAGGTCCGGAGTCTTGCCGCCGGAGGCGACCAGCTCGGCCATGGTCTTGCCGCAGATCGGCGTCGCCTTGAAGCCCCAGGTGCCCCAGCCGGCATCCAGGTAGTAATTCTCGACGGGGCTCTCGCCCATGATCGGGCTGTAGTCTGGCGTCATGTCGGTCGTGCCCGCCCATTGGCGCATCAGGCGGGCCTGGGACAGGAAGGGGAACATCTCCAGCGCCGCGGCGATCAGGCTTTCCTTGAGGTCCAGCGTCGAGCGGGTGTTGTAGAGCGGATAGGGGTCGGAGCCACCGCCGAACACCACCTCGCCACGGCTGGTCTGCTGCACGTAGCAGTGCAGGGCCGAGGAGCTGACGAGCGGGTCGAGGAACGGCTTGAACGGCTGGGTGACCATCGCCTGCAGCGGGTAGCTGATGATGGGCATGGTGAAGCCGGCCTTGCTGGCGAGCACCGAGCTATGCCCGGCCACCGCCTGCACCACGCAGCCGCACTGCACGGTGCCGCGATTGGTCTTCACGGCGCGGATCTTGCCGCCTTCGACCACCAGGTCCTGCACTTCGGTGAGCTGGTGGATCTCGACGCCGCGCTTGGCGGCCTCCTTGGCGTAACCCCAGGCGACCGCATCATGCCGCGCGGTGGCGCCATCGATATGCCACAGGCCCGCCATGACCGGCAGGTGGCCGGGGTCCAGATTCAGGGTCGGTACCAGCTCGCGGATCTGCTGGCGATCCAGCATCTCGGTGCGCCCGCCGAAGTGGGTGTTGACCTCGGCGCGCTGGCGGAAGGCGCGCACGGTGGAATCGGTGTGCGCGAGGGTCAGCTGGCCGCGTTCCGAGTACATGATGTTGTAGTCGAACTCGTTGGACAGTCCCTGGAACATGCGCACCGATTCGCTGTAGAAGCGCACGCCTTCCGGCGTCAGATAGTTGGAGCGAATCACCGCGGTGTTGCGCGCGGTGTTGCCACTGCCCAGGTAGGCCTTTTCCAGCACGGCGATATTGGTGATGCCGTGATACTTGGCCAGATAGTAGGCGGTGGCCAGGCCGTGCCCGCCGCCGCCGATGATGACCACGTCGTAGCGGGACTTCAGCTCCGTGGGCGGGGGGAGGTCGACTTCGGCCGGATACTCGGAGGACAGGCCGTACTTGAGCAGGGAAAAGGGCATCGGTGACTCCCGGTACGCGCAAACGTACCTCTAGTGGTTCAGGCCGACTGGCGACGCGCGGCAGTCAGGGTGTTGGCGAGCAGGCAGGCGATGGTCATCGGGCCGACGCCCCCCGGGACAGGCGTGATGGCGCCGGCGATCTTGCTGACCGCAGCGAAGTCCACGTCCCCGACCAGGCGGGTGCGTGCCTTGCCGGTGGGGCTTTGCTCGGCGGATTGCGCGATGCGATTGATGCCCACATCGATGACCACGGCGCCGGGCTTGATCCAGTCGGCGCTGATCATGTTCGGGCGCCCGACCGCGGCGACCACGATATCGGCCTGGCGACAGAGTTCGGCGGGATTCTGGCTGCGCGAGTGCAGCTGGGTGACGCTGCAGTTGGCGGCCAATAGCAGACTGGCCATCGGCTTGCCGACGATGTTGGAGCGGCCGATGATCACCGCATGTAGCCCGGAAAGGTCACCGGCGCGCTCGGTAAAGGTGTCACGCAACAGGCGCATGCAGCCGGTGGGCGTGCATGGCGCCAGGGCATCGGCGCCCTGCACCAGCGCCCCGACGTTCATGCGATGGAAGCCGTCGACGTCCTTGGCGGGATCGATGGCCTCCAGCACCGCGTCTTCCTGGATATGCGCCGGCAGCGGCAGCTGGACGAGGATGCCATGCACCTCGGGGTCTGCATTGAGTCTGGCGACCAGCGCCAGCAACTCGGCCTCGCGGGTCTCGCTTGGCAGCACGTGCTCGAAGGACTGCATGCCACACTCGACAGTGCGCTTGAGCTTGTTGCGCACATACACCTGGCTTGCCGGGTCTTTGCCGACCAGCACGACGGCAAGCCCCGGTATCACGCCCTGTTGCGCGAGGCTTGCGACCTCTGCCGTGACTTCCTTGAGCAGTCGCGCCGAGGCGGCCTTGCCATCGATCACGGCGGCGGTGGGCTGTGCGAGTGTCTCGTCCGCGCTCGCGGTGGGTGTCGCTTGGGTATTCATGACTGCGCTTCCTCCCTTGGGTGACGGCCGATGATTCACACGTGGTCTGTCTTGAAGGCTTGTGTGACGCCTTGCTTGAAGACTTATTTGACGCCTTGCTTGAAGACTTACTTGAAGATCACGGTGCGATCATTGGCGAGGAAGACGCGGTGTTCGATGTGATAGCGCACGGCATTGGTCAGTGCCTGAGTCTCGGTATTGCGGCCCGCTGCGACCAGATCTTCCGGGGCGAAGTTGTGTTCGACCCGCTGTACGGCCTGATCGATGATCGGCCCTTCGTCGAGATCCGCGGTGACATAGTGAGCGGTGGCCCCGATCAGCTTGACCCCGCGGGCATGGGCCTGGTGATAGGGCTTGGCGCCCTTGAAGCCCGGCAGGAAGGAGTGGTGGATGTTGATGGCGCGCCCGGCCAGCTTCTGGCACAGCTCATCGGAGAGAATCTGCATGTAGCGCGCCAGCACCACCAGCTGAGTGCCGGTCTCGTCGACGATGTCCATCAGGGCCGCTTCCTGGCGCGCCTTGGTGTCCTTGGTGATCGGCAGGTAGACGAAGCGGATGCCTTCGCGCTCGACCATCGGGCGTAGGTCGAGGTGATTGGAGACCACCGCGGTGATCCGCATGTCCAGCTCACCCTTGCGGTAGTGATAGAGCAGGTCGTCAAGGCAGTGGTCGAACTTGGAGACCATGATCAGCACCGGCATCTTGTCCTGGCCACCGTGGATCTGCCATTGCATCCCGAAGGGTGCCGCCACGTCCTCGAAGGCCTGACGCATCTGGGCGATATCGCCTTCGACGCCTTCATTGAAGCGGAAGCGGGCGCGGAAGAAGAACTGCCCCTTGTCCTCATCATCGTATTGCGCCAGCTCACTGATGTAGCACTCATGGGTGGTCAGGAAGGTGGTGATGGCCGCCACGATGCCGGACGTCGCCGGGCAGCTGATGGTGAGAATGAAGTTATCGTCTGAGGTGCAGGTCGCGTGAGGCATTCTGGGCTCCGATGTCGGCAGAGAGGCATTGTTGTTGTGATGTGAAGAATGTCATTCACTGACGTGGCTGTGGCTCGGTTATTTCCTGTCAGTGACTTAATTTTCTTCTCAAGTAAATAACAATGTTTTTCTGGCGCTGGGTCAAGCCTGATCGACGCGCCAGCCGGCGTTAGTGCCCATGAAATGAAGACAATCATTCATTGATGAATTTTCTTCTGCTTTGGGGGAGTGCGGCGCAGGGCAAAGCCATGCGGCGGGCGAGGGTGGGACAGGTGCCAGATGAGACACGCTCGTCTCGGGATGGCTACAACTTTCGGATAAGGTGAAAGAAATCGTCATGTCAGGGATCGACAATTGCGAGCTTGAATATCAACACGTTAGTGTCTGCTCATGACAAACCTCGAGGGACACCCTCCAGGACTCGGTATTCATGCAAGATGACGAGGTAGACACGATGCGCAAGTTGACGATCGCAGCACTGATGGTGGCCAGCATGGCCGGTTCCTCCGTGGCACTGGCCGGCAATCCGACGCTTGAGGCTCACAAGGACAGCGCCAAGTCCCAGTACACTCAGTCCAAGAACAGCGCCAAGTCATCTGCCAAGTCTGCCGCCCAGTCCCACAAGGCCACGGCAAGCAGCAAGGCATCGGCCAAGACATCACACGCCAGCCAGGCGGCCAAGTCAGCCAAGTCCAGTGCCAGCAACAAGGCGAGCGATACCCAGTCTCGTTACCAGAAGAAGAACTACGCCGACGTGCTCAAGAACGAGCGCCACTGAGGCATGACATCGCTGCCTGATGGCAGCTGAGTGCCCCGAATGATGAAAGCCCCCGCAGCCTTTGGTTGCCGGGGGCTTTTGCGTTTCGGCCTCTTTTGGTCAGATTCTGTCTCCAGCCGCTGTGGCCAAGCCCTTTGCGTAAAGCCCTCGGGTCCAAGCTCTCGGGGCCAGCGCCTTGGCTACTTGCTCACGACGACAGGGCGTAAAGAGCGAGTGGATCTCCGCGTTCTCGAAAGCGCGACCTTCACGCCGTGCTGGGGGTCTGTCAGGCAAGACAGCTTCATCGCGTGGCGAAGTGCTCAGCTCGCCATCTTCAAATGAACGTCAATCAGCGGGGGAGCAGGCCACGATAGCGGGGCATCATGGGGCCTGGCGGCCTCGGCGCGGACCGTTATCGGAAAATACATATGGAGATTCATATTTTCAGATAACCATGAAAGTCGCCTCTTCACGCTCGCTCCAGGGCGCTGTCTTTGGACTGTCATGCGAGCGCATCACGTTCGCAATCCAAGCGTCATCCAATCTTCATACGAAGCGCCTACTTTACATCCGCAGCTGGATCTCGGTTCGAACGAAAAAACTCAAGGGGCAGGGAATATGAAGACGCTTGGCTTGGTGGTAGGCGCGATGATGCTGGTTCCTTCGATGGCACAGGCGGCGTTCAGTCTGGATAGCCGTTACAACGACGCCGATGGGGATCTGGTGGCGGATATTCCGACGGATGCCTCACAGCTCAAGGACCCGAGCACGCTGGTATTTGCCTATACCCCGGTGGAAGACCCGGCGGTCTATGCCGATGCCTGGTCTGACTTCCTGGATTACCTGGCCGAGAAGACTGGCAAGAAGGTGCAGTTCTTCCCGGTGCAGTCCAACGCCGCCCAGATCGAAGCCATGCGTGCGGGTCGTCTGCATATTGCCGGCTTCAATACCGGTTCCAACCCGCTGGCCGTGGCCTGTGCCGGCTATCGCCCGTTCACCATGATGGCGGCGGCGGATGGCAGCTACGGCTACGAGATGGAAATCATCACCTACCCGGGGTCCGGCATCGACAAGGTCGAGGACATCAAGGGCAAGGAAATGGCCTTCACCTCCGAGACCTCCAACTCCGGCTTCAAGGCACCGTCTGCCATCCTCAAGGCCGATTACGACATGGTCGCCGGCACCGATTTCACGCCGGTGTTCTCCGGCAAGCATGACAATTCCATCCTCGGCGTCGCCAATCACGATTACGTCGCTGCTGCCGTCGCCAATTCGGTGATGGGGCGCATGGAAGATCGCGGCGTGATCGAGGCGGACCAGATCAAGACGCTCTATACCTCGCAGACCTTCCCGACCACCAGCTACGGCGTCGCCTACAACCTGACGCCGGAGCTGCAGGCCAGGATCAAGGACGCCTTCATGAGCTTCCCCTGGGAAGGCTCCTCACTGGCAGCGGAGTTCTCCGAGTCCGGTGAAGCGCAATTCGTACCGATCTCCTTCCAGAAGGAGTGGGAAGTGATCCGCAAGATCGATGACGCCAACAACGTTCAATACAACTGCCGCTGAACCCCGCAAGAGGGATCAGGCAGTGACATGACGGGCGTAACGCGACCTCCCGAATTGATGCCATGTGTGGCCGGCCGGGAGGTCGTAAAGGGTCAGGACCCTGAACGCCAGTGCCGCCAGTCTAAAATATTGGCTTATATGGATCAGTGAATATTGTCGGGTGGCGTCGCCAGCTGATGATATCTGTCCCTCGCGCGAGGCGGGGGGGCAGATCAAAGAACACACGGGAGAAGGGAATGAAGCGTCTTGGATGGTGGTTGGGGTCATTGCTGTTGGTGCCGACGCTGGCGCAAGCGCAGTTCAGTCTGGGCGAACGCTACAGCGATGCCGATGGCGACATGGTGGCGGATATTCCGACGGACCCCGCCGAACTGAAGGACCCCGCCACCCTGGTATTTGCCTATACCCCGGTGGAAGACCCGGCAGTCTACGCCGATGCCTGGTCTGATTTTCTGGAGTATCTGGCCGAGAAGACCGGCAAGAAGGTGCAATTCTTCCCGGTGCAGTCCAACGCCGCCCAGATCGAGGCCATGCGTGCCGGCCGTCTGCAGATCGCCGGCTTCAATACCGGTTCCACCCCGCTGGCGGTGGCCTGTGCCGGTTTCCGTCCCTTCACCATGATGGCCGCGGACGATGGCTCCTTCGGTTACGAGATGGAAATCATCACCTATCCGGGCTCCGGGATCGACAAGGTCGAGGACATCAAGGGTCGCGAGATGGCCTTCACCTCCGAAACCTCCAATTCCGGCTACAAGGCACCGTCGGCGATTCTGAAGTCCGACTACGGCATGGTCGCCGGTACCGACTTCACCCCCGTGTTTTCCGGCAAGCATGACAACTCGGTACTCGGTGTCGCGAACAAGGATTACTCGGCCGCCGCGATCGCCAACAAGGTCGCCCGTCGCATGGAGCAGCGCGGTGTGATCAAGCCCGAGCAGCTCAAGACGCTGTATACCTCCCAGACCTTCCCGACCACCAGCTACGGCATGGCGCACAACCTGACGCCGGAGCTGCAGGAGAAGATCAAGGACGCCTTCAGGACCTTCCCGTGGGAAGGCTCGTCACTGGCAGAAGAATTCACGCCGGTGGGGGAAACCCAGTTCATCCCGATTTCCTTCAAGAAGGAGTGGGAAGTCATCCGCAAGATCGACGCGGCGAACAACGTTCAATACCACTGCCGTTGATCGGCAGGGTCGGGAGTCAAACGTGCTGAAACTAGAGAAAGTCACCAAGACCTACAAGACAGGCGACCTGGCACTCAATGCCGTCAGTCTTGAGGTACCGGCAGGGCAGGTGGTCGGGTTGATCGGCCCGTCAGGGGCGGGCAAGTCGACCTTGATCCGCTGCATCAACCGGCTGGTCGAGCCGACCTCCGGCGAGATAAGTCTGGCCGGCGAGTCCCTGACGGGCCTCAAGGGGAGCGATCTGCGCCGCGTCCGTCGGCGTATCGGGATGATCTTCCAGGAATATGCACTGGTCGAGCGTCTGACGGTGATGGAAAACGTGCTATCAGGCCGACTGGGCTATGTCTCGTACTGGCGCTCGCTGTTGCGTCGTTATCCGGCGGCAGACGTGCAGCAGGCGTTTGCATTGCTGGAGCGGGTGGGGCTTGCGGGGCGTCACGACAAGCGTGCCGATGAGCTGTCGGGCGGGCAGCGTCAGCGAGTCGGCATCGCACGGGCACTGGAGCAGAATCCGGAGCTGTTGCTGGTCGATGAGCCGACCGCCTCACTGGACCCCAAGACCTCGCGCCAGATCATGCGTCTGATCCAGGGCATGTGCCGCGAGCGCGGCCTGCCGGCGATCATCAACATCCACGATGTGATGCTGGCCCGCAACTTCACGGACCGCCTGATCGGGCTGCGTGCCGGGGAAGTGGTCTTCGATGGACCGCCGGACGCACTGACCGACGAGGTGCTGACCACCATCTATGGTGCCGAGGACTGGACGCAGCTCAATCCGGAAGAGGGCGCCGAGGAGGCGGCAGATGAACCGGCGGTGCGCCCGCAGGCACCGCGCGAGCAGATGGTGGCGGCGACATGACAACGCCAGCTCCCTCTTCCTCCACCATGCCGACCCGCTGGCAGCGTCCGCCGGTGATGTTCAAGCGTCGCTGGCATGCCTGGCTGTTCATGCTGTGTGCCATCGCCTATCTGGTGGTGGCAACCTCGACCATCGAAGTCGACTGGGCACGGGTCCAGGAAGGCATGATCCGCGGCTGGCGCTTCCTGCAGGGCTTCCTGGTCCCGGATTTCACGTCGCGCTGGCGTGATATCCAGCAAGGGCTGATCGAGAGCCTGACCATGACCTGGACCTCGACGCTGGCGGGCATTCTGATCTCGATCCCCATCGGGATCGGCGCAGCACGCAACCTGGCCCCGGCGCCGATCTATTTCCTGTGCCGCTCCATCATAACGCTGTCGCGCTCCTTCCAGGAAATCATCATCGCCATCCTGCTGGTGGCCATGTTCGGCTTCGGACCCTTCGCGGGCTTTCTGACGCTGACGTTCGCCAGCATCGGCTTCGTCGCCAAGCTGCTGGCCGAGGAGATCGAAGCCTGTGAGGCCGTCCAGATCGAGGCGATTCGTGCCACCGGCGCCGGATGGTGGCAGGTGGTCAACTATGCCGTGCAGCCTCAGGTCATGCCGCGCCTGATCGGCTTGTCGCTCTACCGCCTCGACATCAATTTCCGTGAGTCCTCGGTGATCGGCATCGTCGGCGCGGGCGGGATCGGCGCGACACTCAATACGGCGATCGATCGCTACGAATACGATTCCGCCGGCGCCATCCTGATCATGATCATCGCCATCGTGCTGGTGGTGGAATATTCCTCTTCCTATATCCGTCGGTGGGTGCAATGACAGTCATGACAGACAGTTCCTCGTCTCACGCCCCTGTCTGGCAGCGTTCTTCGTCGCGTCAGCGCCTGGTGAAGTGGGTTGGCCTGTTCTGGCTGGTGGCGTTCAGCGTCTACTGCTGGCAGGTGATGAATGAAGACACCATCTGGGCCTTCGTGGAGGATGCGCCCGCCCAGGCGGCCGATATCGGTGGACGCATGTTCCCGCCTGAGTGGAGCTACCTGGGGCGCCTGTGGCAGCCGCTGTGGGACACCCTCAACATGGCGACGCTGGGTACCGTGCTCGGCGTGATCATGGCCGTGCCGGTCGCCTTCCTCGCCGCCAGCAACACCACGCCGAGCGTGAGCTTCATCCGTCCGCTGGCGCTTTTGATCATCGTGGCCTCGCGTTCGATCAACTCGCTGATCTGGGCGCTGCTGCTGGTCGCCATCATCGGCCCGGGGCTGCTGGCGGGGGTGATCGCCATCGGGCTGCGCTCCATCGGCTTCGTCGCCAAGCTGCTCTACGAAGCCATCGAGGAGATCGATGAGCGTCAGGTCGATGCCGTGCGTGCCACCGGTGCCTCGGGGCTGCAGGTGATGAACTACGCCGTGGTGCCGCAGATTCTGCCGGCCTTCTGGGGTATCAGCGTGTTCCGCTGGGACATCAATATCCGCGAGTCGACGATTCTGGGGCTGGTCGGGGCCGGTGGGCTGGGGCTCAATCTGCAGTCCTCGCTCAATGTGCTGGCGTGGAACCAGGTCAGCATGATCTTCGTGGTGATCCTGTTCACCGTGATCGCCTCCGAGTGGGTCTCGGCCAGGGTGCGCCAGGCCGTGTTGTAACCTGGCCCATCCTCATCCCCCAGATCCAGACCCTGAGGCATGTCCGCAACACGCGCAAAGCAAGACGCCAACACCTCTGTCGCGCGCAATGCGCACAGAGGTGTTGGCGTTCTGGTTGCGGCAAACGTCTCGCCAGATCGACAGACGACGGGCCGGCAAATGACGAGGCGGCTGTGCGCCTGGGTCCCGATCAGGCCGGTTCGCTGAAGGTATCGACCAGGTGCTGGGCAAACGCCTGCACGCGACGCGGCTGGGCGCGCGCCGGCGGAAACAGCAGCTGCAGCGGCGAGGGCGGCGCGGCATGTTCCGGCAGCAGCTCGATCAGGCGACCCGCACGCAGATCCTCCTTCACGTCGACTTCCGATTTCAGGGCGATGCCCAACCCTTCCAGGCACCACTGACGCACCAGTTCGCCGTCATTGGCGATCCGGTTGCCACTGACGGTGACGATCTGCGGCACCTTGTGACTGCCGAAGCGCCACTCGTTGTCGAGGCTCTTGCCGAAGCGCATCACCAGGCAGTTGTGGTGCTTGAGGTCTACCGGCGTCAGCGGCGCAGGATGCTGCGCCAGATAGGCGGGGGAGGCGCATATCAGGCGGCGTTTCTGGCCCAGATGCCGCACGCGCAGCGTGCTGTCCATGATGGTGCCGAAGCGCAGGGCAAGATCGATTCCCTGGCCGACGATATCCACGTAGCTGTCCGACAGCAGCAGTTCTATCTCGATGGTGGGGTGCAGATGCTGGAATTCGGTGATGGCGCGTGACAGGGCATTGCGGCCCAGGTCGCTCGGCGCACTGACGCGAATGCGGCCGGTGAGGGTCTGGGCGCCCAGGCGGATGCGGGTCTCCAGTTCCGAGACGCTGTCGAGCAGGCCGCGGGCTTCCTCCATCAGTGTCCGGCCTTCTTCGGTCAGGCTGATGGCGCGCGTGGTGCGATTGAGCAGCACGACCCCGTAATGGGCTTCCAGCGCGGCGAGGCGCTCGGACACGGTGGTGGGCGACAGCCCCGTCTCGCGTCCTGCGGCGGTCAGGCTGCCTTTCTCGATGATGGTCAGGAACAGGGCGATATTATCCAGCAGCATTGTACGGTTTTTCCGAATTATCTTTGCGTAAGGTGGATGTTTATACGGATGAGGCTTGTGGCTAGGATGACCATATCGCTTGCGCAACTCAAGCTTCCCGATCACGCCACGGAGTTCCTTTCATGACCCAGCTGACCATCATCGCCAATATCCATGCCAAGCCGGACCAGATCGAGCAGGTCAAGGCAGCGCTTCTGGCACTGGTGCCCATCACCCGTGCCGAGGAAGGCTGCCTTGGCTACACCCTGCACCAGAACAACGATAACCCGGCGCATTTCACCTTTCATGAGAATTGGGCCTCGCGGGAGCTCTGGCAGCAGCACATGCAGGCCCCGCACCTGGAAGAGTACATGGCAGCGACGGAAGGCGCGGTCAGCGAATTCACCCTGCATGAAATGACCGCCTTCTACTGAGGGCGGGTCCTCGCCTTGGATATGGGCCCTGGCCTTGAATATGGGCTCTGGCCCTGGATATGGGCCCTGGCTTACCACCGCGGCCATGCAGGCCTGCTCGCTTTTTTTCTCCTTCAAACAACCCACTCGAGGCAGTCATGACAGACCCCATCCGTATCGGCCATATCGCGTTGTCCTTCCATGAGGCCAGTGCTCTGGAAGTGGCGCGTGTTCTGGAGAGCCACGGCCATGAGGTGACCTTCGCCTCTGCTCCCCACGAAGAGGCCTTCGCGATGCTGGGGCGAGGGGAGGTCGACATTCTGGCATCTGCCTGGTTGCCGTCGAGTCATGAGACCTACCTGGCCCCCATGCTGGAGGACGTCGACAAGATCGCCGTCATCTATGAGCCGTATTGCATCTGGGGAGTGCCGGATTACGTGCCACAAAGCGCGGTGGCAAGTGTCACGGACCTGCTGCTGGAACCGGCGCTCAGCAAGATGGAGCTGATCATCCAGGGCATCAATCCGGGGGCCGGCATCAGTCGCTTCTCGGCCGAGATGATCAAGCAATATGGTCT
This sequence comes from Cobetia sp. 1AS1, assembly GCF_029846435.1. NCBI lineage: Bacteria > Pseudomonadati > Pseudomonadota > Gammaproteobacteria > Oceanospirillales > Halomonadaceae > Cobetia > Cobetia sp. 1AS1. The sequence goes on from NZ_JARWKU010000001.1 coordinate 762,097, forward strand.
GGACGCCGCCGGGTATGTCTTCCGCACCGGCAGCGAAGCGGACTGTTTCGATCGTTACGAAGCGGCGGTGGCGCAGGGGCGTTGGGTCGTGGTGCCGCTGTGGCATCCACAGTTCCTGCATCACCGCTACCGGATTCGCGCCCTCAAGGAGCCCAAGGGGCTTCTGGGCACCCAGGATGACGCCACGCTGGTGGTGCGCAAGGAGGCTCGCCTGCGCATCGGCGCCGCGGCCCTCAAGGACCTCTCTCAGCTCTACATCGGCAATCCTCGCTTGAGCGAACTGGAAGACGACCTGCGTCGCCGCGCCTGAATCTTCTCGCCTGAATCTCGACAAACCCTGGGCGATGGCCACGTCACCGCCCAGTCTCTTCATCTCATCATCATCGACCCTGCTGGTGCAGCGCGCAGCGCCAACCGGCGGGCAAGGAGCCCCCATGCCATTTTCTCGCCTCAAGACTGCCATTCTCATCGCCTCGCTGGGCGTTGCCACTGTCGCCAGCGCCGCGCAGGCGGCCGCTGACAGCACGGCCGTGACCCCCCAGAATGTGCAAGCCGCCTCCCTGCGCGACGGCACGCTGACCACCGTCGCCGAATATTCGGACACCCGCCCCGGCAACATCACCTTCACGCCGGATGGCCGCTTGATCATGTCTCAGCAGCCACTCGATGCACCGGCGCTGCGCGTGGTCGAGATCACCCAGGACGGCAAGCGTGTGCCGTTCCCGAACCTGGACTGGGCCGATGGCCCGGAAAAGGGCGAGGTCGGCATCGCCTCGATCATCGGCGTGCACTCCGACAGTCAGGGCGTGGTGTGGATGCTCGACATGGGCAGCCAGGACAGTGCGCCCAAGCTGGTGGGCTGGGATACCCGCAGTGATTCGCTCAAGAAGGTGATTTCGCTTGCCGGTGGCAGCGTGCTGCCGATCTCCTTCCTGCAGGATTTCGTCATCGATGAGCAGCGCGGCAAGATCTATATCGCTGACATGACCTTTACCGCGCCGGCCTCCAGCATGAAACCGGCCTTCGTGGTGGTGGATATCGCCAGCGGCAAGACGCGTCGCGTGCTGCAGAGTGATGAAAGGCTGATGCCGGTGGAACACGACATGGTCATCAATGGCCATCTGATGGCGGCCAAGGGCGACAAGAATGGTGAGCCGAAGCCCTGGTACCTGGGCTTGAATGCCATCGCCTTCGATCCGACGGATGACGTCGTCTATTTCGGTGGCGTGAACGGCAGTGAGATCTATCGTCTGCCGGCGGCTGAGCTGGCCGATGACACTGCCACGCAGGCGGAACTGGCTCGCGCCATCACGCCTTACGCTCCCAAGCGCCCCAATGATGGCTTCATCTTCGATGCCAAGCGCGGCGGCATCATCGCCGGTGACGCGGAGCACAACGCACTGACCTTCTCATCGCCGGAGGGCATGTCGGTGATCGCCCAAGATGACGAGCGTCTGCGCTGGCCGGATGGCTTCGCCTTCGCGCCGGATGGCAGTCTCTACCTCACCACCAACCAGCTGAACGCCCATCCGGCACTCAATCAGGGCGTGGATGGCAGTGACAAGCATTACTACCTGCTCAAGCTGACACCCGCCAACTGACCCTTGCTCCCTTGGGGCTTGGTCCTCGGGCAACTTATTGCCTTGGCGCCATGGCTGCCTCGCTAGTCTGTGATCTGCGCAGGACGTGTCTCACGACCGTCCTGCGTTGTCGTTTTTGTGTCTGGCCGGCGCATCTCGCATCGCAAGCTGATCACCCGTCGGTGTCTCCTTGCACGCAACACGCAAACTCGCCATACATTATCCGCTTTATCCGGATTAACCTTGCGGTCATGGGCTGTTTTTACGCCAAGGACAGAGAGTTAACATGCTGTCATCGCTTCACGGCAAGGCCATTCAGTGCTGCCGTGACTGACATGATCTTTAGGAGAGACTCTGATGAAAGCCATTGGTTACTACGCTGCCGGTTCCGTTGATCGTGACGACGCCCTGGTCGATATCGAACTCGAGACACCGGTCGCTACCGGTCACGACCTGCTGGTCAAGGTTGCCGCGGTTTCTGTGAATCCGGTGGATTACAAGATTCGTGAGAGCCGCGAGCCGGCCGCCGGCGAAGCTGCCGTCATCGGGTGGGACGCCGTGGGTGAAGTCGTCGCCATCGGTGACCAGGTCACAGCCTTCGCCCCGGGCGACAAGGTCTGGTATGCCGGTGATCTCACCCGCGCCGGCACCAACAGCGAATTCCACCTGGTGGATGAGCGCATCGTCGGCCATGCGCCCAAATCCGTGGCGGCCCATGAGGCGGCTGCGCTGCCGCTGACCACGCTGACCGGCTTCGAGATGCTGTTCGATCGTCTGCGTGTCACCGAGCCGGTGCCGGGCGCTGCACGTGCCATCCTGATCATCGGCGGGGCCGGTGGCGTGGGCTCCATCACCATCCAGTTGCTGCGTGAGCTGACCGACCTGACCATCATCGCCACGGCGTCACGTCCCCAGACCCGCGAGTGGGTGAAGTCACTGGGCGCGCATCACGTCATCGACCACAGCCAGCCGCTGCCGGCCCAGATCGAGGCGCTGGGCATCGGGGCACCGGCCTTCGTGTTCTCGACCAACTTCTCCGAGCACTACGCGCCGCAGGTTGCCGAATTGATCGCGCCGCAGGGCCGTTTCGGCATGATCGATGACCCGGAGACCCTCGATGTGGTGCCGTTCAAGCCCAAGGCCGTTTCCATCCATTGGGAGCTGATGTTCACTCGCTCACTGTTCACCACCGCCGATATCACGCGTCAGGGCGAGATTCTCACCAAGGTGGCGGGTCTGCTGGACACTGGCAGAATCACCTCCACCGCGACGGAAACCTTCGGCACCATCAATGCCGAGAACCTCAAGCGCGCGCATGCCTTGCTGGAAAGCGGCAAGGCCAAGGGCAAGATCGTCCTCGAAGGCTTCTGATCGAAGCCACTGTCGAGACGGTGATGTGAAAGGAGTGCGGCCGGGCAACCGGTCGCACTCCTTTTCGTGAAAGACACTCTCATTGCCACCCATCACTCACAAGCCACCTTGACTGCTGGCGAGTGCCGGGTGGCTGATACAATGATGGAACCCTGTCATGGGCATACAGCGCCTTGATCATGTGAACCTGCGAACCGGACAGCTGAGTGCCATGCTCCAGTGGTATGGCGATGTACTGGGGCTGCACAGCGGGCCGCGCCCCGATTTCCCCTTCGCCGGTGCCTGGCTCTACGCCGGGGAGGTGGCGGTCATCCATCTCATCGACATCGGTTGCCTGCCAGCGATCAACAGTGATGCCAGTCTCCGGCTTGAGCATTTCTCGCTTGCCGCCACGGATATCGAGGCATTCGAGGCGCGCCTGGCGGCGTCCCGTACGCACTATCAGCGGATCGCGCTCGCGGGTGGCGGGCTCGTGCAACTGCACATGCGAGATCCGGACGGCAATCATCTGCATCTCGATTTTGCCACCGCACCCTGCCGCGCCGTGGCGTGATCTGGCTCTTGGAGGTCATATCTGGCTCTAGGAGGTCATATCTGGCGCCAAGTGGCTGCCAGACTTGAGGAAAGCGTGTAGATCGTGCGTTATCCAACCGCAAATTGCGCCGCTGACGCGATAAGCTGATGGTAGGGAATGGCGATCTGGAACGCAGGGTGTCCAGCCGTCAGCAAGATGGCCTGAGCTGGACTCAGCACATCGCACGCATACGCAATCAGCCGAGGAGGCCAACATGGCGAAGCGGTCATTTGCGGTACTGACCCTGATGTTGTCGTTGCTGGGTGCTGGCCTCGTGCAGGCTGACTCGGCGGGTGATGGCAATGATGACAAGGGCGAGGAGCGTCTGCGCCAGAAGCATCATGATCTGGAAGGTCAGGTAAAGGCGCAGCGCGTTCAGGCGCAACAGATGCGGGAATTGAAGAAGATTCAGCACCAGGAAAAGCTGGCTGAGAAGAAAGCGGTGGCAGAGGCTTCGCCGGCTCATGTCTGGAAGCGGGGCGGCAAGGTACCGGACACTGTCGCCCGGGATGACGGCCTTCGGGTCGAGAACTGGCAGCAGCACAAGCTCTCGGAACCGGGCGCCAACCAGCGCTGGCTGCAGCTCAAGAATGCCTTCGTGCTGATGAATACCGAAAGCCATGTCATCGATGAGATCGTGCTCGAGCAGTGATGCCCCGGGCAGCGATGACATTACCTATCTCTGATGCAAGCTGTCCTCATCTGGCGACGCTCTGATGGGGCGCCCACCCCCTTGCGACCATGGAATGCGCAGGCACCAATGCTTGCCACGCACCATGGCGTGCCATATCAGCCATTACGAATATCTGCTTCTCGATGTCGTCATTGCGCAACAAGGATACGTCAACTGGCGACAAGTCGTTGCGAATTGTGCGCAAAAGTGGAGGTTGGCGCGCTGGCTTGCCGTGGCGAACACGAGACGATAGTGTTCTCTCATACCGTTTGTTAACACTGTTTCTTAACTCTGTTTCATGACCCCTGATTCACAGCCTCGGCATTCCTTGATGCCGAGTACGACGAGGAGGCCAGACATGCGCAATCGCACCCTGACCGTAATGATGATGATCTTCACCCTGATGACCGCGTCGCTGGCGCAGGCATCGCCCAACGACCGCGATAATCGTGGCGGTCAACACAACAGCCAAGGCAACCAGCACAACAGCCACGGCAATGGCCATCAGAAGAAAAAGCAGCAGACGCGTCACGACCAGTCTCAGCGTCATAATCAGCAAAAGCATCAGGCGCAGGCCAGGCATCAAGGTCAGAAGTCACACAACTGGCGTCGCGGCGACCATGTGCCGCGCAGCTACTACTCCAACAAGCGTTACTGGGTGAGCGACTGGCGTGCTCACAAGCTGTCTGCGCCGCCGCAGGGGCATCGCTGGTTGAACATCGATGGTCGCTATGTGCTGGCGGCCGTGGCGGGCGGTGCCATTACCGCGATCATTCTCAATCATTGAGGACAGTCAGACTGTCCGCGTCATGAAAAAGGGGCCTCCATCTGGAGGCCCCTTTTGCGTTTTTGCGGTCAGCCGTTGTTGCTATTCGCAGCACAGCACTATTGCGCGAGCAGTGTCTCCAGCGCCTGGGCGACGCGCAGCAGCGCCACATCCTGGCCCTGAGGGCGTGACAGCATCAGGCCCAGCGGCTCTTCGTTCACCGCTGCTGGCGCCGGAATCGAGATCGAGCTGGCATCCAGGTAGTTGAAGACGCTGGTGTTGCGCAGCGCGCGCTTGTTGAGCTGGGCGAAGAGCGCGCCATCCTGCTCCAGCAGGTCACGACGCGGGGCACGCATGGCAACGGTCGGCATCAGCACCGCATCGACATCCTGCACCTGCTGGGCGAAGCGTTGCTGGATGGCGGTACGCGGCCACAGGCGCGCCAGATATTCGCTGGAGGTGATGTCGCGCCCGCCGTTCAGGCGTTCGGCGATCAGCGGATCATACTGGGCTTCGTGGGTGGCCAGCAGTTCGTGATGCACGGCGGCCGCTTCCGGAATGACCAGGCCGCCGCGCTGATTGATGGCGTAAGCGGCCTCGATGGCCTCGACCGGCGCACGCTGGAGGCGAACCCCCAGACTCTCGAGCCGTTCCAGCAGGGCGGCGAAGTCGGCGGCCACATCGGCGTCCACTTCACTGACCAGCTCGCTCTCCGGCACCAGCAGCGTCAGCGGTCGAGTGAGCGGCGTCGGGTCAGCGACCTCACCGCTCAGGACTTCCCACAGGCGGCGACAGCAGGCGACGCTGGGCGCGATGGGGCCGATGCAGTCCAGGCTCGGTGACAGCGGGAAGGCGCCATCTCCCGGCACGCTGGCCTGTGACGGCTTGAAGCCCGTCAGGCCACAGAAGGCCGCCGGAATCCGCAGCGAGCCGCCGGTATCGCTGCCCAGGGTCGCGGCGGCCAGCCCGAAGGCGACGGAGGCGGCACCGCCGGAGGTCGAGCCGCCGGTAATGCGCTCGCCGTCGAAGGGGTTGGGCGGCGTGCCGACATGCGGGTTCAGGCCCAGGCCAGAGAACGCGAACTCGCTCATGCTGGTGCGGCCGGCATGCAGGATACCGGCGGCTTTCAGGCGGCTCAGCGCCACAGCGTCCTGATCGGCTGGGTGACTCTCTGCCAGTGCACGCGAGCCTGCCAGCGTCGTCATGCCGGTCTCGTCGAAGAGGTCCTTGATCGAGACCGGAACACCCCCCAGCGGCAACGATGTCGCAGCCGCCTTGAGTTGCTGCTGAGCGGTGGCCTGCACGCTCATGCCAGCATCATCGCGGCTGATGATGCTGTGGCTGGCGCTCTCACCCAGGGCCTGATGGCGCTCGGCAAGTACCGTGGCGGTCTGCTCGGGGCCGAAACTGCCTGTCTGATAGGCCTCCAGCAACTGCGTCAACGTGCGCTGGCGGGGCGGGCGCGCCCAGAATTCACGCGCCTGTTCAAGGCGCTTGTTCTCATCACTCATGCCACCACCTCAAGTTCTTCCACCTCGTAACGGTGCTCGATGCGACGACCGGTCTGCGGGTCGATCAGGCGCATGGTAAAGCTCGGGCTAGGGCGGATGCCACCGATTGCCGGCACGGTGCCGCACAGCAGCACGCTGTTGGGGGCCAGGCTGCCGTCCTTGGCGATGCCGGCCGGCAGGCGCTCCATCAGGGTGGCGACCGGCAGCAGCTCGGCGAGGGTGCCCTGCTGATAGCGCACGGTCGTGCCGGCGTCTTCGATCTCGCTTTCGATCTCGAGGCTGTCCCAGTGGTCGATGACCTCACTGAGCTTCCAGGCATGGCGGGCAATCGGCTTGGCGCACAGCTGCTTGGATTCGGCGACGCCGACGGCTTCGAGCTTGCGGTCGGTGTGATCCGAGGCGATCGTCACCCACAGGGTGCCCTCGGCGTCGCTGACCAGACAGGTCTCGACCTCACCGGAGCCTTCGCCGCCGAGCATCGCGACCTGAGAGGCCTGGGTCAGGGTCTCGCGGGTCACGCGGTAGAACAGCGGGGTCTGGGAGGGCGGCGCCACGCCCAGCAGCTTGAGCTCGTCGATATGGTGCTGCACGCCCGCCTGGTCGCGTCCGGCCCAGCCGGCAATCGCGACGCGCTGGACATCAAGGGTGAATTCGCCGTTGTCATGGGTAAAGGTCAGCATGGGAATCGCTCCGTTATCGGGGGTTGTCGTTGTTCTGTGCAAGAAGTCTTGAATGAACGGTGTTGCGCCAATGACACCTGCCGGCTTGCCAGCAGGTGCCACGCAAAAGCGGCTTTACAGTGCCGAAGGCAGCCACAGCGCGATCTGCGGGAAGGCCACCAGCAGCGCGGCCATCACCAGCATCGCGCCCAGATACGGCAGGGTGCCGATGATGACGTCGGCGAAGGCTTCGCCACGCCGCGAGGCCTGCACGATGTAGAGGTTCAGGCCGACTGGCGGGGTGATCAGTGCCAGCTCGACGAACAGGATCATCACGATGCCGAACCACACCTTGTCGTAACCGGCTGCCGCGATCAGCGGGGTGACGATGGGAATGGTGATGACCATCAGCGACAGGGTCTCGATGAAGAAACCGAGCACGATGAACAGCGCGATCACCGCCATCAGCAGCGCGAAGGGCCCCAGGTCGTAGGCTTCGAGCAGGCCGGTGACCTGCTGGACCATGCCGGAGGAGGCCAGTGCGAAGTTGAGGAAGGAGGCCGCCATGATGATGAACAGGATCATCGAGGTGGTCTTGACGGTGCCGTCCAGCGCGCGGCTGATCATCGACAGATTCAGCGAGCGGTTGATGGCGGCGAGGCCCAGCGAGGCCAGCACGCCGATGGCGGCGGCTTCGGTCGGCGTCGCCCAGCCCAGATAGATGGAGCCGACGATGACGATGAACAGCACCAGCAATGGCAGCAGGAACGACAGGCTCTTGATGCGGGTGCTCCAGCTGGCGCTCTGGCGCGGGCCGCCCAGTGACGGCTTCCAGACACACAGCAGCAGCGAGGCCAGCATGAACAGCGCCGCCAGGCCGAGGCCCGGCACCAGGCCGGCCATGAACAGCTTCGGGATGGAGGTTTCGGTCAGGAAGCCATAGACGATCAGGTTGATCGACGGCGGAATCAGGATGCCCAGAGTGCCGCCCGCGGCGATGCTGCCGCAGAACAGCTTGGCGTCATAGCCGAGCTTCTTGCCCTGGGGCAATGCCACGGTCGAGACCGTCGCCGCTGTCGCCACTGAGGAGCCGGAGGTCGCCGAGAACAGTGCCGAGGTGGTGATATTGGCGTGCAGCAGGCCGCCCGGCAGCCACGACAGCCAGTGGTCCATGGCGCGGTAGGCCTTCTCGGCGATGCCGGCGCGCACGATGATCTCGCCCATCAGCACGAACAGCGGAATCGCGATCAGCAGGAAGGAGTCCGCGGCAGACCACAGGTTCTGGCCCAGCGCCTTGGTCAGCGGGAAGAAGGAGTAGAACTGGTCGATCCCGAAGGCGAGCAGGAAGAGGGTGACCGCAACGGGAATGCCGGCCAGCAGCAGGGTGAGGATACCCACCGAAAGAAAGCCCAACATCAGCGAGTCTCCTTGGTCGTGGAGGCAGCCTGGGCCAGAGCCCCTTCGCTTTCTCCGTGATCGGGGCCGGCCAGTGTCTCGAGCGTGGTGGTATCACGCAGACAGGCGGCAACGAGAATGCGCAGTCCCAGCACGCTGGTGGTGATCGCGAACCAGGCATAACCGGACAGCCACAGCAGCTGTGGAATCCACAGCGGTGTCGCCAGCGGGGTATTGGCGGTGGAACCATTGCTCAACGATTTGCCGAGTACCGGCCAGGCATTGATCAGAATCACCCAGGCCACCAGGTTCAGCGCCAGCATCGCGAGGATATCCAGGGTGTGGCGCGAGAAGGCCGGCAGCTTGCCGTGCACGACATCGATACGGATATGGGCGCGCTCCATCAGGGTGTGGGAAAGGCCCCACGCCGAGAGCATCGCCAGCACATACCCGGCATATTCGTGCACGCCGGGCAGCGGATGATTGAACAGTTGGCGCATCAGGATTTCGGCGCCGATGAAGACCACGACAGCCAGCAGCAACAGGCCCATCAGGCGTGCGGCGTGGCGTGATATCGCGCGTGTCAGTGACACGAGGACATCGAGTGCGTGAAGGAAGGAGTTCATGAGTCGGGTCCTGCTGGGGCGCTGAACGAAGGCCGCTTTCTCGGAGCACGCTTTTTCAATCCACGCTGTCTGAAAGCGTGATTATTGAAAGTCTGCTTTTGAAAGCTTGCGCTTGAATACACAGGCGCGAGTCGTTCAGCGCTACGTCTCTGGGGAACATGTCTGCCACGTCGGGACAGGGCGGGGCTATCGGCACCTGCTCGCGAACAGGCTTCGGTGAGCAGGTGCCGCTGGATCACTCCGCGCTAGCGGTCAGGCCGACGACCTTGCCGACGCTCTCGTTCCAGGTCTTGCGGGTCTCGGCATCGACACGCGCCGCCCAGGCAGGCAGGACGGTGTCTTCGAGCGCCGCACGTGCGCGCTTGGCATCGTCATCGCTGAAGTCGACCAGCGTCATGTCGGCGCTCTTGCCCAGCGGGCAATCGCCTTCACCGGTCAGGCAGGCCACGCCACGCGCGGTCTCGCCACGCGCGTTTTCCCACACCGGCGCGGTGAACTCGCTATCCACCTGCTGCTGGATCAGGGTCTGGGTCTCGGCGCCCAGGCCCTGCCACTTGTCCTGATTGATGGCGGTGATCACGTAATCCCAGCCACCCAGCGGCAGCGGCATCAGGTGGCTGGACACTTCATGCCAGCCGGCGCTGTAGCCGGAGAGCGAGCCGGTGACGGCGCAGTCGATGACGCCACGCTCCAGGGAACCGGGCACCTCGTTGAAGGCGATGTTGAGGCTCTGTGCGCCCAGCGCCTCGATGAACTCACCGGTGGAGCGGCCGCTGGCACGCACCTTCTTGTCCTGCAGGTCATCGAGCCCTTCGATCGGGGTGTTGCAGAACAGCACCTGAGCCGGATACGGCACGATCGCCAGCACGTGGCTGTTGAAGCGCTTGTTCATTGTGGACTCCGCCAGGGGGCGGAAGGCCTCGGCGACCTGCTGCGCTTCCTCGGCAGTGGGGGCCATCATCGGCAGATCCAGCCCTTCGAGTTCCGGCGCATCGGACACGGTGTAGTCGGCCACGGTCATGCCGACATCGAAGACCCCATCGCCCAGATAGCGATAGACGTCGGATCCGGGGATACCCATCTGATCGAAGGTGGTGACCTGGGTGCTGAGTTCACCGCTGCTGGCGGCCGGGAGGGTCTCGCTCCAGAACGGCTTCTCGAACTGACGGTTGAGCTCCAGGCTGCTCCAGCTGCCTACCACGTTGAGGGTATCGGCAGCATTGGCGCTACCGGCGGCGGCGAGTGCGAGACCAAGGGCGGAGAGGGCAAAACGTGTCTTCATGGGAATCACCATTGTTGTTGTGCATCTGGTGTTATCGGAAAAGCTTGTTGGCTACATCTTTGCGGGGTGTGTCTTTCCCGCTGCTGTTCTGTGCGTTGCTGTGCTGTGTTTCGATTCGCGGTGCGTCCCTGCACTGCGCCGAGCGTGATGAGTGCGGATTTCTCTCATGCCCGGCAGTACGCTCGGCAGCACGCTTGGCAGCAGGTCATCCGTACTTGAGACGATGATTGGGAATGTCGGTAATCAGCATGTGTCCCGGGCTATGCGCGATTGCCAATGGCAGTCGGGCATTCTCCAGCGCCAGTTGTGGCGTGACGCCACAGGCCCAGAACACCGGCATGTCACCTGTCTCAAGCGTAGGCGCATCGCCGAAGTCGGGGCTTTCGATATCGGAAATACCGATCAAGGCGGGGTCGCCCAGATGGACGGGCGCACCGTGCACACGAGGCATGTCGGTGGTGATCTGGATCGCGCGAATGGCGTGCGCCGCCGACATCGGGCGCAGGGATACCACCAGGTTGCCGTGGAAACGACCGGCACTGATCAGCGGGATATTGGTGCGATACATCGGCACGTTGCGCTTCAGGCGCGCATGGCGAACCTCGACACCCTCGTTGAGCAGCGCCTCTTCGAACGAGAACGAGCAGCCGATGGAAAACGCCACGAAATCGTCCTGCCACAGGGCGGCGATATCCTCGCGCGTTTCCTCACGCTTGCCGTGACGATAGATGTGATAGGCCGGCAGGTCGTGGCGCAGGTCGATGTTCTCACCGAGCCCTGTCGGGGCGGGAGAACCGACGGCCGTGACATCCAGCAACGGGCAGGCCTTGGGGTTGGCCTGGCAGAATTGCAGGAATTCGCCGGCAGCCTCGGCTGGCAGGATGATCAGGTTGGTCTGGGCGTAGCCGGCAGCGATACCGCTGGTGTGGCTGACCCAATGACCGCTGCGGATCTGCTCGCGCGCCTCGCGGGGGGACGACGCGGCACTGAGAAGTGTCTGGGGCATCGTAGGGGCTTCTTGTGAAGTTGTTGTTGTCTGTCTTCACCATAAGAAGCGCACTCGGATAAATCCAATCGATTTTTATCGAGTCAAGTCATCGGAAATTCCTTTCATGTGGAGCGAGTCAGTAGAGGCATCCTGCTCGAAAGGGACGCTATGCAGGGTATGGAAGCCCTGTAAGATCAGGCGATTCGTGAATGCGCCTCCTGATCCTGGCGGGCGATCTCGATGGCGAGTTCACACACGCCTTCGGCGAGGGCGCTTTCCATATGGGTCGGCCAGGAGGCGGTGAAGGTCAGTTCGGGGAGATCGCAGGGCAGGCTGAGCAGGGTGCCCTGGCGGATTTCCTCGGCGACGATGCGTGGCGGGATGGCGCCGACGCCCAGGCCATCCAGCGTCATGCGCACGATGGTCCACAAGGAGCTTGAGCAATGAAGCTTCACGTCATCCAGCCCCATCTGATGCAGCATGGAGCCGAGCTCATGGTGGGGCCGGCTGTTGCGGGCAAACGAGATCAGCGGCAGAGAATTCAGGCGCCGCAACGAGAAGTTGTCTTCGGTGAAGCCCAGCGCGGGGCTGATCACGAAGCCCATCGTGTAGTTGCAGAGAAAACGATTGAGCACGCTCTCAGCCGTCACCGGCCCCATCAGAAAGGCGAGGTCGATATCGCCGGCGGTGAGCATGGCGGCAAGTCCCGGGGAGCTGTCGACCTCGAGTTCCAGCGTGAGGTCCGGGTAGCGGCGCGCCAGTTCGGCCAGAAAGCCGGGCAGCCAGCTATGCGCGACGGTCTCGACGACGCCCAGTCGCAGCACTCCCTGGAAGGGCGTATTCAACTCCATCATGGATAGCGCTTTCTGGCGCGCTTCCAGAAGCGCCTCGGCGTGGCGATAGAATTCGCGCCCCTTGAGCGTCGGCTGTACCGGTCGGCGAGTGCGCTCCAGCAGGCGGGTCTCCAGCGTGGTTTCCAGCTTGTTGATGCGTTCGGAAATCGAGGGCTGGGTCAGATGCAGGTGCTGGGCGGCTAGCCGGAACGACCCCAGGCGCGTGATCCACACGAAGGCTTCCACTTCCTTGAAATCGAACATGGCCAGATCCTGTCGTGATTGATGCCGCAAGCTTGGGCTAACATTACCACTCGTTGAAAAATTGCGTTCTCGATGGCGTGTATTCCGGTACGATGTGGGGTATCGAGACATGTGTATTTTCATGAAAAGGAATGATGATGAAGTCTAGCGTGCGAGTTGTCAGTCTGGTGATGCTGAGTACCCTTTTCATGGCAGGGTGCAGTTATACACCGGCGCGGATCGATGCCGAGCCTATCATCGAGATCGGTGATGGACACCATGACCACAAGCGTGGAGGCGGCGGTTTCTGCCCGCCGGGGCAGGCCAAGAAAGGTAACTGCTGATCACGTCGAACCAGAAGGAGCCGCTCATGCGGCTCCTTTTTCGTTGTCGACCGCTTCGCGATATGGGCCTCTGGAGCCGCTCGATCTGCAAGGGTATCCTGCGTGATCAGAGTCTTGCCTCTTCCTCCACTGCTGCTGGCGGGTACTGTCTCCATGCTGAATCCCAAGGCGCTGACGGCGCTGAATGAAATCATCCGCCGGGGCTCACTGAGGCGCGCGGCGCGGCACCTGAATCTTGACCCTTCAGCGGTGAGCCGCCAGATCAAGCAGCTGGAAGAAGAGGTGGGTGTCGCGCTGTGCGAGCGCAGCGAGACGGGCATGCGCGCCACCCAGGCCGGGGTGTTGCTGCTGGATCACTTTCATCGCCAGCAGGCGGCGGAGGCGGCAGCGCTCTCGCAGCTGAGCGCCTTGCAGGGCCTGCGCAGTGGTGAGGTGAGAATCGCGGTGGGCGAAGGCTTCATTGCCGATCTGATCTCGCTGCCGTTGCAGAGCTTCATGGCACGTCATCCCGGCATCGAGGTCGTGGTGCGCATGGCGGGGGTGAATGAGGCGACTGAGCTGTTGCGCGACTTCGAGGTGGATATCGCGCTGCTCTACGCCCCGCCTGTCGATCCGATTCTTTGCTGTCATGTAGAGACCTGTCAGCCGCTGGATCTGATCGTGCCGGCGGAGCATCCGCTACTCGAGATTGCAGAGCCGTTGACGCTTTTGCAGGTGGCACAATGGCCGCTGGCGTTGATCGATGAATGCACCGGTATGCGTCAGATGGTCAATCAGGCGGCGCAGCAGGAGCGCGTCTCGCTGCGCGCGCAGTTGCGCACCAATTCCGTGTCGGTGCTCAAGAATTTCGTGCGTTCGGGGATCGGAGTGACCTTCATGCCGGAGTTGAGCGTGGTGGAGGAGCTGCGGCGTGGCGATATCTGCCTGTTGCCGATGCAGCACCCCGCGCTGGCGACGACCCGTGCGCAGATGTGTACGCGGCGTGGGCGCGAGATGACCGTCGCCGTCGAGGCCTGCGTCACCCATCTTCAGCAGGGCCTGCGATTCTTTACCGCGGATGCACCACGCCTGCTGAGCAAGTGACGTTCGACAAGTGACGTTCGTCACGTGATGTGCGCCACGTGATGTGCGCCACGTGACATTCAAGCAGCGTCGCTCGACGCACAGGCCAGGGTATCGGTGCTGACGGGCGCTTGTTCAGCTCTATCTCCTCACATGATTGTCCCATTGCACAGGCCATTCTCTCGCTTAGTGCAGCATGTCACAGAACGTCCCGACTGCCCCGTACAGCCCATGCTGGCGGGGCAGTCGTCGTCAGGAAGGGCACTCTTCAGGCGCTTTTTCAGGTCAGGCGCTTTTTCAGGTCAGGCGCTTTTTCAGGTGTGGACGAAAAAACAACACTCAGGCGATTGATTAGTCTACAGCGGCAACGCTACTTTCGAGGTGTGAAGGCGAAAGTCCCTCACCTTGACTGGCCGCAGGGCCACACTGACAAAGGCGGCGTCACTCCCGCCGCATACAACGAATATTTACAACAACAAAAGGGAATCCACATGTCCTTGTCCAAGACATCTCTGCTGCGCAAGACGCTCACCGGTTCCACTCTGGCGCTCAGCCTGCTGGCGGCCAGCGTGCAGGCCCAGACCATCAACCTCAGCTACAACGGTGCGCCGGATGCCGACAAGAATGCGGTGCATGTCTTCGCCAGCAATCTGAAGACCCTGGTGGAAGAGAAGACCGACGGCGAGCTGGAACTCAAGCTCTATCCCAACAGCATGCTGGGCGAGGAGCAGGAGCGCATGGAGCAGGTGATCAGCGCCCCGAACCTGAATATCGCCTCCTTCGCGGGCATGGCCCCCATCGTGCCGGAAGTCTATGTCAGCGCGACGCCGTTCATGTTCGACGGCTTTGATGAGGCGCGCCGTTTCTTCGATGAGGGTCAGTATTGGCAGCAGGTGCAGCAGCTGTTCAGCGAGCGCACCAATGGCGCCGAGATTCTGGCCGTCGTGGAGGAAGGGGGCTTTCTGGCCTTCACCAACGACAAGCGCCCGATCACCAGCCCTGATGATTTCGAAGGCCTGCGCTTTCGCGCGATGGACCCAAGCCAGGTAGCGCTCTACGAGGCCTTCGGTGCCTCGGGCACGCCGATTCCGTGGACGGAGGTCTACATGGCGCTGCGCACGGGGGTGGCGGATGGTCAGATGAACCCGCCGATGTACATCCTGCTGGGTAGTCTGCAGGAAGTGCAGAAGTACCTGACACTGGCCAACATCCAGTATTCCGATCAGTTCCTGGTCGCCAATGGTCAGCTGCTCGAGAGCCTGTCGGACGAGGAGCGCACGGCACTTCTCGAGGCGGTTCAGGAAGCCAATGCCCAAGCCCGTCAGGACAACCAGAGCCAGGTCGAGTCACGTATCGCCTCGCTGGAAGAGCAGGGCATGCAAGTGATCCGTCCCAGTGAGGCTGATCTCGAGGCATTTCGCAGCAAGGGCCAGCCGGCCTACCTCGAGTGGCTCAAGAGCCAGGACATCGCGCCAGAGCTGATCGATACCGCCATGAAGGATGCTGGCCTGTCTTCGTGATGGTCTGTTGCGATGACCTGTCGCGATGGTATTTCGAGATGGCCTGTTGCGATGCCCTTTCGAGATGACCAGTCGTGATGACCTGACACGCTGACTCGGTGAAAGGCGAGTGACGCTCAAGCATCAGCGAGCATCCCGCTGCGGTACCCGGTGCCCGGGCAATGACAGTCCGGGCATCGAGGCTCTGAATTTCCCTCCTTGCTGGTGGATTGCGGTAAATGACTTCCATGACTCCTTCACGACAGCCTTCCCTGCGGGAAGGCCTGCTGCTTGCCTGTGGCCGCGTGACACTGGCGATAGCGGCAGTACTGCTGGCTTCCACGGTGCTGATCATGCTTTACGGCGTGGTGATGCGCTATGTACTGGGCGGCGCGCCCATCTGGGTCGATGAGCTGACCCGCTATCTCATCATCGCCAGTGTCATGCTGGCGATCGGCGTCGTCTGGGCAGAAGGGGCGCACATGCGCGTGGCGCTGCTGGAACGGCGTCTGCCTCCGCGTATGGCCAAGGCGCTGATCCATTATCAGTGGTGGCTGACGCTCGTGCTGATGGCGGGCGCGACCTGGATGACCTGGCACTACGCCATGTCGGCGAGCATGTTCCGCACCATGGGACTGGGCGTCAGCCGCAGCGTGCCGATGCTATCGATGCCGATCGGCTTCGCGCTGATCACGCTGCAGGTCCTGCTGCATGGCCCACGGCCGCTGACATCCCCGACGCATGAGATCTCGCCGGACGAGGAGGTCGACGAGCCTGCGACACACGATGACAGGACAGGAGGGCCACGCACATGATCTGGGCAATGTTGGCCATCTTCGTCGTGCACGTGCTGCTGGGCCTGCCGCTGTTTCTCTCCCTGCTCGTCACCGCCGTGACCGGCTTTCTGTTCGTCGATATTTCGATGCTGGAGCGCCTCGGGCCGCAGCAGTTCTTCGGCGGCATCAATGCCTTCTCGCTGATGGCGATTCCGCTGTTCATTCTCGCCGGCAACCTGATGAACATCAGTGGCCTGACCGAACGCCTCATGCGCCTGGCACGCCTGATGGTCGGACATCTGCGCGGTGGCATGGGCCATGTCAACGTCGTCTCCAGCGTGTTCTTCGCTGGCGTCAATGGCTCGGCGGTCGCCGATACCTCCGCGCTGGGCTCGCTACTGGTGCCGGCCATGCGCAAGGAGGGCTATTCGACTTCCTTTGCCGCAGGTCTGACGGCGGGCAGCTCGTTGATCGGGCCGATCATCCCGCCCAGCATCTTCATGATCCTCTACGCCTCGCTCACCAACACCTCCGTGGGCAGCCTGTTCCTGGCCGGTGTCGTACCCGGTCTGGTGCTGGCGGTGGCATTCATGGCGATGAATGCCTGGTATGCCCGGCGTCATGGTCTGCAGGCACGTGGCCAGGCACCGGCGCGTCGCGAAGTGATCGCGGCGATCATCGGGGCACTGCCGGCACTGGTGGCACCGGTAATCATCGTCTCCGGCATCGTGCTGGGCATCGTGACCCCGACCGAATCCGGCGCCTTGATCGTGGCCTATGTGCTGCTCTGCGGCTTGTGCCAGGGACCGCTCAAGCTTGTCGATGTGTGGGGTGCCATCAAGGACACGGCCCGCCTGACCAGCGCCATCTTCGTGATCATGGCGGTGTCGTCCATCGTCAGCTGGCTGCTGTCCTATGCCCAGGTGCCCAATCAGTTCGTGGCATTGCTGACGCCCTATATCGACAGCCCGATCCTGATCCTGTTGCTGCTCAGCGCCATCACCTTCGTCACCGGCATGTTCATGGAGGAAGTCTCGGCCTTGATGCTATTGACGCCGATCTTCGTGCCCGTGGCCATGGCCGCCGGCATCGACCCCGTGCACCTGGGGGTCATCATCACGCTCAATATCACCATCGCGTTGATCACGCCGCCGATGGGCGCCTGCGTGTTCGTGGCCGCCGCGGTCAGCAAGCTCGAGATCACCTCGCTGTTTCGCACTATCTGGCCGTTCGTGCTGGTGGCGGTCGCGGTGCTGCTGATGCTGATCATCTTCCCGCCTCTTACCCTGTGGTTGCCGACCCTGTCTGGATAACAACTCATGACGTCAACATTGAATCGCCCAATTCCCCCCATCCCGAGTCATGACGAGCCGGACTGGACGCAGGTCACCCGAATCCCCGTGAAGGGATGTGGCAGTACTCTGGTGCCGACCAGCCTCGGGCCGTCATGCCTGAAGGTCTATCCCGCCTACGCGCGCCTCGGTATCCCCGGGGCGGTCAATGAATGTCTGGTGCGGCGCGCGGTGTATCAGCGCCTGTTGCAGGCCGCGCGCGCCTTGCCGCAAGGGCTGTCGTTGGTGGTGATGGATGGCTGGCGTCCCTGGCGGGTGCAGCAGTATCTGTTCGAGACGCTGTATCAGTCGCTCAAGACGCATGACCCTGAGCTGGATGAGGCCCAGCTGCTGGCGCGTACGCGCGAATTCGTCTCGCTGCCCAGCCGTGACCCGGACGCGCCGAGTCCACATCTCACCGGCGGCGCCGTCGATGTCACCCTGTGTGACGCCGATGGCTTGCTGCTCGAGATGGGGACGCTGTTTGACGAGGCGACACCCGAGTCCCACGCGGATCATTTCGAGCGTCATCCCCCTGCCAGCGATACGCCCCAGGCCGAGGCACGCGACAACCGGCGTCTGCTCTATCACGTCATGACCGAGGCCGGTTTCACCAATCTGCCCAGCGAATGGTGGCACTTCGATTTCGGTGATCAGCTCTGGGCCTGGTACCGCGGCGAGCCCGAGGCGCTGTTCGGCCCGGCGGAGATGGACAGCATCGAGAGTCTCTGGAAACGCTCACTGGCGTGAAGGTGTCAGAGCATGCCTGACAGCCGCTGGCCTGCAAGACATGAAGCCCCGCTCGATGACTTATCGAGCGGGGCTTTCGTTTCAGCAGCTTATGCGATCAGCGTTCGGCGGGCCGTGCCTGATGCTCAGCTGACGATCTCGGCCTGATCGAGCATCGCATGGAAGAGCACGTTGCAGCCGGCGTGCAGGTCCTTGGGCGCGGCATTCTCGATCTCGTTGTGGCTGATGCCGCCTTCGCAGGGCACGAAGATCATGCCGGCGGGGGCGATACGGCCCATGAAGATGGCGTCGTGGCCGGCGCCGCTGACGATGTCGAGATGCGAGTAGCCGAGCTGGCTGGCGGCATTGCGCACCGCGTTCACGCAGTTGTCGGCGAAGTGTTCCGGCACGAAGTCGGCGGTGGGGGTGAGCTCGTAGGTCAGACGATGCCGCTGACTGACGGCTTCGACGACTTCTTTCAGCTCCGCGACCATTGCGGTGAGGGAGTCGGGTTCCAGCGAGCGCAGGTCGATGGTCATGTTGACCTGCCCGGGGATGACGTTGCGCGAGCCCGGGTGGACCTGCATCACACCCACGGTACCGCGACCGTGCGGCGCGTGATCGATGGCGATGCGATTGACGGCGACGGTGATCTCGGCCGCGCCAAGCATGGCGTCCTGGCGCAGTGACATGGGCGTGGGGCCCGCGTGCGCCTCCTGACCGGTCAGGGTCAGATCGAACCAGCGCTGGCCCAGCGCGCCCATCACCACGCCGATGGTGGTCTCTTCATCTTCCAGAATCGGGCCCTGCTCGATGTGGCTCTCGAAGAAGGCGCGTACGTTCTCGCGGGGGATCTCATCACTGCCGCGATAGCCGATGGAATCCAGTGCCTCACCGGCGGTCACGCCGTCGCTGTCCTTCTGGGCGAGCATCTCATGCAGTGACAACTGGCCGGTATGCACGCCGGACCCCATCATGCAGGGCGCGAAGCGACAGCCTTCTTCATTGGTCCAGACCACCACTTCCACCGGGCAGCGGGTCTTGATGTCGTGCTGGTTGAGGCTGCGCAGGACCTCAAGCCCGGCCATCACCCCGAAGCAGCCATCGAACTTGCCGCCGGTCGGCTGGGTGTCGATGTGGCTGCCGGTCATCACCGCCGGCGCGTCCGGATCGGTGCCGGCGCGGCGCGCGAAGATGTTGCCGATGGCATCGATACGGATCGTGCAACCCTCGGCCTTGCACCACTGAATGAAGAGGTCACGCGCCTGGCGGTCCAGCTCGGTCAGCGCCTGGCGGTTGACGCCGCCCTTGGGCGTGGCGCCCAGCTCGGCCAGGGTCATCAGTGATTGCCACAGGCGATCGCTGTCGGTGCGCAGCTCGCTCAGGGTATTCGCGGGCGATGTGTCCATCTGGGCAGTGGTCATCGGCTTCATCCTCTCGTGGATATTGTTGTTGTGCTTCCGGTTCCGCTCTCGGTTCTGCTCTTGTATCAATTGCGCTCTTGTTTTGGGCTCCGCTCCTGTTTCGGTCCAGGCTTCGGCTTCTGGTCAGGCTCTACTGTCGGCCATCAGCTGCGCGGGGGTGACGAGCAACTGGTCGGCCATTTCCACCTCGAGTGCCGTCATGTGGTGCTCGGCATCCTGCATGTGTTCTGTCATGAGCTGTCTGACCTGCTCATGGTCCTCGTGGCGAAACGCCGTGATCAGGCCCGAGTGGTAATGCTGATTGGCCTGGTCGAACTGCTTGCGTTCCGGCAGGTAGGCCTTCTTGATGACGACCAGCTCATGCAGCATGTCGTTGAGAAACTGGCACATGAAGCTGAGCAGCGGGTTGGGGCAGGCACGGGCCAGCACCTGATGGAATTCGATTTCCAGAAAGCGCTGGCGCCGCTGGTCCTCTTCCTGTGGCTGGTGGCAACTGCAGTCATGGACATTGTTCTCGAGCGCCACCAGGTCTTCTTCGCTGAGCAGGCCCACCACCGAGACCGCCATCTCGACTTCCAGCAGTCGGCGTAGCTGATAGACCTGGGCGCCATTGAGCGTCTTGAAATGCAGGAAGCTCCTCAGCATGCGGCTGGCCGGTTCCATGCTTGGCGCATTGAGCACGGCGCCGCCATTGGGCCCCGTCTTCAGGGTGATCAAGCCCTCGACCTCGAGAATCTTGAGGGCTTCGCGCAGCGTGCCCTTGGCGCAGCCGTACTGGGTCATCAGCGCCTTCTCGTTGGGCAGCCGGTCGCCTTCGCTCAACCCATCGCGCACGATGCTGCGCCTCAGGTCATCACTGATCAGCTCGGCCAGCTTCTGCCGCTTGGGCAGGTGGGCGCCGGAGGCGTTGGCACTGGTGCTGGCACGTGAAGTGTCCAGGGGGGAGGGCGATGTCGGCATGCGATGTCCTGAGCGGCAGCGAGTCAGTTATATTTATTCGTATAAATAAGCTTTAGTCGCGGACTCGAGCGCTGTCAAACCCCAAGGTGGCCTCAAACGTTGCGCAGGCGATCACGCCAATGATGCGTCGCATCAAAGGCTGCGCATTGGCGAAGTCATGCGTGTCAGTCTTGAAAAGCGCCTGGTCTGACATAAGGTTTCTATATTCGACCCCGCTAAAGGAGGCCCCTATGGAAACGCATGATCCTCAGCGAACGCGCGACGCCGATATCGTCATCGTCGGTGGCGGTGCCGGCGGACTGGAGCTGGCGGTTCGCCTTGCCAAGGCAGGCCACAAGGACGTCTTGCTGATAGACCGCGACACCAGTCACGTATGGAAGCCACGACTGCATGAGATCGCGGCGGGCCTCGGGCGGCGACAGGTCGATGAGCTGGGGTATGCCGGTCTGGCCGAGCAGTGGGGGTTCCGTTATGAGTGCGGCACACTCGAAAGCGTGGACCCTGAACAGCGCCAGATCACCCTGGCCGCGATCCCGGGCAGGGAAGATCACGCGAGCGCCGAGGTGCCGGCGCGCGTCAGGGGCTATCGTCAGCTGGTGCTGGCCCTGGGCGGTGTGACGCCGGACATGGGGGTCGAGGGTGTGCTGGAGCATGCCTGCCTGCTGGATTCCCCCGACGATGCCGAGCGCATCGCCCAGCAGTTCTCGCGTGGCCTGCTGGCCAACCATGTGGCGATGGAAACAGCACCGACAGGCAATGCTGGTGTGTCAGCCAGCCAGGGCGGCGCTCAGGTTGGCACTGAGGGAGGCACGCAAGATAGTGCCAAGGATTCCCCGGGGCGGCCGTATCAGGTGGTGATCGTCGGCTCCGGCGCCACCGGTGTCGAACTGGCCGCCTATCTGCATGAGGCGCGTGGCATGCATGACGCCCCTGCACCCAAGGGCGCGAAGGTCGAGATCACGATTCTCGAGGCCACCGAGACCTTCATGCCCGGTGTCTCACAGGAACTGCGCGAGTCGATCCATCAGCGACTCGAGGAGCAGGGCATCAAGATCGAACTGTCGCGTCAGGTCGCCAAGGTGTCCCCCGGCAGTGTCGAGATCAGTGAAGGCGACGAGTCGGTGACGCGGGACGCGGATCTGGTGGTCTGGGCGGCAGGACGTGTCGGGCCTGCCATCGTCGAGGAAATCGACGCCCTGGAAAGCAACAAGAAGCGTCAATTCACGGTGACGCCCGGGTTGCAATGCCTCGGCCACGACAGCATCTTCGCGCTGGGCGATTGTGCCAACCTCGATGAGGCACCGCTGCCGCCCACCGCTCAGGTGGCCAGCGAGCAGGCCGAGTTTCTCGCCGATGAACTGCCGCGTCGCCAGCAGGGTGAGCCGGCTCAGGCCTTCGAGTTCAAGGACCGCGGTACCTTGCTGTCACTTTCCAGCGCCGGCAGCGTCGGTGAGCTCAGCGGCAAGTTGAGTGACAAGCTGGGCAATGCCCAGGGCAGCAAGGGCAATGATGATCTGCAGGTGAGAGGACGTTTCGCGCGTGCCGCCTATCAAGGGCTGCAGCGCCAGCACCAGTTCCTGCTGCTGGGGCCGCTGAAGGGCTCCGCCGAGGTGGTCAGCGACGTGCTGCGTCGTAGCATGGGGCCGCGTCTCAAGGTGCACTGAGGCTTTTGTTAGTAGTAATATATATTTTTGTTGTTTTAACTATTATGCTACGCACACAAAATATAATTTGTATGCGTAGTATTTTCGTGGCAATTCAGTTCCCATGGCA
Organism: Cobetia sp. 1AS1; assembly: GCF_029846435.1. Classification (NCBI taxonomy): domain Bacteria; kingdom Pseudomonadati; phylum Pseudomonadota; class Gammaproteobacteria; order Oceanospirillales; family Halomonadaceae; genus Cobetia; species Cobetia sp. 1AS1. Next base: position 784,496 of record NZ_JARWKU010000001.1, read on the forward strand.
GCGTTTATATTTATTCCCGGAACCGCATGGGCAAGCTTCATTCCGCCCAACTTTTTTTGAGCTATTGGCGAGATTTAGAGTGTTTTGTTTCATTATGGATAAATTGTTCTTCTGACGTGGTGGAGCCTGTTTTATACATGCTTCTCGAAGCAGTTTTTCAGAAATTTCATCAGGACTTAAACTCTGCATTTGTATGATGTGGGCAATTTCCATTATTCTTGCTTGCTTATTTTTACAAGGCGTGAAGCTCTTGTTAAATAAGCATGATGCGATTATGTCCGCGAACTGCAGTTTTTCATCTGGTCCATTTTTACTCAATCTTTCGCGCAATGTTGAAACAATTACCTTTGATGTATCTAGGCAACTTCTTTTCAGCATTTGTGTGTCATCATCGCTTTTAATATGTTCGTAGCAAAGTTGTAAATAATTTGCAGCTTCCATCAGGTCTTCTGTGGTAATGTTTCTTTTGTATTGTATTATTTTGGCTAATGCAAGTGATGATCTACATATAAAATCATCATAATCAAGAAGGTTTATGTATAAAGAGACTGCATATTCAATGGTGTGATTTTCTACCAGTCCATTAGAGATGCATTCAGCAAAGGAGTATTCAGCATCAGGGTAATTTTGTTCTACTGCTTCTTTTAGCCACTTTAGTGCTTTAGTATCATTTTGCTCTAATCCAGATCCCTCTCTATATAGTATAAATAGGTTATATTGTGCTCGAGGATAACCATGTTTAGCCGCGCCTAATGTAAGTGTCGCTGCTAGTTCGCTATCTTTTTCTCCCCCAGTACCTGTTGCATACATTTCGCCCAGCATAGACATTGCTTTAGGCTGTTGAAGGTCCGCTCCACGCTGTAATAATTCTCGAGCATAGTGAGGGTCGTTGTTAGTGATAGCACTGCTCGCACAGTACAATATTGCCTCTGGGTGGTCTTCAGTAGCCGCTCTTAATATATAGTTTTTGCCAATAAATTTTTTTTCGTTATCCTTGTGATTGGCAATATAAACACCATATTCGTACATGCAGTTAACTTGCCCGGCTTCTGCTCCTTGCTTAAACAAAAAAACAGCTTGTTCGATATCCTTCTGAGCAGACCAGCCATAACCATCTTCTAAAAAAATGTTATCTTCTTCTGTCAGTTTTATTGCCTTCTCCTTGAAGTATACTCCTGCCTTATAGATCATCTCTTCATTTCTATCAATCATGGCTCCTTTACACATTTCTTCAAACGCATTAGTTTTTGATTCTTCTATGACATAAACAGGATTTATAGAGTGTTTCAAAGAGTAGAGGTGTTCTATTAAGCTTCTGGCCGACCCTAAAGACTCTACAGTTAATGTAGAAAAGTCCGGTTTCTTTTCCTTGGGTAAATAGTCTTCTGGGTGTGCAGCTTTATTACCATTGCGTTGCAGTGTTTTTAAATGCTGGGTTAGAGAATGACTCAGCATTCTATTTTCTTTAAGATAATGGATTTTACTAGAAAGATTGAGTTTTGCTAAATCATTGTCTAGTGCATCACAAAACACAGAAGCAAGGCTTCTAAGATAGGTGATGGATAGTGCGGGCGCAGTTGAGCTAAATTCTTTAGCAGTTTTGTACAGGTCTCCTATGCTAGGTGAGACATTGTTTGCTAACTCTATATCATTCATATTTGGGTCGCTGATATGTATTGTATTGGTATGATAGTTGTTAGGCGCAGTTGGTCATTTGTATAAGTTCAAAAGGCGCCTGTTTATTAGCTAGATATATCAGGCAAGAGCTATTTTGACTGCTCTTGCCTAGAGATATGGTGATTTACGACTCTACTTTTGTCAGTAAAAGTGTTTTTTGTAAAAATTTTGAGATTTAATATCGAAGAATAAACTATCCCTTTGCCACCGGATAGGTGCCGGGCCTGAGAATTCGCGTGTCCACGTCGTGGATATCACGCAGTCCGCACAGGGCCAGCGTGGTGTCGAGTTCCTTGTGGATGATCTCCAGGGACATGGTCACGCCTTGTTCGCCCATGGCGCCGAGCCCATAGAGGAAGGCGCGACCCAGATAGACGCCCTTGGCACCCATCGCCACCGCCTTGAGCACATCCTGTCCGGAGCGGATGCCGCCGTCCATGTGGACCTCTGTTCTGTCGCCGACTGCCGCGAGAATGTCCGGCAGGGCGGAGATGGAGGAGGCGGCACCATCCAGCTGACGTCCGCCGTGGTTGGAGACGATCACCGCATCGGCGCCTGCCTGCACGGCCAGCTCGGCATCTTCCGGTTCCATGATGCCCTTGATGATCAGCTTGCCGCCCCAGCGGTCCTTGATCCACTTGATGTCGTCCCAGCTCAGGCTCGGATCGAACTGGCTGGCGGTCCACTTCGAGAGGGAGCTCAGGTTCTCGGCATCCTTCACGTGGCCGGCGATATTGCCGAAGGTGTGGCGCCTGGTCTTGAGCATGCCGGCGCACCAGCGCCACTTGGTGGCCAGGTCGAGCACGGTTGCTAGGGTAGGGTGAGGGGGCACGCTCAGGCCGTTGATCAGGTCCTTGTGGCGCTGGCCGATGATCTGCAGGTCAGCGGTGAGTACCAGCGCGGAACACTCGGCGGCCTTGGCGCGATCGATCAGTCGTCCGATGTAATCCTTGTCGCGCATCACGTAAAGTTGGAACCAGAAGGGCCGTGAGCTGACCGACGCGACGTCCTCGATGGAACAGATGCTCATGGTCGAGAGCGTGAAGGGGATACCGAAGTCACTCGCCGCGCGCGCGGCCAGCATCTCGCCATCGGCATGCTGCATGCCGGTCAGGCCAGTCGGCGCGATCGCCACCGGCATGGCCACCTCCTCGCCCAGCATCTTCGTGCGCAGAGTGCGATTGTCCATGTCGACCATCACCCGTTGGCGCAGCCCGATCGCGGCGAAGTCGGCCTCGTTGGCCCGATAGGTGGACTCCGTCCACGAGCCGGAATCGGCATAGTCGTAGAACATCTTCGGCACGCGGCGTTTCGCCAGGCGTTGCAGGTCATTGATGCAGGTGATGGTCATGCGGGTCTCCATCCGTGGTGGGTCGCGCGGGGGCTGGCAGGGTCGCTTGCGCTACTTTCACCGAATCCGGTCTTGTCCAGCTATAGGCGATACGTCTAGGGGGAAGCGTTCGGGTGGTGGAATTCAATGAAAAAACCGCGCTCCAGCCCGGCCGACCACCCACAAGACAGTCGATTCCTCCAGCGCGTGTCGCGGATTGTCATCTTTGCGTGGAATACTATGGCATTGGGATGATTTCCGAGTGGATGGAGAGATGGCATGGATCAGGCCTGGCCTGAAAGCACGCGCGACAACCTTCGATTTCTGTGTTCGGAAGTGGATAGCCAATATGGCTGGCTGCAGGCGTTCGTGTCCGCGCCGACGGCGGCCATGGCGCGCAAGCTGCTGGAGCGCCAGGGGTACGCCGAGAACCTCTGCCAGCGTATCGAACAGGCATGCCCTGAAGCCCGAAACCACAAGCGCTCGCACGCGCGGGCCCGCTTCCAGCAGAGCCTGGTCGAGGTCGCCAGTGGTCTGGCACGGCTCAGTGAGCTGGCGCGCAGTTGTCTGGAGCAGCTGATTCGCGTCGATGATGTCCAGCTGGTCGATGATGTCGTGCTGGTCAAGTCGCTGCGCCGTGTGCGTCGCGGCATTCTGCGCAGCGAGATGTCGCTGGAGAACGGCTCCCTGTCCCTGGCCCTGAAGCTCGCGCGCAGTCGCGAGAAGCTGAAGCGGGACAGTGAAGGCCGCATTCGGGCACTCACCGGCCAGCTCAAGAAGAAGAGCGCTCCCGCCGAAGACCTGACACACCTGCTGTTCGTGGCCCGGGAAATCAGCCAGATGGGCGAGGTGCTGGGGCAGCTGGGTGAGGCGGTCATCTCGGCAACCCTCGGTCAGTCACTCAACTTCGAGCGCTATGCCTCGCTGACCCACCTGGTCAATGAACTCGGTGATGGCAGTCAGACGGCGGGCGAGATGCGCGTCGACACCCTGGCCGAGACACGTTCCGGCAGCCGGATCTCGGGGATTGCCAGCGAGAAGCCCAGTGAGAGGGCTGTTGAGAAGGTCAGTGACAAGGGCAATGACAAGGGCAAGCCGGCCAACGACAAGCAACAGGGCAGCAAGTCAAAGGACCGCAAGACTGACGCGAGCAAGTCCAAGGGCAGCAAATCCAGGGACCGCAAGCCAACCGGTGATCTGCCGCTGACCTCGCCGGAGTATCTGGCCATCTTCAAGGATGGCCTGGGGCGCAAGGTCGAGGAGGAGCGTCAGGGCGTCGAGCGCTGGCACGACATCTATCCCGGCATCGCGCCCCGCATCCTCTCGCATCATCAGCAGGGCGACAGCGCGGCACTCTTGATCGAGCATCTGCCGGGCATGACCCTCGAGCATCTGTTGATCAACGAATCGTCACGCCTCAATCGTACCGCCCAGCAGGCGCTGGTTGAGACGCTACACTCGGTGTGGACCACCACCCGCCGCGACAAGCCGGTCACTGCAGGGCACATGCGCCAGCTGCTCAAGCGGCTGAGTGATGTCTATCAGATCCATCCGGAATTTCGCCACTGCGGTGCCTCGCTGTGTGGGCGCGAGATGCCCTCGCTGGAAGCGTTGATCGAGCAGGCCGCAGGTCTGGAACGTTCGCTCGAGGCTCCCTTCGCCGTCTATATCCACGGCGATTTCAATGTCGACAACATCCTCTTCGATCCGGCGAAGCAGAGCATCCGCTTCATCGATCTTCACCGCTCGGCTTATCAGGACTATGTGCAGGACGTGTCCGTGCACATGGTGTCCCATTACCGCCTGCAATTGACGGATGCGGCGCTGCGGGCTCGTATTCTGGCGCTGGCCCTGAGTTTCGGTCAGCAGATGCGTCGCTTTGCCCATGAGCAGGGCGATACCACCTTTGAATGGCGTCTGGCACTTGGCCTGGCGCGCTCCTTTGCCACCTCGACACGTTTCATCCTCGATGCCGGGCTGGCAGGGCGCATGTTCAACCGCGCACGCTTTATACTCGAGCATGTGCTTGGCGCCGACCCTGAACGGCCGGCCGATTACCGTATTCCCCTGGAGGAGTTGTTCGTTGACTGATTTCAAGATTGGCGTCGTGGGTATTCCCGGCAAGTGGTCGACCGAAGTGCTGGCGGATGCCATCGAAGCACGGACGGGCTTTCGTCTCGTGATCGACATGGCGGCCGTCTCGCTGGACCTGACCCGCAACTGCCTCGAATTCCGTGACTCTGCCGGGGTGCGCCATGACCTGACCGAGCTGGACGCCCTGATCGTCAAGAAGATCAGCGCGGAATATTCCCCGGGCAGCCTGGACCGCATGGAGCTGCTGCGCGTCGCCGAAGCCAGGGGCGTGCGCGTCTTCAGCAGCGCGGAAAGCATGATTCGCCTGATCGACCGTCTGAGCTGCACCGTCACGCTAGCCAATGCCGACATCCCGATGCCGGCCACGCTGGTCACCGAAGACGTGGCGGCGGCCTGCGAGGCCGTCAAGCGCTTCAAGGCCGCCGTCTTCAAGCCGCTTTTCTCCACCAAGGCACGGGGCATGTGCATCATCGAGGACACCGGCGATGATGCCGCGCTGGAAGCTGCCGTGCGTGAGTTCGCCGCCGAGCACCCGATGATGTATCTGCAGCAGCGCCTCGACCTGCCGGGGCAGGATTACGGCATGGTCTTCGTCGGTGGCCGTTATCTGTGCAGCTACGCCCGTGTCAGTGGGGGCGATGCCTGGAATACCACCATCCACGCCGGTGGCAAGTACGCGCCCTTCGAGCCCTCCGAGGAGCTGATCACCTTGGCGCAGCGTGCCCAGGAGCCGTTCATGCTCGACTTCACCACCGTCGATGTCGCGCTGACCGACGATGGCCCGATCATCTTCGAAGTCTCGGCCTTCGGCGGCTTTCGCGGTGCGCTGGAAGGCGCCGGTGTCGATGCGGCCACCGCCTATCTTGATCACGTGATGGAGTGTCTGGCATGAGCGCGACGACCTGTGACAGCCCGGCCAACCTTGCCACGCTGCCCTTTGCAGAGTGGACGGCCGCCGCCTGCTTCACGGCGCTGACGCCGTCGCGCCAGTGCCTGAGTGAGGCGCTGCTGTTCGAGGTGGATGACTTCCGCCTGTGCGTGATGACGGACATGCCACGGCTGCTGCAACGTCTGGCGACATATTTTCGCCATTGCGCGCGCATCGTGGCGCTCGACAATGTGCCGATAGAAGTCAAGATCGTACATGTGCTCAAGGCACCGGTACTCAAGGACACGCCATTGGCAGCGAGGCTCGGCATCGTGCCCGAGGCCTTCGTCGATTGGATGCCGGAACCTGGCAAGACACGCCGCAAGGACGCCATCATCGACCTGGCCGACGGGCGCCTGATCCACAAGGTGCGCACGGGCATGGCCTTTCTGCGCAGCAACGACCACAACCTGGCGTTCGGGCCCTGTGAAGACAACGAGAGCCAGGTGATCAACTTCCTGCTCAATCTGCACATGTCGCATCTGCAGCAGAATGACGGCTTGATCTGTCACGCCTCGGCGCTGTCGAAGGGCGATCGCGCGGTGGCCATCGCCGCCTTCTCGGGCGGCGGCAAGTCCACCACCATGGTGAAGGCGCTCGACAATCCCGAGTTCGACTTCATCAGCAATGACCGGCTGTTCCTGGACCGGCCGGGGCGGGAGGGAACATTGCGAGCCCGCGGCGTCGCCAAGTTGCCTCGCATCAATCCCGGCACCATGCTCAACAATCCGCGTCTGCGCCCGCTGCTGAACCCCGCGCGTATCGCAGGCTATGAAGCGATGCCGCCAGAAGCGCTGTGGGATCTCGAAGAGAAGCACGATCTGATCATCGAGGACGTCTACGGGCCCGGGCGTATCCGCGCCAGCGGCGAGCTTGCGGCCATGGTGATACTCAACTGGACGCGCGGCAGCGAGGCACCGCTCGAGGTGCGCGAGGTCGAGGTCAGCCGCAGCGAAGCGCTGATGCGCGCGGTGATGAAGACACCGGGGCCCTTCCACCAGCAGCGGGATGGCCGTTTCGTGCCCAATGGCGCAAGCCTTGATCCCGCGCCGTATCTGGAGCGCCTGGCGGGAACCCGCGTGCTTGAGGTGACCGGGCGCGTGGACTTCGCTGCGCTGGTCGAGAACCACCTGACCCCCTTGCTGGAGGCTTGAACATGCGTCGTGAACTGCTGTTGATGCGCCACGGAAAGTCGGACTGGTCAGTGGCAGCTGACGACTTCCATCGACCCCTCAAGGAGCGCGGCAAGCGCGGCGCCCAGCGCATGGGGGCCTGGCTTGCCCAGGAGGCGCTGGTACCGGATGCCATCCTGAGCTCGCCGGCCCTTCGCGCGCGCGCCACGGCGGAAAAGTGCGTGAAGTCGATGGGCCTCGGCGTCGACATGATCGAGCTCAAGCCTGCGCTTTACTGCGAGGACGAGGCGCCGCTGCTCAAGACGGTGCGCGCCTGCCCGGACAGCGTGCAGCGGCTGATGATCATCGGCCATAACCCGGCATTGGAAGATGCGCTGGTCTGGCTGACCGGCAAGCGTCCGCGCCCGCCCAAGGAGACCAAGCTGCTGCCGACGGCGGCGGTGGTCAAGCTGACCTTCGAGGGGCGCTGGGAAGACCTGCGCTCCGGCCAGATGAGCCTGGAGCTGATCCAGCGCGTGCGTGCCTTGCCGGATGGCTTCCCCTGGCCATTCCCGGCCGGTGAGGAGCGCCGCGAACGCCCCGCCTATTACTACCGCCAATCGGCCGTCCTGCCCTGTCGTCTGCAGGGGGAAGGCGACGATGCCCAGTGGGAGGTGCTGTTGATCGGCTCTTCCTCCAACCGTCACTGGAGCCTGCCCAAGGGGATCGTCGAGCCGGGCATGAGTCCGCTTGAGTCCGCGCTCAAGGAAGCCCGCGAGGAAGCGGGCATCGAGGCGGAGGCGCTGGACCACGCAGCGCTGGAATTCAGTTACGAGAAGTGGGGTGCTCCTGTCGCGGCCAGTCTGCACGCCGTGAGAGTCGTGCATGAGCAGGAAGAGAGCGAGCGGGAGGAGCCACACCGCAGTCGGCGCTGGGTGGCAGCGGAGGTCGTGCCGAGCCTGTTGAAGAACCACGAGATGGGGCACGCCGCCATGGCGCTGCTGGCACGGCTTGAGCAGTCGCGCCAGGCGACGTGAGCGCGGGAGACTGGCGCCACTAGCGCCACTTGCACCGTTCGTGTCGACGCATGGCGAGGACCGCCAGCATGAATCAATACCGAGTGAAGACGGGAAGAGCGACGGCCGATGACTGATGAACCGACAATCCGACGTGTGGCATTGATTCGTCATGCCGATTATCACCAGCAGATTGATACCCCGAGCGCGCTGCAGCCGTTTCCCTTGACCCGTCGCGGTGAGCTGCAGGCGCGTGAGGGAGCCGAGGAAGTGCTGACGCTGTGTCAGGCACATGGCTGGCAACCGGCCAGCACGGTACATGCCTCCAGCCTGTTGCGTGCCTGGCAGACGGCGCAGGTGATGAATGAGGTCATGGGAGACAGGACAGGGCGTGAGTTCTCGCTCATGGCACACGATGCCCTGTGGGAGCGGAGTCTGGGCAGCGCCGCCAATCTGACCACGGCACAGATCGCCGAAGCGGTGCGTCATGACCCGCGCGTGGATTTCCTGCCGGCCGACTGGAAATCCAACAGCCACTTTCGCCTGCCGCTGCCGGGGGCTGAATCCCTGATGCAGGCCGGTCAGCGGGTGGCCGACTTCATTGCTTCGCTGCCGGCTTCCCCATCACCTTCTGTCTCGGCTCCCACATCACCCCTCACATCGGGAGCCACGCTGACACTGGTCGTCGGCCATGGCGCGGCGTTGCGGCATGCGGCGCATCTGCTGGGCGTGCTGGACTTCGACCAGATTGCCGGGCTGAGCATGCACCATGCACGGCCGGTGGTCATCGAGGAAACCTCTTCAGGGTCATGGCGGCATGTGGCTGGCGAGTGGAAGGTGCGCCATCGTCACGAGCCCGCGCAGGACTGAGTTGGCGGCTAGCCGGCGGGGTACTGAAGTGCCGGGAGCGGGCGGGGTGCTGGAGAGCAGGGGATGGGCGGAGTCATTGACAGCAGAGAAGCAGGCCTGCGCACCAGGGTGATACGGGCCTGTCATCTTTCTGTGATCAAACGGTCATAAGCTTGTCGCCCTGTGCTCGTGAGCTCACACATTCCTCATCCCCGGATGGGCCCCAAGGAGCGGCAAGGCGCTTGCTTGCCACAAGCCGGTAGTTCAACGAGGCAAGCAGATGCCACAAGGAGATAGCCCAATGACCCTCAGACCCCCCATGAGCGACGCCGTACCGCGTTACCGAGGCCCGACGCGTTATCTGAAGGCGCTGCCCAGTCACGCGGCTCAGTGGCCCGAGACACATCAGCACCTGCGCGCCGGTGACAAGGTATCCCGCGCTGCTCGCAAGCTGGGCAGCAAGGACTGGCCACGCCGCGATGTCATCTTCATCTCCGATGCGCATGCCGACGCGGAAGCCTTCATCGCATCTCTGGTGGCCAGTGGCGGTGTGCGCCTGACATCGCGGGACAACCTGGTGTTGACGGCGCGGGGCAAGCGCAGTGTCTTCGTCATCGGCGGTGACTGCCTCGACAAGGGCCCCAGCAATCTGGAACTGCTGGAAGCCCTGCGCACCTTGATGCGCAGCGGGGCACGTCTCAAGTTGCTGGCGGGCAATCACGACATGCGGCTGATGCTGGCGCTGATGCGGCTGAGTCATGATGATTCGGCGCGTACCGATCATCTGTTCGTGCGCATGGGCGCCAAGGGACTGGCGCTGCTCAAGGAAGTCTTCGATCACTATCTCGCGGACAGACCGCGGGCGATGAAGAGCATTCCCTCGCGAAGTGAATGCCGTCGGCGCCTGTACCCGGGGCCGGACTGGGCGGAGCAGTTTCGCAAATCGGCAGGCCATGTGCTCAAGGGGGAGGCGCTGGAGAAGGAGATCACTCGCCTGAGCGCCAAGGCCGATGGCTTCGAGCATGCCTGTGAGAAACATGGTCTCTCGTTGCGCCAGACCTATGCCGCCGCGCTCAAGGCCCACGAGCTGTTTCTCAAGCCCGGCGGGCGCTTTGCCTGGTTCTTCGACGAGATGCGCCTTGCCTATCGCAGTGGCGCCTTCCTGCATGTTCACGCAGGCGTGGATGATGCCTTCGCCAGACGACTCGGCCGCCAGAAGGTCTCGCAGGTCAATCAGGAATTCCGGCGCATCCTGCGCGAAGACCCGTTCACCTTCTATTACGGTGAGCTGGCCAATGTACTGCGCACCAAATATCGCAAGAGCGACATGGTGCTGAGCGCCGCGGGCGTCAAGCGCCTGCACAAGGTCGGCATTCGTGCCGTGATGCATGGCCACGTCAATCATCAGGCGGGCCAGCAACTGGGCTGGCGCCACGGGCTTTTGCATATCGAGGGCGACGTCACCCTGGATCGCAATTCACGCCGCAAGGAAGGGCTGGATGGCGTGGGCATGGGGGCGACGCTGATAGAAGCCTGTGGACGCATCGTCGGCATCAGCAATGACCATCCCGAGGTCAAGGTCTACGCGCCCTGAAACACGCACAGGAGAGGCAGGTGAAAGACGGCAAGCAGGACAAGTCGCTGTTCCGACATGAATCATTGCAGTCCATCGATGGCGTTCAGGACATTCTCAAGGCCATCATCAAGGGGCTGGGCAAGGGACTGCTGTCATTTCGCGATGAGGACGGCGAGATACGGCTGGCACCGCGCGGCCTGATGACCCTCAAGGTCACGGCGCGGCGAGAGGATGATCATCATCGCCTCGATATTCGCCTGTCATGGCATGCCAAGCCCGGCGCCAAACGCAACAAGACGCTCAAGGTTCTCGATGAGTGAGGGCAGCGTGCGCTGGCGTTGACCCAGATCAAGTCTCTGCCAGACCGCGGCCCGCGGTGAGATGGCCGACATGTCCGCGCTTACGCGACTATGGTACATGTAGCATGCTGCATATTGGGTCGTGTCTTGCGACACGGCCGCTCCCCATGATCAGGACATGTCATTGATGCCTTCAACTCCTCAGCGCCGGTGCGGTGCTGATCACCCCTCGTTTCGCTTGCACTCCGCCAGCCTCGCGGCAAAGCCTGCCGTCAGGCCCACAAGTCGCTGGCAACAATGGCTGGCGGCCGCCGCGCTTGCCTGTCTGTCGCTGGGCGCTCAGGCCGCAGACGATGCGCTGGCCGCTGACAAGCCGCTCTCGGCGTCGGCCATTCAGGCCATCGAATCAGAGGTCAGCGCGCGAATCGGTGTCACCGTTCTGGATACCGCCGATGGCACCCGTTTCAGCTGGCGGGGGGATGAGCGCTTCCCCATGAGCAGTACCTTCAAGGTGCTGGCCTGTGGTCATCTGCTCTCCCGAGTGGACGAAGGTCAGGAATCGTTGTCACGCAAGGTGGAAATTCGCCCGGCGGATCTCGTGACCTATTCCCCCATCACCGAGCACCACACCCGGGATGGAGGCCTGACGCTTGAGGCGTTGTGCCATGCCACCATCACGACCAGCGACAATACCGCGGGCAACCTGATTCTCGACGCCCTGGGCGGACCTGCCGCACTGACGGCCTATCTGCGGCGCCTGAATGATGACAGCACGCGGCTGGACAGACGTGAAACGGCGCTCAATGAGGCCACCCCCGGCGACCCGCGCGATACCACCACGCCGCACGCGATGGCGGCCACCCTGCAGCGACTGCTGGTGGGGGATGCGCTGAGCGAGCCATCGCGCCTTGCTCTGCAGGGCTGGATGCTGGCCAACACCACCGGCGATGACAAGCTGCGGGCGGCCTTGCCCGATGACTGGCAGATCGCGGACAAGACCGGCGGCGGGGGATATGGCACCAACAATGACGTTGCCATCCTGTGGCCGCCGTTGCGTGCCCCGTTGATCGTGGCGGTCTATCTGACCGAAAGCGAGGCGGATCTGGCAGCGCGCAATGCCGCGATTGCCGATGTCGGGAGTCTGCTGGTCAAGGAAGTGCTGGAGGGCAAGGCGAGTCGCTGATGGTGGGGCGCTGGTAGGGCGTGCGTGAAGCATGGGCAACTCAGCGTTGCCGTTATCACGGCCAACTTGCGCTTGTGGCGCCTGTCCGGTGCCCGCATTGTGCTTGCACTGCATTGGCTTTGGCAGCACGGACCTTCTCGTCATGTTCGCGCCTGCGCCTTGCCGAACCCGCCCTGTCAGCCTCCAGAGGAACTCCATGTCCACACTGTTTTCACCGCTCACCCTCGGCCCGCTCACGCTGGACAATCGCATCATCATCGCGCCCATGTGTCAGTACTCCGCCGAGGAGGGCCAGATGCAGGCCTGGCATGATCAGCATCTTGGCAATCTCGCCCAGTCCGGGGCTGGGCTTCTGATCTTCGAGGCCAGCGCCGTCGCCCCGGAAGGGCGCATCACCCATGGCGATGTCGGACTCTACGATGAGGCATGCCAGCAAGCCATGCAGGGGGTCGTCGAGCGTATCCGCCGCTATTCGCCGATGCCGCTGGCGGTGCAGATCGGTCATGCGGGACGCAAGGCTTCCTGCCAGAAACCCTGGGAGGGCGGTGCTGCCATCGCGCCAGGCAACGACAATGGCTGGCAGGTGCTTGCCCCCAGCGCGATTCCCTTCAGCGAAGGCGGGCCGCTCCCCGAGGCGTTGAGTGGTGAGCAGATCCGCCGCACCATCGCGGACTTCGTGGCGGCGGCACAGCGCGCCGTCGAGATTGGCCTGGATGGCATCGAGCTGCATGCGGCGCATGGTTATCTGCTGCACGAATTCCTGTCGCCGTTGAGCAATCAGCGCGACGATGACTACGGTGGCTCGCTCGAGAACCGCATGCGTCTGACGCTTGAGGTCTTTGACGCCGTGCGGGCCGCTATCCCGCAGCATGTGATGCTGGGCATCCGGATCAGCGCGACGGACTGGGTCGAGGGCGGCTGGGACCTCGAGCAGAGCATTGAACTTGCCAAGGCGCTGGACCGTCGTGGCTGCCACTATCTGCATGTCTCCAGTGGCGGGCTCAGCGCGCAGCAGCAGATTCCGGTAGCGCCCAATTATCAGGTGCCACACGCCGAGGCCCTGAAGGCGCAGGTGAAGATGCCGGTGATTGCCGTTGGTCTGATCACCGAGCCGCAGCAGGCCGAAGACCTGCTGGCGAACGAGCGTGCCGATGCCATCGCGCTGGCGCGTGGCATTCTCTACGATCCGCGCTGGCCGTGGCACGCGGCCGCTGCGCTGGGGGATACCGTCAAGGCCGCGCCCCAGTACCTGCGTTGCCAGCCGCATGGCCTGAAGTCGCTGCTGGAGAATCAGCAGGACTGAGCCGTGTGAAGAGACATTGAGGACTGACGCCCGCGTTCACGAGCTCCTGCTCGCTGATCGCGGGCGTTTTGCTGTGCGAGGCTTGCCTTGAAGTTCTGGCTTTCCTTGACGTTCAGATTCGAGCGCGCCGGGCGCCTGACGCCATATCTTTCGTCTAACAAGAGCGCTGCCAGCGCATCACTCGAGTGCCGGATAGCGTGGCCTTGCGCCATCATGGGGGTTTCTGAAACGCCTCTTTGCGGCAATCGCGCCTGTTTCACCTCAAGCGCAGGGTGCAAGACTTGATGGCGTGGTGGCGGGATGATGCCACCGATGATCAAGCGGACCCGCTGCCTGCCGTGGGGTGATGTTGCAGCGCGATACGCGCTTGATCCTGGCCGCCAGACCCTCTGGTGAATGTGACTTGAAAGATCAAGGTGGCGTGAGTGGACAATATGCGTAGCAGTGTTTTCATGGTCATCGCGATGGCAGCATTCGCGGTGGAGGATCTGTTGTTCAAATTGGCGGCGGGGCATACCTCGACCGGTATCACCCTGATGCTGTTCGGTCTTGGCGGCATGCTGGTCTTCATGCTGTTGACCTGCCTGCGCGGCGAGTCCCTCCTGCCTGCGGCGATCTTCTCGCGTCCGATTCTGGTGCGTGTCATCTGTGAAATCATCGCCCGCAGCAGCTTCGCCCTCGCCATCACCCTGATGCCGCTTTCCACCGCCTCCACCATCCTGCAGGCGACGCCGCTGGTCGTGGTGGCCGGGGCGGCACTGTTCTTCGGGGAGCGCGTCAGCCGCAAGCGCTGGCTGGCAATCGGTGTCGGCTTCATTGGCGTGTTGCTGATCGTGCGCCCCGGCCTCGACAGCTTCAACATGACCTCATTGTTTGCGGTGATCAGCACGATCGGCTTCGCCGGACGGGACCTGGCGACGCGCGGCGCGCCGGCGTCGTTGTCCAACGTCCAGCTCGGCATCTATGGCTTTCTCGCCCTGATTCCGGCGGGGGGGCTGATCGCTCTCTACCAGCAGACCCCGCTTGCGTATGCGCCCGAGGCGACCTGGCTGATCGTGGGTGCCGTGATACTCGGGGTCATCGCCTACAACGCCTTGACGATTGCCATGCGCAAGGGCGAGGTCTCGGTGGTCACGCCATTTCGCTATACCCGCGTCCTGTTTGCCTTGGCGCTTGGGGTCATGGTGCTGGGGGAAAGCCTCGATGCCATGACCTTGCTGGGCGCCGCCATCGTGGTCGCAAGCGGTATCTACATCGTCACCCAGGGCAAGCAGCGCCCGCCAGTGGCGAAGGTGGCCTCGTTGTGAATCCCCTCGCTGCCATCAGGCTGGCAGCGGCAGGCTGTCATCACCGCTGACGCCAGCTTGTACCATCGACCAGATGACACATGTGAAAGGAGAGGCGCTTGCGCCTCTCCTTTCACATGTGTCATCCAGAACAGTGCGGTGACGGCAACACCCCATCGATCAAGGCATTGGCAAGGCGATGAGGGAGCAGGGGAGCACGTGACGGTTGGCAGTAGTTATACGAGTGTGTAATAGTGAGGGTGAATCCATGGCAACCCACTCGCTGCCAGTCGTGTCACAAGGAGAGCCAATGCCAAGCCAAGCCCCGATTCTGGGTGTCTATCTGAGTGAATCCCTGGACCTGGACAGCCTCTACGGTGAAGCGCTGCGCCAGCTGGGCGACGATGTCGTGCTGCGTCATCCGCATGAGATCGAGGACCCGAGCGCGGTGCGGTTCGCCATCTGCTGGCAGCCGGGGGAGGACGCCTTCACGCCGTACCCGAATCTTCGGCTTGCCATGTCGATCGCGGCAGGAGTGGACGCCCTGCTGGGGCATCCTGGGCTCTCGGCCGAGGTTCAGGTCGCACGGGTGCGCGACCCGCATCAGGCGTATCTGATGGCCGGTTTCGCCGCTCACGAGGTACTGCATCGCGAGCGCCAGTTTGCCGTCATGGCCGACAATGCCACGCGTGGCGAATGGCAGCCGTTGGCAATGCGTGCGCCAGAGAAGGCACAGGTGGCAGTGCTGGGCCACGGCAGCATGGGGCGCGCCGTGGTCACTTCGCTGGCGAGCCTGGGATTCTCGGTGACGGTCGCCTGTCGCAGCGAACCGGCTGCGCCGGTGCCGGGTGTGCGTTACCTGACCGGTGAAGCTGCCGTCATGGCGGCGGCTGACGGTGCCGATTACCTGATCAATATCCTGCCGCTGACTCCGGTGACCGAGAACGTGCTGAACGCTGCCTTGTTCGCCCGGCTGCGCCGTGGCGCCTGGCTGGTGCAGATCGGCCGCGGCGAGCACTTGGTGGAAGCGGACCTTGAAGCCGCGCTCGACGCCGGGCAACTGGCAGGCGCGACGCTGGATGTTTTCCGCGAGGAGCCGTTGGCGCCCACTCACCGCTGGTGGCAGGACGTGCGCCTGCGCATCACGCCGCATGTGGCCAGTGACTCGCTCCCCGAGGTGGTGGCCGAGCAGGTGGTGGCCACGGCGTGTGAGTTGCGCGATGGCCTGCCGCTCACGCTGGGCGTGGATCGCCAGCGCGGCTATTGAGGGCCGCAGCGATTGAGCCCCGCGGCGCTTGAGCCCCGAAGGTGGACGCTTCAATGCTTCTCGAGGCTCAGCCGAACCTTTCTCGACCCCAGACAGCGACATTGTGACCACAGGAGACAGCAACATGCCGGCATCGACCATGAGTGACGCGGAGTGGCAAGCACGCCTGGACCTGGCGGCCTGCTACCGGTTGGCAGCGCACTATCGCATGACCGACCTGATCTACACCCACATCACCGCGCGGGTGCCGGATGAGGAAGGGCATTTTCTGATCAATCCCTACGGCTGGCGCTGGGAGGAGATCACGGCGTCCTCGCTGGTCAAGATCGACGTCAACGGCCAGAAGGTCGATGACAGCGCCGCGCGGGTCAATCCGGCCGGTTTCACCATTCACTCGGCGATTCATGCGGCAAGTCACTCAGCCAGCTGGATCATGCATACCCATACCCGCGCCGGTGTGGCGGTGTCGAGCCTGGAAGAAGGGCTCTTGCCCCTGAATCAGATCGCCCTGCAGTTCCATGGCCGCGTCTCCTACCACGATTACGAGGGTATCGCGCTGGATCTGGACGAGCGCGAACGCATCGTGGCGAGCCTTGGCGACAATCCGGCGCTGATCCTGCGCAATCATGGCCTGCTGACCACCGGTGCCTCTGCCGCCGAGATGTTCAACAACATGTTCTATCTCGAGCGCAGCTGCGAGATCCAGGTCGCGACTCTGTCCATGGGCCAGCCGGTGCGCCGCCTCTCGCCCGAGATCTGTGAGCATGTGGTCGGTCAGTACGACATGGCCATCCACGAGGAGGGAGATCTGGCGCTGGAGTGGGAGTCTCATCTGCGACTGCTGGAGAGCCTTGGCTGTGATTATCGTTGTTAATAGCAGGTGCGCTGTTGAAGGCATCGTCGTGGAAGGCATCGTCGTTCGAGAGGCCATCGAGTGCCTGATGCGCGGGGCAGCGACCGGACGGGAGACATCACAATGAGTCGCAAGGCATTCCAGCGGCTTTCCCAGGATCAGCGTCGTCGCGACCTGCTGGAAGCCACCCTGAACTGTGTCGCACAGCACGGTCTGGCCGGCGCCAGCGTGCGCCGCGTGGCGGAGGCTGCCGGGGTCTCGCCCGGACTGATTCGCCACCATTTCGGCACCAAGGACGACATGGTGCGGGCCGCCTACGCCTACATGATGGGCCAGTTGACCTCCGATATCGCCGATGCCAGCCCGGCCAGTGATGAATCCCCGGCGTGTCGTCTGGCGCGCTTCATCGCGGCGAGTCTCACGCAGCCCAACCTGGCCGCCCACAAGATCTCCCTGTGGGCAACCTTCATCGGCCGGGTGCGCCACGATGCCAGCTATTCGGCGGTGCACCAGGAAACCTATCGCGAGTTTCTCGATCTGCTCGCACAGCTGGTCCAGCCGGTGCTGAGCGCCCACGCGCTGCCCGCCACCGAGAGCGAATGTCAGGAGCAGGCGATCGCCCTCAATGGCTTGATCGATGGCCTATGGCTGGAAGGCGGGCTGGAACATGGCCTCTATCCGGTCGAGCGGCTGCCCGCGATCGCCATGCGGGCGGCAGAGGGCATTCTGCGGCTGCCACAGGGCACCTTGCTTGAGCACGTCGCTATCACGACATCACCCCCACCTCACAGGAGTTGAGCATGCGCTACGCCACCATTACCGAACGACTGAGTGATCTGGGCGGTGACAAATGGGCCGTTCACAGCGCTGCCCGCCAGCGTATCCAGGCCGGCGAGCCGATCATCGAGCTGACCATCGGCGAGCCGGATATCGCCACGCATCCGGCCCTGGTCGAGCACTGTGTCGAGGCGCTGCGCGCTGGCCGTACCCGCTATTCCGATGGCCGTGGCGAACCGGGGCTGGTCGCGGCACTGGCCGAGCGCTACGCCGCGCGCATGCCCGAGATCAGTGCAGACAACGTGCTGTGTTTCCCCGGCACGCAGACGGCGCTGTTCGCGGTGATGCTGGCGCTGGTGGAGGAGGGGGCCGGCGTACTGACCGGCGACCCCTACTACGCGACCTATGAGGGCGTGATCCGCGGCGCCGGCGGTGACCTGCAGCCGGTACCGCTGCGCATGGAGCATGGCTTCGTGTTGCAGCCAGACGATCTGGCCGCGGCCATCACGCCGCAGAGCCGTGTGTTGCTGCTCAATACCCCGCACAACCCGACCGGGGCGGTGATGGACCGGGCGACCCTCGAGCACATCGGCGCGCTATGTCGCGAGCATGATCTGTGGATCGTCTGTGATGAGGTCTATGAAGCGCTGATCTTCACGGGCGAATTCGTCTCGCCGCTGGAAATCGAGGCACTGCGTGAGCGCACCGTGGTGGTGTCCTCGATCTCCAAGAGTCACGCTGCCACCGGTTTTCGCAGTGGCTGGGCCATCGGCTCGGCGGAATTCTGTCGTCGGCTGTTGCCTGTCTCGGAAACCATGCTGTTCGGCAACCAGCCCTTCATCGCCGACATGACCGAGGCCGCGCTGCGCGGGGATTTCGATACCACCGAGCGTCTGCGCGACTCTCTCGGGCGCCGCGCGCGTCTGGTGCATGAGGCGCTGGCGGCCATCCCGCAGCTGTCCTCCAGCCTGCCCCAGGGCGGCATGTTCCTGATGGTCGATGTCTCACGCACCGGCCTGGACGGTGAGCAATTCGCCTGGCGGCTGCTGGAACAGCAGCAGGTGGCGGTGATGCCCGGCAGCGTCTTCGGTGATTGCGGTACGCCGCTGATACGTGTCGCCCTGACCGTGCCGGACGACAGCCTGCTGGAAGCGGTGCAGCGCATGGCGCTGCTGTGTGACCAGCTGGAAGCCGAGGTCGTGGCCTGAGATCTTTTCTCAGCGCCTTGCGGTCAGTCTCAAGGCCAGCCAAGGTCAATCAAGGTCAGCCAAGGCTAGACAAGATCAGGCTTCAATCCGTCTCATCCTCTGTTGCGTAGACGCAGAAACGCCGCCCTCGGGCGGCGTTTCTGCGTTCAGCGCTGCTCAAGTCAGCCCGTCATTTCCAGCCCATCTGCCAGACATCATCTGCCTTGAGCTCGCGCCAGGCGAGGGTGTAATCCCTGCGTGTCAGCACCGCCTGCAACACGACCTCGACCACATGTTCGTCCTGCTCATCGCGGATCAGGCGCGTGACGATGAAGTGGCGCTCACGCTCCCGGGGTGACACGGCGGTCCATTTGCTCTGCAACAGCTTGTCGGGGTTGATGCGATTCATGCTGGTTCCTCAAGAAACGGTTGGCAGCTGCGTGCCACTCCTGTCAGTGCTAGTGAAGTCAGTGCTCGGCAGACAGGTGAACGCCAGGTGGGCTTACACCGAGGGTGGGCTCTCGTTGAGCAGTTGCCACAGCGACTCGGTCGCCGCGCTGTGCTTGCCACGACGACAATAGCAGGCCACTTCGAGGGTCGGGCCGCCCAGATCATCCAATAGCGAGACCAGTCTGCCGCTCTCCAGATCATCCTCGATCAGGCCGTGGGGCAGCCAACCGACTCCCAATCCGGCCATCACCAGTTCACGAATGCCCAGCGTGAAGGACGTCTCGCAGATGATGTCGATGTCCTGGGCGCGCTGCAGGTCCATCAGGTAGGGCGAGGCCAGAATCTGGCCCAGGAAACTCTCCGGATCATAGGCGATCAAGGGCAGGCGCTGGTCACTGCGCGGCAGGTGCAGGGGGCGCCCCTGGGCGTCCGGGGCACACACCGGCAGCAGCCGTTCCAGCCCCAGTGAGATGCGCTGGGTGTCGCCGTTGTCATCGAAGATCGGCGCCCCCTGCAGTTCGGAGCACAGCAGCAGGTCTGCCTGGTCATGCTCGAACAGTTGCAGGCATTCGCTGCGATCCAGTGATTTCACCTGCAGTCCGGCTTCGGGGGAGTTGTGCCGGAAATAGCGCAGCAACCGCGGCAGATAGCTGACGGTGAGGGTGTGCTGGGTGGTGATGATCGCCTTCGGCCCCTGGCGGGCCTCGCTGCGCAGACGGCTGCGCAGCGTGTAGAGCCGCGCCAGCCATTCCCGCATTTCCTGCTCATATTCCAGCGCGTGCTCGGTGAGGATCATGCGCTGCGACTGACGATAGACCAGCTCGACGCCCAGCCACTCTTCCAGCTGCCGTATCCGGCGCGAGAAGGCGGGTTGCGTCACGTTGCGTCGCTCGGCTGCCAGCGAGAAGGTTCCGGCCTCGATCAATGCGAGAAAGTCTTCGATCCATTCGATCTTCATGCGTCGCCTGAGGAGATGTCGGTTGTTGTTGGAGGTCGGCCATCATGCACCGAGTGCTTGTTGGGGTGAAGCCCGCCCGCACACCCCCGGAGCATGACCCATCCATGGTTCGTCAATGGTGGGGAAGCGCCGAAGGGCCAGGGGCGACAGGCAATGGATATGACTGCCGGTCGGCGTTGCGGGCATGGCGATCTTCTGGATGCCTGAGTCGGACCAGAGCAAAGATCTGATCATGCAGAAAAGTAACAAACTTTGAGAAACATGGCATTGGGACTGGCGAGAATCGCGGCTTACTGTTGAGAAGACCGCTCGGCGGCGTGCCGGAGTGATGTCACACATTCGACGAACGTCGTTATGAGAGTAACCCCCTATGACAACAATGACTCGCCTGGAGGCTCGTATGCATCTGTCCCGTTTTCCCCGTGTTCGCCTTGGTCACCTCTCGACTCCGCTGGAGCCGATGGACAACCTGAGCAAGCTGTTGGGTGGGCCGCGTCTCTGGATCAAACGTGATGACTGCACCGGGCTTTCCACCGGTGGCAACAAGACCCGCAAGCTGGAATTCCTGATGGCGGACGCGCTGGAGCAGGGCGCCGACACCATCATCACCCAGGGCGCTACCCAGTCCAACCACGCGCGTCAGACCGCTGCCGCTGCCTGCAAGCTGGGCCTTGAGTGCCACATCCTGCTGGAAGACCGTACCGGCAGCGACGACCGCAGCTACAACTACAACGGCAACGTCTTCCTCGACCAGCTGCATGGCGCGACGGTCGCCAAGCGTGAAGGCGGTGCCGACATGGCCGCCGAGATGGAAGCGCTGGCCGACAAGCTGATCGGCAAGGGCAAGAAGCCTTACATCATCCCGGGTGGTGGCTCCAACGAGATCGGCGCGCTGGGTTACGTGAATGCCGCCCTTGAACTGCTGTCCCAGGCCAACGACATGGGCCTCAAGATCGATCACCTCGTGCACGCCACCGGCAGCGCCGGGACCCAGGCGGGTCTGGTGACGGGCCTGACCGCCTGCAACTCCGGCATTCCGGTACTCGGCATCGGCGTGCGGGCACCGAAGGACAAGCAGGAAGGCAATGTCTTCGCGCTGGCACAGAAGACCGAAGCCAAGCTGGGCCTGTCTGACGTGGTCAAGCGTGAAGATGTCGTCGCCAACTGCGATTACGTCGGTGAAGGCTACGGCATTCCGACCGAAAGCATGGTCGAGGCCGTCACGCTGCTGGCTCAGCAGGAAGGCATCCTGCTGGACCCGGTCTACTCCGGCAAGGGCATGGCCGGTCTGATCGACCTGGTGCGCAAGGGGCACTTCAAGGAAGGCGAGAACGTGGTCTTCCTGCACACCGGCGGTGCCGTGGCCCTGTTCGGCTACCCGGATGCCTTCAACTTCGCGGATTACCAGGCCTGATAGCGTTTGCGGCCAGTGATGCGTCCCGCCTGACGACAGCGGCGTGACTGACGCATCCCGTAACGACACGCTCCCCGGCCCAGCTGGCAAGGGAGCGTGATGATCACAGCAGTTTTCGGGGAATCACAATGACAATCAGACACCTCAAGCTGGCTGAAGCAGCCGACGGCGTGGCAGAGGAAGATCAGCGCACCACGGCCATCGTCCAGGACATGCTGCAGGACATTCGCGCGCGTGGTGAAGACGCCGTGCGCATGTATGCCGAGAAGTTCGACAACTGGAGCGGCGATTTCGTCCTCAGCGAGGAAAAGCTGGCCACGCTGATCGAAAGCGTGCCGCAGAGCGTCAAGGACGATATCGATTTCGCCCATCGCCAGATCCGTCGTTTCGCCGAAGCGCAGCGCGACAGCCTGACGTCCTTCGAGATCGAGACCGAGCCGGGTGTCGTGCTGGGTCAGCGCGTGCTGCCCATCGATGCCGCGGGTTGCTACGTGCCGGGCGGACGCTACGCGCATGCCGCCTCGGCGCTGATGAGTGTCGCCACGGCCAAGGCCGCCGGCGTCAAGCACATCACGGCCTGCTCGCCGCCGCGCGGTGACAGCATCAATCCGGCGGTGGCCTACGCCATGCACGTGGCCGGCGCCGACCGCATCCTGGAGATGGGCGGCGTTCACGCGGTCGCCAGCATGGCCTTCGGCCTGTTCGGCGGGCGCGAAGCCGACATTCTCGTCGGCCCGGGCAACGCCTTCGTGGCCGAAGCCAAGCGCCTGCTGTTCGGGCAGGTCGGCATCGACGTCTTCGCCGGCCCCACCGAATCAGCGGTGATCGCCGATCACACCGCAGACCCGATGACCATCGCGGTGGACCTCGTCTCCCAGGCGGAGCACGGCCCGAACTCGCCGGTCTGGCTGTTCACCACCAGTGAAGAGGTCGCGCGCCGCGTCATCGAGCTGGTGCCGCTGGTCGGCAACGACATGCCCAACGCCGAGGTCATCCACGCCGCCTGGCGCGACTACGGCGAAGTCATCCTGTGCGACACCCGCGAAGAAGTGGTCCAGGTCAGTGATCAGTACGCCTGCGAACACCTGCAGGTGCTGTGTGAGGACCTGGAGTGGTGGAAGCAGAATCTCAGCAACTACGGCTCTCTGTTCCTGGGCGAAGGCAGCACCGTCACCCACGGTGACAAGTGTTCCGGCACCAACCACATCCTGCCGACCAAGCGCGCCGGTCGCTACTCCGGCGGTCTGAATGTCCACAAGTTCATGAAGGTACTGACCACGCAACAGCTCAGTGCCGAAGCCAACCTCAAGTTCAGTGCCATCGGTTCGCGCATCTCGCGCACCGAAGGGATGGAAGGCCATGCGCGTGCCTGTGACTGGCGCCTCACCAAATACTTCCCCGAGCAGGATTGGGGTTTCCCCGTCTATGCCCAGAAGCGTTATTGAGGAGGCCACATGCGTCGTTTTGCCAAGTCATTCACCCAGCAGGAAGCCATCTCCGACACCGCCATCGAGGCTGCCGTCGCCGTGATGCGCAGTGGTCGCCTGCATCGCTACAACCTGGCGGAAGGCGAGCAGGGCGAAACGGCGCTGCTGGAACAGGAATTCGCGGCGAGTCTGGGCATTCCCCATGCGCTGGCCTGTGCCTCCGGCGGCTACGCCCTGCAGCTGGCGCTGCGCGCCTGTGGACTCGAGGCCGGTGACAAGGTGCTGTGCAATGCCTTCACCCTGTCCCCGGTGCCCGGCAGCATCGTCGCCGCCGGTGGCGAGCCGGTGCTGGTGGATATCCTCGAGGACACCACCGTCGATCCGGAGGATCTGGCACGCGCGGCCGATCAGAGCGGGGCCCGCTTCTTCATGCTCTCGCACATGCGCGGCCATATCGGCGACATGCACGCGATCATGCAGGTCTGCGACAGCCGCGGCATCACGGTGATCGAGGATTGCGCGCATACCATGGGCGCGAGCTACGACGGCAAGCCCAGCGGCACCTTCGGCAAGGTCGGCTGCTACAGCACCCAGACCTACAAGCACGTCAATTCCGGTGAAGGTGGCCTGCTGGCGACCGCCGATGATGAGGTGATGCGACGCGCCATCATCCTGTCGGGCTCCTACATGCTGTACGACCGCCACCTGGCGGCGCCGGCCGCGGAGAGCTTCGCCGAGACGCGCCTGCAGACCCCCAACATGAGTGGTCGCATGGACAATCTGCGTGCCGCCATCCTGCGCCCGCAACTGGGGGAGCTGGCAGAGCGTCGTGAGCGCTGGAATGCCCTCTATGCCCGCATGCAGGACCGGCTCGCGGCCATGGAGGGCGTCACGCCCATCCTGCGTGGCCCGCTGGAAGGCTACGTCGGAAGCTCCATCCAGTTCACGCTGGCGCAGTGCTCCCACGAGCAGATCGCCGCCTTCATTGCAGGCTGTGAAGCGCGTGGGCTGCCGGTGAAATGGTACGGCAAGCCGCTGCCGGAGGATTACACCAGCCGCTACGACAGCTGGGCCTATCTGGGCAGCCATCGTGCAGTGCCCAATGCCGACCGGGTGCTGGCGACGCTGTGTGATCTGCGTCTCCCGCTGACCTTTGACGTGCAGGACTGTGAGGTCATCGCGGACTTGATCCAGGACGCTCTGCACAGTGCACGACCTGTCTCGACCGTCGCGTGACTACGCCCGGCGGCAGCACGTGACGGGGATGAACCCATAACGATAACGCTTTGAAAGCCACATTATCTTCAATCCGCATGTCCTGGTGACAGGCCATGCGGACCCGCAACCAGTGGAGTAATAACAATGTTCAATAAAGCTCTCTTGGCAACCGCAGTGATGTTGGCGATGTCAGCGACCGCCCAGGCAAAGACCTTCAAGGTCGGCATGGGCGATCCGATGGATTCGGATCAGGGCGCGCTCGCTCAGCGCTTCGAGGAACTGGTCGAGGACCTTTCCGATGGCGAGATGCAGGTGGAGTTGTTCCCGGGCGGTCAGCTGGGCTCCGAGACCGGCATGATCCAGGACACGCGCATCGGCAAGCTGGACTTCGCGCTGATCGGCGTCGGCAACCTGACGCCCTACGCGCCGCGCCTCGGCGCGCTCACCATGCCCTATGCACTGCGTAGCCATGCGGACGCCGTCAAGGCCACCACCGGCCCGCTGGCGGATGAATGGAACCAGATCGCCGAGAAACAGGCCGGCGTCCACATCGTCAGCTGGCTGTATTCCAACTTCCGTTATCTGACCAACTCCAAGCGTCCGGTGACGTCGCTGGAAGACCTTGAAGGCATGAAGATCCGTGTGCCGCAGAACAAGATCATGCTCGCCACCTATCAGGCCTGGGGCGCCAGCCCGATCAGCATGTCGTGGCCGGAAGTCTTCACCGGTCTGCAGCAGGGCGTGATCGATGGCCAGGACAACCCGGACATCGTCAACTACACGATGAAGTTCCAGGAAGTGCAGAAGTATCTGACCGAGGTCCACTACCAGTACTCCCTGCAGCCGATCGTCATGGGAGTGCGTACCTACAACAAGCTCTCTGACGAGGAGCGCGAGATCATCGATCGCGCCGGCCTGGAAGCCCAGCTCTATGCGCTTCAATTCCAGCTGACCGAGGCCTCTCAGGCGCGTGCTGCCATGGAAGCGGAAGGGGTGCAGTCCGCCCAGCTGACCGACGAGGACAAGTGGATCAGCATTGCCAAGGAAGAAGTCTGGCCGCAGTTCTATGAAGAGATCGGCGGCAAGGAATCCTTCGACGAATTGCAGAAAGCATTGGGCCACTGAGCCCGAGTGGGCGGGATCGCTCGCGGCGTCAGCGTGAATGACGCCTGAGCGACCCCCGCTGTGTTCAATGCTATCGAGCAGGGATACCAGACAGTGCTGGTATCCCTCTCACAGTTCATCGTGAAGGAGGCTCGCATGTTGGCCAGATTGAACAATATCGAGGATTACGCCTGCCGCTTTCTGCTCGCGGTCTTCGTACTCCTGCTGTTTTCCCAAGTGGTATTGCGTGTCGTGTTCGGTATCGGCATGGCATGGATGGAAGAGCTGGCACGCTACGCCTTCGTCTGGTTCGTCTTCCTGGGGGCTGCGCACGCGGCTCACTTGAGTGCCCACAATCGGCTGCAGACCCATATCAATCTGCTGCCGCGCAAGGTGGCCAACGCCATCCTGCTATTCGTCGACCTCATCTGGGCGCTCTTCAGCCTGATCATCGCCTACAAGAGCCTGGATCTGATCGGGCTTCTCACCGAGTTTCCCTATGAGTCACCGGCGCTCGGCTGGTCGCTCGCCTACGTCTATTACATCTTCCCCGTGGCCTTCACCTTGATGGCCTTTCGCGTATTGCAGGTGCAGTTCCTCAAGCTGGTCAGAGGCATCGAGCCTGGCAACGTGGACGACGAGGAAGTGAAGCGCATCACGGAAGCGGCCCCGGATGCCGCCGATGACACCCGCACCGCCAAGATGGGAGGCTGATGCCATGGCCGCGACTATTCTGTTCTCTCTGTTCGGTGCACTGCTGTTTCTGGGCTCACCCATCGTCGTTGCCCTTGGGGTGGCGTCCATGGCGGTCTATGTCGTCAGTGGTGATGACATCACCTCGCTGGTCGAGCTGGCGTTCTCGGCGATCAACTCCTTCCCGCTGATGGCACTGCCGTCCTTCATTCTGGCGGGCGCCCTGATGGGCGACGCCGGCATCGCGCGGCGTCTGATTCGTATCGCCGAAGAGCTGGCGGGGCCGGCCGCAGGTGGCCTGGGGGCGGCAGCGGTGATGGCCTGCATGTTCTTCGGCGCCATCTCCGGCTCGGGTCCGGCGACCACGGCGGCCGTGGGCATGCTGGTGATTCCGGCGATGATCGAACGTGGCTACGGCCGCAGCTATCCGGCGGCGATCACCGCCACTGCTGGCGGACTGGGCGTCGTAATTCCGCCCAGCATGCCGTTGGTCATCTACGGGGTGACCGCCAACGAATCGATCTCGGCGTTGTTCATGGCGGGTGTCATCCCGGGCATCATGCTGGGGGCGGCCCTGATGATCGCCAACTACATCACCGCCAAGCGCAACGGCTATCAGGCCCAGGGCGAGCCGTACGACAAGGCGCGTGTCTTCAAGGTGCTCAAGGAAGGCTTCTGGTCATTGATGGCACCGGTGGTCATCCTCGGCGGCATCTACAGCGGTCTCTTCACGCCGACCGAAGCCGCCGTCGTCTCGATCTTCTATGCGCTGTTCGTCGGTGTCTTCATTCACAAGGAGTCCTCGCTGCTGGGCTTGAATGAAGCCTTCCAGAACACGACCTGGCTGACCGGTCGCGTGCTGATCATCATGTTCACCGCCACCGCCTTCGGTCGCATCCTGGTGGAGCATCACATTCCGGCCATGATCGCCCAGGGCATCCTCAACATCACCGACAGCCTGTGGCTGGTGTGGGTGCTGGTGATCGCTTTCCTGCTGATCGTCGGCATGTTCATCGAGATTCTGGCCACCATCATGATCGTCACGCCGGTGTTGCTGCCGGTGATGGTGGAGCTGGGCGTCGACCCGGTGCACTTCGGGATCGTGCTGGTGGTGAGTCTCGGGATCGGCTTCTCGACCCCGCCGCTGGGCGAGAACATGTTCATCAGCTCCAGCATCGCCAACGTGTCCATCGAGAAGATCTCGGTGCGTGCACTGCCGCTGGTCGGCACCATGGTGCTGATCGCCTTGCTGCTGGCCTTCGTGCCGCAGCTGACGATGTGGCTGCCGGACATGATGGGCTTCTAGCGGCGCAGCGGAGGGTGAACACAGCCCTTCGTGAACAGTGCCTCATGAAACAGTTTCTCGAGAGGGTGCCGGCCACGTCGCCATCCTCTCGAGCCTTGATCTTCAGTGAGAGTGTTGTCGGAGAACGACCAATGAGAAGCTCGCATGACGCCTCGGGCGCAGAACATATCGTCGTGGGCGTGTTGGGCGGCATGGGGCCGGATGCCACGGTGGCCTTCATGCAGCAGGTGATCCAGGCCACGCCGGCCGAGGACGACATCGACCATGTACATATGGTGGTCGACAACAATCCCAAGGTGCCGTCGCGCATCAAGGCGCTGCTGGAAGGGGGCGATGTCTCTCCGGGGCCTGCCATCGCGGAAATGGCCCAGCGACTGGAGCAGTCCGGGTGTGATTTTCTGGTCATGCCCTGCAACACCGCCCACTACTACTGGCAGGATGCGCAGGACGCCGTCTCGATTCCGGTGTGGCATATCGTCGAGCGCACCCTGGACCGGGTGGCGGCGCAGTGGCCGGGCGCACGTGTCGGCATGCTGTGTTCCCCGGCGCTGCGCAAGATTGGCCTTTACGAAGGCTTCATCGAGTCGCGTGGTCTGTCGCTGGCCTATCCCCGGGATGAGGACGCGATGCTGGAGGTGATCCGCAGCGTCAAGAAAGGCCAGGTGAGTGACGCCGTCGTCGGGGGAGCCTTCCGTCAGGCAGCTGCTGACCTGGTGGCGCAGGAAGCCGATGTGCTGGTACTGGCCTGCACGGAGCTCTCCATTATCAGCCATCTGCTCGATGACCGGCTGCCGATCGTGGATTCCGTCGAAGCGTTGGCCGTCAGCGTGGCGCAGGCGGCCACTCAGTAAGCGTCGCCGTCACGCGCCGCCCATGCCACTGCCCGAGCGGCGTTGCTCGCGTTCCTGCAGGTAGCGGGCGGGCGTGGTACCGAGCAGCTTCTTGAACATGCTGATAAAGGCGTTGACGGACTGATAGCCGACGTCTTCCGAGACGCGCTGCACGCTCATGCCTTCGGCCAGCAGGCGAATCGCCACCACCAGGTGCAGTTGCTGACGCCAGCGGCTGAAGCTCAGGCCGGTGTCACGCTGGACAAGCCGGGCGAGGGTGCGTTCGCTCATCGCCAGTTCGCTCGCCCACTCGGCCAGGGTGCGTCGGTCGTCCGGGGTCTTGATCAGGGCATCGCTGATGCGGGTCAGCCGCGGGTCTTCTGGCAAGGGCAGGTGCAGACGTTCGCTTGGCATGCAGGCCAGCTCTTCCAGCAGCACACCGACCAGCCGCGCGGTCGGCCCCTGTTCAGGATACGGCTGGGGTAGCTCCGCCAGGCGCAGCACCAGCTCACGCAGCAGGGGCGAGATCGACAGCGTGCAGCTGTGGCTTGGCATCTCGAGCGCACCGGGCTCGATGAACAGGTGGCAGACGCGGCCGCCACGGGTCAGATGATTGCTGTGGGGCAGATTGCCGGGAATCCAGACCCCGCTGTGCGGGGGCACCATCCACAGACCTTCCGGCACGCGACTGGTCACCACGCCATGCAGGGCGATGACCAGCTGTCCCTTGCGATGCTGGTGGATCGGCACCTCCATCACCTGCTGGCCGGTCTCGACATGCAGGGCGCTGGCCGGGATCTCGTAGACATCCGGGTCATGCTCGCAGACGCTGCTGGAGAAGGGCACCTGATCGGGGCCACAGGTGCTGACCCCGGGCGATGACGGTAGGACGGGTATGGTCACTGACATGGCGGCTCGCAGATTGTCTGATTTCAGTGATCTGATGTCATGATGGCTCAATTCTGCAGTGGGCGAGGGGATTAAGCTAGCCTCACTCTGTGCGCGGACTCATCTCTTGGGTGTCGTCCCGCCATTACCCCGTTTCACGATCGCTGCGAGCGCCTCATGACTGAACTCTGCCACTCGTCTCCTGTCCGGCGACTGAGCCATCCGGCCGTATTGATCGCCGGTATCCTGTTGATCGCCATGAACCTGCGCGCGCCCTTCACCAGTATCGCGCCACTGCTGGAGCGCCTGCAGGCAGCGCTGGGCTTCAATGCCACGGCGGCTGGCCTGTTGATGATCCTGCCGCTGCTGGCCTTCGTCGTCGTCTCACCCTGGGTGCCGCGCCTCGCCAGAGGTCTCGGGCTTGAACGCAGTCTCTTCCTCGCCTTGGTGGTGATTGCCGCAGGCATCGCGCTGCGGGTGCAGGGCAGCATGCTGGCCCTCTACCTGGGTATCGGCCTGATCGGGGCGGGTATCGCCGTGGGCAATGTGCTGCTGCCCAGCCTGGTCAAACGCAGCTTTGCGCAGCATGTCGCGCTGCTCACCTCCTGCTATGTGCTGACCATGGGCATCATGGCCGCCATCGCCTCGGCGCTGATGGTGCCGTTGGCCCAGGGCAGCAGCGCTGGCTGGCAGTACGCGATGCTCATAGTGGTCGTTTTGCCATTGGTGACGATGGGGGTGTGGTGGCCGCAGTTGTCACGTCGCTCCCTGCCGGCGGCGGCGAAGGTAGCCGAGAAGGGTGCAGCGCGTCCGGTGCGTCAGGCAGCGGTGTGGCACTCGCCACTGGCCTGGCAGGTGACGCTCTTCATGGGCATCAATTCGCTGCTGTTCTATACCGTCAACAGCTGGCTGCCGAGCATGCTGGCGGACAATGGCTTCTCGGCCGAGAAGGCGGGCTCGCTGCATGGTCTACTCCAGCTGGCTTCGGCCTTTCCGGGATTGATTCTGGTGCCCCTGATGCCGCGCCTGAAGGATCAACGCCTGATCGCCTTCGCGACGCCCTGCATGTCGCTGGTGGGGTTCATCGGGCTATGGCTGATGCCGGAGTGGGCACTGGTGTGGGTGCTGTTGCTGGGCGCGGGCTCCGGGGCCAGCTTCATTCTCGCCTTGTCATTCATGGGGCTGCGGGCGCGCGATGCCATGCAGTCGGCGTCGCTGTCGAGCATGGCGCAGACGCTGGGCTATCTGCTCGCGGCCATGGGACCGCCGCTGATCGGCGCGCTCTACGACATGCAGGGCAATTGGCAGCTGGCACTGATGGTCTGCGCCGTCCTCAGTGTGCTGATGGCAGGTGTCGGCTGGCTGGCGGGCAGGGACCGCCAGTTGCCTGAGGCGTCGGCATCTGAATAATGGAGCGCTGCCCCCAAGGGGCACTGGCACATCCCCCCATGACAAGGAAGTGAGAGATGGCGAATGCTTCATCGGCTAGCGAAGATCAACGGGCGTCTGACTCGCCAGGTGTTGCGCAGCACCCCGGGCGTCAACGCAAGCAGCGTCTGCGGGCAGCCATCCTTGGCCTGGCCAGTCTCGGAGGTATCTTCATGATCGCTCAGCCAGCCAATGCCGCGACGCTGTCACTGCGCGTGATCGAGACCACCGACATCCACGCCAACGTGATGGATTACGACTATTACAAGGACCGGCCCAGCGTGCGCATCGGCCTGGTACGCGCGGCAAGTCTGATCAAGCAGGCGCGTGCCGAGGTAGCCAACAGCGTGCTGCTGGACAATGGCGACCTCATCCAGGGCAGTCCGATGGGCGATTACATGGCGGCAGAAGGTCTCGAGGAGGGTGATGTCTTCCCGGCCTACAAGGTCATGAATCAGCTGGATTACGATGTCGGCAATATCGGCAATCATGAATTCAATTACGGGCTCGAGTATCTCGAACGGACGCTGTCCGGCGCGCAGTTCCCCTATGTGAACGCCAACCTGCTGGACGCCACGACAGGCGAGCCGTACTTCACGCCCTACCAGATCACCGCCCATGCCTTCACCGACAGTGAGGGCAACGCTCAGACATTGAAGATCGGCTATATCGGCTTCGCACCGCCGCAGGTGATGACCTGGGACCGCAAGCACCTCCAGGGCCGCCTGACGGCCGAGGACATCACCGAGAGCGCCAGGCGCTGGGTGCCCGAGATGCGCCGGGCGGGCGCGGATGTGGTGATCGCCATCCCGCACTCCGGCATCTCGACCGACCCCTACCGGGTGATGGCCGAGAATTCGGTGTATTACCTCTCGCAGGTCGAGGGCATCGATGGCATCGCCTTCGGGCATGCCCATGCCGTCTTCCCCAGCGAGGAATTCGCCGAGGTACCGGGGGCCGATATCGCCGGGGGCACCCTGAATGGCGTGCCGGCGATGATGCCGGGGCACTGGGGCAGCCATGTAGGCGTGATGGATCTCGAACTGAGCAATGCCTCGGGCCAGTGGCGGGTAGTGAGCGGTCAGACAGAAGCCCGACCGATTCAGGTGGGTGGCGAGGCACAGGTGGCGGAAGATGCCGAACTGGCGGCGCTGGTCGATCATGAGCACGACGCCACGCGCGAGTACGTCAATCGCAGCATCGGCCGCGCCAGTGCGGCGATGAAGAGCTATCTGGCGCTGGTGCAGGACGACCCGACGATCCAGATCGTCAATCGCGCCCAGGCCGATTACGTCAAACGCTTCGTCGAAGGCGACCCGGACCTGGAAGGCTTGCCGATTCTCTCGGCGGCTGCGCCGTTCAAGGTCGGCGGCCGTCACAATGACCCGACCCAGTTCACCGAGATGGAGGCGGGCGAGCTGAGCTTCCGCAATGCCGCCGATCTCTATCTCTATCCGAATACGCTGGTGGCGCTCAAGGTCACCGGCAGGGAAGTGCGGGAATGGCTCGAGTGCAGCGCCGGCCAGTTCCATCGCATTGATCCGGATCTCGCCACGCCCCAGGCCTTGATCAACTGGGAAGGTTTCCGCAGCTACAACTTCGACGTGATCGACGGCGTCGACTATCGGGTGGATGTCACGCAGCCGGCGCGTTACGACGGCAATTGCACGCTGATCGAGGCCGATGCCCACCGTATCCAGGGCCTCACCTACCAGGGCGAGCCGGTCAAGGACGACGATGTCTTCCTGCTCGCGACCAACAACTATCGCGCCTACGGCGAGGACTTCCCCGGCACCGGAGAGTCGCATGTCGCCTTCGCGTCACCGGATGAAAATCGCAGCATTCTGGCCCAGTATATCTCGCGACAGACGC
Organism: Cobetia sp. 1AS1; assembly: GCF_029846435.1. Lineage (NCBI taxonomy): Bacteria > Pseudomonadati > Pseudomonadota > Gammaproteobacteria > Oceanospirillales > Halomonadaceae > Cobetia > Cobetia sp. 1AS1. The sequence goes on from NZ_JARWKU010000001.1 coordinate 816,821, forward strand.
AGCAGCAGGGCGCGGTGGACCCCGCGGCGGATCACAACTGGCGGCTGGCCGCGATCGACACCGATACCCCGCTGGACATTCGCTTCACCACCGCCCCCGGCGCGGATGCGCAGCAATTCATTGATGCCCAGGCGGTCTACCCGATGACGTTGGTGGACCAGGACGAGATGGGCTTTGCCCGGTATCGCGTCGGGCTGGACCGGATGAAATAGCCAAGGCAGCGCATTGTCGAGCACGTCGTTCCTGGCCTGGATTCAGGTAGGAAAAAACGCCAGTCAGCAATTGCTGACTGGCGTTTTTTTGTCACCAGGCGCTACCCGTTATCTGTCTCATTATTCGCTTTTGCATCAGGTTCTTTTGCGCAGCCTCATTGCGGGTCAGCGCCAGGGCGCGTGCAAGGCGATGCTCAGCAGTACGCGTTTGCCGCGCTCGATGCGGCTGACGCTGTGTTCATGAAGGTCGGGGCGAAACAGCACCACGCGGTCCGCAAGGCGAAAGAGGCTGCCATCGGTCTCGAAGACACCGCCCTGGCGGGGCTTCTTGAGCACGATATTGAGCTTGTAGTAGCTGCCGCTGCCCATCGGGTCGTTGTGGCGCATTACGCTGTGGCCTTCGGGGTAGGTCACCAGATTGATGGTCAGGCGGCGAAGATCGAGCAGACTGCGGTTGATGACACGGGCCATGGGCGTTTCCCTTGAATTTGATGGGGCCATTAAAGCGTATTTTGAGCAATCAATCAAAATCGTGCTTGAGTGATCGCTCAGGAATCCGTAAGGTGGTCCCACGTTCACGGCAACACCGCGATATAGCACTGTTTCGCCAGGCCGTGATTGAGTATTCATCAAGCGAAGAGGTCAGCAATGAGCCACGACAACGTGACAATGGAAGCCCTGGAAACCCGTTATGCGCTGATCGAAGGTCACCGCATTGCCTACAAGGAAATGGGTAAAGGTCAGCCGCTGTTGTTGATTCACGGCATTCCGACCAATAAGTTGATGTGGCGCGATGTGATGCCGGAATTGGCCAGGCATTATCGTGTCATCGCCCCAGACATGCTCAACTATGGCGAGTCGGACATGCCGGTGGATGCTGACGTTTCCATCAATGCCCAGACACGCATCTTCATCAAGCTGATGGATTCACTGGGTGTGGCGAGTGCGGATGTCGTCTCGCATGATATCGGCGGAGGTATCGGTCAGCTGATGGCCGTCAATCATCCCGAGCGTGTTCGCCGTCAAGTACTGATCGACAGCGTATGCTTCGATTCCTGGCCGATTCCGGAGTTTAAGCAGCTGCTGGAGCCGGGCGTCGAGGAAGCGACCAGCGTCGAGGAATTCATCAGCACCATGCGCGGCTTCATGCCCAGTGGTGTGCATGATCCGGCCGTCGCGACCGAAGAGATGGTCGAGCGCTATGTGTCCCAGTGGAACAGCGAGCAAGGCAAGGCGGCTTTCTTCCGCAACATGCGTCGTCTCAACAAGGAATACACCCAGGCCATCGCCGGTGAGCTCAAGAATATCGAGATCAAGACTCTGGTGCTGTGGGGCGACAAGGACAACTTCCAGAAGCCGGATTACGCCCCGATGCTGGCAGATGCCATTCCGGGTGCCGAGCTGATCTGGGTGAAGGATGCCGGTCACTGGGTGACGGATGAAAAGCCGCAGGATACCGTGCGCTATATCCTGGACTTCCTCGCCCGCTGAGGAGGAGCCCATCAGCCATCAGTGCAGTAAATCTCACCCCATGATGGTGAATGAACCCTGAGCGACAATGCCCGGTCATAGGATCGGGCATTGTCATATCTGGCGGAAATCGCGCGCGGGAAATCGCCTAATGATGCGCGATATTCCGCGCGGCCGGAGGGGACTGTCGCTTGCGCTTGGCGGTGATCGTCAAGGCGTCTTCCTCGGTAAGGTCGTCGATGATCGTGTCGAGAGAGGCATTGCCCGACAGGGGCAGGGGCGCGTGATCACCCCGCGGGGCGAGCGTCGGCGCTGTCTGGAAGGCGAGGGGTCTTTCCAGTGCCATGATGCTGCCACTGCGCGTCGGGGTGCACTGCTCATTGACCAGGGTGAAGCCGTGGCGCTGGTAGAGCGCCAATGCCGGGCTGTCGGAGAAGACTCTCAGGCGCAGCGCGCGCGGGCAGGGCTGAGCGCCCGGGGAGAGTTCGGAGGCGCGGTCTTTCATCAGCGACTGGCCGTACTCCTGTTGCGTTGCCAGCTGGATCAACCAGTTCAGGCAGGCGGAGCCGACGCCACGGCCTTGCCAATGTGGCACCAGTTGCAGGTCGCGCAGATACAGGATGTCCGGCAGGGCCTTGAGGCTGATGAAGCCGACCCACTCGCCATTGATGCGTATCGCGTAGTTCTCGTTGTCCCGCCAGCGCTCGCTGAACAGCTCCTCGTCCCAGCTCATGCCATGCCGTTTGTAGGTCGCGAGCATGTTGCCGCAGCACAGTCGCCGAGCCGCGGCACTCAGATAGCTGCTGCAAGCCGAATCGCTGATAGGGGTAATGCTGAGATCATCCATGATCCTGTCGCTTATTGTTGAGGGAAGGGGCACAGATGCGCGGACTGATGACCATTCGTCCAGAATAGCGGACCAGTCGGTTAGCGCATACTAATGTAGTTTGCCATCTATCATCGGATGTTGGGTTGCCGCTGACAAGTGAATGCCTGTCCAGTACTTGTCCTGCACCTCTCAAGTGCCTCTCAAGTGCCTCTCAAGTGCCTGTCCAGCCTTGCCCAGTCTTAGAAGGTGAGTCGAGAGTTGCCAAAACGTAATGGTTACACTATAACATTGCGTTTTTGTTCGTCGGCGCCGGTTGCGCGTCGGCATCCATGCTCTTGCTCGGGACGCGCGATATCGATGGTCAAATTGCTCTCAAGGCTTCGGTGGCAATACCGAACCTTCCTTCACGATCGTAGGCAGCTGGCCGTCGCCAGCGTCGCGCTGAGCCTGGCCGTGGTGCAGCCCAGCCATGCGCAAGATGCCTCAGCGGCGCAAGCGTCGGCGGCGGACACACGGCGTCTGGAGATCGTGGCACCCTTCGACATCAAGGGGGCGGATCCGCTGCTCAGCGGCATTCTTTTCCAGCGCATGCAGATCGTCGAGACACTGGTCGAGGTGGATGCCACGGGAGAGCTGCAGCCGGGATTGGCGACCGATTGGGAGGTCTCGGATGACGGCCTGGAGTGGCGCTTCACGCTCCGCTCCGGCGTGCAGTTCCATGATGGCAGCCAGCTGGATGCCGAGGTGGCGCGTCAGGTGCTCGAGATCGCACGTGCCAAGCCGGGCCTTCTGAAGTCGGTGCCGGTCGAGCGGATCGTTGCCGAAGATGCCCAGACGCTGGTGATTGCCCTCAGCGAGCCCTTCGCCGCATTGCCCGCCTATCTGGCCGATTATCGCCAGCAGATACTCGCGCCGGCAGCCTTCGATGAGACGGGCACCGCCCAGCAGGTCATCGGCACCGGCCCCTATCGCATGCTGCGCATGACGCCGCCCTTGAGCCTGGAAGTCATCGCCTTCGAGGACTATTGGGGCCCGCAGCCCGAGGTGCGCCAGGCGCGCTATCAGGCGGTGAGCCGCGCCGAGGGCAGGGCATTGATCGCCGAGAGCGGAGATGCCGACTTCACCTATGGGCTGGACCCCGCCAGTCGCCAGCGTCTCTCCCAGTCGCCGCGTGTGACTCTGGCGGCGGCCGCGACGCCGCGCACGATGCTGTTGAAGGTCAACGCCAATCATCCGGCCTTTCAGGACCCCGCTGTACGGCGTGCATTGAGTCTAGCGATCGATCGCACCGCCATCGCTCAGGTCGTGCTGCGCTATCCGCGTGGCGCCAGCCAGCTGTTCCCGCCGATGGTGGAAGGCTGGCATGACCCCGAGCTGCCCGAGCTGCATCAGGATGTCGCCAAGGCGCGTGCGCTGCTGGACGCCGCTGGCTGGAAGGTCGCGGAGGATGGCATCCGCCACAAGGATGGCCAGCGTCTCGCGATCAGCCTGATCACCTTCTCGGACCGTCCGGAGCTGCCGCTGGTCGCCACGGTGCTGGAGCGCCAGTTCCACGCCATCGGCATCCAGACGCGTCTGGATATCACCAACTTCTCGGCGATTCCGGCCGGCCACCACGACGGCAGCCTCGACATGGCGCTGTTCGCGCGCAATCTGGCCATGGTGCCGGACCCCATCGGCAACGTGCTGAGCGATTACGCGGGAACCCCCGAGGCCCCCGGTGGCGACTGGGGCGCGATGGGCTGGTTCGATGCGGACTTCACCGCCGAGCTTGAGCGCATGGCACGCGAGGGCTATGGGCCCACGCCGGCAGGGCAGGACCCGCGCGCCCAGGCCAGCGGCGTGATCCAGCGGGCGCTGCCCGTGATCCCCATCGCCTGGTACTACCAGAACCTGGCGATCTCCAATCGACTGCAAAGCGCTCAGGTAGATCCCTGGGAGCGTAGTTTCGGCCTTTCAGAATTGCGGTGGGCACAATGAATCTCCCTTCACGTCTGTTGCAGCTATTGATGGTGGTGCTGATGGTCGGCGGCGCCAGCTATCTGATGATGCAGAGTCTGCCCGGCGATGCCGCCTGGCGTATCGCGGCCGGCCGCTATGGCTATGATGCGCTGGATGCGGCCGCTGCGGCCTCGGTACGCGCCGAACTGGGCCTCGAGGCACAGGGCGGCTTGCACTTCCTTTACTGGCTGGGCGATATCCTGCGCCTGGAGCTTGGCACCTCGCTGATTTCCGGTGAATCGGTGTGGGTGGAGATTCGTCATCAGCTGGGCAACTCCCTGTCGCTCGCCGGCGCGGCGCTGGGCATCTCGCTGCTGATCGGCCCGCCGCTGGGGCTGCTGGCCGGTCTGCGTGCCGGTGGCTGGCTGGACCGTAGCCTGCTGGCCGTCTGCAGTCTGCTGCGTGCCACGCCGCAGTTCCTGCTGGCGCTGGTGCTGATCCTGCTGATCTCGGTGGAGATGGGCCTGCTGCCGGCCGCCGGTCACGGTGAGCCGCAGCACTTCATTCTGCCGGCGATGACGCTGGCGCTCGGGCTGGCAGCGGTATCGGCACGCCTGGCACGTGATGCCATGGCCGCCGTCACCCAGACGGCCTTTCATGATTTCGCGCGCTGGAAGGGCCTCAGCAACGCCCAGACCTTCTGGCGTCACGGCCTGCGCCATGTGGCCTTGCCGCTGGTGACCTATCTGGGACTGCAGTTCGTGACCCTGGTGGAGGGTGTGGTGGTGATCGAGAGCATCTTCGGCTGGCCGGGCATCGGCCATGCGCTGGTGCACGCCATCTTCTCGCGCGATGTGCCGATGGTGCAGGGCACCGCCCTGGTGCTGGGCGTCGGCTTTGTCTTGATCAATCTGCTGGTCGATCTGCTGGGTCGCCAACTGGACCCACGGGGTGTGAAATGAATCAGGTGGTGGAAGGGCTTGCGCCGCAGCGCGTGGAAGCCGTGCGTCGTCCACGTCTTGACTGGCCGTTGCGCCGGGTGATCGGGGCCGCGATGGTCGCCAGTCTGGTGCTGCTGGCCTTGCTGGGCAATCTGGTGATACCGGGAGACCCGCTGGAGCAGCATCTCTATCGTGCACTGCAGGGCGCGGATGCCGTCGGTGTCTCTGACGCCGGCGAGGTGATCACCAGCGCCCCGCTGGGCTATGACCACCTTGGGCGCTCCCTGTATCACCGCCTGGTGGCGGCGCTCGGGCTGTCGCTTTCCATTGCCGCGGGGGCGGTGATTCTGGCCGCTTTTTCGGGCATTTCGCTGGGCCTGCTGGCCGCGGGACGCGGTGGCTGGGCCGAGCGCCTGTTGAGCCTGGTAGCAGACAGCCTGCTGGCATTGCCGGGGCTGCTGCTGGTGCTGATGGTCAGCGTCATCTTGCCGTCGACGCCGCTGGCATTGTGGTTGGGTCTGTCGCTGGTGCTGTGGGTGGAATTCTTCCGCCTGGCCCGCGCTACCGGCCGCAGCGTGCTGGCGAGTCCCGGCGTCGAGGCCAGTCGTCTGCTGGGCTTCGGGGCCTGGTACCGTTTTCGTCATCACCTGTGGCCGGAAATGGCGCCCGTGATGATGACGGCGATGGCCTTCGGCATGGCCAACGCCCTGATGGCGATTGCCGCGCTGGGCTTCGTGCACGTCGGCATTCCGGAGCCCACGCCAGAGCTGGGCACCATGATGGTCGAGCTGTTGCCGTACTGGCGTGAAGCACCGTTCGCGCTGCTGACGCCGGTGCTGGTCACCTTCCTGCTGTTGCTGGGGCTGTTGCTGATGTCCGGTAGCAAGGCCAGAACGTCAACCGCCGCGGACACCCTCGAAGGAGCGCGCCCATGAATGTCGCGACAATGACTACGCCTGCCTCTCACACGCGGCATGGGGCAACGGCGGATGATGTGGTGCTGAGTGCCGAGGATGTGAGCGTGCGGGTCCGGGGCGCGCAGACGGCGCTGCTGGAGCCTGTCTCGCTTGTGCTCAAGGCGGGCGAGCCGCTGGTGGTGATCGGTGAGACGGGGTCCGGCAAGAGTCTGCTGGCTCAGGCACTGCTGGGCACGCTGCCCCGGGAGCTTGTGGCCTCCGGCAGCCTGTGGCTCGGCGGCGAGCAATATCCTCTGCACACGCCAGAGAATCGTCGCCCGCTCTGGGGTCGCCGCCTGGCGGTATTGCCCCAAGAGCCCTGGCTGGCGCTGGACCCGCTGATGAAGGTGATTCGTCAGGTCGGAGAGGCATATCGACTGGTCGCGGGGCGTTCGGCGCAGGCCTCCCATGCGGCCGCGCGCAGCGATCTGGAGCAGCTGGGGGTCGCCGCGGCCAGCGAGCAGTTGCCGGGCAAGTTGTCCGGTGGCATGGCGCAACGTGTGGCCTTTGCGGCCGCCCGCGCTGGTGGCGCGCCGCTGTTGATCGCCGACGAGCCGACCAAGGGACTGGACGCCGCCCGCGTCAGCGAGATCGGCGAGCTGCTGCTCAAGTCACTGGCCGAGACACCGCGTGCCGGCTTGATGGTCATCACCCATGACATGGCGCTGGCACACCAGATCGGCGGCCGGCTGATGGTGGTACGCAGGGGGCAGGTGATCGAGCAGGGCGCGACGCGTGACGTGCTGGCCGCGCCGACACATGCCTATACTCGACGCCTGGTGAATGCCGCGCCGCAGGCCTGGCCGGAGGCCGCCTTCAAGCCGGCAGCCGACAGTGCGAGCGGCGATGGCAAGGCGGCAGGCGAGACCATCATCCGCGCCGAGAATCTGACCATCGCGCGCGGGGACACCACACTGCTGCGTGACGTGGAACTCAGCGTGAAGGGCGGTGAGATCATCGGCGTCCAGGGCGCTTCAGGCTGTGGCAAGTCATCGCTGGGCGATGCGCTGCTCGGCCTGTTGCCACCGCATTCAGGACGCGTGCTTCAGCATGCCGAACGCCTGGAGTATCAGAAGCTCTATCAGGACCCCGTGGCGACCTTCCCGCCACACCGGACACTGGGGCGCCTGCTGAAGGATCTCAGCGCACGTCATCGGCTCGATGACAGCCAGCTGCCGCAGCTGATGGAGCAATTGAGCCTGGCGCCGGAATTGCTCTCGCGTCTGCCGGGACAGGTCTCGGGTGGCGAGCTGCAGCGTTTCGCGCTGTTGCGTCTGATGTTGATCAAGCCGCGCTTCGTGTTCGCCGATGAGCCGACCTCACGTCTTGATCCGCTGGTCCAGCAGGAGGTGATCGCCTGCATGGTGAAGATGGTGCGCGAGCAGGGCACGGCGCTGGTGCTGGTCAGTCATGATGCGGCGCTGCTGTGCAAGGTCGCGGATCGCGTACTGGTAGTAGAGGAAGGTCGCTTGAAGGCGCGTCAGGCGATCTGATCGCTTACCAGGCCCGCACGGCGGCATCAGTGGACCGTGAATAGTCGCACCAGCAAGACGACACTTGATACGCCAACGCCCGGCCGAGACTCTGCAGGAGTCTCGGCCGGGCGTTGGCGTTTGGTGTCCGAGAGGGATGTTCTGGCGTCGCGGGGCCCGAGTGCTGGCCGCTCCTCTGTCGTCAGGTCGATCGCTGACGGTTCAGCCGCCCAGCAGGGCCGGATTGGCTTGCCAGACGGACCAGGTGAGCGCACTGGCCAGCGTCACCCACGCCAGATAGGGCAGCATCAACAGCCCGGCGAGGCGACTGATACGCCAGAAGGCGATCAGGGTGACGGCGATCAGCGTCCACAGCACCAGCACGTCGATGAACGCCGCCTGACCGAGATGCCAGGCGAAGAACAGCCAGCTCCACAGGCCGTTTACGATCAGCTGCACCACGAACAGCCCAAGCGCCAGATGATGGCGCCAACGGAAGCCATTGCTGGCATGCAAGCCATCGCGCGCGACACGCCAGGCGGCGAGCGCCATCATCACGAACAGCGCCGTCCACACCGGCCCGAAGGCACCCGCCGGCGGGGCCCAGGCCGGTTGGGTGAGGCTTGCATAGAAAGTCTTGGCGTCAACCGAGGCCAGCGCGCCGATGGCGGCAGTGAAGAAGCTCAGCCCGAACCACACCACCATCTGGGCGGTGGAGCGCGCAGCGGAGGGTGAGGAAGACGCGGAACGTGGTGATGTCATCTGGCGGTCTCCTGTCTCGGAAAGCGTGATAGAGGAAGACACGATATCCCACGCTGCGTCTTGATTCACCGTCTCGTTCTTCCTGAAAGGTGCACCGGAACGGTTCAGCTGGGAGGTACGTCTGCACGGTTCAGCTGAACGGCTCAGCTGCAGACGGCAGCGCCATCCTCAATCCGGCACCGGTCCATCGAAGACTTCCTTGCTGCGACCGGTCAGCGTCGTGCCCACCGAGGCGGTGATGACCAGACCGATGGCGAGCCACTGGAAGATGCCCAGCGTCTGACCGAGGAACAACAGGCCGGAGAGCGCCCCGATGGCGGGTTCCAGGCTCATCAGGGTGCCGAAGGTGTGGGTCGGCAGGCGCGGCAAGGCCACCATCTCGAGGGTGTAGGGCAGCGCGGTCGAGAGCACCGCGACGGCCAGTGCCAACGGCAGGATATCGACCGAAAACATGGCGCTGCCGGCCTCCATCAGCCCGACGGGCGCGACGACCACCGCCGCGATCGTGATGCCCAGCGCCGCGCTCTGGGTGCCATTGCCTGCGCCGGCCTTCTGGCCGAACAGGATATACAGCGCCCAGCAGAGGCCAGCGCCGAGGGCGAAGGCGGCACCGACGGGGTCGATCGGCGCGGCGGTGTCCTCACCCAGCAACAGCAGCAGTACCAGCCCGGTGATCGCCAGCGCCACCCAGCCAAGGTCGATCCAGCGGCGCGAGCTCAGCAGCGCCACGGCCAGCGGGCCGGTGAATTCCAGTGCCACGGCGATGCCCAGCGGTACCGTCTTGAGGGCCTGGTAGAACAGCAGGTTCATCACGCCCAGCGCCACGCCGTAGATGGTGATGGACTTCCAGGCCTTGCGCGTCACCGGCTTGCGCCACGGGCGCAGAATGGCCAGCAGCAGAATCGAGGCGATGATCAGACGAATCGCTGTCGCGCCCGCCGCGCCGATCATCGGGAACAGGGAAGTGGCCAGCGAAGCACCGCTCTGGATCGAGCACATGGCGACCAGCAGCATGGCGACGGGCCACAGACGAGAAGAGGAGGCGGCGACGGCAACGGACATTGAAGTCTCCTTGAGCGATCCAGTGGATGACGGGCATGGTCAGTCAAGAACACATGCGGCATGATTCAGGGACATTGAGGTAGCAAGGGAAGGGAGCTTGAGGCCAGTGGGATGCCGGCTTCCCTCATCGTCAGCGGGATTGTACGGATGCGCACTATATTGCACAACAGTAAAGATCGACCCGATGTTCTGGTCCATGTCGCGGCCAATGTTCGCCGTCTGCGTCTGGCCGCCGAGCTGAGCCAGCAGGCACTCGCGGATCAGGCCGAGATCAGCCGCCGCATGCTGGTGAACATCGAGAAGGGCGACGTCAATGTCAGCCTGGGCACGCTCGACAAGCTCGCCGAGGCGCTTGGGGTACTCTTCTACGCGCTGGTGCAGCCCCCGGAAAGCGAAGACTCGGCACGCATCAATGAGGTGGCGTGGGTCGGGCAGGCGCCCGAAAGTCGCGCCGTGCTGCTGGCCAGCAAGCCGGCGACCCAGGAAGTCGAGTTATGGGACTGGACCCTAGCCCCCGGCGAGCACTATGACTCCGCGCCCGATGATGCCGGCTGGCACGAGATGCTGGTGGTCACGCAAGGCGAGCTGACCCTTACGCTGGAACGTGAGGAAATCGTCATTCACGCCGGGGATTTCCATGTCTATCCCAGTGATCAGGCCTACCGCTACCACAACACGGGCACCGGGATGCTGCGCTTCATTCGCAATGTGCTGCACTGATCGCCCGACATGACGTGAATTGCTACTCGCCCGGGCTCCTGCGCTGACTCTTCGGTTCATGAAGATGGTGCAGAGGATCGGTGCAGAAGGTCGGTGCAGAGGATCGGTGCAAAAGATCAAAGCGTGCCCCTTCATCGCGCACTTGCCGATCACACGCTGCGCTTCCGCGCGGCGCTAGCGTCAGTCCTGCCTTCACCCACGATCATCCTCCCGGCGTTTCACTTGTCCGCATGCGCCCCTGCAAGCCTTTGCAGGGGCGAGTGTCGAACCGCGTTTTGCCCCAAGGCCCCAGCTCAGCGAGCTTTCGCAGCTGATACCACTCGCCAGGACGGTCTCTCTCCAGGACTGTTTCTCTCCAAGGCTGTCTCTCACCAACACTGCCTTGCAGCAACGCTGATTGATGCGGCAGCACCCTGACAGATCACTGGCTTGTTAGCGCTTTAGTATGTGAAATTCCTGATTTTCTAATGTTTGGCAGAGAGATTGCTTGGTCATGTGAAAAAGTAATCGCTTGCCACTGATTTTGCATTGGTCGTCACGCAAGTGGCTCGCATAGCCTGTGGCTGTCTGGCTGGGGCCTGGGCCGTCATGTGCAGGCCTGCCAGGCAAGGATGACTCCAATAACAAGACTCGCGTGTGAGGGACAGGAATATGCAGCAACAGGACACGAAGGAACTGGTGTTTCGGGGTGGTGTGGTGGGCGCCCTGGTGCCGCTGATGGTGCTGGTGGCGGGGCTGATCTACCTCTCGGTATTCGAGCGTGCGGGCACTCAGCCTTTCTGGGCCTGCGCCTGGCTGGCGATGGGGGTCGGGCTCTTTCTGTGTCGTGACCGCTCGGCCTACTGCGAGAGCCTGCTGCGTGGCATGGGCAACCACACCGCGACCGCCATCATTGCCCTATGGCTGCTCGCCGGGGTCTTCGGCAAGCTGATGATGGCAGGTGGGCTCATCGATGGCCTGCAATGGATTGGTGCCTCGATGGGTGCCACCGGTGGTGTCTTCGTGGTGCTCGCCTTCGCCATCTGCATGGTGTTCTCGCTGGGTACGGGCACCAGCGTGGGCACTGTCATCGGCCTTGGCCCCGTGCTGTATCCGGCCGGCGTGATGCTGGGCGCAGACCCGACGATGCTGGCGGTGGCACTGCTCTCGGGCGCTGCCTTCGGTGACAATCTGTCGCCAGTCTCGGATACCACCATCGTGTCCTCCTTCACCCAGGGGGCGCAGGTCGCGGATGTCATTCGCACGCGTCTGCCGCTGGCACTGTCCGCAGCTGCCATCTGCGTGGTGATCTTCCTGTTGGCCGGTGGCAGCGAGACAGCGCTGGCCGAGGTGCCTGCGCTGGCATCAGGCAATGCGCTCGGCCTGGTCATGCTGTTGCCTCTGGCCGTGGTGGTCGGCTTGGCCCTCAAGCGTCGCCATATCATTGAGGCGATGTTCTTCGGCAATCTGGTCGCCATGCTCTGTGCTCTCGTGATCGGCGCCATCAGTCTGGGCGATATCTTTGCGCTACCGGCACAGCGCGGTGAAAGCACCGGCTTGATCGAGAACGGCATCGCCTCGGTGACCGGCGCCGTGCTGTTCGCCCTGATGGTACTGGCGCTGACACAGGTGATTCTGGATGCCGGCCTGATGCGTCGTCTGCTCGACAAGGCCAATGACAGCTTGATCACGTCGCGTACGGGGGCCGAGACAGGCATCGTGGCGGTGACGGTCGCGGCGTCCATCCCGCTGTCCGCCAATGCGCCGGCACTGTTGCTGGTCGGCCCCGGGCTGGTGCGCAAGCTGGCCGAGAAGTTCGGGATCGCGCCGGAGCGCAGTGCCAACCTGATGGATTGCGCCGTCTGCACGGTCTTCTTCCTGCTGCCCTGGCATATCGCGGTGGCCGTCTGGCAGCAGGTGATCGCTGCCAGTGCCGCCGAGGCGGGTGTCGCGGCGCCGAGTGCCATGGCGTCCTTCTTCACGCCTTACCCCTGGGCGATGCTGGTGGTGCTGGCCATCTCCATCACCTGGCGTGCGCGCAGCTCTCGCAAGCAGGGCACTCACGCACAGCAGGCCGCTGGAGGTGGCAATCACGAGACGGTGCTGGCGGCGCCGGCCAGGGAAGTGTGAGCCGCACACCGCTAGCCTGTACGTAAGCCAGCGCTCTGACGTTTGAGGCTTGATGCACAGCGCCCCGCGACACTCCTGACTGATGGAGTCTCGCGGGGCGTTGTGGTGTCTGGCAGACGCTTTTCTGCTTCTGTCCCAGTGTCAGGGAATGCCCCAGGGGTTGCCCCTGTCATTGGCCTGGCTGTCACAAGGCGGCATGCATTGTCCCGAACTCAATCCCGCATGGCCTGTCCCACTGTCATGACGTTTCATTTCAAGGAGCCATGCATGGCGAAGGTACGTATCACGCAACAGGGCACGATCCATTGTTTTCCGGCCGGCTTGAAGGATGAGGATGGCAAGCTGGTGAACGCGGAAATTTCCGCCGTGGCCTATGACGGCGAGCGTCTGTTGATGGCGAGTGACAAGCCGATTCCGGGCGAGGGACGCTCGGCGGTCTTCTCCTTGCCACTGGATTCGCACGGGCCCGATGACAGTCAGCTTGAGTATCTGACCACGCCGTTGATCCGTCAGGCGGTCAAGTATGAAGACTTCGCGCTGACCACCGATGGCCGTCACATGTTGGCAACCACCGGGTTTGATCGCATCGACAGCGAGAGTCATGCCCTGAATGCCTACAACCACCTGTTGATCTGGCCGCTGGGTGAGCCGGACAAGGTGCAGGTGGTCGACCCGGACCCGCGTGATGGGGTCGAGGGCTCACTGGAATTTCGTCAGAAGCTGGAAACGGCCATTGGCCAGCCGTACTACAAGATCGAAGGTCTGGCGGTCGTGCCGAGTGACAAGGGCGATGGGCTGATCCTGTTCGGGGTGCGCGAACAAGGCAACTCGCATGAAGACTTCGCGTACGTGCGTCGCGTCATCGGGGCGCGCTATGCCATGACCGACAGCGACAATATCGAGTTCATCGAGGACCTTCACGACGTCTATGCCTTTGACCCCGCCGAGTATGAGGGGGTGAATCACGAGTGTGGTCTTTCGAGCCTGGAATATGATCCCTATCACGCACGTCTCTATCTGGTGACCAGCTTCGAGACCGAGCAGGGCAGTGAAGAGGTGATCGGGGGCTATCTGTGGGTGCTATCGCTGGCCGACTTCCACGCAGGCAAATCCCCGACGTTGGTGACGCATGAGGATGGTCGCGTGCTGGAGTTCGAGCACAAGGCGGAAGGGCTTGCGGTACTGGATCGCGAACGGCTGTTCGTGGTCTATGACAATGATCGCAACCATGAGCTGGGCAGCGTGGATGAACGCGATGAGCGCCACTCCTGTGAAGCGCCCTATACGATGCTGGCGCTGGTCTGACGGCAACTTATCGGCTCAGAGATCGGTTCACGGGGCGGGGAAACAAACTCACGGCTTTTGCACCGAAATGGAAGGCTGACTATCTTCGTGATGGCCTTCCTGACCTTCTCTGTTAGCACTTCTGTTATCGCCTGCGCGTTGCTGATTGAGCTCCATTATGAATCATCATTTCCCCGCCGGGATTGATGACGACAAAGCCCCGACATGCCTATGCATGTCGGGGCTTTTCATGATCGCACCTTCCCTGTGTCAATGCGCTTTGTCACACGACATCGAGTGGTGAATCCATTCTATTCAAGGCTTGAGATTACATGGCCTTGTAGAACAGATAATCGGCCTGGTACATCACGATTTCGACCTTGTCCTTGTGAGCTTCATCACAGGCCATGTCAGGTGCGGCACCGCCCTGGGTATTGAGGCGCTGAACATAGGTGACGCCCTGCATATGCCCTTCACCTTCGGCCGGGTTGGCCTCGACCAGCTGCAGCGGAATATTGCCCTTGCCGTTGGGCTCAACCGCCAGCTGTGTGCCGGTGATCTTGGAGCCATCCATGGATTCCCAGGTGGCGGGCGGACCATAGTATTTGCCGACCTGCTTGCCATCGGCATCATTCAGCGCAGCATCCGGGCCCTTGAAGACCCAGCCCATGGTGCCATCGTCCTTGGCTTCGCAGGCCCATTTGATCTTGCCGACACCGACGGTTTCCATGGCGACTTCATTGCCTTTTGGCACCGTGACGCTCTCGGGAACCTCCATGGCTTGAGCCAGCGGGCTCAATGCGAGGGCAGCGAAAATACCAGAGATACAGGCGATTGTTTTCATCTTGACGACTCCGTAGACAGATAAGGTTCAGCTAGCGGTTGCAGGTGTGTCGTTGTCTCCCTTGCACTGTTCATAACGCTGGCCTTTCTCGTCTGGATGTCACGGGATCAGATTTTTTTCGTGGTTTTTTCGTGGCCTGTTTTCAGCGCCTATCAGCGGCGTCATGAAAAGAGGCCAAAAGCGCAAAGCGGGCGAGGTGAAGGCCAGGTAGCAAGCAACAGGCCCAGACACACAGACGCCCCGCAGCACGAGGCTACGGGGCGTCTGTGTGACGGCGTGAACCCTGAGGGATTCAGTCGTAATCGCGGGTGCCGCGAATCGGGTAGTCGTTATCCGGCTTGCGGATGAACTCGATGCCCCCGATGAGGGTATCCAGATCAGGGCGCACGAAGGGCGCGTTGGCGATCTCCTGAATCTGGATCTTGCCTTCACCATTGACGATGAAGAAGGCAGGCTCCGGGAAGTCGTGATCGGTTTCCTTTTCGCTGCGCGGCGTCGAGATGAACAGTCCCAGCGATTGCATCTGTTCGAGGGTCAGCCCATACGCGAGCGGGAAGTTGACCTCCAGCGACTCGCGATGCTGCGTGAGCTGCTGCTCATCATCGGCTGACACGGCGACCAGATCGACGCCCTGGGCGCTGAAGCGCTCGCGATAGCCCTCCAGCTTGTTGAGAAACTTGGTGCAGATCGGGCAATGCTTGCCGCGATAGACCACGACCAGCTGCCAGTCATGCTCGCCCTGGGGCTTGCCGAGGGTCAGTGCCTCACCGTCGCTGCGTTTGACCTGGATGGCCGGGAATTCACTGCCTGGATGAAGCTTGCGTGTATACATGCAATCTGGCTCCCTTTGGAAGATCACGGCGTTGGCTTTCATGTCATCGCTGATCAGGCGGCGGATATCACGTGTCTGGATATCAAGCGCCTTGAATGGCCAGCGACAGAATACGCCATGTGTCCCCCTTGAATGACACCATTGTCAGGGTTTTCAAGGGGGCCCTTGGCGCAACGCGTGGGTGCGTTCATCGCCAGGGGCCGCCACGGGGCTGTTCAGGGCGCTTTTCAGCAGAGGATCAACCCAGGTAGCCGGTGTGATCGAGCAGGATGGTCGTGCCGATGCCGATCAGCACCAGGCCACCGATGATTTCCGCGCGCTTGCCGACCATCTTGCCCAGCACACCGCCCAGCATCACGCCGGTGGTGGCCATCACGAAGGTGGCGGTGCCGATCGCCAGCGCAGTGGTGACGATGTTGACGCCCGCAAAGGCAAGCCCGGCACCCACGGCCATGGCATCGATACTGGTGGAAAGGCCGGTCAGCATCAGGCGGGGCAATGACTGCGGGGTGGTGCAGTCCTCGTCTTCCTCGTCCTTGGAAAGCCCCTCATGGATCATGTGCAGACCGAGCAGCAGCAGCAGGGCGAAGGCGATCCAGTGGTCCCACTGTTCGACATAGACGGCCAGTGAGCGACCGATCAGCCAGCCGATCACGGGCGTGATGGCTTCGATGACCCCAAAGATGAGGCCGATGCGCAGGGCGTCTTTCAGAGAGGGACGACGTATGGCGGCTCCCTTGCACAGGGCGGCAGCAAAGGCGTCGCAGGACATGGAGAAGGCGAGCAGAAATGTCGGTAGCAGAGGCATGAGTCAGGATGTTCCAGGCCGGTTGCGAGTCAATAACAGAAAGACACCACCGGCCGGAAGCGTCTGACTGTCATTGGTCTCGCCGAACCTCTTCCTGACTGATCACGGGCATGATCGGATAGGTGGGTCCTCGGTGCCACGGCAATGCCTGCCGACTATGTTGACATCCGAGACTCTCGTTGGGTGACGAGAGCGGGCTACTCCCCAAAAACTGGTGGCATACTAGCAACAAAATCTTGTCATTTCATCCCCTTGTGTCACGAGCGCCTGACCGTCATAACTTGTCTATCGAGTCAGAGCGGCGCCACGCCGACGTGTCTGACGCCACCGAAGTCTTGAAGTGTCAGTCTTGAAGCTTCAACAGGATGCCAAGGAGTCAAGGGTATGAGCGACAGTTATCAGCCACCCAAGGTCTGGACATGGGAAAGCGAGAGTGGCGGCAAGTTCGCCAGTACCAATCGGCCGATCGCGGGCCCAACGCATGACAAGGAGCTGCCGGTCGGCGAGCATCCCTTCCAGCTCTACTCCATGGCGACCCCCAACGGCGTGAAGGCCACCATCATGTTCGAGGAGCTGCTGGCGCTCGGGCATAGCGGTGCCGAATACGATGCCTGGCCGATCCGTATCGGCGAAGGCGATCAGTTCGGCAGTGATTTCGTCGCGATCAATCCCAATTCCAAGATCCCCGCGCTGATGGACAGAAGCGGCGAGACGCCGATTCGCGTGTTCGAATCCGGCTCCATCCTGCTGCATCTGGCCGAGAAGTTCGGCGCCTTGATCCCCAAGGACCCCGCCAAGCGTGTCGAAGTCATGAACTGGCTGTTCTGGCAGATGGGCTCTGCGCCGTACCTGGGCGGTGGTTTTGGCCACTTCTATGCCTACGCCCCGGAGAAGCTCGAGTACCCGATCAATCGCTTCGCGATGGAGACCAAGCGTCAACTGGACGTACTGGATCGTCAGCTGGCCGACAATGCCTACATCGCCGGTGACGAATACAGCATCGCGGATATCGCCATCTACGCCTGGTATGGCGCACTTGTCGAAGGCAAGCTCTATGACGCCGCCGAGTTCCTCTCCGTGCAGGACTACACGCACGTGCAGCGCTGGGCCAAGTCGATTGCCGAACGCCCGGCGGTCAAGCGGGGTCGCATGGTCAATCGTTTCTGGGGAGAGCCGCAGGAGCAGCTGATCGAGCGCCACTCGGCGAGCGACTTCGAGACCAACACCGAAGACAAGCGTAGCGACTGATTATCGCGACACGTTCGTCAGACAGAGATCGTCTGGCAGTGACCGTCGAGTAATGACTGCCGAGCAATCAGCGTTCAGTCACAACAAGGGCTACCCATCGGGTAGCCCTTTTGCGTTCTGGCCGGTCGCGCGGGCAGGGGGCTTTCAGTCCTGACGGACCTTGAGCACGACCTTGCCCACGTGACCTTTCTGCTGGAAGACCTCCTGAGCGGTGGCTATCTCGGCCAGCGCGAAGGTGTCAGCGACCAGCGGCTTGATGTTGCCTTGCTCGATATGGCGCACGAGATTGGGGAAGACCTCCGGTTCCAGCACCGTGCAGCCGAAGAAGCTCAAGTCCTTCAGGTACAGCGTGCGCAGGTCGAGTTCCACCATCTCGCCACCGATGGCGCCCGCGACGGCGTAGCGCCCCTTGTAGCCCAGGATATCCAGCAGTTGCGGCCATTGCGGGCCGCCCACCAGATCGATGACCACCTCGACACTCTGGCCGTTGAGCGCCGCGTCGAGTGGCTGATCGCGCAGCACGATGTCATCGGCTCCGAGATCGCGCAGGGCATCGGCCTTGGCCGCGCTGGTGACGGCAATCACATGGGCACCACGGGCCTTGGCGAGCTGGACGGCCGCGGAGCCGACCCCGCCGGAGGCGCCGGTGATCAACACGCGCTCGCCCTTGGCAAGTTGTGCGCGGGTCAGCATGTTCTCGGCGGTGGAGTAGGAGCAGGGGAAGGAGGCGAGTTCCACATCGCTGAGTGAGCTCTCGACGCGCAGGGCATGGCGCGCCGCTACCCGGGTGTATTCGGCGAAGCCGCCATCGCATTCGGCGCCGATATACCAGGCGGACTCCAGCGCCTGGCCGTCGTGCTCCCTCAGGCAGGGCTCGATCAGTACACGCTCGCCGAGGCGCGCCTGGCTGACGTCTGAGCCGACCGCGACGATCTCGCCGCAGATATCAGCCCCCTGGATGCGCGGGAAATGGATCGGCTGCCCGGACCAGCTGGCATCCTCGGCCTCGCCATCGCCCTTGGAGTACCAGGCCAGCCGCGTGTTGAGGTCGGTATTGTTGACGCCAGCCGCGCCGACCCGCACCAGCACGTCACGCGGGCCGGGTGTCGGGCGAGGAATGTCGTCACGCACTTCCAGCACTTCCGGGCCGCCATGGCCGGTCAGGTAGACGCCGTGCATGCTGTCTTTGCTTGTGGCAAGTGAGCTCATCGGTGGGGTGCTCCCAGTAGGGTCAGTGTGGTGGAAAGTGCGGCCTCGATGGCCTTCTCGCCCAGCACCAGCCAGGCAGAAGAGGCGCCTTCATGGATCAGGAACAGCTCGGTGGCGAGGTCTGGGCGGCGGCTGTGTTGGCCGAGCCACTCGAGAGTCTCGTGCTTGTGGCGATCGACCGCCTCGCGCACCTGCGGGTTGTCGGGAAAGGCCGACAGGGCATTGACCGACATGCAGCCATTGGGCGCCTCGAACGCCATCCAGTGCCCCAGCCGCTGGTAGAGGTGGCTGAGCGCCGCAGCGCCATCCTCGGGCACTCCCTCTTCGAGGAAGGCCATATAGCGCTCGTGGCGATGCTGAAGTGCACCGATCACCATGCTCTCCTTGGAGGGGAAGTGGCGATAGAGGGTGCGCAGACTCACGTCTGACGCTGCCTTGAGCTCGGCAACACTCGGTTCTGCGAAGCCGCGCTGGCTGAAGAGCGTCTCCAGGCGGGCGGCGATATCGTGCTGGATCATGTCGGTGCCATGGTCGAATCAACGAGGGAGAGTGTTTGTTCTACCTGTGCAGGGTAGAGCGCTCATTCTCCCTGTGTCAATGCAGCGTTTCCCAAGCCTTGTGTCGTTGCTCCCACGTTCTGATGTCGCGCATTGCGGGTGTGACGCTTCGATGTCAGTACAATTACGCAAATAGAGGTTTGCTGAGCGTTAAATAAGGCAAAGCTCAGGTCATTCCGCGGAAAAATCACGCATTTTTCGTTGCGGTAGCATTTGATAAAGATTAGCATTCGCGACTCATTTACTGGCGCGGGGGGCGTCAGTCATGGCCACTTTCTGCTCATCGAGCAGATGAAAGGTGTGGTTCAGCAGGACGCTGTCGCATCGCGTACAAAGGGTTTTCAGGTGCCAAATCATTCTCGGGATAGCGCTGCAAGCACGAACAAGGGACATTTCTCCTGCCTGATCTTCAGCCTGATGGCATTGCCGGCCTCTTCGCTGGCGGCAGAGGGTGCCACCTCAAGCGAGTCGCCAGTCGCGAATTCGGTGATCGTGGTGACCGGAGAGCGTGAAGGCGAAGTGGCGCCGGGCAGCTACCGCGCCGAGGCCTCGAGCCTGGCCAACAAGCAATCGGTGGACTTCCTCGAGCAGGCGCGCACCATCAATGTCGTGACCCAGCAGGTCATGCATGATTTCAATCTGGATGATCTGGAAGAGGCGCTGCAGCCGGTCGCGGGTATCCAGCTGGGCAACACCCTGGGGGGCACCGAGGACGGCTTCGTCAAGCGGGGCTTCGGCAGCAACAGCGATGGCTCGATGCTGATCGACGGCATCCGTCAGCCGCGCCGCACCTACACCACGGCGACCGTGGGCCGCGTCGAGGTGCTCAAGGGGCCGTCATCGCTCTTCCAGGGCCAGCAGAACCCCGGCGGCGTGATCAACATGGTCACCAAGCGTCCGCAGTACGAGACGCACACCGAGATCAGTGGCGAGGTCAGCTCCTTCGGCGGTGGCAATACCACTCTGGACACCACCGGCCCCATCGAGGATACCGGCCTGGCCTATCGCTTCATCCTCTCGCATGAAGATGAAGACTCCTGGCGCGAGTACGGCAATGACCGTCGCACCACCATCGCCCCGTCACTGCGTTGGGAAGGCGAGCACAGCAGTGCCCAGATCAGCTACGAGTACCAGGACTACGAGCTGGATATCGACCGTGGCACCGTCTTCTACAACGGTAGCGCCGCCAACGTCACGCGTGGCACGCGTTTCGATGAATCCTGGAACCGCGTCTATGGCCATGACGAGTCCGTCAATGCCTGGTGGAAGCAGGAAGTCACCGACAACTGGGACATGAAGCTGACCTACGGCTGGACGCGTCGTCAGTACAGCGATGCACGCGCCAATGTCACCGACGTCAGCGACAGCGGCGATGTGACCGTGCGCGCCGAAGAGAACCAGGGCTATGATCGCAGCGAGCACTACACGGCGCTGGACGCCATGGGCGATGTCGAGATCGCGGGCCAGCGTCATCAGCTGGTCATCGGGGCGGACTACGAGACCACTCGCGACTATCTGGATGAGCGCTATTTCGGCGATTCCGTCACGGTCTCCACCGTCACTGACGTGAACCACGGCCAGCTGGCCCAGGTGACCTCCGACGACATCAATACCTCGCGCAGCAATCGTCTCGACGAGACCCAGGCCATCGGGGTCTATGTCAGCGACCGCTGGTATCTGAGCGACAAGTGGATTCTGGGCCTTGGCGGGCGCTACACCTGGTTCGATCAGCAGAGCGGGCAGGGCGAGGACTTCGTGTCTGACCCCGATTACAGCGACGACCTGTTCCTGCCCTCCGCGAATCTGCTGTATCGCATTGACGATGCCAGCTCCGCCTACATCAGCTACAGCGAATCCTTCGTGCCGAACGGCAGCGACAGTGACAGCGGCGAGAGCCTCGACCCCGAGCTCGGCAAGGGCTACGAGATCGGCTACAAGCGTCAGTGGAATCCGCGTCTGGCGACCTCCGTGGCGCTCTACCAGATCCGCAAGGAAAACGTCGCAGTCACTGACAATGGTGTGACTCGCACCATCGGTGAAGCCGGCTCGCAAGGCCTGGAATTCAGCCTCGAAGGGGCCCTGACGGATCGCACTTCCTTGCTGTTCAGCTACGCCTACACCGATACCGAAGTGCTGGAGGATACCGAAGGCACCGAGGGCAATCGTCTGCCGAATGCGGCGCTCAACGCGGCCAGCCTCTATCTGGCACATGATCTGGCGATCGATCCGTCCTACGGCGAGTGGCGTGTCGGCGGTGGCGTGCGCTATGTCGGTGAGCGTGAAGGCGATGACGACAACAGCTTCTCGATGGATGCCTACACCGTGGCAGATGCCTTCGTCGGCTGGCGTCATGACTTCTTCGGCCCGGACACCGAATTCAAGCTGAATGCGAAGAATCTGTTCGATACTGGCTACTACTACGGTAGCGGCGGCGATACCCGCGTGCTGGTGGGTGACCCGATGGAAATCACCCTGTCAGCCAGCGTCGGCTGGTAATGCGACCGCCTCTGGCAGGCTGACTCGCAGGGGGTGGCTAGATGCCAGGATAGTTACGGCATATAGACAGTCTTGACATATAGACAGTCACGGCATCCAGGCAGGCAAGACGGACGATATAAGCCAGTTTCGGAAGTCGGGTGACCTGGTCATAAGCTGGTGATCTAGAAATAGACTGGTGATCTATAAATAAAAAGGGGCGCTCATCAGCGCCCCTTTTTGTATGCGTTATCTAATGCCAAGGATCTTCACGCGCCATCTATCGTCGGGGAAACTTCGTGATGAAAGCCTGCGCTGCCGCTGAAGACGTCGATGCGGCTGGTAGACTGCTGGCATGATGCTCTGTGACTGACTGTCTTTGATCGCGTGTCGTCGATTGCGTGTCTTCGGTCGAGTATCTTCGATTGAGTGTCTTGGCGTGCCTACTCTGTGTTCCCTCTCGACATCACACCTCTGGAGAGCCCCATGCTCGAGTCGCTTCCTCTGGCCGATATTCGCGCCTTCGTCATGACGGCGGATCATGGCAGCTTCACCCGCGCCGCCGAGCAGTTGGGCGTGTCGCGGTCGCAGGTCTCCAAACAGGTGACTGCGCTTGAACAGGCACTTGGCGTGTCGCTGATGCAGCGTTCGACACGCTCGTTGCGACTCACCGAGAGCGGCCATCTGCTGCATGCCCAGTGTCGCAGTGCGTTGGGTGACATCACCCAGATCGTCACGCTGGTACGTGAGGAGCGCAACGCCATGCGCGGGAGGCTGCGCATCAACAGCGTCGGCGGGCCGATCGGCGAGCGGCTGCTGGCACCCGCCGTACATGCCTTCATGCAGACATGGCCGCAAGTGCAGGTGGAGCTGGATTTCAGCAGTCATCGCGTGAACCTGATTCGTGATGATTTCGATATCGCCCTGCGCATGGGCGCCCTCGAGGATGCCGATTTCATCGCGCGTCCGCTGATGACATTGCCCTACGTGGTGGTGGCCAGCCCCGACTATCTCGCTCGCCATGGCGCGCCAGACACGCCCGGTGAGCTGGTGGATCACCGCTGCCTGGTCGGCTCGGTCTCGCGCTGGTCCTTCACTGCACGCGGGGCAGAGCCTCGCGAATTGCAGGTGGATGTCGGGGCTCAGCTTGAGTGCCGCAACGGGCACGTGCTGGTCAGTGGTGCCATCGCCGGCAACGGCATCATTCGCGTGCCCAGGCTCTACTGTGAATCAGCCATCGCGCGAGGGGAGCTGCAGGAGTTGCTGAGTGACTGGCAGCCGGCGGATGTGCCGTTGTCATTGATCTATCATCGTGAGCGCCATCGCCCGCTGCGCACGGTGCGCTTGATCGAGCATCTGCTGGAATGGTTCGCGAGATGATATGCGCGCGTCTCTGAGCGCGGAATGCATCATTGTTGCAATACGAATAAGGTAAAGATTTGATGAAGGAAACATTGAGACACGTCATTATTATCGCCTAATATTCACCAGGTACCTTTTATCACGTGCTTTCTATCAAGTGCTGTCTATCAAGTCCTTTTTAGCAAGTGCAGGGTCTTGGAAGAGCTGGTCTTCAAAAACGGATATGAAGGTCCGAGCTTGCGAGACGGATGTGAAACACAAATCTAAAAATGCGAACGAGAAATAGGCGTTCGTCATTCCGGGCTGATGCGATCCTATCTGGCGCATCGATCATGAGCCCCCTGATGACTCACGACCCTTGATAGGCAGATTGAACAGGGAGGCTCCATGGAAGATGCCCCGCGCGCGATGCGATTCGCGCATGCCGGTGATGCCCCCTTGCCGGATTACCTCTTCAAGCCGCCCCCGGGGGCGAAGACGCTCGAACCCGGAGTCCTGGCCCTGGCGCGCCTCCTTCATCGTCATCATGGCGATACCCTGGCGCATTCCTGGCGGGTGGCGGGGCTGACGGTATTTCTCTACGCAAGGCTGTTGCCGTCCGGTCAGCGCAAGGTGCCACTGCATGACCTGCATAGCGCGGCCCTGCTGCATGATATCGGCAAGGTCGGCATCTCGGCGGAGCTTCTGAATGCCCCGCGTGCGCTCAGTGATGAGGAGCGTGTCACGATGCGCGATCATGCCAGTCACGGCGGGCGCCTGTTGTTTACGCTGCGCGGCCCCCTGAGAGCGCTGGCCAGCCTGGTGGCGATCACCCACCACGAGGGCTGGAATGGCCAAGGCTATCCTGCCGGGTCCGCCGGGGGTGCCTTGCCACTGCATTGTCAGGTGGCCGCGATGATGGATGTCTTCGATGCCCTGGCCTCGCCGCGCGCCTACAAGCCGGGCTGGTCGCTGAAGCGTCTGGTCGGATTGTTCAGCGAGGAATCGGGCAAGCAGTTTGATCCTCGCTTGATTGCCCGCATGGCGCCGCTCTGGACATCGCTGCACGCCGAACATCGCCGTTTGTATGAGCAGACAAGCCAAGGGTGAGGCGGCGATGTCCGCACAAAAGGCAAAGCCCCCTGTCGAGAGTCTCGGCAGGGGGCTTTGTTACATCAGTACCCGCTAAAGGCGATCAGCGTGTCAAAAAGCCGCATCAGCAGCAGCGTTCACGCTTGATGGCGGTCCAATCGGTGGTGGGGTGCTGGCGGCCGTGGTTGCCGGCGTAAGCCGCGACCTTGGGCGACTCCCAGCCTGCGAGAACATCGCCTTCCAGTCGATAGATCTCGACACCGAGCGGGTTGCAGGTCTCGAGCGGGTCTCGCGCATCAGGGCCCCACAGGTCCACTGACAGATCGCCGCCCGGGCAGCAGGACATCGCGCACAGCAGGTCCGTCTCGGCGAAGAACTCCAGGTAATCGCCCTTGCGTGCCGGGCAGGCCTTCATGAAGTACTTGTCTTCATTGTTGAGGCCGGTGCACTGGAAGATGTTGAGCACATCATGGATATCGAATTCGGTCAGGCCCCAGGGCTCCACCGCGCGCACCAGGTTGGAGTGGCAGTGGTGATCGAAGTCCTCGCCGGTCAGCAGGCGATTCACGTAGGGGTCGCAGCGCGTTCCCAGCAGGTCATGCACGCGACCGCCTTCTGCATCGACGCCATAGTCGGCGAGGGTGTCATCGATGATGGTCGCCATCGGGCGCAGGTAGGGCAGTGTGGACCACAGGCGATCATAGGTACTGACATGTGCACGCTGCAGCTGGCGGGTGCGAGACGCCCACATGCGCTCACGCGGGTTGTGCAGGTTCCACATGTTGAAATCGCCGACCTGTGAACCTTCGGTGATCTTGATGCGCAGCACGTGGCCCGCCGGCACTTCCCACGCCAGGCCATCGCGCAGCGGCACGGTATGGGTCGCGACCAGGGTGCGCTCGGCCTTGCCTTCGGTGAGGCTGTCGTAGAAGTCGCGATCGACGTCCAGAATCGAACCCTTGCTGGCTTGATAGGCGGCAGGTACATCACTCATGACAGAGCTCCTCGTAAATCGAAATTGGATCTGATGACCAGGCCGGACAATCTGGAATTCGCTGCCCGGCTGGGGGCTTTCGTGCACTGCCGGCAAGAGTCGTGGCCAGCAGTGGCGGTATCTGCAGGGCGCAGGGGAGGTTCTCGGGCCCCCTGCGCGGGGTCATGCCTGTTCGCGGCGCCAGTGCTTCATCAGACGGTCGAAGCAGGCGCTGGCGGCGGGTTCTGCGTTCATGCGGCTGACGAGGACGACGGCGATCAGGGCGAACAGGAAGCCGGGTACGACCTCGAACATGTCGAATATCTCCAGCGGGCCGCCGCTCAGCGGCTTCCAGATCGCGACGGTAAGGGCACCGATCAGCAGGCCGGCGATGGCGCCATTGCGGGTCATGCCACGCCAGAACAGTGACAGCAGGATGACGGGACCGAAGGCGGCGCCGAAGCCACCCCAGGCGTAGGACACCAGGCCCAGGATGCTGCTGTCACGCTCGCTGCCCATCACGGTGGCGAGCAGTGCGATGCCGATCACGCTGGCACGGCTCAGCCAGACCAGCTCCTTCTGCGTCGCCTTGGGGCGAATCAGGCCACGGTAGATGTCTTCGGCGATGGCGCTGGAGCAGACCAGCAGCTGGGAGTCGACGGTACTCATGATCGCGGCCAGGACGCCGGCCAGAATGAAGCCTGCCACCCAGGGGTTGAGCATGATCTGGCTCAGGGAGATGAAGACACGCTCGCTGTCCGTGAGACCGCCACCCAGCTCACCGCCGAACCAGTAGTAACCCAGCACGCCCACTGATACCGCAGCCGCCATGGTGATGGCGGACCACAGCAGGGCGATACGCCGCGACACCTTGATATCTTCACGCTTGCGCACGGCCATGAAACGCACCACGACGTGTGGCTGGCCACAGTAGCCGATCGCCCAGCCGGCCAGCGACAGCATGCCCAGGAAGGTCACGCCTTCCATCAGGCCACCGATGGGGGCGACATCCTGCGCCGCTGCCGGGGCGGCTGCGCCATCGCCGAACAGCGCCACTGCCGTCATGGCAGCCACGGCACACAGCGAGGCGGCCATCATCAGGCCCTGGATGAGGTCGGTCCATGAGGCGGCGAGGAAGCCACCGAGGAAGGTATAGCCGACGATGACCAGCGCGCCCAACCACAGTGCGACGCGGTAATCGATATCGAAGAGACCTTCGAACAGCACGGCTCCACCGACCAGACCCGCCGAGACATAGAAGGTGAAGAACACCAGCATGACCACGGAAGACAGGGTACGCAGTACGCGTGAGCGGTCTTCGAAACGCGCTTCCAGATAGTCCGGCACCGTCAGCGCATTGCCGGCCGCTTCGGTGAACACGCGCAGTCGCTCGGCGACCAGGGTCCAGTTCAGGTAGACGCCGACCAGGGTCCAGACCGCGATCCAGGCTTGCGAGAGGCCACCACTGAAGATGGCGCCGGGCAGGCCCATCAGGGCCCAGCCGCTGAGATCGGAAGCGCCGGCACTCAAGGCCGCGACGCTTGGCGGCAAGCCGCGTCCCCCGAGTATGTAATCCGACAGATTGTGGGTGATGCGATAGAAGTAGATGCCGATGCCCAGCATCAGCAGCAGATAGAGCCCGAACGACAGCAGGACAGGTAAGTTCATCCTAGGAGACCTCATGGTGACGCCGAGGCGTCTTGTTATTGTTCACCAGTGGTGTCGTGTTGCAGCAGGCTTGCGCGGAACAAGCAGCGGGGAGCTGGCAATATCACTGACACCTTCACCTTAGCCATGAGGTGGATTGCAGAAAACTGACCATTTTTCGTTTAACCTATGACTTCATATCATGGGTTGCCGTCACATGCTGGTTGACGCCTTTCTTCTATCAGGGCGCTCTCGCAAGCACTCAGCACAGCGATTGGCACAGGAACTCGGCACCCAGTTTCTGGCACCCGGTTTCTGGCACCCGGCCAGACCAGTCATCAAGGACATCCCATGCGACCCAGTCTGTCATCGCTCAATGCCTTCGAGGTCGTGTCACGCCTGGGGAGCATCACCGCGGCTGCGGATGAGCTCAACATCACCCAGTCGGCGGTGAGTCACCAGATACGCCGCCTGGAGGCCACGCTGGAGGTCAGTCTGCTGGAGCGGGCCGGACGCGGCGTGGTGCTGTCACACGCCGGGCGCCGACTGGCCGATGGCCTGCAGGCCGGCTTTGCCAGAATCGAGCAGTCGGTAGCCGAATTCGAGGTCGACCCACAAGGCGTGCATCAGCGGCGTCAGCTGCGCGTCAGCTGTCTTCCCTCGGTGGCGGTGCGCTGGCTGATCCCGCGGCTCAACAGCTTTCGCGAGCAATGCCCCGATATCGCGGTCAGTCTGCAATATGCCGGCATCAGTGCGCGGGGGCTGCTGCCGGAGGTCGATGTGATGATCACCTGGCAGGACGAACTCCCGGACAAGGCGTCACAGGCGTTCCGCTTGTTCTCGGGGGCCACCCAGCCGGTGGCGAGCCCGCTGTATCTGGAGCATCACCGCCGCCCGACCCAGCCGGCAGACCTGTTGAAGCTGGAGCTGATCCACGATCAGTCGCGCCAGCCCTGGCATGACTGGTTCAACAATTGCGGGCTGTATCCCTCCCAGCTCGACAAGGGCGATCTCTATCAGGATTTCAGTCTGCTGAGTGCTGCGGTGGTCGCGGGGCAGGGGGTCGCGCTGTGTCCGCCACGCCTGATCCGCAAGGAGCTTGAGGACGGCACCCTGGAATGCCTGTTCGAGATGGCCGCCAATCGCCAGCGTGCCTATTGGCTGTTCCATCATCCGCAGCCCGCCAGACATGTGCAGCAATTCTGCGACTGGATGCGCGCGGAGATCGCCGCCGAGGGAGAAGCGGCCGACAGCGGAGTCATCGTTAGCCGCCGCCAGCCCTGACGGCGGGCATCTCGCTGCCAGTCAATGGCGCACGCAACGCAAAAGCCCCGCCGGGATTCGGCGGGGCTTTCTTGTGCAAGTGCTCATGTCATGATGGCATGGGCCATGACCTGAGACATGACCTGAGACATGACCTGAGACATGACCTGAGACATGACCTGAGACATGACCTGAGACATGGCCCTTGGCCAGGAGATGGCGGGCCTGTCAGCCGTTGAGCACGCCCAGCCAGGCCCATAGGCCGAGCAGGGTGGCGATCAGCACCGGCGGCGTCAGCACCAGGCCGACCTTCATGTACTGCCCCCAGCTGATGTGATGGCCTTTCTGATCGAGCACATGCAGCCACAGCAGTGTGGCGAGACTGCCGATCGGGGTGAACTTGGGCCCCAGGTCATTGCCGATCACGTTGGCGTAGACCATCAGCTCACGCGTCGCGTCATTGACCTGCTGCGCGGTGAGGTGGTCGATGGCCAGCGCGCCGATCAGCGTGGCAGGCATGTTGTTCATCACCGAGGCGGTGACGGCGGCCAGCACGCCGGTGCCGAGGGTGGCGACCAGCTCGCCCTGACTGGCAAGCCAGGCGAGGATGTCGCTGGCGTGATCGGTCAAGCCGGCATTGCCCAGCCCGTAGACCACCAGATACATGCCCACCGAGAACAGCACGATCTGCCACGGCGCGCCGCGCAGCACCGGGCCGAGTTCGATCACGGCATCACCGCTGCCCAGCCAGCG
The DNA here is from genome assembly GCF_029846435.1 of Cobetia sp. 1AS1. Lineage (NCBI taxonomy): Bacteria > Pseudomonadati > Pseudomonadota > Gammaproteobacteria > Oceanospirillales > Halomonadaceae > Cobetia > Cobetia sp. 1AS1. The sequence continues at coordinate 845,621 of NZ_JARWKU010000001.1, forward strand.
CCCGGCGATGGCCAGCAGAATCAGCGCGGCGCTGCCGGTGACGACGGCGAGCGGGATGCCCAGCGGCGCGGTCACGAAGTAGGACACCAGCAGTACCCCCAGCAGCGGGAAGGCTGCGCGGAATACCTGGCGGTCCTTGATAGCGCTCGACGGTGCCTCGAGCTTCTCCAGCGCGTAGTGCGAGGGCAGCTCCTTGCGGAACATCAGCCACAGCACGATCAGCGTGGCGGCCAGCGCGATCAGATCGACCGGCACCATCACGGCGGCGTAATGCGTGAAGGAGATGTCGAAGTAGTTGGCGCTGACGATGTTGACCAGATTCGAGATCACCAACGGCAGGCTGGTGGAGTCGGCCACGAAGCCGGTGGCGATGATGAAGGCCAGTGAGGCCGCCGCCGAGAACTCCAGGCGCACCAGAATCGCGATCACGATCGGCGTCAGCAGCAGGGCCGCGCCATCATTGGCGAAGAAGGCCGCGATCACCGCGCCCAGCAGCACGATGAGCGGGAACAGCTTGCGTCCGTTGCCGCCGCCCCAGCGCGCGACATGCAGCGCGGCCCAGCTGAAGAAGCCCGCCTCATCGAGGATCAGCGAGATGATGATCAGCGCCACGAAGGTGAAGGTGGCGTCCCAGACGATATCCCAGACCACCAGCACATCCGGCAGATTGACCACACCGCAGGCCAGCGCGACCACGGCGCCGCCGAGGGCGCTGGTGCCGATGCCCAGCCCGCGTGGCTGCCAGATCACCAGTGCCAGCGTGATGGCGAAGATTGCCAAGGCAAGCATGACGTCTCCTTGTCGAGGGTGAAGAGTAAGTGAGAAGCCGCGTGCGCGACCGCGGATTGCGTCAGATCGTGCTCTGATTGACGCGTCGGGAGACCTCTTCGGCGCTCTCGACACGCTCCGAGTAGCGCTCGGTCAGATAGGCGCTGCGGTCGCGGTTCATCCAGGTGAACTTCATCAGCTCTTCACAGACATCGACGATGCGCAGATACAGCGGCGACAGGCGCATGCGGCCATGCTCGTCGAATTCATTGAAGGCCTTGGGCACGGATGACTGGTTGGGGATGGTCAGCATGCGCATCCAGCGGCCCAGAATGCGCATCTGGTTGACGCTGTTGAAGCTCTGGCTACCACCACTGACCTGCAGGATGGCCAGCGTCTTGCCCTGGGTGGGGCGCACGCCGCCCAGTGACAGGGGAATCCAGTCGATCTGTGCCTTCATGATCGAGGTCATCGCGCCGTGGCGCTCCGGGCTCGCCCACAGCATGCCCTCGGACCACTGGGCCAGCTCGCGCAGCTCCTGCACCTTGGGATGGTCGGCCTCGCAGTCATCCGGCAATGGCAGGCCGGCCGGCGAGTAAAGGCGCACCTCGGCACCGAAGGCACGCAGCAGGCGCGCCGCTTCCTCGGCGGCGAAGCGTGAGAAGGAACGCTCACGCAGGGAGCCGTACAGCACCAGAATGCGCGGCGCGTGACGCGGGGCATCCGGCCCGACCAGGCGATCGATCTCCAGCGGTCGCCAGTGCTCGGCATCGATATTGGGCAGGTCGGCCAGTGCCGCTTTCATCTCATCGGTCATGATTTTATCGGGCATGAGTTCATTGGTCATGGTGTCGCCTGTCGGCAGGTGAGACGTGTCGGGAGTGTGTGCGTTCATGATTCAGGTCCTGGGGGCGTGGATGACGTCGCCGTCTTCCTTGGTGTATTGCGCGACCGGGTTGTCCAGCAGCTCCAGCACCGCCTCCGACGGGCGGCACAGGCGTGTGGCCTGTGGCGTGACCACGATGGGGCGATTGATCAGGATCGGGTGGGCCATCATGGCGTCGATCAATGCTGCATCGCTCAAGGCCGGATCATCCAGATTGAGCTCGTCATAGGGCGTGCCCTTGCGGCGCAGCAGCGGGCGCGGGCCACCTCCCATGGCGGCAATCAGGGATTCCAGCGTCTCGCGCGTCGGCGGCGTGACCAGATACTCGATCACCTCCGGTGTCTCGCCGGAGGCCTTGAGCATGGCCAGCACATTGCGTGACGTACCGCAGGCCGGGTTGTGATACATCGTGATCTTGCCGGAAGAACGGGCGGAATCAGTCATCGTTGCCAGGCTCCTGAGAAGCACAGGGGGGGGGAAGAGGCGCTGCAGTCGGGCACGGTGAGCGAGGCCAGCAGTGGGTCGCAGACCACCGAGGAGCCGGCGCAGCAGTCGCGTACCAGAAACTGCACGGTGGCGAGCATGTGCTCGAGGTTGGCGCGGTAGATCAGCGAGCGGCCTTCGCGCTGGGAGTGGATCAGCCCCGCGCGGCTCAATACGCCCAGATGGGTCGAGAGGGTGTTGTGCGGCACCTCGAGACGACGGGCGATCTCGCCGGCAGGCAGGCCTTGTGGCTCATGGCGGACCAGCAGGCGAAACGTGTCCAGACGCGTGGCCTGGGACAGCGCCGCGAAGGTGTCCAGCGTGGCCTGCGGGTCGGGCAGGCTGTCGGAGTCATTCATTTGATCTGTCCATATGTCGAGACTTGTCGAAATGACGATGATGCGATGATAGATCAGCGTGCCGCGAATGGGAAGATGCACGAGACGATGCCGGGGCGTGCATTCCGGTCAGGCATTTGCCCGGCAGTATTGGTAGCATGTGCGCCATTGATTACCGCACAAGGGAAGATGGCACGATGATGATGGTATTGCAGATTCTGGGCGGCTTCGTGCTGACAGCAGGGGTACTGCTGGCGGCAGTGCCGGAGCTGGTCAACCGCTTCAAGGGCCCGAACGACACGCCGCAGACCGTGCCGAAGGAGACCGGCGCGGCGATCTCGCGGCGCATTCGTTGGGGCTGGGTCATCGCGGTGGGGTATCTGCTGATGTATCCGCCGATCGGCCTGGGTGTGTTGCCGGTGCTGGTGACGCTCGCGGTGGCCGGTATCGCCGGCATCATGACGGCCCGTCTGATGGGACTGATGCTGGATGGCATCGAGATGCGCCATCTGTTCCGCTTCGCCGCCGAGTCGCTGATTCTGGGCGGCCTGTGGACCTGGTTCGTCAGGCTGTCTGCCTGACGCCATTGCCGCGCACACTGTGCCGTCAGATCGCCAATTACTGCATTCCGGGAGTCGTCCATGCCGCTCAATGCGTCTACGCAAGCTTCATTGGCAGGCCTGGAGCGATCGCGCCCGGTACTGGTGACCGGGGCGACCGGCTATGTGGCGGGGCAGCTGATTCGTCGCTTGCTGGAAGAAGGCCTGACGGTGCATGCCGCAGTGCGCGATCCTGGCAATAGCGAACGTCTGGCGGCGCTCATGGCGCTGGGCGAGCGCTTACCGGGGGAGCTACGTGTCTTTGCCAGCGATCTGCTCAAACCGGGCTCCTACGCTCAGGCGATGGCAGGCTGTGCGGTGGTCTTTCATACTGCCTCGCCCTTCGTGGTCAGTGTCCTGGACCCCGAGCGCGATCTGGTGCGCCCGGCAGTGGACGGCACGCGCAATGTGCTGGAAGAGGCCAATCGTCAGGCCAGTGTCGAACGGGTGGTGCTGACCAGCAGCTGTGCCGCCATCTACAGCGACAATGCCGATGCGCAAGACACCCCGCGCGGCTGTTTCGACGAGAGTGTCTGGAATACCACGGCGTCGCTTGAGCATCAGGCCTATTCCCATTCCAAGACGCTGGCGGAACAGGCCGCCTGGCAGATTGCCGAGCAGCAGTCGCGCTGGCGGCTGGTGGTGATCAACCCCTCGCTGGTGCTCGGCCCCGCGATCAGCGATGACACGCGCGGCGAATCCTTCAGCCTGATGACGCAGCTATGTGATGGCACGCTCAGGATAGGCGCGCCGGATTACGGCATGGGCGTGGTGGATGTGCGGGATGTGGCCGAGGCGCATCTGGCGGCAGGATTTCTGCCTACGGCCAATGGGCGTCATCTGGTCGCCGGGCACTCCTCAAGCTTCATTGCACTGGGGCGGACCTTGCGCCGTCACGCCGGCTCGCAGTACTCGATTCCCACTCGCCAGCTACCCAAATGGCTGGTGTGGCTGGCGGGTCCGCTGGCCAACAAGGCCGTGACCCGCAAGGTCGTCGCGCGCAACGTGGGCCATCCCTTCGTCTTCGACAATACCCGCAGTCGCGAGCAGCTGGGTCTGATCTACCGGCCCCTCGAGGCGACGCTGCACGACATGTTGGATCAACTGGAGGCCAGCGGCCGCCTGTCGTGATTCCCACTCGCTGACTTGTCCGCGACGCTGCGGCTTGCGTAGCTCTTCTGTATTTCACTCCCTCAGCGCCTCAGTCCCTCAGCGCCGCCGCAGCGGCTCCAGCAACGCATTCAACCCGTTGTGATCAATCTCGTGCATCAGCGCGAGCAGGCGACCGATCTCGCCCTGCGGAAACCCCTTGCGCGCAAACCAGACCAGATAATCCCCGGGCAGGTCGGCAATCAGGCGTCCGGCATACTTGCCATAGGGCATCTGGCGGGTCGTCAGTTTCTGCAGGTCTTCAGGGCTCATCCTTTGACTCTCATTCGGTTTCGGTAGGGGGAGGCTCTCAGTTGGCGGTGCCATTCTGGCATAGCTGAGTTGCGGTGGTTGGGTTTTGCCACACTATCGCCATGTCTCCTGTAACCCCATAGCACGGAGAGACTCATGCCTCGCGATTACCAGAACCTGGAGCAGCTACCTCTCGCCGGTGAATGGCGTGCCGGACGAGCCGGCAAGACGCTCGAGGTGGTGGACCCCTTCGATCAAAGCTCGCTGCTCTCGATTTCCATGGCCAACGCCGAGGATCTCGACGCCAGCTATCGCAAGGCGCGCGATGTTCAGCCTGACTGGGCCCAGACGCCGGCAAGCGAGCGCGCGGGCGTGATGCACAAGGCGGTGGAGCTGATGGACGAGCGACGCGAGGAGCTGCTCGGCTGGTTGATTCGTGAGTCCGGCAGTACTCGCATCAAGGCTCAGGCGGAGCTGGCCGCGGCCCGCGCGATCACGCTGGAATCTGCCGCGATGGCCAACCGCGTGGCCGGGATAACGATGGAGGCTCAGGTGCCGGGCAAGGAGAGCCGTGTCTTCCGCAAGCCGCTGGGTGTCATCGGTATCATCAGCCCGTGGAATTTCCCGCTGCATCTGACCCAGCGTTCCCTGGCACCGGCATTGGCACTCGGCAACAGCGTCGTCATCAAGCCGGCGAGTGACACGCCGCTGACGGGTGGCCTGCTGCTGGCCCGATTGTTCGAGGAGGCGGGCCTGCCTGCCGGCGTCTTGAGCGTGGTGGTCGGTTCAGGCAGCGAGATCGGCGATGCCTTCGTGGATCACGAGGTGCCGAGGCTGATCTCCTTCACCGGTTCCACCCAGGTAGGCAAGGGGATCGGCAAGCGCGCCGTCGGTGGTGATCACCTCAAGCATGTTGCCCTGGAGCTGGGCGGTAACAGTCCCTTCGTGGTGCTTGATGATGCGGATATCGAGCAGGCGGTGGACGCCGCTCTGGTCGGCAAGTTCCTCCATCAGGGGCAGATCTGCATGGCCATCAACCGCATCATCGTCGATGAGTCGGTCCATGACGCCTTCGTCGATCGCTTCGTGGCGCGTGCCCGTGGACTCAAGGTCGGCGAACCCGCACAGGACGATACCGTCATCGGGCCGATCATCAATGCCAAGCAGCGTGATGGTCTGCTCGAGATGATCGAGACGGCCAAGGGCGAGGGCGCCCAGGTGATGCTGGAGGGCGAGACACAGGGTCAGCTGGTGCCGCCGCATGTGTTCACCGATGTCACCAATGACATGAGTCTGGCGCGCAACGAGATCTTCGGGCCGTTGGTCGGCATCCAGAAAGCCCGTGATGAAGCGCACGCGCTGGAACTTGCCAATGGCACCGAGTATGGCCTCTCGGCATCCGTCTTCACCGCGGATATCGCACGCGGCGAGCGCTTCGCGCGCCAGGTCGAGGCTGGCATGGTGCACGTCAATGACATGCCGGTGAACGATGACCCGCGCGCGCCCTTCGGTGGCGAGAAGAACTCCGGCCTTGGGCGCTTCAATGGCGACTGGGTGCTTGAGGAGTTCACCACCGACCAGTGGGTCAGCCTGCAGGTCGAGCCCCGCCAGTATCCGTTCTGATTTCTGGTCTGTAGTTGACGCATGACAAGCAGCGCCCCGCTCAGCCTGATGCCTGAGTGGGGCGCTTTTGATGGTAGGTAATGCTGACGCCGTCATGATGGGTGGAGCAGGCTATAAGGCCAGCTGAGTGTGATACCCGGGGCATCCCTGTCGACAGGCCAGGGGCACATGCTGTGATCATCAGCGCGACCGCCAGATGAGCCGTGCGTGAGAAGCGGATCAGGGCGTGGCTGGCGGCGGATCAATGACTGATCAGAGAAGCGCTACCCAGCCAGGCAAGCCTGAGCGCCAGCAACGACAGCGCCCATTTGAACAGGCCATCGAAATGCCGGTTGGAGACGCGATCCAGAAAGCGCAGTCCGAGGCGGGTGCCGATCAGGCCCGCGCCGATCATCAGCACGATCAGGGGCAACCACTCATGGAAGAGAAACCCTGCCATGCCGAAGATGAAGGCTTTGGTGAGGTGCTGCGCGACCATGCAGGCCGCGAAGGTCGCCACCTTGGCGTGACGCTCGCCGCCGCCTTGCTTGATGAAGCTCGCGACCAGTGGGCCGCTGGCACCGATCAGACTCGAAAGGAAAGTCGTGATGGCTCCGGCGATCAAGGTGCCCGTGCGGCTCAAAGCTCGCTTGGGCAGTGCCGGCCCCCAGCAGGTGAACAGCACGAACAGCGCGATGGAAAGCTCCAGTACCCCTTCAGGCAAGCGGATCAACACCCAGGCCGCGACCAGCGCACCCAGCGCCACACCGGGCAGAAAGGCCAACAGACGGCGCATGTCGATATGGCGCCACGTCATCGCCATGCGGCCGCCGTTGGAGCCCAGCTGCACCATGCCATGCACCGGAATCAGGGCAGCGGCAGGCATCAACTGCGCCATGAACATGATCAGCAGGGTGCCGCCGCCAACCCCGACGGCAGCGGACATGGCTGACGTCAGCAGGGCAAGCAACAACAACGCGCAGACGATAGGCAACGAGAGTGGGAAATACTGCGCGAGGCCCTCAAGCAGGCTTGCGAGGTAGGGAAAATCGGCGGGACTGGCGAGCATTGCGGGCATCCTGTGGAGATAGCCAATAAAGATGGATAGGGATTCAGGCAGCCGACATGACGCATGACCTGCCTGACAGGCGTGCAAGGCTACCGTGACCAAGAGGCGCTATCCAGCCAGGCGTGCGTGGCTGAATAGCACATGGGAGATTCGAGCGGCTTCGCGTGGTGGTGAGATTGTGTATTGCTGTCTTTTCAGCCAGTGATCAGCTTTCCCCCATAGGATGGTGAGGCTTACCATGACATGTTGGTTTAGCCCTATGCCGCAGTGTTCAGTGGGTATTTTGTGGATCAGGAGAAAGCTGGCATGAAGCTGTTGTTGCTTGAAGATGATGACCTGCTGGCGGAAAGCCTGGCCGAGCTGCTTGAGGATAATGGTTATCGGCTGGATGTCTCCTCGAATTTGAATGATGCGCAAGCCTTCATGGCAACCGAGCAGTACGCGCTGGCCATTCTGGATCTGGGACTGCCTGACGGCTCCGGGTTGGATTTGCTCAAGCGCTGGCGTCAAGGTCAGGTGGATATTCCAATACTGATTCTCACGGCCCGTGACACGTGGGAAGACAAGGTCATCGGTTTGCGCAGCGGGGCAGATGATTACCTTACCAAGCCATTTCATGAAGCAGAGTTGTTGGCACGTCTTCATGCGCTCCTTCGGCGTCGCCAAGGGGCAAGTCATGGGTATCTTCAGGTGAGCGGAATTCAGCTGGATGAAGAGGCGCAGCGTGTGTGCTGCGATGGAGAGCAGTGGGCGAGCTTGACGGCCACCGAATTCCGCCTGTTGCGCTACCTCATGCATCATCCAGACAGAGTGCACTCCAAGGCACAGTTGCTGGATCAGCTATATGCCCTGGAGCAGGACGCTGCGGCGCCCAATCTGGTAGAAGTCTATATCGCTCGCCTTCGCCGCCGCCTGGGCAAGGACTTGATACAGACCCGCCGCGGACAGGGGTATCTGCTTGTTTCACATCGATCGTCGTAGCCTTCGTTTTCGCCTGCTGACCCGCCTGGGAGGAGCATCTCTCGCGGTGGTGCTGTTTGCCTGGTATCTGCATGGCTTCTTTCTCCACGAGCTGGCGAAGGACTTTCTTGGCGAGCGTCTCAAGGATGAGGCATCGCATATCGTCACCTTGCTCAAGAAGGATGAGCGACCTGTTGCCCAGCTCATGGCAGCGGCCCGAGAGGAGTCTCTGAGCTTTCATCATTTCTATGTGTTGCGAGTCGGGGAGAAGGTCAGTACTTCGCTGCCTGCCTTGCCGACGCAGATGCTCCCTTTGCTTGAGGGCAAGGGGGATGCGTTGTTCATGCATCAGTTTCAGCAACAGCCACTGTTGGTCTATCGGCACGTCTTCGATATCCGCGGGGACGCCGTGCAATTGCTGATTGCCGAGAATTTCTCGCCAGTGGAGCAGGGCTTGACCCGAGTTCATTGGTGGATTGCCGCCAGCGCCATCCTGTTATGGGGAATTCTGATATCACTCAATCTGCTGGCGGTAAGGCGGGGGCTCAGGCCGTTGAGTGTCCTGCGTCATCAATTGAGTGAACTCCAGTCCGGGCACCGAAAGCGGATTGTGCTTGAGGCCCCTTCCGAGCTTGATGCGTTGGTATCACAGCTCAACACCCTGCTGGATGAGTTTGATCGTCGGTTGTCTCGTTCACGAGAGTCTGTGGCGAATCTGTCCCATGCGCTCAAGACACCCCTGGCGGCACTGGCACAGGTGCTGCGCGGCAAGCGACCGATCAATGAGGTACGTCGTGGCAAGATGCTGCAACGTGTAGAGACGATTCATTCCCAGCTGGAGACAGAGCTCAGGCGAGCCCGCATTGCTGGCCCGCGCGCCGGTCAGACAACACGCCCGGTTGAAGAGGCCCAGCGCTTGATCGAGATGTTCCAGGGGATCTATCCGCAGCGTACCTTCTTGCTGGAGTGTCTGGGCGTATCTAATCAGCATGCGGATAGCTGGGTGAATGTCGAGACACAGGATTTCACCGAAATGCTCGGCATATTGCTTGATAATGCGGGCAAGTGGTCTGTCAATCAGGTGCAATGCCGATTGACGATAGAGAGAGACCAGATCGTGCTCTGCGTCGAGGATGATGGTCCGGGGGTGCCGCAGGCACAGTTGGCCCATCTTGGCGAGCGTGGGTGGCGGCAGGACGAAACTCACCCGGGGTATGGGCTGGGGCTCTCCATTCTTGCGCATCTCGTCAAGCATTACGCTGGTTGCGTGAGCTACTCAACAGCAGCCGCAGGGGGATTGAGAGCCGAGGTGCATCTGCCCACCCGCAAATAGGCACTCCATTCAGGTTCGTTTCAGCTTGCCGTGGCTTCATCCATGTCATGACTCATCATTCATGACTCGGGAGCAGCTACGGCCATGGCACCAAAACCGTCTGAATTTTCTGTATCACGTCGTCAGTTGCTCAAGGGAGGTTCTGCCCTGGGGCTGGGCGCAATGGTGTCAGGCGTGGCACCCGCCTGGGCCAACCCCTGGGGGCGCACATCAGGTTACTCCCAAGGGGTTGAGCATGGGCCCGAGATCTCTCTTGTCATTCGACGTGAAGACATCGACATTGCCGGGCAATTCGCTCGTCCCATCAGCATCAATGGCAGTAGTCCCGGGCCCATGGTGCGCTTGAAGGAAGGGCAGGATGCTGTCATCAAGGTGACAAACCTGCTCGATGAGCCAACCTCCATTCACTGGCATGGCATCATACTTCCCCCGGAAATGGACGGTGTGCCGGGTATCAGCTTCGCAGGGATCGCACCGGGCGAAACCTTTACCTATCGGTTCCCTGTCACTCAGAGCGGTACCTACTGGTATCACAGTCATTCAGGCCTCCAGGAGCAGGAGGGCCACGCAGGTCCATTGATCATCGACTCCGCAACACCGGAAGCCTTCACCTATGATCGTGAGCATGTCCTGCTGCTGACTGACTGGACATTCGAAGACCCCAAGTCCGTATTTCGCAATCTCAAGACCATGGAAGGCTACTACAACTATCAGGAGCGTACCGTCGCTGATTTCTTTGCGGATGTACGACGGGGTGGTTGGGTGGACACGATCGAGTCGCGCAGCATGTGGGCAGAGATGCGCATGAGTTCACGGGATATTGCCGATGTCACCGGCAGTACCTATACGTATCTTCTCAATGGTCATTCACCAGAAGAAAACTGGAGCGCGCTATTCAAGCGCGGGGAAACAGTGCGTCTGCGTGTCGTCAATGGCTCGGCAATGAGCTACTTCGATTTACGCATTCCCGGCTTGAAGATGACCGTGGTAGCGGCAGATGGACAGCCAGTGCAACCGGTAGAAGTGGATGAGTTCCGTATTGCCGTGGCGGAAGCCTACGATGTACTGGTGACACCGGAAGATGACAAGGCCTACACCATCTTCGCCGAAGCCATGGACCGCAGTGGCTACGCGCGAGCCACGTTGGCACCCCGCCCCGGGATGGAGGCGCCCGTACCTGAGCGACGGCAGATCGCTGATCGCGGGATGGAGGCCATGGGCGCTCATGCTGGAATGGACCACTCGCAGATGGCAGGTATGGATCATTCGCAGATGGCAGGCATGGACCATTCGAAGATGGCAGGTATGGACCATTCGCAGATGGCGGGCATGGACCATTCGCAGATGGCGGGCATGGACCATTCGCAGATGGCGGGCATGGACCATTCGCAGATGGCTGGCATGGACCATTCGAAGATGGCAGGCATGGACCATTCGAAGATGGCAGGCATGGACCATTCGAAGATGGCAGGCATGGACCATTCGAAGATGGCAGGTATGGACCATTCGAAGATGGCAGGTATGGACCATTCGAAGATGGCGGGCCTGCAGGCCGATGCAGCCCAGGGCGGCATGCTGATGGCGGGTGCTGTTCAGCAAGGGGCTCGTTATGACCAGGCGGGAATCGGTCTGGACCAATCGCTGCGTCGTGTACTGGTCTATCAGGATCTCAAGGCCTATTCACCATGGCCGGACAGACGCGGCCCCATGCGCGAGATGGAGTTGCATCTGACCGGCAATATGGAACGTTATATGTGGTCCTTCGATGGCAAGAAGTTCAGCGAAGTCAATGGCCCTATTCATTTTCATAAAGATGAGCGCCTCCGTCTCATCTTGATCAATGACACCATGATGGAGCATCCCATTCATTTACATGGGATGTGGATGGAGCTCGAGAATGGCCACGGTGATCTGATTCCTCGCAAGCACACCTTGAATGTCAAACCCGGTGAGCGCGTTTCAGCGTTGATCACTGCCGATGCAGAAGGTAGCTGGGCTTTCCATTGTCATCTTCTGTACCACATGGATGCAGGTATGTTCCGTGTCGTAAAGGTTTCCTGAGGAGTCATCATGTCAATCAGTCAGCATTCATTTCGTCTTGCCTGCGTGACGGTATGTCTATTCTCCGGTGCTGGTGTCTCCCAGGCATTTGCCCAGGATGGATATGATGCCCCGGCGTCATGGCCATCGCCCATGGCCGAACATCTCCAGTGGAGCGCAGTCTTCGATCGCCTGGAATATAGCCTTCCGGATAAGGGAGAGGACTCCCTGGTGTGGGATTTTCAGGCCTGGTATGGCGGAGATACCCACCGCGTCTATCTCAAGTCAGAAGGGGAGAATGTCCAGGGCGATGGGGAAGAAGCCGAGTTTGAATCCCTTGAGCTTCTCTACAGTCAGCTGGTTGCCGATTTCTGGGAGTTCCAGATCGGAGCTGGCTATCAGGGTGGTGTGTTCAACGATGATCATGATGAAGGCGTGTATGGGGTGTTCGGCTTTCAGGGAACCGCCCCCTACCGGATCGAGACGGATGCCGCAGTGCAGTACCGAGAGGAAGGTATCGTGACTGCCAGCCTGGAGCTGGAACATGATGTGCGCCTGACCCAGCGCTGGTATCTACAGCCACGCAGTGAAATGGTGTTCGCTGCCAATGAGTCCAGGCAACAGGGGATTGGAAAGGGCCTCAACTCAGTACGAATCGGCTTGCGTGCTCGCTATGAGATAACTCGGCGGGTAGCGCCTTACGTCGGCATGTATTGGCAGAGAGAGTATGGCGAAACCGCTGATATGCAGCGTGAAGAAGGTGAGGATGTGGAGGATACGGCTGTCGTGGTCGGTGTGCGCTTGATGTTCTGAATCTCGATGGCTGTCGTGTATTGGCTGCTGGTGGTCGAAGTCATTCTCTGGAGGTGTTCCTTGAATGATGCAGAGACAGCTCAATGAAATCGGACAAGCGTTTCAGGTGCCAAGGCGCTGCCCGATGCATCGCGTCATGTCGCTGGTATTGTTGGCCGTCAGCCACCGGCTTTTTTACATAGCGGTCTGGGCGTTGAATCATGTTGTTTCATCAAGGGGACTGACATGAAAAAAGTACTGGTAGGGATGTGTCTGGCATTCCTGGTGCTGCTGGCAGCCGGGGCTGGAGTCATTTACTCCGGCGTCGTCAGTGTCGCGGCAGATGATCCGCATGGGCCATGGGTCTATGGAATTCTTGAAACGGCGCGTGATCGTTCGATCGAGAGCCACGCGAGTGATATCGCAACGCCATCCCTCGATGATGAAGCCATGAAAGTGGCGGGGGCCGGTAATTATGCATCGATGTGCGCCTCCTGCCATCTCGCGCCAGGCATGCAAGAGACTGAACTCAGCAAGGGGCTTTATCCCAGTCCACCGAATTTTGTGACTTCGGATATCCATGGTGAGCCTAGAGAGCACTTCTGGGTCATCAAACATGGGATAAAAGCCAGTGGAATGCCGGCATGGGGCAAGAGCATGCAGGATGAATATATCTGGCAGATGGTCGCTTTCATGCAAGAGCTACCGGGCATGAGTGCTGCGCGTTATACGGCTCTTGTGGCAGCAAGTGATGGTCATCAACATGGCGGAGGCGAGACTGCACAATCACCGTCATCGCATCATGACGATGACACCCGCCAACCACATCACGCTAGGGAAGCTGATGGGCCTGCTGATTTACAAGACAGCCATGAGCCGGAGGGCAGTCATGAGCCGAAAGAGAATCATGAGCCGAAGGACAGTGGCCGGGCTGAGGATCATCCTCACTCATCACATGATGCAGAGCATCAACATTGAGGCCAGGGCCAGCATCAGGCATCGGAAGTGACGTACACGGCCAGCTACAAACAACATGACCTGCCTGACAGGCGTACGATGCCAGAGCCGGCCTCAGCTTGAAGAGGTGGTGCACGGCGACATTCTCGATGTGCTGGCAGAGACGCCGGCATCCTGCGTGGCGATCAGCTGTCGCATCAGTGCCAACTGGCAGCAGGGCGAGCAACTCGCGAGACTCGTCGAGGTGATTCTTCGTCATCCACGCCTGCGAATCGTGATCGATGCCTTTGATCTCGAGCGTCTGCTGTTGTCCACCCGCATCGTGTCGGGCAGCGGTCGTCATCAACTGGCCTGGCAGACCCTGTCACGTCACATGCTGGAGCCGGAATGGGGCATGCATGCCGTCCATTGGCGGGGCGAGAAGCCTGATAGGCCGGCATGGGTCAGCGCCTTTGAACCTGCGACGCTGACCCGATGTCTTGCCCGCCAGTTGTCCGGTCATGAGGTGCGCTGTCTGCCGCCCCTGATTCCGCAGGACCCCGGCTTCACGCTCGTCATCACGCCACGCACGCCCTGACTTCCCCGCACGTTCTCGTTCTCATGCCGGCCATCGGCGTGAGCTGATACGCGAGCAGAGGCACGCCGTGCCGAATCACACTGTCTGGGTGGCTTCCTCGACCCGCTCGGCGCGTTCGGCACGCTTGAGCATGCGATAACGAGAGCGCACTTCGTCACGCTCCAGGTAGCAGCCCTGCAACCAGCGGCTGCCGCTGTCGCCCTCGAAGGCATCGCGGGCGTGCAGCAGGCGGCGATTGTCGAAGATGACCATGTCGCCGGGGGCATAGGTGAAACGCATGGCGAAGCGCGGCTCACGCAACATGCGCTGCAGCGTCATCAGTGCTTCATAGGCGGTCTCGGTCTGCTCGAACGGGGCCATCATCGGCCCGCGCAGGAAGTCGGCGATCCGCACCTCCAGCAGTTCTCCTGCCTGACCCAGCACGATCATCGGCGAGTACCAGACATGATCGGTATTGCGCGAGGTATTGGCGTAGCGCCAGTGCACCGTGGTGAGTGTCTCGTAGGCCTCGGGGTGTTCCTCCTTCAGCGCCGCCGCGATGGCGAAGCCGTCCATCATCACCGCCATGCCGCCTTCCACGGTGTTCTCGAGACAGTAGAGGCACTGCAGGCCCGGCTGATATTCCCGGGTCGGCAGGTCCACATGCGGCGGCAAGGCGATGGAGGTATAGGCGTTGGAATCCGGGTTCTGGATCGCGCGGACATTGAAGAGGTGGCCGAAGTTGGTGGTGCGGATCGAGCCGATGCGCTCGGCGACCTTTTCGATGGCGCCTTCTTCCGTCGGCAGGTTGCGCAGGCGCACCAGTCCCTTGCCGAGCAGTTCGTGCAGGGTCGGATACAGAATCTCCGCCTCCTGCGCGCTGCCATGGTCGGCCTCGGCCAGGCGGGCGGCATCGATGGTCGGCGGCTGAACCAACTGCTCACCGTGCCAGAGCGTCAGCGGCGGCAGTTCCGGCGGCAGCGCGTCCTGGTTGTCATAGTCATTGGCGCGCAGGAAGCCCGGGTGGAAGCGCAGGCGGCGGTCTTCGGGCGTGAACAGCACGCTGAGTGCGCCGTCCTCATCGATGCTGGCCTCGGCGATTTCCGGCCAGGCGGGAATCTGGGAGAGGTCCAGAATGCGTTCGCGCGTCGCCGGATTGACGGTGGTATCGTCCGCGGCGTTCTCGCGCAACCAGACACTATGAAAACGGCTGACGCGGCCATCGCTCCAGGTCACGCTCAGATAGCGTGCTTCGTGAATGACCTTCACGAGAGTCTCGTCAATTGGCCAGCTGTCGTAATCGGGTGTGATCGGGAGCGCCATGGAGAGTCCTTCCTTCTGTCAGGTGAGCGATTCCCCGACAGAATGGCAGCCCACGGCGCTCGCTACTGTGCCCAATTCGACACCGACTGTGCCCAATTCGACATCGCGATGCGGATAACGGGTGTGGATCAACCCAAGGGGCGCGGTGGCTGGCGGCGTGCCTGGGTCGGGGTGATGCCGAAGCGACGGCGAAAGGCGCGGGTGAAACTCGAATGCGAGGTGAAACCGCAGGCCAGGGCGATATCGGTGACGCCATGGCGGGTATCGTGAAGCAGGCTGCGTGCGTGCAGCAGGCGACGCTCCCCATGATAGGCGCGAGGCGTGCAGCCGAGCCCTTGCTGGAAGCGGCGCTCCAGCTGGCGCCATGAGAGGCCGAGCTCCTCGGCGAGTGCCTCGATGCTGAGCGGGGCCTCCAGGGTGTTCTCCATGCGCGTGATCGCACGCCTGAGCAGCGGGTCGGCCAGATCGGCCGTCTGCTGACTGATGCCGCGCTGGCGGCTGGCCGGCAGGCGACCCTGATCGAGAATCAGCTGTTCGCGTACTGCCTGATAGAGCGCCTGACCATGCTGGCGGCGAATCAGCTCCAGGCTCATGTCCAGCGGGGCGCTGCCGCCGGCGCAGAAGAAGCCATCGTCACTGATTTCATACAGTGACTCCACGGCGTCCACCTCATCGAAGCGCTGGCTGAATTCCGGCAGGCTTTCCCAGTGCAGCGTCACCGTCTTGCCGGTGAGCAGGCCGGCACGCGCCAGCACGAAGCAGCCGGTGTCCACGCCGCCGAGCTGGCAGCCGCTATGGGAGCGCTCCTGCAGCCAGTGCAAGGTGCGGTCTTCCAGATAGGCTTCCGGGGCAAAGCTGGTGCACACCACCAGCGTGTCCACTGCTGCGAGGTCATCACGTGCGGTATCCACCGGCAGCACCATGCCGTTGGAGGCCTTGACCGACGCGCCATCCTGGCTTGCGAGTGTCCACTGATACAGGCGTGTTCCGCGCAGTCGATTGGCGATGCGCAGCGGCTCGATCATCGAGAACAGCGCGACCATCGCGAAGCCCGGCAGCAGGAAGATGCCGAGTTGATGACGGTCAGCGGGGGCAGGTGAGGCAAGGGTGGCGGTCAAGGGCGCAATGCTGGTGGGCTGGTCAGACAACACGCCGTCTTCCGGAAGGCCGAAGGCATAGGACGCATCGGGCGGCGTAGCGCTGGAATCGTGTGAAGGCATGAGGATAGGCAACGACGACGTCGGGTGGCTCGGCAGAAGGGGATGGGCCTGACCTTAGCGTGTTCGCCACCTGAGTGCGAGAGGGGTGATGGCGGGGCGCGAGGGCTTCTGTGAGCGGGCTTTGGTGAGAAGGCTCCGTCCTGCTTGTGGCTCCTGACCAGGACAGGCAGGACGGAGCAATTCACGCATCATTGCGTTACAGCATCCTGAGGCAGTTGCGTCCTTCTTCCTTGGCCGCGTACATGGCTTCATCGGCGCGTGCGATCAACTGCTCGCGGGTGGCGCTGTCATCGGGTTCCAGGCAGGTCATCCCGATGCTCAATGACAGGGGCAGACGTTGGCCAGCGTATTCCACGACACTGTCCTTCATGCGTTGTCGCAGCAGGTTGATGCGCGTGGCCGAGTCACTGAGCAGCGAGTCAGGCAGAATCGCCAGGAATTCCTCGCCACCCCATCTGGCGAGGGTGTCGCCGGGCAGCAGAATCTCCTCGGCGAGCACGCTCAAGTGTTGCAAGGCAAGATCACCGGCGTCATGGCCATGATTGTCGTTGATCTTCTTGAAATGGTCGAAATCCAGCAGTGCCACGCACAGGGGGTGGTCAACCTCGGCGGTGGCCAGTGCCGCGATGCTGTCATCCAGTACCTGCTGGGCATGACGGCGATTGTAGAGGCCGGTCAGCGGGTCGGTGATCGCGATCTTCTCGAGCGCCTGATGCGCTTCCTTCAGGGCATTGATGTCATTGGCACGCGCGACTTCGTGGCCGGCCCACAAGGCGATGAGACGTACCAGCTCGATGTCCTGAGCGGTGAAGGGCGGCACCGGGTCAGGGCTTGAGAAGTTGAAGGTGCCGTAGCGCTCACCATCCACGATCACCGGTGCCCCGATGTAGGCTTCCAGATTGAAGTTGGCATAGCAGGGATGGTTGCGGATCTCACTGCTGGCCACATGATGGAAGGCCTGGACGCAGTCGGCCTTGTAGACGTGATCGCAATAGGTATCGCTGAGCGAGAAGCTCAGTCCCGGTTCCAGCAGGTCTTCCGGGTGACAGGCGCGCTGGACGACGTATTCGCCGCCCTGGATGCGGCTGAAGATACCGATCGGCAGGCCGAAATGGGCGCAGCCCAGTTTCAGCAGCTCATCGATGCGCTCATTGAAGTTGAGTTCACGTGATGAGGTGATGGCATGCAGGCTGTGGAGAGTATGTTCCGCCGTCACACGGCGTGAGACATCGCGGATCAGCCCGAACATGAAGATGTTGTCGCTGGTGGGGTCCTTGATGGGGCCGCCGAGCGTCTCACCATAGAAGTAGGTGCCATCCTGGCGACGGTAGCGGATGACCCGGCCTTCCTTGGCGGGCTGGGCATCGACACGAAAGCGCCTCTGCCCCTGGCGCTCGAACTCATCGCTGGAGGCATACAGCATACGTGTCTGCTTGCCGATCAACGCTTCACGCGGGTAGCCGAATGCCTTCACCGCGCTGTCATTCAGGTAGGTGATATGGCGCTGATCATCTGCAAGCAAGATGATGTCGTCGATCTGGCCCAGCATCTGGCCCAGCAGGGTTTGAATCATCTCAAAGCGTTGCATGACGCAGGCTCCTTGTGGGGTGCCGCTATCTCGGGAGAGGCATTCCTTGCCGCAGACATCCATCCTGTCGCCGGGAAGGCACGGTATTTCCGTCGTCAAGCTCAGGCTTCACGCCGGATGTTGTACGATACAGAATTCATATTATCGTATGAGGATACAGACGCGTCTTGCTCTCATCCTGCCCGGCATTCGTATATTCAACGTAAAGGTAATGCAGTGCCAGAGGCCGCATCCGAAGATTCCCGCCACGCTCCTGTTGAACTTCATGGCTTCGTGCTGACACGTCATTGGCGGGACACGCCCGAGGGGGTGGTGATCAGCTTCTGGATTCGCACCGACGAAGGCGCCGTACGTGTCGAATGTGCACCCCAGGAAGTCGTCGCTTTCCTGCCCGCCGAACAGCAGGTGCTGGCTCAGACACTGGTGAGCTTTGAGGCCGGCGCCGAGCTGCGTCCGCTGGCACTGGAAGACTTCCACCATCGCCCGGTGGCGGGGCTCTACTGTCGTGAATATCGCACCCTGGGCCAGCTGGCGCGCCGTTTGAAGGCGATTGGCGTCGACGTCTATGAAGCGGATGTTCGTCCGACGGACCGCTACCTGATGGAGCGTTTCATCACGGCAGGCGTCACGGCACGCGGCGAGCGCCAGCCTGATGGCAGCGTGAAGAATGCGCGCCTGACACCGCTTGCGGGCTATCGGCCACCGCTGCGCTGGGCATCGCTGGATATCGAGACCGATGCACGGGGCAATCTGTATTCCATCGCGCTCGAGGGCTGCGGACAACGTCAGGTCTACATGCTGGGACCCCCCAATGGCGAGGAGGACACCAGCCGCGATTTCTCGCTGGAGTACCGCGATAGCCGGCGTGAGCTGCTGCAATGCCTGCTGGACTGGGTCGCAAGGCATGATCCGGATGTCATCATCGGCTGGAACGTCATCCAGTTCGATCTGCGCATGCTGGTGCGGTTGTCAGAGGCCAAAGGCCTGCCACTGCGACTGGGGCGTGACGCCAGCGTGATGCAGTGGCGCTCTCATTCCCGCCAGGCCGAGCACTTCTTTGCCGAGATCGCCGGGCGTTGGGTGGTGGATGGCATCGAGGCGCTCAAGTCGGCCTTCTGGCATTTCGAGTCGTTCAGTCTCGAGAATGTCTCGCGTGAGCTGTTGCAGGAAGGCAAGGCCATCGATGACCCCTACGGCCGGCTGGACGAGATTCTGCGCATGTTCGCCGAGGACAAGCCTTCCCTGGCGCGCTACAACCTCAAGGATTGCGAGCTGGTCACGCGAATCTTCGCGAAGACGCGACTGATGGAGTTTCTGCTCGCGCGGGCCGCTGCCACGGGGCTCGAGGCAGATCGCAGCGGTGGCTCGGTGGCGGCCTTCACGCATCTGTATCTGCCGAGATTGCACCGGCTGGGCAAGGTCGCGCCCAATCTGGGAGACGTGGTGGGGGAGGACAGCCCCGGCGGCTTCGTGATGGATTCCCAGCCCGGGCTTTATGACTCGGTGCTGGTGCTGGATTTCAAGAGTCTGTATCCCTCCATCATCCGCACTTTCCTGATCGACCCGCTGGGCCTGGTCGAAGGGCTGCGTGGGTCAGAGAACGGCTCGGATGATGCCCCTGAGGCCGGTGTGCCCGGCTTTCTCGGCGCGCGCTTCTCGCGTGACCGACACTGCCTGCCGGGCATCGTCGCCGAGATCTGGCAAGCACGTGACGCCGCCCGCGCGGCGGGTGATGCCCCGCTGACCCAGGCGCTCAAGATCATCATGAATGCCTTCTACGGCGTGCTGGGGTCACGCGGCTGTCGTTTCTTCGATCCCCGGCTGGCGTCCTCGATCACGCGGCGTGGCCATCAGATCATCCAGCAGACGGTGGAGTTGATCGAGGCGCAGGGCTATCGCGTCATCTATGGCGATACCGACTCCACCTTCGTGTGGCTGGGCGCTGCGCATGAGGAAGCCGAGGCGAGCCGGATTGGCCGTGAGCTGGCGGCGCATGTCACCGACTGGTGGCGACGGCATCTCAAGGACAGTCTCGATCTCGACAGCGCGTTGGAACTGCAGTTCGAGACCCACTATCAGCGCTTCGTGATGCCGACCATTCGCGGGGCCGAAGAGGGCAGCAAGAAACGCTACGCCGGTCTGCAGCAGACAGGCAGCAGCGGCCAGACGGAACTGGTATTCAAGGGACTGGAGTCGGTGCGTTCCGACTGGACGCCGCTGGCCAAGACCTTCCAGCAGGGGCTCTATCGTCGCATCTTCGAAGGCAGCCCCTATCAGGAGTACCTGAAAGGCTACGTGCAGGATTACCTGCAACGCCATGCCCATGGCGCGGCGGACACCATGGATGTCGAGGCATTGATCTACCGCAAGCGACTGCGGCGCAAGCTCGACGACTATCAGCGCAACGTGCCGCCCCATGTCCGTGCGGCGCGTCTAGCGGATGACGAGAATCGCCGGCGGGGCCTGCCGTTACGCTATCAGCGCGGCGGCTGGATTCGCTATGTGATGACCACCTCCGGCCCGGAACCCGTCGAGTATCTGCGCTCGCCCATTGATGTCGAGCACTACCTGAGTCGTCAGCTCAAGCCCGTCGCCGATGGCATCCTGCCGTTCGTGGACGATGATTTCGATCGCCTGCTGGATCGTCAGATGACGCTGTGGTGATTTGCACGCTTAGGCGCTCAAGCTCCCGTCACCACAGCGCCTCCACCCGGTTATCAAAGCGCCAGATGCCTGGCTACATCAGCGCCAGGTGATTGTCCCAGTGGGTATTCGCCAGCCGCACCGGGCCAAGCGCCGGCAGCCCCTCCTCATCGATCAGCAGCCACTCGCCGCGACCATTGCTGACCACGAAGCCTGCAGGCGTCTGCTGCGTGGCCGGCACCGCCAGAACACCAGCGCAGTCGGCGAAGTCCAGAGTCGTGTCCAGCTCTCCCGTCGCGAGATTCCAGAGCGTGATCAGATTGCCGCGCGGGGCGGTCGCCACGGCCAGTCGCCCATCGGGGGAGACGGCGATGCTGGCGATGTACTGCTTGAACTGCGCGACGTAGTCCCGCGGCAACGGCAGCTCCTGCAAGCGGTCACTGCTGGGATGCTTCACCACCACCAACGGGCGGTGGTCCGCCGCGGGGCCCTGGTACTGATAGCCCGCGACGATGACGCCCTCGCGGCTGACATCCAGGTGGCGCAAAGACAGCTGGTGATGGGAGGGCTCGCCTTGCCAGCGAATCTCGCCCGAGACACGGTCGAGCAAGGTCAGATTCGACTGCATGCTGTCCAGGTTGAGCTTGACCCGACCGGTGTCGGGCCGCGTCAGAATCCCGCCATTGGCGATGATCAGCTGCTGGCCATCCGGATGCAGGCGAATTTCATGCGGGCCGATCCCGCCACTGGCGAACTCGCCGATCCGCGCGAAGTCGCGATTCACGTCGTAGATGCCGATGCGGCCTTCTCCGGGCGCGATGGCATTCTCGGTGGTGTAGAGCAGACCGCCATCCGGGCTGAATACGCCATGTCCATAGAAGTGGCGGTCCGGTGCGGCCTCGATGCGTGCGATCCGCTCACCGCTATCGAGGTCGAAGACATTGATTTCCGTCCCCGGGCGCCGTGAGAAGATCAGCGCCCACGGCTTGTGAGGATGTCGGGTGGCGCCGTGGGCGCGCTGGCGTATCGGCTGGCGCCAGCGCTCCACTCCCTGATAACTGGTGCAGCTGGCAAAGTGTTGCCCCGTATCATCATCACATGCCGAGATGGCCACCCCGAGTGGCTCGCGCCCCTGGGCGCTGGCGGCGTTGTTGCCGCCCGCCACGGCCATGCCGCCGGGCAGGCCCATCAGTGGCGTGCAGGCCAACGCCTTGAGCAGCCGACGTCGCTGGCGGGCGTCGGCTGCATGTGTGTCTGTCATGCCGTGAGGCATCTCGCCTGGCCCCTTGTCAGTTGTCATTCGCCGCTCTCAATTCGCCACTTGCCACTCACAATTCCCCGCCCTGATCAGTCGCCATCGGTGCTGTTGAAGCCCAGTGACAGGCCCAGCGCCGGGTTGAGCGTGTCGGCAAAACCGGCCTGCAGGGTCTCGATATGGATCATGGCCTGCTGCAGCTCACCATTGCGCGGATCATCGCGCAGTATGCCGGCGAGGTCATCCGGCAGGGCGGCGAAGGCCTGGCGCGCATCGACGAAATCGCTTGTGGTGGAGGCCACCATGCGCGGGTCGAGCTGGCCATTCAGGTAGCCTTGAATGCCAGCGGCCTCGTCATTGCCGAGCCAGAGGCGTTCCATCATCGCGAGAGTCGCCGCGATGTTGGCAAGCCCCATGCCGCCGCGCCAGGACTCAGCCGCATAGGGGTTGGCCGTGCCGCCGTTGTCGAGGCCGATCGGCCGGCGCAGTTTGCGGTCCTTGATGGCTTCCAGCTGCACGGTCAGCGCGCGAACCAGAGACAGCACGGCGTCACGTGAATCGCTGAAGGCGCCAGTGCCTTCGGCCAGTTGCGGCGCGAACTGCTGCCACTCATCACGCAGCGTCTTGCCGGTATTGGCGGCGTAGGCGGTGTTGGCCGTCATCAACTCGCAGCGGCGCGAGTCGGCCGTCAGGGGCGAGTCGGCATAGCGGGCATCGAACAGCTGATACTCCACGCTGCCCAGGCCTTGCATGACGATGGATTGCTCCGCCAGACTCTCGACCGTGATCGGGGCATCACCGGCGAGCAGGGCGCGGGTCTTGCGCGCGACCAGATCCTTCTTGTCCGGCCAGAAATACAGCTGCCACTGACGCGAGTTCTGCAGGATCGGGCCCATTTCCACCCAGTTGACCTGATTCAGCCCCAGCATGGCGCTGCGCCAGTCCTGCTTGAGGGTGTCGAGGGTGACGTCACCCTCGGCGGAGCAGAACGCCTGAGTATGCTGCGCGAGCTGTTGCAGGCGGCTGGCAAGTTGCTGGTGCGCCTCGCTCAGCGTGTCAGCGGCAAACTGGCTTACGGCCTTTGCGCTGTTGGTGTCAGTGGTGGCAGCGTCTGTGTTGGCGGCAGAGGAGTCCGTCGCCGCCAGTGTGCTTGTCGAGAACAGCGCGGCGCCCATCAGTGTCATGCCACAGGCCATCAGGGCCAGGGGCGAGGTCTTGCGCTGTGCAGGTTTCATCGGGGTTGCAGCTGGGGTGAAGGTGTCGCGGGGCATGAACGGGTATTCCTTGTCAGAGAGTCTCGAGGAAGCGCAACAGGGCTTCACGCTGGTCAGTCGGCAGGGCCACGACGGCATCGCGGCTGGGCTGGGCTTCGCCGCCATGCCAGAGCACGGCCTCGAGCAGGGTGCGTGCACGGCCATCATGCAAGAAGCCCGTGGCAGGGTTGACCGTCTGGGCCAGGCCGATGCCCCACAGGGGCGGCGTGCGCCATTCCTGGCCGCTGGCGTCGAATTCGCGGCGATCATCTGCCAGTCCTTCGCCCATGTCATGCAGCAGCATGTCGCTGTAGGGCCAGATCGTCTGCTCGGCCAGTTGTTCCGCCACGCCGCCGGACTGGGTGGTCAGGCGAGGGCGGTGGCAGCTGGCGCATCCAAGCTCGCGGAACAGTTGCTCGCCTTGGCGTACCGTCGGGTCATCGATATCACGCCGGGTGGGCACGGCCAGATTGCGCGAGTAGAAGGCCACGTTGTCCATCACGTTGTCGTCGACCTCGATCTCTCCCCCATCGGGCAATGTCTCGCACTTCTGGAGCGGGGTGCAGTCGGTGGAGCTGACCAGATGGGAGGTCAGTCCCATGTCACCGGCGAAGGCCTTGGCGCTCTGCTGTCGCACATCGGGCTGGCCGGCCTTCCAGCCGAAACGCCCCATGACCTCGCGTTGCTCGGCAAGTGACCAGACAGTATTGGCGCGCCCGCTGATGCCGTCGCCATCCGCATCCTGCGGGTCGGCCCACTCGAGCAAGGTCTCGTCGCTGACCGCCTCGAGCAGCCCCAGCCCCACCATGCCGGGGGCGAGACGTGGGGAGAGCGCGATGGCGCCCGGGTCCCCGAAGCCCGGTTCGGCGATGGAATAGCGCGGCTTGCGCAATGCGATCACTTCCCCGTCCGCCAGGGTCACCGTCACTTGCTCGTAATCCACCTGCATGCGGCCATCGCGCTCGATGCCGGGCACGGCGGCATTCTGCAGCTGGGTGCCATAGACAGGATGCGGCATCACCCCGGCGATACGCCGGAATTCACGCTCCTCATCGCTCCAGCTGTCCTCGTGACTGTCCGGCAGGCCCAGGCGCAGGAAAAGGCCCACCGAGGGATCGCCCTCGGCCGGCAGGCTGCCGCGGCCATCCTTGACGTGGCAGTTCTGGCAGGCGTTGGTGTTGAACAGCGGGCCGAGGCCATCGCGTGCAGTGGTGCTGGCGGGCGCGATCACCCAGGGGCTCTTGAAGAAGCTGTTGCCGACACTGAAGGACAGGCGCTGATCGAAGCTCAGGTTCTTGGCCGGCAGTGAATAGGCATTGGTATCGTGCTTGGGCACGCTGCCGTCGCCACCGCTTCTGTCGGTGTCCTGCAATGGCAGTTCGGCCAGATACGCGCTCACGGTCAGCGCTGGCTGGGCGGCCTGTGCTACGCCCAGCGGCAGGGCGGCAAGCGTGATGGCGAGAGACAACGCGTGGAGTGTGGGGTGTTTCGGGACGACGTGTGGCATCAATGTAGGTCCTGGCTTGCGCGGTCAGGCTGCAGGTTCTTCCGGTGCTGCGCAGCAGCCTGAAAGAATCAGCAGACGCGCATCAAATGCTGGCGCGAAAAGCATCAACGCCCGAACCTGTGCGTAGACGGGTTCGGGCGTGGGGCTGCGCTGCATGGGGAGGATCAATCGTCACCCCATGGACTGGCAATCTCGAGCGTGTGCTTAGAACTCATGGTCCGCGGTATCGGCCTTCATGCCGCTGATGCCGACATCGTCGGCGATCTCTTCGATCAGGCGGGTCTGGGCGACCAGATCCTGAATGCTGGCATTGATGATCTCGGCGCCTTCGGCATTGCCCGGGGCGATCATCTGGTCAAACTTCATGCCGCCCTCGGCTTCTGCCGTGTCGACCATCACCTGCAGCTGGCCCATGGTGGTGTCCAGCGCCTCATGCATCTTCTCGGCCAGTTCCGGGTCATTCTGGGCGACGAGTGCATGCAGTGACGGGCCTTCGAAGGTGCGGCCGTCCAGGGTCACGTACTTGCCTTCGTAGACGTTCTGGATGCCCTTGGCATTGTAGAAGTGCGAGTAGTGAGTGTTGTCGGAGAAGCAGTCGTGCTCGTCTTCATAGGAGTTGGCTTCCAGCGCGACCTTCATGCGCTCACCGGCCAGCTCACCCAGTGACAGGGAGCCCATGCCGAACAACATCTTCTCGAGGCCTTCACCGGCCGGCAGTGAAGTCAGTTCCGCGCGGTAGTTGTCCTTCTCGCCCTGTGCCCACTGGCCGACCATGTATTCCAGGTCGCTGATCAGCAGGTCGTTGGCGGCCAGCAGGTAGGCGCCACGACGGTCACAGTTGTCGGCGGTACAGGCATCGCCCTTGGCGAAGTCGGTCGCCGGGCGCTCGCCGGCACCGGCCTCAAAACCGTGCATGTCCTGACCCCAGAGCAGGAATTCGATGGCATGGTAGCCGCTGGCCACGTTGGCCTCGAAACCGCCCAGCTCGTTGAGGGACGCCAGCAGCTCCGGGGTGATCTCGGTGGTGTCGATCTTGTCGGCACCGATCTGCACGCTGTCGCTGGCGATGATGTTGGCGCTGGCACCCGGGTTGCCCAGCTCTGCCTGATAGCCGTCGCCTTCGACGTAATCGATCAGCCCTTCATCCAGCGGCCAGGCGTTGAGCTGACCTTCCCAGTCATCGACGATGGCATTGCCGAAGCGGAACACTTCACTCTGCTGATACGCCACGCGCGCCTGCTTCCAGGCGGCACGTGCCGCGGCCAGCGTCTCGTCGGACGGCGCCTCGATCAGCGCGGCATTGGCGGCGCGCAGGGCATTGGCACTGGCCAGGGCATCGCTGTAGGTGGCATGTGCGACGTTGGCGTACTGGGCGACGACAGCTTCGGCCGTCAGCGCCTTGTCATGAGCGTCGCCATGATGCTCTGCCAGAGCGGCACCGGTGAACATGGAGGCTGACAATGCGATGGCAGCTGCCAGCGGCTTGCGTGAGGCAAAACGGAAAGAGGCAGTCATGTGGATCCCTTGATCGGTCTGTTGTTATGCAGTGCGCGCAGAACGGCAGTGCGTGGGGCCGCTCGAGAGGGGGCGGGAAGTCATTACACGGTCTCTCGATGGTCGGCCCGCATCTCACTGGATCATATTGAGAACCTTTATTATTTGCAATCGACAAAACGTGCGTCTTGCAACGCAGGGGTGCACTGACTGCAATGCGCCAACGCCCTGCTCATCATCTGTGGCTGCCCGAGCAGGGCGATCGGCATGCTATGGCAGAGCAGGACAGAGCAGGTCAGGTCAGCCCAGGCCAACAAGCTATGGTCAGGCCATGGCAGAGCGTGTCAGGCCAGACCCGCGGCCTGTATCAAGGCACGCGTATAGTCCTCGCGGGGATTGCCGAGCACTTCTGCCGTCGTGCCCGTCTCCACCAGGCGTCCTTCACGCAACACCATCACCCGATGGGACAGCGCGCGTACCACCGCCAGGTCATGACTGATGAACAGATAGCTCAGGCCTCGGCGTGTCTGAAGTTCACGCAGCAGGGCAATCAGCTGTTTCTGCACGCTGCGGTCCAGTGCCGAGGTGGGCTCATCGAGCACCAGCAGTCTGGGCTCGAGGATCAGGGCGCGCGCCAGAGCAATCCGCTGACGTTGGCCGCCGGAGAACTCGTGGGGATAGCGATCGGCACACGCCGAGGGCAGTTCGACTTCCTCCAGCACCTGCGCCACACGCAGGCGAACCTCGTCTTCACTGAGCGTTGGATGATGAAAGCGCAGACCTTCACTGATGATGTCCGCCACCGGCATGCGTGGCGACAGCGAGCCATAGGGGTCCTGGAAGACGATCTGCATCTGGCGGCGACGCAGGCGCAGCGTATTGCGATCCAGCGTATCGATGCGTTCGTTCTCGAGGTGGATCTCGCCCTTGGCGCTTTGCAGCTTCAAGAGCGCCAGGGCGAGTGTTGTCTTGCCGGACCCCGATTCCCCGACCACGCCGAGCGTCTCACCGCGCGCCAGCGTCAGATTCAGCGGATGAACGGCGACGAAGTCCGCGGGGCGCTTCTGGAAGAGCTTCTTGCTGCGCGCGAAGCGCACCTCCAGCTTGCGCGCGGCGAGAACCGGTGTCGCGGCGTCCTCGGCACTCAAGTCGCTGGCGAGGCCTTCGGGTTCGGCGGCCAGCAGCTCGCGGGTGTAATCGGCCTGCGGCGCATCGAATACCTCGTCGACACGTCCTTGCTCGATGCATTCCCCGTCGCGCATCACGATCACGCGGTCGGCATGACGGCGCACCAGATTGAGGTCATGGCTGATCAGGACCATCGCCATGCCCTGGTCGCGACGCAGGCGATCCAGCAGCTGGAGTATCTCCTGCTGCACGGTGACATCCAGCGCCGTGGTCGGCTCATCGGCGATCAACAGCGGTGGCTGATTGGCCATCGCCATGGCGATCATCACGCGCTGGCGTTGGCCGCCGGAGAGCTGGTGCGGCCAGGCGTCGATCAACTCCTCGGGACGTGGCAACTGCACCTGGCAGAGCAGTTCCAGCACGCGCTGGCGGGCGGCATTGCCGCGCAGCCCCTGCTGGAGGCGCAGGCTTTCACTGATCTGTTCGCCGACACGCGTCAGCGGGTTGAGCGAGGTCATCGGCTCCTGGAACACGAAGCCGATCTGCCCGCCGCGCACCCGCTGCCACTGGCGTGGCGTCAGGGCAGCGAGATCCAGCGTCTTGCCGTCCGGCCGCGTGAATTCGCGCTGCCCGGTGACATGCGCATGCCCCGGCAGCAGGCCAAGACTCGCCAACAGGCTGACGGACTTGCCCGACCCGGACTCGCCGACGATGGCCAGGCATTCTCCCCGTCGGACCTCAAGGGAGAGATGCCTGACGACGGGGGTCTGGCCGAAGCGGATGCAGAGGTCGTCGAGTCTCAGTACGCTGGCAGCGGCGCCGGTGTTGTCTGCAGGTGAAGTGAGATGACTCATGCGTTCTGCTCCCGGGCACTGATATGACGTGGGTCGAAGGCATCGCGCAGCCCTTCGCCGATGAAGACCAACAGCGTCAGCATGATGCCGAGGCTCAGGAAGGCGGTCATGCCCAGCCACGGTGCCTGCAGGTTGTTCTTGCCCTGGGCGACCAGCTCGCCCAGCGAGGGTGAGCCGGCCGGCAGGCCGAAGCCGAGGAAATCCAGCGCGGTCAGGGTGGTAATGGCGCCGGTGAACAGGAAGGGGATGAAGGTCAGGGTGGCGACCATCGCGTTGGGCAGCACATGCCGCCACATGATCAGCCGCGAGGGCAGTCCCATGGCCCGAGCGGCGCGCACGTATTCCAGATTGCGCGCGCGCAGGAATTCGGCGCGCACGATATCGACGATGCCCAGCCACGAGAACAGCAACATGATGCCAGTCAGCCACCACAGGTTCGGCTCGACGATGCTGGCGAGAATGATCAGCAGGAACAGCACCGGCAGGCCGGACCACACCTCGATCAGACGCTGGCCGATCAGGTCGACCTTGCCGCCGAAGTAGCCCTGCACGCCACCGATCACCACCCCCAGTACCAGCGAGCCCGCTGTCAGTACCAGCGCGAAGATCACCGACAGCCGGAAGCCATAGATGACGCGCGCCAGCACGTCACGGCCCTGATCATCGGTGCCCAGCCAATGACGGCCATTGGGAGCCGACGGCGCCGGAGAGCCCAGATTCAGATCCAGGGTGTCGTAGGAGTAGGGAATCAAGGTGTTGAGCATGAAGCCCTGCGCCTCGATGGCCTCGATCACATAGGGGTCGCGATAGTCGGTGGCGGTGGGCAGGAAGCCGCCGAAGGTGGTCTCCGGATACTCGTGCAGCATCGGCAGGTAGGTCTCGCCCTGATACTCGACCAGCAGCGGACGGTCATTGGCGATCAGCTCGGCCCCCAGCGAGAGCACGAACAGCACGCCGAAGATCAGCAGCGACCACCAGGCGCGACGGTTGTCACGAAAGGCCGCCATGCGCCGTCGAGTGATGGGCGACAGGCGTGAGGCACGCGGGCGTTGCTTCGCTTGCTGGCTTTCGTCGCTTACGTCGTGAGCGGGTGTCTCGTGATTTGATGTTCTGTGAAGCGTTGTCTCTTGGCGCATGTCAGGCCTCCCGTGTCGCGAAGTCGATGCGCGGGTCGATCCACACATACATCAGATCAGAGACCAGCTTCAGGATCAGACCGATCAGGGTATAGAGATACAGGGTGCCGAAGATCAACGGGTAGTCGCGTTGCAGGACAGCCTCGAAGCCGAGCAGTCCCAGGCCGTCGAGGGAAAAGATCACCTCGATCAGCAGCGAGCCGGTGAAGAAGATGCCGACCAGCGCCGCGGGCAGCCCGGCGATGATGATCAGCATGGCGTTGCGGAAGACATGCCCGTAGAGGATGCGGTTCTCGCTGGCCCCCTTGGCGCGCGCCGTCAGGACGTATTGCTTGTGGATCTCGTCCAGGAAGCTGTTCTTGGTCAGCATCGTCAGGGTCGCGAAGCTGCCGATGGCGGAGGCCAGCACGGGCAGGGCGATGTGATGGAAGTAATCCAGAATCTTGCCGGCGGTGGACAGCTCATCGAAGTCCGGCGAGGTCAGCCCCCTGAGCGGGAACCAGTCCAGATAGCTGCCGCCGGCGAATACCACGATCAACAGGATCGCGAACAGGAAGCCCGGAATGGCGTAGCCGACGATGACGACGCCGGAGGTCCAGATGTCGAAGCGCGAGCCATGCACCAGTGCCTTGCGGATACCCAGCGGGATCGAGACCAGATAGACCAGCAGCGTGGTCCATAGCCCCAACGAGATGGAGACCGGCAGCCGCTCCAGCATCAGGTCGATCACGGGGCGGTCACGGAAGAAGCTGTCGCCGAAATCGAACTGGGCGTAATCGACGACCATGTCGGTAAAGCGCTCCCAGACCGGCTTGTCGAAGCCGAACTGCTGCTCCAGCTCCTCGATCAAGGCCGGGTCGACCCCTGACGCGCCGCGATAGGTCGAGGAGCCCCCGCCACCGCTGGTGACACCATCACCGCCGCCACTGTTGAGGCGGGTGCTGGCACCGGCACTTATGCCGTCCAGACGTGACATCAGTTGTTCGATCGGGCCACCGGGGGCGGCCTGAACGATGAGAAAATTCAGCAACAGGATTCCGAGCAGCGTCGGAATCATCAACAGAATCCGGCGCAGAATATAGGCACCCAATGGCAATCTCCCTGCGTGCCCCTCATCGCCGGCATCTTATGTGCGGTGCAAGGGGCATCGGTTATTGGTGTCGTGGACGCATCAGCAAGGCGTCATTGTCGCCAGGCGTCTATGCCTGGCATATGCGCCGAGCGTGTTCTTCAGGCTTGTTGACCCGGCTTACTGAGCAGGCTTATTCACCCGGCTCCAGCGAGGCATCCTTGTCCGGCTCGATCCACCAGCTGTCCAGGCTCAGCTGATATTCCGGGAAGGGCTGCGGATAGCCGAACTTGTTCCAGAGCGCGATGCGCGTCGCCGCCAGGTGCCACTGGGGCACGACATGGAAGCCCCAACGCAGTACGCGGTCGAGTGCCCGTGTCGCGCTGAGCAGGTCTTCGCGGGTCTGCGCCTGAATCAGGGCATCGGTGAGCGCGTCCACCACCGGGCTCTTCAGCCCGATCAGATTGCGTGAGCCGGCCACGTCGGCATAGTCGCTGGTCCAGTATTCACGCTGCTCGCTGCCGGGGCTGTTGGACTGCGGATAACTGCCGACCACCACGTCGAAGTCGAAGCTGCGACGGCGGTTGATGTACTGATTGACGTCGACGGTGCGAATCCGTGCCTTGATGCCGATGCGCGCCAGATTGCGAATCCACGGCTGGATGATGCGCTCGAACTGGGTGTCGTAGTTGAGCACCTCAAGCGTCAACGGCTTGCCGCTGCTGCGGCTGACCAGCTGGCCCTTGACCACTTCATAGCCCGCTTCGCGCAGCAGCCCCAACGCCTTGCGCAGGCGAGGGCGCAATTCCTGTGGCTCATCGATCGGCAGTGGCTTGTCGAAGACCGCGCTGGGCAGCTCATCCTTGAAGGGCTCAAGCAGCGCGAGTTCCTTGCCGGTGGGCATGCCATCCGCGGCCATGTCCGAATTCTCGAAATAGCTGTGGGTCTGCTGGTAGGCGCCGTAGAAGAGGTTGCGGTTGATCCAGTCGAAGTCGAAGACCAGCGCCAGTGCCTCACGGACTCTCGGGTCCTGGAAGCGCTCACGGCGCTCGTTGAGCACGAAGCCCTGCATGCCCGCCGGGTTGCTGTCCGGGACTTCCAGCTTCTTCAGGCGCCCCTCGTGCAGCGCGGGAGTGTCGTAGGCGGTCGCCCAGTTCTTGGCGCTGCTTTCGACATGCAGATCGATGCTGCCGGCCTTGAAGGCTTCCAGCGACACGGTCTGGTCCCGGTAGTAGTCGTAGACCAGCGTCTGGATGTTGTGGCGGCCCTTGTTGACCGGCAGGTCCTTGCCCCAGTAATCGTCGACACGCTCATAGCGAACCTGGCGGCCGGCATCCAGAGACGCCATGCGATAGGGGCCGGAACCCAGCGGGAGTTCCAGGGTGGCGCGCGTGAAGTCGCGGCTCTTCCAGTAGTGCTCCGGCAACACCGGCAGCTGGCCGATGATCAGCGGCAATTCGCGCGCGGCGCCTGGCGCCATCTCGAAGCGCACGGTGTCGGCATCGATCACGCTGACGCCGGTGACATCGTGGTAGTAGCTCTTGAAGAACGGCAGGCCTTCATCCTTGAGCAGGCGATAGGTGAAGACGACATCTTCGGCAGTCACCGCCACGCCATCGTGAAAGCGCGCCCGAGGGTCGATATCGAATTCGATGGCGCTGCGGTCCTCGGCCAGACGGACACCACTGGCCAGCAATCCGTATTCGGTGAAGGGTTCATCGGCGGAGGGGATCATCAGGGTGTCGTAGATCAGTCCGCCGAAGTAGTTGAGTCCCGCCACCGAATTGCCCTTGAGGATGAAGGGATTGGTGGAGTCGAAACTGCCGATGGCGGCGCGCGTCATGCGCCCGCCGACCGGCGCCTCTGGATTGACGTAAGGAAAGTGCGTGAAACCGGGCTTGTGGGCGGGCTCGCCGTAGATGGCCAGGCCATGCACGGTCGGGACGTCCAGCGGTGTCTGCACGTTCGAGGTGGGGATACTGGTTGCCTGCGCGCTGGTTGCCTGCGTGGCCGACGCCATGTCGGCGCTGGGGCGTGAATCGGCAGATTGCTCGCTATTCGCATTGGACCCGGCTGCATTGGGCTCAGCCGCGTTGGCCGTGGCAGTGAACGAGCCGCTCACCATCAGCGCCCCCAGGCATAGCGCGCGTAGCGCGGCCCAGCGACGGTGGGTGAGTGAAGAAACACGCTGCATCGAAGACTTCCTTGACTGAATGACCCGGGCCTCGCGGCCGTGATGAAATGACCGGCATCTGGGCAGCGGATGGTTTGCGCCTGACTCGCCATCAACTTCGCTGCCTTGGGTCTCCTCAGCGGTTGTCGACAAGAGTGTCGACAAGTGTGACGACACCGCTGTCGACACACTACCGTGAGCTGCCGTGAGCTGAAGAAGAACCGCAGGAGAACTGCGGAAGCGGTGCAGCAGGTGCACGCCACGCGCCGGGCTGCGGCCGGTCTCCTTGCATCGACCCCGCCAAGAGTAACGAAGTTCCCTGTCAGCGGCCATGCTGCGGCGTTTGAATCGCAAACGCCCCCACCATCGCAAATGGCAGGGGCGTTGAGGAGTCGCCTATCAAGCGTCGTGCAACGACGCGTGAATCGACTGACTCAGTTGGCGCTGTAAAGGGTCAGCATCTGACCGGGGCGCAGGTAGTCCGCAGATGACAGCTTGTTCCAGCGCGCGAGCTGGCGAGTGCTGACATTGTGACGTGCGGCGATCAGGGACAGGGAATCGCCACTCTTCACGCGCACTTTCTTCTCGCCGTTGGCCGAGGCCAGCTGGGTGGCCACCGAGGCGCCGCGGTCAGGCACCATCAGTGCCTGGCCGATGCGGATGGTGTTGCCCGAGAGGCGGTTCTTCTGCCTCAGCTCGGAAAGCGTCAGGCCATTGCGGCGCGCGATGACGGACAGGGTGTCGCCGCGCTTGACGCGATAGCTGGCCCAGCTCTGGCGCGCTTTTTCAGGCAGCGTGGCCAGCTGGCTGAGGAAGGTGTCGCGGGCGGTGGCGGGAATCACCAGCGAGCTGTCACCCGGCGTGGTGGCCCAGCGCTTGTAGGCCGGGTTCAGGGCGCGCAGCTCGTCTTCACTGATGCCGGCCAGCTTGGCGGCGGTAGACAGGTCCAGTTGTCCGCCTGTCTCGACGGCCGCGATTTCCGGCTTGTCGTCAATCTTCGGCAACGAGAGCCCATATTCCTCAGGGTCGCGAATCACCGCGGCCAGTGCCAGAAGCTTCGGCACGTATTCCATGGTCTCGTTGGGCAGCTTGATGTTCCAGTAATCCTCATCGCCACCGGCGCGGCGGCGTGCACGGTTCACGGTGCCGGCACCGGCATTGTAGGCAGCCAGCGCCAGCTCCCAATCGCCGTCATACCAGCGCTCGCCCTGGGTCTCCAGGTAATCCAACGCGGCGTCCGTGGATAGCAACACGTCCTTGCGACCGTCATACCAGCGGTTGCGCGTCAGCCCCATGGCGTCACCGGTGCGGGGCATGAACTGCCACATGCCGGTCGCACCGCCCGGATGCGCGGCATCCGGATCGTAGGCGCTCTCGATGAAGGGCAGCAGTGCCAGCTCTGCCGGCAGGCCGCGTGCTTCGGTGCGCAGTGTCACGTAGCGAATCCAGGGGCGGGCCTGTTCCGCGATACGCTCCACGTGGTGGGGGTGCTCCTGATACCAGCTGATCCATTTGCGCACGCGTGGACGACCGGTGTCCTGCTGCAGCTGATAGCCGGCCCGCAGGCGCTCCCAGACGTCGTCGTAGTGCGCGGGAATGGCGTCGACGGCCTCCATGAAGTCCAGCGGGGCGCGCTGATATTCACTGGTGGGCGAGACCCCGGACACCATCGCTGAGTTGGCGCTGGCGGTCAGCGGCATCAGGCACAGGGTGGCACCCAGAGAGGCGAGGCGAATCAGGTGACGCAGTCGAGCCGGACGGAAAGGGGCCTGGGTCGGAGTGACACGACACGGCGTGTCGGCGGCCATCTGGCCGTCGGTACGGAGGTCTTGCTGATGCATTGACGAAATACTCTCTGGCGAGCCGCGGCTGGATGGGTCAGCAGCGGCTCGGCTGGCCGGTCATGCCGGCACGAATCAGTGACTGCGGGGGCTGATCGAGATCAGGAATGTTCTCGACCCGCTGTCACGCGAAATGCCATTCACGCCGCGCTCCAACCGCTCACCTGAGTGGCGTCGGAACGGGGGCAATGGCACGCGGGCAGCAGGGCTAGAAGTTGTCCTTCCACTGACGCAGTGCCGTGAAGGCCGCCAGTGGGGAATCTTCCTGACCCGAGGGTGCCGAGAGGCGTCCTTCCTGCTCGAGGTGGCGTTGCAGCGCGACCTCATCACTGCGCAGGAACGGATTGATCTGCTTTTCTCGGCCGATGAGGGTGGGCAGCGTGGGGCGGCCCAGTGAACGCAGCTGTTCACATTCTGCGTTGAGGGTGTCCCGCGCCGGGTTGTTCGGCTCGGCGGCACTGGCGAAGGCCAGATTGGCCAGCGTGTACTCGTGTGCCGGGAAGACGAGCGTCTCTTCCGGCAGGGCGGCCAGGCGCGACAAGGAGTGATGCATCTGCTCCGGCGTGCCCTCAAACAGGCGACCGCAACCGCCACTGAACAGGGTGTCGCCGCAGAACAGCAGCCCCGGCATGCCGGAGCTGACGAAGGCGATGTGGTCCAGCGTATGGCCCGGCACTTCCATCACCTCGAAGAGGCGGCCCTGCAGGCGGAAGCTGTCGCCATCGCCGACACGCTCGTCGATACCGTGGATGGCCGGATTGTGCGGGCCAACCACGCGAGGCTGATAGCGTTCGATCAGCTCCGGCAGGCCGCCGGTGTGATCCTGGTGGTGATGGGTGATGAGGATGGTGTCGAGGGTCAGGCCTCTGGACTCCAGGGTCTCCATCACCGGGCGTGCATCACCGGGGTCGACGACCGCCACGCGGGGGTTGTCGTCGCTCTGTATCAACCAGATGTAGTTGTCCTGAAAGGCCGCTATGGGCGTAACGCTCATCATGGTGGTCAGGTGCTCTTGATGTCTTGCAGTCGTCGATCGAGGCAATGACAGGCCAGTGACGCGAAAAGTGGCTTCATACGTCCTCGCCGAGGAATCGGCCAGGCTGAAGCAGATGAACATGGCATGTCATCGTCGCCTGCAATGCTGATGGGCAGGCGGTTCCATCGACTCCTTACTGAGAGTTAGTTGTCGAAAGCAGCATAAAGTCATGCTCAGAGACGGCTCAGGACGGTCGTGCTCCTGGCGCTCCCCTGGCCGCGTATGTGGGCGGGAGGGGCAATCTGTATGCTCTATGATCGACAACGCATATATATGGGTCATTCGCAGGATGTTGGGCAACACCTTGCTTCACTCTATCCTGAGTGTCGGGCCGGGCGTGTCGAGACGCTCGGTGCCCGCAGTCCTGTTCAAGACTCGCTTGTCGGGATTTCGTTCCCGGTCAGACTCGCCGTGTGCGATCAGGCGCCGAGTGGCTGACGCAGAGCCCAACAAGAAGAGTCCAGCAGGAAAAGTCACGACTGGCCGCCGGTGCCAAAGTCCATGAGCGCCATCAATCGCAAGGCCAATAGCCAGCACGATGATGCCCAGTGGATTGATTCGTGGCGGGAATCTGAATTTTCCGGATAACAAGCCTGACGAGCCAGCAGGTAAGTGTCAAACCTCTTATGGTGTGAGAATGTAGACAAGTGTCAAAGCCTGTCTATGCCGTGGGGAGTGTCTCCCCGCCTGAAGCCCGGGAGATGCAAGATGTGGAAAGGCCCCT
Source organism: Cobetia sp. 1AS1 (assembly GCF_029846435.1). Classification (NCBI taxonomy): domain Bacteria; kingdom Pseudomonadati; phylum Pseudomonadota; class Gammaproteobacteria; order Oceanospirillales; family Halomonadaceae; genus Cobetia; species Cobetia sp. 1AS1. The sequence continues at coordinate 881,649 of NZ_JARWKU010000001.1, forward strand.
TTGGTGTGAATGACTCCGGTGCGGACAAGGCCAGCGCGTCCCTGACCGCCGAGGAGCGCCAGCGCCAGCATGCGCGCCAATTGAGTGCCCATGTGCGCGCCATGCGTGCCTTTTTCGAGGGCCCGGATGGGCAGGACATCCTGACGGCGGAGCGCGAGATGCTGTCACCGCTGTTCGAGCGCTGCTTCGGTTTTCACAGCCTGAACCTGGGTCCGGGCGGCAATGACCTCCTGTCACTCTCCGCCATCCGCCATGCCATCCAATGGAGTCCCGAGGCAGCGCTTGCCGAGTCACCTTCCACCTTGATCTGCCCGCTGACGCAGCTGGCTTTGCCGGACGAGAGCATGGATCTGGTGATGCTCCACCATCTACTGGAGGTCGCGCCGGAGCCGCACCGACTGCTGCGTGAGGCGGCCCGCGTGCTGCGCTCCAGTGGCTGTCTGGTCATCGTCGCCTGGCAGCCGTTCTCCGGTGAGGGGCTGCTGCGTCTGGACCCGCGGCGTCGCCACATCACTCCCTGGGAGGGAAGCTGGCGGACGCCGGCGGCCCTGCGCGATTGGTTGGCCTTCGTGGATTTCGAGATCGAGCGTATCGACTATGCCGGCTTCCATCTGCCGGGGTTACGCCTGCGACACGGTTGGCTTGAACGCATGGGGCGCCGCTACAACCTGCCGTTGGGCAGCCTGATGTTGATACGGGCGCGGCGCAATGTCGGGTACGTGCAACCCTTGAATGCCAAGCGACCGCGAGTCGCCATCCCCGGTGTCTCCATCGGCCAGGCCACGCGAGTGCATTCGCGGGAGGGACATGTGAAGCGTGAGTCGCGCAGAGATCTGTCCGAGCGTGGCTAGCTCGAGGGCTCCCTTTTCTTCAAGGCTTCAGTCTGGCGGAAGCTGTAAAAAAACACAGGGACTTTGGCCATGCTGCATGCGAGTGGGTAGAATGGCGCTCATTGTGGCGAGGCCTGCTGTTGCCGCGGGAGGGCTACCGGAGAGTGATTGTCAGGGGCCGGTTTCCAAGCCCCGCCTCTGCGAGCCAGGCTTGCCCCTGTCGTGACAGCCAGCGCCGTCGCACTTGCCCGTCTTCGTTTCCTTTGTCGAGAGTGCCGTTTGTGAGCCAGAGTGCATCCACGTCCGAACCCCAGAATCCCTCCGCTGCTGCGACGTCCGAATCCAAGGCGGCGCCGACTCGCGTGGTCATCCACACCGATGGTGCCTGTCGTGGCAACCCGGGTCCGGGTGGCTGGGGCGCGATTCTGGTCAGTGGCAAGCATCGCAAGGAACTCAATGGCAGCGAGGCCCAGACGACCAACAATCGGATGGAGATGATGGCGGCGGTCGAGGCGCTGACGGCGCTCACCAAGCGCTGTCAGGTGGTGCTGTGGACCGACTCCGAATACGTCAAGAACGGCATCACCAAGTGGGTGCATGGCTGGGTCAAGCGCGGTTGGAAGACGGCAGCCAAGCAGCCGGTCAAGAATGAAGATCTGTGGAAGGCACTGCTGGCCCAGAGTGAGCGTCATGATATCGAGTGGCGCTGGGTCAAGGGGCATAGCGGCGATGAGGGCAACGAGCGCGCCGATGCGCTGGCCAACGAGGCCATCGACGAGATGCAGCGCCGCCGCTGAGTGCCTCGGCTGGCAGGCACGCCGAGCGCGGTGGCCAGCCGTGTTTGAGCACGGACATGCAGGATCCGATATTGAGGCACCCTGATGCGCGGCCCGAAGCTTGAGGCGGACCGATCAGGGAGCTGTCACTGTTTACCAAGAGGTCTGAGATGCGTCAGATTATTCTCGATACCGAAACGACAGGTATCGATCCGAAGGAAGGCCATCGCCTGATCGAGATCGGCGCGGTGGAGATGATCAACCGCCGCCTGACCGGACGCACCTACCATCAGTACGTCAATCCAGAGCGCTTGATCGATGCAGAGGCGATCGGAGTTCACGGCATCACCGATGAGCGAGTCGCCAACGAGCCGGTCTTCGCCGAGATTGCCGATGCCTTCTGGGACTTCATCAAGGGTGCCCAGCTGGTCATCCACAATGCGCCCTTCGATGTGGGCTTCATCGATAACGAATTCGGGCTGATCAACCCTGGGCGCGCCAACCCGCTGGGCCCGGTCGCCGATCACTGTGCCATACTCGATACCCTGAAGCTGGCCCGAGAGAAGCACCCCGGACAGCGCAACAACCTGGATGCGCTGTGCAAGCGCTACGATATCGACAACGGGCATCGCGTGCTGCACGGCGCCTTGCTGGATGCCGAGATTCTCGGCGACGTCTATCTGGCGATGACCGGTGGCCAGACGGCGCTGGGCCTGGACGTGATAGAGGAAGGCGATGGCGAGGAGGGCGGTATCGTCGGGGTTCGTCGCCTGCGTGCCGATCGCCCACGTCTGGTCACGCCCGGGCTTTCCGCGCTGGAGCTTGAGCGTCACTCGGCCTGGTGTGAAGAGATTCGTGGCAAGGCCGATGAGTGCCTGTTCGATCGCCTCTCGATCAATGCACTGGGCAGTATTGATAGTGCCAGTCTTGATGGCGCCAGTCTGGACAGCCGAGGCAACCGCGGAGACGACGCCTGATGTTGATTCGTGATCTCTCGCGTGTGACCCAGCGCCATGGTTATCTGATTCGCGTGGGGCGTGATGGCGTGGCGCCTGCGCCGGATGGCGGCATCATCCAGCCCATCGCGGACTGGCCCAGCGGCGCCGTGGCCCTCGGGGAATGGCAGGGCGCGCCGATTGCGGTGTTCGGTGAGAATGGCAGTGCCGATTGGCCCGCCGCGCGTCAATGGCTGCATACGCTGCCACGTGATCAGTTTCCGCTGCTTTCCAGTGCGTTGCAGGTGCTCAAGTGGCTGCGTGATCATCGATTCTGTGGCCGTTGTGGCAAGCGCATGAAGCGTCTGGAGCATGAATTCGCCATGCACTGCACCGGTTGTCAGCATCGCAGCTACCCGCGTATCTCGCCGTGCATCATCACGCTGATCACCCGGGGCCGCGAGATGTTGCTGGCTCGCAGTCCGCGCTTCGGGCCGGGCATGTATTCGACCCTGGCGGGCTTCATCGAAGCCGGTGAAAGTGCCGAGGAAGCCGTGCGGCGTGAGGTGCACGAGGAAGTCGGTGTCGAGGTCGGGCGAGTCAGCTATTTCCAGAGCCAGTCGTGGCCGTTCCCGCACTCGTTCATGCTGGGCTACTACGCGGAATATGCCGGTGGCGACATCACCATCGATGGTGTCGAGATTGAAGATGCCCAGTGGTTCACGCCGGAAGACTTGCCGGGGCTGCCCCCGAAGTTCTCGATCTCGCATGCCTTGATCGACAACTTCCTGCGCTCGGTCGCGACGGGCCGCTGATATTGCAGGCCTCTCCCCAAAGAAAACGCCCCGACCATTGGCCGGGGCGTTTTCTTTGGCTGGTGCATCAAGCGAACCTTTCCATCGGGCTTGTTCGCAACGATGCACCTGCTCAAGCAGACGCTTACTTGTTCGGGAACAGAGACGTCAGCTTGGTGGCCAGCATGATGTTGCCGGTGGCTTTCAGGCGGCCTGTCATGAAGGCCTGCATGCCGTCGACTTCGCCCTTCATCACGCCCTTGAGGGTGTCGCTGTCGGTGCTCAGGGTCACGGACGGGTCATCGTGCTCACCTTCGCCGACGTCCAGAGTGCCGTCCTTGACGACCATGTAGTAGTCATCGCTGTCGGTGATGTTGAATTGAAAGACCTCATCCATGCCCTTGGCGGCTTCGGGGTTGAAACGGCTCTTGAGCATGTCGATGACGGCGTTGGCGTCGGCCATGGTGATATTCCTTGTCAGTGCTAGCGGTGGAGAAAGGTCAATGATCGCGCGGAAAGATGACGTGCATGGCGAGGGGTGGGGTGTCATTCATCACCTTGCTCACCATGAAGTGATCACGCTGCTGACCTTCAAGACTGATATCAGACTATTTCAAACGAGCGTTCCAATCAAGTCGTGTGATCGATCTGGCGTGTTCCGCGCTTCAGCGCTCAGTTCTGAACCTGCAGAGATAACGTACGGATCGCGTCCAGGTCACCTGGAGAACCCGTACAGGCGGCTCGCCAGTCCCATGACAATACGAACAGTGTGAAATATGCCCAGGCGCCAACCAGCCTTGCAGGCGGGCAAGCTTGCCCCCATATCGAGTACCATCCCGCACCGGCCCTTTAGCCGGTGATTTCGTTATGGGGTCCAGGTCGTGTGGCAGATGCCTTGACCTTCTGCCTGAGAGCCATGCACTCGAGAGCGAGCGATCGTCGCTCACGTGCTGGCGAGAGATCAGACACCTTCTTCAATGTTTCAGGAGCAAGTGCATGCAATGGATTTCACAGTACGGCCTCTTTCTGGCCCAGGCGATCACCGTGGTGGTCGCGATCGCGGCCATCGTGCTCATCATTGCACGTGCTCGACAGGGGGAAGCGGCAGAGCGCCAGGCCAAGCTGAAGATTCGCCCCTGGCATGAGCGCATCAAGGGTTATCAGCGCGAATTGAGCCACGCCGGACTGGAGGAGGCCGAGTACGCCGCCAAGGAAAAGGCGCGGGCCAAGAAGCACAAGCAGGAAGCCAAGGCGCTCAAGAAGTCGCTCAAGGCCAAGGCGAAAGCCAACAAGGGCGGCAATGCGGACAAGGACGATACGCCGGCCAGTACACGTGGGCGTCGGGTCTTCGTGCTCGACTTCGTCGGCGACATCAAGGCCAGCGGTGTGGAAAGCCTGGCGGAGCAGATCACGGCGCTGGAAGGCGTGCTGGGTGAGCAGGATGAGGTCGTGCTGCGACTGGAGTCCGGTGGTGGCCTGGTGCATGCCTATGGCCTGGCCGCGGCACAGCTGGACCGTCTGCGTGCCAGTGGCGCGCGCCTCACGATCACGGTCGACAAGGTCGCGGCCAGTGGCGGCTACATGATGGCCTGTGCGGCGGACCACGTGGTGGCAGCGCCCTTTGCGGTCATCGGCTCGATCGGTGTCGTGGCTCAGGTGCCCAATGTGCACCGTCTGCTCAAGAAGCATGATGTGGATGTCGAGATTCTGACGGCGGGGCGTTACAAGCGCACCTTGACCATGCTCGGCGAGAACAGTGAAGAAGGGCGTGAGAAGTTCCTGTCGGACCTGGCGCGCACCCATGAACTGTTCAAGCAGCATGTCGGCAGCCGTCGTCCGCAACTGGACGTCGAGGCAGTGTCCCAGGGCGATATCTGGTATGGCAGTGAAGCCATCGATATCGGTCTGATCGACGAGGTCGGTACCAGTCAGGCGTTGCTGGCACGCTATCTGAAGGAAGAGGTCAAGATCTTCGAGGTGAGTCTCGAGAAGCCGCGCCGCGTGATGGACCGTTTCGGCAAGGGCGTGACATCGAGTCTGGATCGTGTGCTGGACCGCGTGCTGGAGCGCAATGCGGAGTCGCGCTGGCATCAGCAATAAGCGACAGATTGCCGTCGCGGGCGAAGAGAAGAGGCTTGGAAGGCCATTCCGTGGCCTGCCCGATCTTGTTGGAGTCGGCGAGTGATACAGATGTCTAGCGGGTCACGATCAGCGTGACTCAGCGACATTCCCCTCAAAGGGCGTCAGTCACCGGCTGGCGCCCTTATCAGTTATAGAGGTCCTGCAGGGCACGAATGACACCTGCGGCGTTGGGGCCTTGCAGCGAATAGTAGATGGTCTGCGAGGCGCGGCGCGTCCGCACCATGCCTTCACGACGCAGAATCGCCAGATGCTGCGACAACGCGGACTGCGACAGTTCCAGGCGCGAGTTGAGCTCGCTCACCGACATTTCGCTGTCGCTGAGCAGGCACAGGATGCGCAGGCGGTTCTCGTTGCCCATCGCCTTGAGCAGGGCAGTGGCTTCTTCGATGACGCGGTCACCGGCCTGGTGCAGGGTGATGGCATCGCTGGACACTGGCATGGGGTTATTCCTTGCAGCTGTAGAAAGTGTTGCGTTCATGCGGTCTCTCCCGGTCGGTCTATCTTGGTGCATCCCGAGGGACGCAATGGGCCATTGGCATGTTGTTATGACCTAACCTTGTTTTAGTGAATGATCAATAACTCCGCGTGCTACGTCCAAGACAATCTTAAACGATAAATCATCGACTTTGTCGTTCTCAGGCTTTGACTTTTTGTCGCATCTGCTGTGAGACCGCGTTCAAGCGTATGTTTTATTGCGCGAATGACGCCTTTCACGCTGTCAGGTCGTCTGCGACCAAGGATTGAGTATAAGACCATCAGACGCTGAAAACGGTGAGCCGAGCACGTTTGAAGGGCGATTTTTGGCCTAAGGTTTCAACGTAACTATCGGTTCAGGCATCTCTGTCCTGCCTGTCCTTCCTCCATCGTCGTCTGTCGCATCACCGTTGGCGAGCGACATCAATGACGACATGAAAAGAGGTCCGGTCAACGGGCCCCGGAGACAAGGCCTTGCGTCAGGTCAGGCAAGAGATGCCCATAAAGCCATTCGTGGATCACGAGGTACGCCATGCCCGACGCCAATCACTCCTGTGCACGCGAGCGTTATCTAGCCCTGACGGCGAGAGCCAACGAGACGCCAGAAGACTTCTGGGCTGAGCAGGCGCAACGCATCGCCTGGTTTCGCCCGCCGCAGACCATTCTGGCCTGGGATGAGCAACAGCATGCACGCTGGTTCATCGATGGCGAGATGAACATCTGCCATGCCGCGCTGGATCATCACGTCGCCAATGGGCGCGCGGATCAGGTCGCGTTGTACTGGGATTCGCCGGTCACCCAGAGCAAGCGGCAGTACACGTTTCGTGAGCTGCGTGATGAGGTGGCCCTGCTGGCGGGGGCATTGCGCAATCTCGGGGTGGAGAAGGGCGACCGTGTCGTGCTCTACATGCCGATGGTCGCCGAGGCCATGATGGCGATGCTGGCCTGTGCACGCCTCGGGGCGGTTCATTCGGTGGTCTTCGGCGGCTTTTCTCCCAAGGAGCTGGCGGTACGTATCGATGATGCCGCGCCCCAGGTGATCATGGCGGCGTCCTGCGGGGTGGAAGTCGATCGCATCATTCCCTACAAGCCTTGGCTGGATGAAGCCATCGAGCTTGCCGAGCATACCCCGCAAGCCTGTCTGATCCTGCAGCGTGAACAGCAGCGGGCGTCACTCGGGCCGCGTGATCATGACTGGCATGAATGTCTGGCCAGCGCCCAGGCTACCGAAGCGGTCAGCATGCTGGGCAGCGAACCTCTCTATGTCCTCTATACCTCCGGCACCACCGGCAAGCCCAAGGGAGTGGTGCGTGATCACGCCGGTTACGCTGTGGCGCTGCATTATTCAATGGAGCTTCTCTATGCGACCCGCCCCGGGGATACCTTCATGGCGGCCTCGGACATCGGCTGGGTCGTCGGCCACTCCTATATCGTCTATGGCCCGCTGCTGATGGGGGCCAGTACCGTCATGTATGAAGGCAAGCCGGTCAAGACACCGGATGCCGGAGCCTTCTGGCGCTTGATCGAGGAATACCGCATCAACTGCTTCTTCACTGCGCCGACGGCATTTCGCGCCATGAAGAAGGAAGACCCGGAAGCCAGTCATATGGCCGATTACGACCTTTCCAGCCTGCGCAGTCTGTTCCTGGCCGGAGAGCGACTGGACCCGCCGACCTATCACTGGCTCGCCGATCTCCTGCCGGTGCCGGTCGTCGATCACTGGTGGCAGACCGAAACCGGCTGGCCCATCGCCGGCAACCTGCTGGGCCTCGACATGTTCACCGAAGGCAGCCGCGAGGTGAAGGCGCCGGTCGAGGCACGCGCCGGTAGCGCCACCTGGCCATTGCCGGGCTTCAATGTGCAGATTCTCGATGGCATGGGGGATGAGGTGCCCACGGGTGAGCAGGGCAATGTCGTGTTGCGCCAACCGCTGCCGCCGGGCTGCCTGACCGGACTCTATCAGGACCCCGGACGCTTCCATTCTGCCTATCTTGCCGCCTACCCCGGCTATTACCTGTCCGGTGATGGCGGCTACTTCGATGAGCAGGGCTATCTGTTCGTGATGGGACGCATTGATGATGTCATCAACGTGGCGGGGCACCGTCTGTCGACGGGTGAGATGGAGCAGGTACTCGGTGCACACGCTGCGATCGCGGAATGCGCGGTGATCGGCATCGAGGATTCGCTCAAGGGCGAGATGCCGCTGGGACTGGTGATTCTCAAGGATGGCTGGCAGGGGGATGGAGCCAGCCTGTGCGCCGAGCTTGCCCAGCGGATACGCCAGGAAATCGGGGCCTTTGCCTCGCTCAAGGAGGTGCTGATCGTCGAGCGCCTGCCCAAGACGCGCTCCGGCAAGATACTGCGCAAGATGATCCGTCAGATCGCCGCAGGCGAGCAATACCAGGTGCCCTCGACGATAGATGACCCCTCAAGCCTGGAAGATGTACGTGAGGCGCTGAGCGAGGCCGGCGTCGGTCAGGCCAGTGAGGCACGCAGCGCATGAACCGAAGCGCATGAACCGATGCAGTGATATCGCGGACGCCTGACGCGGCCCGCGCTGCTCCAATAATGAAAAAGCCCCCGCCATGAGACATGGCGGGGGCTTTTTTCAGCAAGGCAGCATTTATTGCATCAGGTGCGTGCCACGACCGGATTGGCCATCTCGCGGCGTGCAAGCCAGGCGATGCTGATGACCAGCAGACCCGCCAGGCTCAACCAGCCGAACAGGGTGCTGTCGGTCAGGCCCATCACCAGGTAGGCGATCAGCGAGATCGCGGCACCCAGCAGGGCGTAGGGCAGCTGGGTCATCACGTGATCGATGTGATGGCAGCTGGCACCCGTCGAGGACAGGATGGTGGTGTCGGAAATCGGCGAGCAGTGATCCCCGAACACGGAGCCGGCCAGCACCGCGCCCATCATCGGCAACATCATGGCGAGCTCGGTGGCGGCCGCCATGTCACCGGCGATGGGCAGCATGATGCCGAAGGTGCCCCAGCTGGTGCCGGTGGCAAAGGCCATCAGGCCGGAAAGCACGAACAGCAGCATCGGCAGCCAGGTCGGAGACACGACGCCCTCGACCAGCGTGGCCAGGTACTGGCCGGTCCCCAGAGAGCCGATGATGCCGGTCAGCAACCAGGCGAAGACGAGGATATAGACGGCCGGCAGCATGGAACTGGCGCCCTGGGCGATGGCGCTCAGGCTGCGACCAGCGCCCATGCGATGACGCAGCAGCATCACTACCGCGGCCAGCAGGCCGATGGCGCCGCCGATGATCAGCGACTTGGCGACATCCGTCAGCTCGAAGGCGCGAATCAGGCCGAAGGCCTCGCCCTCGGCGGCCAGTGCGCTGGCGCCGGTCTGCACGATCATGAAGAAGGTCGCGATGACCAGCACGATGATCGGGATCAGCAGGTCCATGGGGCGGCCACGCTCGGACTCTTCCACGTGGGTGTTGCCCGGCGGGTTGCCGCGCTTGGCATCGAAAAGCTCACCGTCGCGCGCCGCGATGGCATGACGGCGCATGGCACCGAAGTTGATGTCGAACCAGGCCGAGGCGATCACCAGCACCAGCGCCGCAATCGCGTAGTAGTTGAGGGCGGACAGCTCGAGGAAGGCTCCGAACGGGCTGACATCCGTGATGTGGTGGGTCGCCAGGATACCGGCGATCAGGCTGATGATGTAGGCACCCCAGCTGGAGATCGGCGTCAGCACGCAGACGGGCGCGGCGGTGGAGTCGATCAGATAGGCCAGGCGCGCGCGCGACAGCCCCTGACGATCGGTCAGCGGACGACAGATGTTGCCCACGGCCAGGCTATTGAAATAATCATCGATGAAGATGAATACCCCCAGCAGCACGGTCATCAGCTGCGAGCCACGACGGGTAGTGACTCGCGCCCGCGCCCAGTTGCCGAAGGCACGGGTGCCGCCTGCCAGCGTGATCACGCCGACCATGGCACCCAGTGCCAGCAGGAACAGCAGGATATAGACATTCCAGCTGTTGAGGCTGGCATCGGCAAGCTGACCGCTGTCCGGCATCTCGATGAAGACGGCAACCAGCTGCTGCCAGAGATAGTGCAGCGTGACGAGCGGCGAGAAATCATTCAGCAGCAGGGCGCCTGACACGATACCCAGCCCGAGGGAGAGCATGACACGACGTGTCAGTATTGCGAGACCGATGGCTATGATCGGGGCGAGCAGCGAAAGCGGGGACGCCGCGTAGCTGGTCAGTTCCATGTATCACCTGTAATCAAAGGCAGGCGCCGGGACAAAGCGCGCTACCGGGTGCCGTTATGGCGGTTATGGTGCGTGGGTGTCAGGGAGTTGCACCGCCTGATCGCAGCGCACACTCGCGGGATCGCCGTTGCGCAACGGCAATCGATGAGTCGCGAGCCTGCGCCCGACAAGTCCTGGGCCGCCACTGGCAGGCGGCGACTTCCGGAAGGGGGCGCATTATGCCCGAGCCAAACAAGACGTGAAACATTACCGTGTTCACCTAAAGTCTAGGTCGCAGTGAAAAACACCGCCATTGCGCTATTTTTCCCCTAGAATTCGGGCGTAGAAGTCCGCTTTACAGTGGGCTCTTCTTGCTTATCCCCGTGGGATATGAAGAATGGCGCTCACCAAAGCATGTCGAGCAACCCCATCGTAGTGGTTGCTCGCTGTCAGTCGCAGGAAAGTCATGGGCTTTCCGTTGCCCTGGCAGCGTCGACAAGACCAAAAACCCGCCAAAGCGAGACCGACATGTCGGAAACAACGTCCATCATTCCAGCGCCGATTCTGGCGTTGATCGATGCAGGCAACGGCCTGCTGTGGGGCAGTGTATTGATTTACCTGCTCATCGGAGCGGGTCTCTTCTTCACGGTCATGACCAAGGGTATCCAGTTCCGCTATTTCGGACACATGTGGAAGCTGCTGGCCACGTCTCGTCAGGGCAGCGAAGGCGGCATCTCTTCCTTCCAGGCACTGGCCACCTCTCTGGCGGCGCGCGTCGGTACCGGTAACCTCGCCGGTGTCGCCGTGGCGATTTCCCTGGGTGGCCCGGGCGCCATCTTCTGGATGTGGATGACGGCGCTGGTCGGCATGTCCACCAGCTTCATCGAGTCCACCCTGGCGCAGGCCTACAAGGTCTCCCACGATGACAACACCTTCCGTGGTGGCCCGGCCTATTACATCGAGAAGGGCCTCGGTCAGCGCTGGATGGCGATCCTGTTCTCCGTGTGTCTGATCATCGCCTTCGGCCTGGCCTTCAACTCCGTGCAGTCCAACTCCATCGCACTGGCCATGGAGCAGGCCTTCAGCGTGCCGCCGTGGATCATGGGCGCGGTGCTGGTCGTGGTCATGGTGCCGATCATCTTCGGCGGCATGAAGCGCATCACGCGTACCGCCGAGCTGATCGTGCCGATCATGGCGCTGCTCTATCTGCTGCTGGCCATCTTCGTCGTGGCCATCAACATCACCGAGCTGCCGGCGGCGCTGGGCACCATCTTCCGCAGTGCCTTCGGCCTTGAGCAGGCCGCAGGTGGCGCGCTGGGTTACACCATCGCCCAGGCGATGATGAACGGCATCAAGCGGGGTCTGTTCTCCAACGAAGCGGGTATGGGTTCCGCCCCGAACGCCGCCGCGATGGCGACCACCAAGCACCCGGCGTCCCAGGGCTTCGTCCAGATGCTGGGCGTGTTTATCGATACCCTGGTCATCTGCACCGCGACCGCGGCCATCATCATCATGAGCGGCACCCTGGGCAACGATGGCGGCAATGACGGCATCCAGATCACCCAGGCAGCGCTGTCCTCACAGGTCGGTAGCTGGGGTGGCGGCTTCGTGGCCATCGCCATTCTGCTGTTCGCCTTCACCTCGCTGGTGGCGAACTACTCCTATGGCGAGTCCAACATCGAGTACATCGCCGGCAAGAAGAACGCCAAGGCCGTCATCATGGTCTACCGCTTCGCCGTGCTCGGCATGGTAATGCTCGGTGCTGTCGCCAGCCTGAAGAACATCTGGAACTTCGCTGATCTGTCGATGGGCGCGATGGCCTTGATCAACCTGATCGCCATCCTGCTGCTGTCGCCGTTGGCCTTCCGTATCTTCAAGGATTACGACCGTCAGCATAAGGCCGGCAAGGAGCCGACCTTTGATCCGGAGCAGTTCCCGGAGCTGAAGGGCAAGGTCGATGCCAGCATCTGGAAGAAGTGACTCTGACACTCGCTTTCATTGCATAGCTTTCTTTGCAACGTAAGGGCTGCCGGGGGAGACTGACGGTCTGACCATCTGGCCAGATTTTCTCCGCAGGTACCTGTCAATGGCCGTGCATCGTGATACGATGCGCGGCCATTTTGCGTTCTGGCGACGTGCAAGTCTCACTGCGGTTGTCAGTGACGCATGCCTGCAGCGCTCAATCGCTGCGACAAGGCGTCAAGGCCGATGTCAGGCCATGGCAGCTGATGTCAGAATCGACGACGCAAACCTCAACACGCTCGTGACAGGGTTCCCTCACCCCTGGACGACGGCTTTGATCCAAAAAGGACCTGCAATGCTACTCCTCTCGTCTGCCCAGACGCAGCGCGCACTCGTCGCCCTGGCCCTGTTTCACATCCTCATCATCACCGCCAGCAATTACCTGGTGCAGTTGCCGATGACCCTGTTCGGCTTCCATACCACCTGGGGCGCCTTCAGTTTCCCGTTCATCTTCCTGGCAACGGATCTGACCGTGCGTCTGTTCGGCAAGTATCAGGCGCGGCGCATCATTGCGCTGGTCATGCTGCCGGCGCTGTTGGTCAGCTACATGGTGTCGGTGATGTTTCAGGCGGGCAGCTTTGCCGGGGTAGAGGCACTGGCTGACTTCAACCTGTTCGTGGCCCGTATCGCGCTGGCAAGCTTCATTGCCTACGTGATCGGTCAGTTGCTCGACATTCAGGTGTTCGATCGTCTGCGTCGCAATGCCCACTGGTGGATCGCGCCGTTGGCGTCGACATTGTTCGGCAATCTCGCTGACACCTTTGCCTTCTTCTCGGTGGCGTTCCGCAATGGGCCCGATGCTTTCATGGCGGCTCACTGGGTCGAGATCGCCTGGGTGGATTACGCGATCAAGCTGGCCATCTCGATATTGCTGTTCCTGCCGATGTACGGATTGTTGCTCAATCGCCTCACGAATCAGTTGCTCAAGCGCGGCCTGGTCGATGAGCGAGAGCCTGTCTGACATAAAACTGTCATATCATTTTCTCCCGTTTCGCCGTTGTCAGTCAGGGATATGGCGCCGGATTGTGCTAACGTTGCACAAACTGGAATGACGGGAGGGAGCCATGAAAATCGCTGCGGTGTACAGCATCAAAGGGGGCGTGGGCAAGACTGCTTCTGCCATCAATCTGGCGCATTGTGCCGCCAACAGTGGCCTGCGTGTGTTGCTGTGGGATCTTGATCCGCAGGCCGCTGCGACCTTCTATGTGCGTACCAAGCCCAAGCTGAAGGGCGGGGTCGAGAAACTGATCAGCGGCAAGCAGGACATGTCCCGCGTGATCCGTTCCACGGATTATCAGAACCTGGATGTTCTGCCGGCGGAATTCTCCTACCGCAATCTTGACCACATACTCGAGGAAGAGAAGCGTACCCGACTTCGCAAGGTCCTCAAGCCGGTACGCGATGACTACGACCTCGTCATCCTCGATTGTCCGCCGAGCATTTCCAGTCTTTCCGAGCAGGTCTTCGCCTCTGCCGATACCCTGCTGGTGCCGATCATTCCCACGGTTCTGTCACTGCGTACCCTGGAGCAATTGAACGCCTATCTGGCCGAGATCGATCTAGATGTGCCCGTCTGGCCGTTCTTCACTCTGGTGGATCGCCGCAAGACATTGCACAAGGATGTGATGGAATCGCTCAAGCAGGATTATCCATTGCAGCTCAGTGGCTTCATCCCGTATTCCAGCGTGGTCGAGCGCATGGGGATCGAGCGCAAGCCCATCGGGACTTTCTCGCGCAACAGCTCACCGGCGGTCAGCTATCGCAGCCTGTGGCAGGAAATCGGCCAACGCCTGAGCCTGCTCAAGGAGCCGACGGTGGCGCCAGCCGCCGCCAAGGCCTCTGAGGCTGAATCAACCGTAACCGCGCCTCAAGGTGCTGCCACCGGCAAGGCCAGCGCCAAAGGGGAGGCGGCCAGCAAGCCCGCCGCCAAGCCCGCAAGCAAGGAAGCTTCGAGCAAGCCAGCGGCCAAGCCTGCCAGCAAGGCAGCTTCAAGCAAGAAAGCGCCCAGCGCTGACAAGAAGCCGGCGAGCAAGGACTCTGCCAGCAAAGATGCCAGCAAAGACAGCAGCAAGGCGACCAGCAAGTCGGCTGCCAAGGGCAAGAAGAAGGGCGGTAACCTGGGCGATTGAGGCCGAGTGCCAGCCAGAAACACAGAGCCCCGCCAATTGGCGGGGCTCTTGCGTATTGCAGCGGCAGTCTGTCATTAAAGTCATGTCATGAAAGTCAGGTCATGAAAGTCATGCCATCACCGCCGCGTCACTACAGTCCTGTATGTGAGTTCTTCACTACAGCCCCGGCAGCCCTGAACTGGCATCGGCCTCTTCCAGCAGGCGCTTGAGCGGGGCATGCAAGGCCGGTGAGGCCACCACGATATTCTCGCCATAAAGCTCATCGGGAATGCCGTCTGGGCAGCGATACAGGTGCCCCGTGCGTGCGCCGGCTTCACGCGCGATCAGAAGGCCTGCCGCAAAGTCCCAGGGGGAAACGCTTTCGTAATAGGCATCCAGACGTCCGCACGCCACATCACAGAGATCCAGCGCGGCACTGCCGTTGCGGCGCACATCCTGACAGACCAGCAGCATGGCCGAGAGGCGCTTGAGCAGCGGCGGACGGCTGTCACGGTTGTAGGGGAAGCCGGTCGCGACCAGTGCGCGGCTCATCTCATCGGTCTCGCTGACCGAGATGCTCTCGCCGTTGAGCCAGGCTCCCTTGCCGCGGATGGCGGTGAAGGTCTCGCCGAGGAAGGGCGCATGCACGACCCCCATCTGGATCTTGCCGCGCTCGCACCAGGCGATGGACACGGCGACATGGCGCAGGCCATGGGCAAAATTGACGGTACCGTCGATGGGGTCGATCACCCACAGGCCGCCCTTGGTACCGATCACATCCCGCTCAGGTGACAGCTCTTCGGTAAGGCGCGCATCCTCGGGAAATTCGGCTTCGAGCGCTTCCGCCAGGAAGGTATCGATCGCCACGTCGATGTCGGTGACCAACTCATCGCCTTTCTTGTAATGGTGCGCGAAACCCTGTTCCTCGCGCGCTTGCACCATGCGTTCACCAGCCTGTCTGGCCAGTTCCGTTGCTCGTTCCAGGCGTTGTTCCAGCGTCATGTGGCTCTCCGGCAGCGATGATCAGGTCGGATGAGGCAACCCTCACTCATCCGATGCCTCCTTGTATAACAGACTCATGTGGCGAGTTCAGCCTCGGGCACTGAGCGCCGGCGCATGAAACAGGTAATGAAAGCGTCGATTCAGCTCATTCATGCCCCGTCATGGTGCCTGGCAGGCAAGGCATGCACTGTCAGAGCGACATCGTTCAGTGTGGTTAGCAAGATTATAGCGTTATCTTGTAGCCATGCCGTCTTTTACCGGGCTGCCTTTCTGTCACTCGGTTATCAGAGAGCCTTTTGCCTCGATGCGCACACCATGGCAGGGGGAGTTCCCGTCGAATACATCCGCAATTCAACATTTGTTTCATTTCTTAAATTCTGGCGCACTTGTTGCAGTAGTCTGGGCATGAGGCTCGGCGAGTTGGCGAGTCATCCCGCATTCCATGCCCTGCTGCACGAGGAGCGACCGTGAGCCCGACCTTTGACCAGATTCATCCTCCCCAGCGCCTGCTGATGGGCCCCGGGCCGATCAACGCGGACCCGCGTGTATTGCGAGCGCTTTCCGCTCCCTTGATCGGTCAGTACGACCCGGCGATGACGCACTACATGAATGAGACGATGCAGCTCTATCGCGGCGTCTTCGAGACCACCAATGATGCCACCCTGTTGATCGATGGTACCTCGCGTGCCGGTATCGAGGCGGTGCTGGTCTCGTTGATCCAGCCGGGGGAGCGTGTGCTGGTGCCGATCTTCGGCCGTTTCGGTCATCTGCTGCGCGAGATCGCCGAGCGCTGCGGTGCCGAGGTGCATACGCTGGAATGCGAGTGGGGCCAGGTGTTCCGCCCGGAGCAGATCGAAGCCGCCATTCGCGAGGTCAAGCCCAGCGTGCTGGCACTGGTGCAGGGCGATACCTCGACCACCATGTGCCAGCCGCTGGAAGACATCGGCGCCATCTGTCGCCGCGAAGGCGTGCTGTTCTACAGCGACGCCACGGCCTCGCTGGCGGGCAATCCGCTCAAGACCGATGAGTGGGGGCTGGACGCCGTCACCGCAGGCTTGCAGAAGTGTCTGGCGGGGCCGTCAGGCAGTTCACCGTTGACGCTGTCGCCGCGTGCGGTGGAGGTGGTGCATGCCCGGCGGCATGTCGAGGCGGGCATCAGCAGCGGCAGTGATCGTCTGGCGGAGCCGGGCGCGCGCATCCGCTCCAACTATTTCGATCTCTCCATGGTGCTCGATTACTGGGGAGAGCTGCGCCTCAATCACCACACCGAAGCCACCAGCATGCTGTATGGCGCACGTGAGTGTGCGCGCCTGCTGGTCAATGAGGGCATGGACAACGCCATCGCGCGCCACGCGCTGCATGGCCAGGCGATGGTCGAAGGCTTGAAGGGGCTGGGGCTTGCGCTGTTCGGCGACCAGGCCCACCGCATGAACAACGTCAGCGCGGTGATGATTCCCGACGGCCTGGATGGCGATGGCCTGCGCCGCAGCATGCTGGAGGACTTCGGTATCGAGATCGGCACCAGCTTCGGCCCGCTGCACGGCAAGGTCTGGCGTCTCGGCGTGATGGGCTACAACGCGCGTCGCGATACCGTGCTGACCACGTTGGCGGCGCTGGAGCAGACCCTGCGCCGTGGTGGCGTCAAGACTGTGGCCGGCGGTGGCGTCGGCGCCGCGCTGGACTTCTATCAAGAGCATCAGGGACAGGCGGCCAATGGCCGTGCCAATCCCGGCACGGGAGGCCAGTCATGAGCGATGCCGGATCCATACCCCCGGACGCCATCGCGCCGCTGGAAACGGCCGCCGATGTGCTGGCCGCCTGCGACACCCTGGCGGTGATCTCACGCAGCGACAGCGGGATCGACCGCCGCTATCTGACGCCGGAACACGCCGCCGCCAACGCCACCACGGCTGGCTGGCTCAAGGCTGCCGGTCTGCGCAGCTGGCAGGATGGCGCCGGCAATCTCTGGGGCCGCTGGTGTCCGCCCGCTCTCACCGCTGCCGCTGACAGCGAAGCCGGCGTGCCGCGACTGGTGATCGGCTCGCATCTGGACAGCGTGCCGGACGCCGGCCGTTATGACGGCATTCTTGGTGTCCTGCTCGGGGTGGCCGCCTTGACACATTTCAAGCAGCGCGCCGATGCGGGCGAGCAGAGCTTGCCCTTCGCGCTGGAAGTGGTCGGTTTCGGTGATGAAGAGGGCACCCGCTTTGGTGCGACTCTGCTCGGCAGCCATGCCATCGCCGGACGCTGGCAGTCGGACTGGGAGCGGATAGAGGATGAGGACGGCATCCCGCTTGGCGATGCGCTCGAACGCTTCGGGCTTTCCGGGCAGACGGCCGCCAAGGCCAGCCTGCAGGCGAATCCGCCGCTGGGCTATCTGGAAGTACATATCGAGCAGGGCCCGGTGCTGGAAGCCGAGAATCTGGCGCTGGGTACCGTGACCGGTATCGCCGGCGCACGACGCTTCGCGGTCAACTTCGTCGGCCAGGCGGGACATGCCGGCACCACGCCGATGGCACTGCGTCAGGATGCGCTGTGTGCGGCGGCGGAGTGGACACTGGCGGTGGAATCGCTGGCGCGTGATGTCCAGGTGGGCAAGCGCGCTGACATGGCGGACCACTCGCTGGTCGCGACCGTGGGGTGTTGCGAGCTGCGTCCCGGGGCGGTGAATGTCATCCCCGGGGGGGCGGCGTTGAGTCTGGATATCCGCGCGCTGGATGATGCGCAGCGGGATCGTGCGCTGGATGAACTCTTGAACGAGGCACATCGAATCGCGGCGCGACGGGGCCTCACCTTCCACTGTGAGCAGACGCATGCGGCCGATGCCGTGGCCTGTGACGAGGGATTGATGCAGGCCGTCGATGCCGGTATTGCCGCCATCGGTCAGGCGCCATTCCGGCTACCGAGTGGTGCCGGGCATGACGCCATGGCGGTCAGTCATCTGTGCCCGGTGGGCATGCTGTTCCTGCGCTGTGAGCGCGGTATCAGCCACCACCCGCTGGAGGCGGTGACCGAAGACGATGTCGCCAAGGCCCTGGCGGCACTGATCGCCAGTATCGAGGCCGTGGCCGTCAGGTACGTGTTGGACAGCACGCGGTAGACAGAACCTATTAGCGGCCGCAGGGGCGCTGGTCACTAACTGGCCTCGAGCAGCCCCGGCAGGCGCACTGCGGCGATCGCATTTATCTGGGCCAATGCCTCCTGGTATTCCGCCTCGGTGGATTGCGGCAGACGGCGCTCCAGTTCCTCGAGAATGCTGCTGGCGCTGTGGCCCTTGACGCAGATGATGAACGGAATGCCGTGGCGGGCCTGGTAGTCGGCATTGGCCGTCAGGAAGCGTTCACGGGTGGCGTCATCGAGCTGATCCAGCCCTGCGCCACGCTGCTCGCCCTGCGAGGCGGGCGTCAGGCTCTCCAGCTTGCCGGCAGCCAGCTCAGGATGGGCCAGAATCAATTGGTGGCGCTCGACATCACTGGCCTGGCGTACCGCATTGGCACACGCCGTCAGCAGGACTTCCATGCTCGCGAACGGGCGCTCTGCCGCGGCGCGTTCCACCACCCAGTCCGAGTGCTCATAGAGACCACTCAAGCGTCGTGCCAGCGCCTCGGGTGGCAGGGCGTTGAGCGTGTCCAGCATCACCAGATAGTGCATCGGGGTCTCGATTGGCATGCGCCTTGCTCCAGAGAGGGGGATAGGTTTGAAAAGCTCAAGGAATCATCAGCTTGCAAGGCGCATGCCGTCGCTGGCAACGCGTCTGACCAACGCTGTGTCACACGCTGAATCGCCATGCCAGCGGTTGACGACAAGGCTGTATCGCCACTGACCTGCCTGACGGCGCCGAGCGGCGTCTGTCATGGGGCGATACGGCCTGCACCTTGACCGATCGGTCAGAATGCAGCAACGCACTCATCGGGTGCAATACCACCAACCGCTGACGGCAGGCCAGAGCAGGACAGGCCAGAAAACCGAAACACTGTCTTCATTCGTACAGCTTGCATTGCTACGGGGTCGATACGTACAGAGCCCAGCCGTACCCGCCACATCCACACAAGAACAGGAAATCGCCATGCCCAGACTGACGACGCATGTGCTCAATCAGGCAGAAGGCATCGCTGCCAGCGGTGTGCATATCACCCTGGAGCGCCAGGATGCGCAGGGTCACTTTCACGAGTTAGCGCAGGTCACGACCAATGCCGATGGGCGTCTCGATGCGCCGCTGCTTGAGGAAACCGACGCTTCCGCTGATCTCTCCGGCGTCTATCGTCTGACGTTTCAGGTCGGGGATTACTTTGCCAGCCGCGCGGTGGGCCAGGGCATGCTCGGCCGCGTGCCGGTCGAGTTCACCCTCGAGGCCAGCGGCCATTATCACATTCCGCTGCTGGTCACCCCGTGGGCCTACAGTGTCTACCGCGGCAGCTAAGGAGCCGGCATGAGCGCATATCTTCTCGATTGGGCGATGCTGCTGACCCGCTGGCTGCATGTCATGGCGGGGATCGCCTGGATCGGCGCATCGTTCTTCTTCATCTGGCTCGACAATCGGCGAAAGCCGGCCACTCATGCGGTGGATGGCCGCCCCGGCGGCGAGCTGTGGGCGGTGCATGGTGGCGGTCTCTATCATCTGTTTCGTCATGATGGGGTCAGCGAAACGCTGCCCAGCGAGATCCACTGGTTCAAGTGGGAGGCCTATGTCACCTGGTTGTCCGGGATGGGGCTGTTCACGCTGATCTACCTGCTGCAGCCGCATGCCTACCTGATCGACCCGCGCGTGTTCGAGATGAGCGGCACCCTGGCCGTGTGCAGCGCTCTGGGCGTGCTCGTCGGTGGCTGGCTGGGCTACGAGGCGCTGTGTCGCAGCCCCTTCAAGCGCCATGCCGGGGCGCTGTTCGTCGCCGTCGGTGTGTGGCTGACGCTGGCGGCGTGGGTGGCGACCGAACTGTTCTCGGGGCGTGCCGCCTTCCTGCTGATGGGCGCGCTGATGGGCAGCATCATGGCGGGCAACGTCTTCAATGTGATCATCCCGGGTCAGAAGGCTCTGCTGGCCGCTGCGCAGCGTGGGGAAACGCCGGACCCGATCCACGGCCAGCGCGCAAAGCAGCGCTCGGTGCACAACACCTTCATCACGCTGCCTGCGGTGCTGATGATGATCAGCAACCACTATCCGCTGCTGTATGCCAATGACTATCGTCTCGGCGTCATCCTGCTGTTGCTGGTGACCGGCGGTCTGATCCGTATCGCCACGGTGGATCACCACAAGGGCGTCAAGCGCCTGTGGGTACCCATAGGGGCAGTGTTGGCGCTGGTTGGCGTGATCCTGCTCTGCGCGCCGCGCTCACAGACGACGCCCTCGACTGCCGAGACAAGCGCGCCTTCAGTATCTGTGGCGGCCAGCAGTGCAACTGGTACTGAGGCCCCGGGGGAGAATCAGGCCTTGCGAGACAAGGTCAGCCATATCGTCGAGCAACGCTGCGCCGGCTGTCACAGTGATACGCCGAACTTGATCGGCTTGACGGCTCCGGCAGCAGGCGTGGCCTTCAATGGCTGGGATGACATCCAGCGTCAGGCCATGCGTATCCATCAGCGCACGGTGGTCGACAAGAGCATGCCGCTGGCCAACATGACCCAGATGACCGATGCCGAACGCCAGCTTCTGGATGACTGGTGGCAGGCGACACGCTGAGGAGCAATGGATTAGGGAGCGATGGCTGAGAGAGTCATGAATGAGGGCGTCCTGACCAGCGGCGCTCCAAGGGCGCCACTGGTCAGGACCCACTCATCAGGGCCACTTTTAGAATCCACTCGTCAGCAGCAACGCTACAGTTCTGAGTCCGGTGGCCGATAGACGTGATACTTCTCTCATGGATCGGGGTATCGCGTAGTGATGACAATAAAAAAGCGTCTGGCCCGCGCCAGTGTCGGCAGCAAGCTCGCCTTGCTGGTATTGCTGTTGATGATGGCGGCCTTCACGGCGCTGGGCCTGGTGTTCTCGACGGCCAGCATGCATCAGGTGGAAGGCGAGACAGAACGCGCTCTCGCTCAGCAGCAGCAACAGATCACCAACACCATCGAACTGTTCGATACCACCATGCAGTCCAGCGTGACGCGCATGCTCAATGCCTTCCTGGCGACCATTCCTGACAACTTCACGCTGATCGAGGACCGACGTCTGCCGATCGGCGAGCGCGATGCGCCGGCGCTGCTCAATGCCGGCTTCATGCTCAACAATCAATCCGGTTATCTGGCCGACTTCGCCAATCGCACCGGTGCGCCTGTCAGCTTCTTCGTGCGCGATGGTGAGGATTTCGTGCGCATTGCCACCACCCTCAAGACCGAAGATGGCTCAAGCCTGCTCGGGCTGACGCTGAGTGGTGGGGTCAAGGATGCGCTGAATGCCGGCCAGCCCTATACCGGCATGCTCTATCTGGCGGGCCGTCACTACATGACGCGCTATCGCCCGATCACCGACTTCAATGACAACCTCATCGGGGCCTCGTTCATCGGGGTGGATGTCGGCGAGCAGATCGATGAGCTGTATGCCACCATCACCAATATCCAGTTGCATGAGAAGGACTTCAGTCTGGTGGCGAGCACGGCGCCGGGCCAGCAGGGCAAGGTGCTGACGACGGGTCAGTGGCAGGGCCGCTCGCTGATGGACTTCAATAATGCGCAGGGCGAGCCGGCCTTCGCGCCGCTCTTCGCCGCCGACAGCGGTCAGATCGATTACCGCCTGGCGGGCGAAGACAGTGACCGTATCACCAGCTTCCAGCACTATCCGGCGTGGGACTGGGTGGTGGCGACCACGATCGACAAGCAGGAAGTGACGGCGGGCATCACGCAGGTCCGCAATCAGGTCTTCGGGCTGGCACTGCTGTTGGCGCTGGCCGTGGCCGGCATTCTCTACTTCCTCGAGCGTCGTCTGATCAGTCGTCCGCTGGATGCGCTGGTGTCACTGGCGCAGGCATTGGCGCGGGGCGATCTGTCCCAGCGCATCACCAGTCAGCGTCAGGATGAGATCGGCAAGCTGACCGCGGCCATGAACAGCGTCGGTGAGGACCTGAGCCGAGTGGTCGGTCAGGTGCGGGGCACCACGGGCGCCGTCAATCAGGCAGCCGGCGAGATTGCCCAGGGCAACGAGGAGCTTTCGGCGCGCACCGAGCAGTCCGCCTCCAGCCTGCAGGAAACCTCGGCCTCGATGGAGGAGATCACCACCACCGTGCAACACAGTGCCGATTCCGCCCAGCAGGCCAG